>CAZALD010000006.1:136688-140505 GCA_964486185.1 uncultured Saprospiraceae bacterium
CCTGCCTGCGGCAGGCAGGAAAAGTGAAAAGTTGGAATCCCTAAAATGGGTTGACCTTATACCATCTCTAAATTATTATTTTGCCGCAAGTCCAGTACACCGTAGGTGCGATCCAAATGCTGGGGCAATGCAGTTTATTATAATTTATTCTTTCGATTTTGGGTATTCTTCATTTTGAATGGCGGAACATTATTTATTAATAAAGTATGTCATCTTCGGAGAATGGAAGAATCTATATTTAAGAAGCTTTATACTACAATTAGTCAAAAGAAATTGTGAATAAATCCTGACATAGGTTTTTAAGCAGACCTCAGTTTCCAAATAATACTACTTTTGCATTGTAATTATCATTAATGACACTGGTCTCAAAAGACATTCATAAAGCAGCCGAGCTCTTAAGCCTGGGAGAACTCGTAGCCATCCCAACAGAAACTGTATACGGCCTGGCCGGAAATATATTTAATAAACAAGCCATTCTCAAAATATACGATCTTAAAAAAAGGCCGCTTTTTAATCCGCTAATAGTTCACATAAAATCCAAAACTGAATTAAACAAGATAGCAAGTTTTGTACCTCCTATGGCTAAATTATTGGCAGAAACATTTTGGCCGGGTGAACTCACCTTAGTCTTAAAAAAACAAGAACATATTCCCGACTGGATTACTTCAGGAAAAGATACAGTAGCTGTCAGAGTACCCAATCATTCACTTACATTAAAGTTACTGGAGTGTATTGATTTTCCGCTTGCAGCACCCAGTGCCAATCCTTTTGGCAGGATCAGTCCTACGACAGCTCAACATGTGGCCCGTTATTTTAATTCACAATTAAAAATGGTTCTGGATGGTGGTGAATGTCCTAAAGGAATTGAATCTACGATTATTGGATTTGAAGATGATAATCCGTTGATCTATCGTTTAGGTGCATTAACAATTGAAGAAATCGAAAATACTACTGGTCCCTTACAAATAAAAAACAAAAAAGAAATTGCACCCGATGCACCGGGTATGCTGGCCAAACATTATTCTCCATCGACACCCCTGCATATGACAATGGATGTCACAGATTCCATGTTAAAATTTGGCGACAGAAAAATCGGGGTTCTTTCATTTCAAACTAAATATAATTCACCAGAAATTTTTCATCAGGAAATACTTTCTCCGGGTGGTGATCTAAACGAAGCTGCTGCAAATCTATATGCTGCTTTGCATAAGCTGGATGATTTAAATCTTGATATCATCGTCGCAGAACGATTACCAGATATTGGCTTAGGAAAATCCATTAATGACCGCCTTGAACGCGCCAGTGTATCACATGATTGAAGACTAAAATTAAATAGTCTTTATATTGTCAATGAAATGTATATTTAAGCTTTTAATCTTTTAGAAATCTGAACATACAAATTTAACTTAACTAAGCTATACTTTTTATGGACTTTGAAATACTGATATCCAATCTTACTAATCCGATGTTGCTGTTCTTTATTCTTGGAATTCTGGCTACCCTGGTTAATAGCGATTTGGAAATTCCAGCTTCATCCGGTAAATTTATTTCTCTCTATCTTTTATTTGCCATAGGCTTTCGCGGAGGACAAGAATTAGCTCACAGTGGGTTTAATGCCGAGATCATTTATTCTTTGCTTTTTGGATTATTTATTTCAGCCGCTATTCCTGTCTATACTTTTTTTATTTTAAAAAGAAAATTGAGTATCAGCGATTCAGGTGCCGTTGCTGCCGCTTACGGCTCAGTTAGTGCAGTGACCTTTGTTGCAGCAGCCTCGTTTCTTGAGTCTCAGCAAATTGAGTTTGGAGGTCATATGGTTGCCGTGATGGCTTTAATGGAATCTCCGGCAATTATTGTCGGTTTTATTCTGATGATGCAATATGATAAAGAACGCAAAGATGAGATCAATTTAAAATCTGTTATTCAACATTCCTTTACCAATGGATCGGTATTAATGATTCTCGGAAGTTTATTTATAGGTCTAATCGCTGATACCAAACAAGCTGAAGGAATTAAACCTTTTACTACCGATATTTTCAAGGGTTTTCTTGCAATCTTTTTATTAGAAATGGGAATGGTAACTGCAAAGCGGTTTTCAGCATTTATGAAATATGGAATGTATGTTTCTATTTTTGCCATCGTTATTCCGGCATTTAATGGCTCAGTCGTCGCTTATTTAAGTCAAATGGTTACAGCAGATCCCGGTAACCGCTTTATTTTTGCTATACTTGCCGCCAGTGCCTCCTATATTGCAGTCCCTGCAGCTATGCGCCTTGCAGCACCAAAAGCAGACCCGGGTTTATACGTACCCATGGCGCTTGGAGTCAGCTTTCCATTTAACATTACCATTGGTATGCCATTGTATTATATTATCATCCAACATTTGTAGCGTAGATCATCATCAATATTTCATTTTATTTCTTAGTACCGGTAAATAACAAACTGCCATCGCCATAACTTAAAAAGCGAAAATTATGATTCAATGCATATTGATAAATATGTTTCCACTCTTCACCAACTACTGCTGCTACCAATAATAACAAAGTTGAATCCGGCTGATGGAAATTCGTTATTAATGCATCTGCCATCTTAAGCTGATAAGGTGGGGCAATCATGATCCGGGTTTTACATGTCAAACTTTCTGTTTGCTTACTATGCATCCAATCAAGTAATTTCTTCATCGCATCAATGGTTGACATGGTTCCGGATAATTCATAAGCATCCCACTGCTTAATTTCAATATCCTGTAAACTATTTCGTTGTTGTTTATCTGCCTTTATTCCCATCCAATACAATGTCTCCAATGTACGCATTGATGTCGTACCAACCGCAATCAGATTATTATCCGGGTTAGTAAGATGCTCAATTATGTTTAACAGGGTATTTTTAGTAACGTGAATCCATTCAGAATGCATTTCATGTTGTCCTAAATCTGTACAAGTAACAGGTTTAAACGTTCCGGCACCCACGTGTAATGTCACAAAATCAGTCTTAATCTGTTTTAATTTTAATTTATCCAATATGCTTTTCGTAAAATGAAGTCCTGCTGTTGGTGCCGCCACGGATCCTTTTTCATCAGCAAAAATCGTTTGATACCGGGTTTCATCCACAACTTCACTTTTTCTTTTAAGGTAAGGGGGGATTGGCATCTGACCTGTGCATTCAATTATTTCTGCAAAACTCATAGATCCAGGTTGCCATTGAAACTCTACAATATAATTTCCATCCTTCCGGTCAACAAGTTCTGCACTTAATTTAATGGATCCATTTAGTATTTGTAACCGTTTTTCTTTCCATTTATTCATCCGTCCGACAAGGCATTTCCATTGTACTTTTTCAACAGAAGACATAGCCGTTATCAACTCTGCATGATTCTCTGCCGGTTCCAGGCAAAACAGTTCGATAATTTCCGATTTGGAGTTTTCAAATAATAATCTGGCATGTATAACACGTGTATTATTAAATATGAGCAACGAAGACGGGGGTAAATGCTCAGGTAGATTTTTATAGATATCTTCTGTGATTGCTTTATTTTTATAAATCAATAACTTACTGGCATCCCGCTCTGATAAAGGAAATTTTGCTATTCTTTCATCCGGTAATTCATAACTGAAATCTTTTATCTGAATTTGTCTTGGATCCATATATAGCTATAGTGTATTATTTTCTTTTTCTCTCATATTTTTTATTCATTGCATTTTTGCCACAAAGGCACCATCCTTTCTCTTTTTACATTCTCTTCCTGATTTGTTAATCGCACAATGTTAATTGTACATTGTTAATTGTACATTGTTAATTGTACATTGTTAATTGTACA
>CAZALD010000007.1:0-107362 GCA_964486185.1 uncultured Saprospiraceae bacterium
CATTGTTAATTGTACATTGTTAATTGTACATTGTTAATTGTACATTGTTAATTATACATTGTTAATTGTACATTGTTAATTGTACATTGTTAATTATTAATTGCTACCGCTCTTCTCACTGCTTCTTTGCCAAATCGTTTCCGTATTTTATCCATCGCCTGGTAGAGTTGAATTTGTTCGACGCTGTCTTCGAATAAATCAATCTGGTGGTGTCCCTGTACCAGGTGGCTGAATTTTATACCGATAAGCCGGATGAGCATTCGTTTTTGATATAGTTTATCAAATAGTTCTTTTGCTTTGCCGATGAGGACATGATCAAGAGAAGTATAGGGAACTCGTGACTGTACGGTATAAGTATTAAAATCGGAATATCGGATTTTTATAGTCACACAACCGCTTAGTTTTTTTTCACTGCGCAACTGAAAGGCAAGTTTTTCTGCCATCGCAACGAGTATTCCTTTTAATGCGATGACATCAATCGTGTCTTTGTCGAATGTACGTTCGGTAGAGATAGATTTATTTTCTGAATACGGGATCACCGGAGTATTGTCGATGCCATTTGCTTTTTTCCAGATCAGCATTCCGTTTTGTCCCAAAACTTGCTCCATCAGTTCGGCCGGCATTTCCTGCAATGTACGTATCCACAACACGCCCATGCCCCGCAGGAGCTGATAGGTTTTATCGCCTACCATGGGAATTTTTTTAACAGACAGCGGAGCGAGAAAATGTTTTTCAGTGCCGGATGGAATTTCTTTTTGTCCATTGGGTTTTGCTTCTCCGGTGCCAACTTTGGATACTGTTTTATTACAGGACATGGCAAAAGAAATGGGCAGATTGGTTTCTCTGGTAATTTTTTGGCGCAATTCTGTAGCCAGTTTATAACATCCGAAATAGCGATCCATACCACTGAGGTCGATATAAAACTCGTCGATGGATGGTTTTTCATACAGGGGTACCGCTTCGCGGATGATTTCGGTAACGATATCGGAGTATTTGCTATACTGTCCGTGATCGCCGCGTACGACAATTGCATCCGGACATAATTGCCTGGCCATACGCATAGACATAGCGGAGTGGATGCCAAATTTCCGGGCTTCATAGCTGCAGGATGCAACGACTCCGCGGTCGCTGCTGCCACCGACCAATACCGGTTTACCTTCCAGTGCGGGATTGATCAGTCGTTCGACCGATACAAAAAAGGAGTCCAGATCCAGATGAACAATATGTCTGTCCATGATATGCGTAGTTTTTCCAAAAAAAAAAATGTGCGATATTTTTATTCAGAAAACAAAGCTACCAGATTATTTAGTATATTTGTGCTAATAATTTTAGCATGTCAAAAATAGCCAGGAATATCAGGCATCTGCGATCTTTAAAAAACTGGTCGCAGACTCAGTTGGCCGATGAATTGCAAATTACCCGGGCCCGGGTAGGATCTTATGAAGAAGCCCGGTGTGATCCACCCATTGATATTTTAATCCGGCTTTCCAATCTGTTTCATATTGCCATTGATGCCTTGTTAAAATGTGAACTGAGCACCATTGATCCTAAGGCACTGATAAAGATTGAAGAAAACCGTTTGCTTTTTCCGATAGTGGTGGATAAGGAAAACAAAGACCAGGTAGAAGTGCTGACTGTAACGGCATCTGCAGGATACCTGAGAGGATACGCCGATCCTGAATTTATCGAAAAACTTCCGTTGATCAATTTGCCTTTTCATGTCACCGGTAAAATGCGGGCATTTCCAATTAAAGGAGATTCCATGCCGCCCCTTACCGATGGCTGTTATGTGGTTGCAAAATATGTAGAATACCTTAAAGACATCCGCGATGGTACGACTTATGTATTGATCACCCGCGATGAAGGCATCGTCTATAAACGCGTCTATAAAAAAGGATATGGACTGAGTCTGCATTCAGACAATCTCAAATACCAGGCTTATGATGTAAAAGCAAGTGATATCCTGGAAATCTGGGAATTTGTATGTACGCTCAATATCTCTGATCAAAAACCGGAAGATCCCAATATGGATAATATCCTGTACATGCTGCAAAGTATGAAAAAGGATATCGAGAAATTGAAATAAGAAGCACAGATTACACAGTTTTAGGATAACACAGTTTTTAGGATTACGTAGATGAACGAACGATTCCGCAGGCAGACGGATAAACGCGAAAGCGGTTAGGAGAGTGTTAATTTGTGACATCGTGACTTGGTGATTTTATTTCCAACAGAACTCATCCGGAGTCAAGTTTACAATTTGTTGAAAAAATAACATTCGGCTTGCCCGATCTCTTCATGTTATCTCAATACCTTTTATTGGTATTGCGTAATACTTGTTTGCATGCAATAATATATTTCAATTACATCTTTACCATTATGAAAAACTTAGATCCACCTATAAAAGATACTTCGAATCCCGAACCTGGTGACGGCAAAGCAAAAACCAGAAAAGACCTTGCCATCGAATCAGGAATGTCTGTGAGTTTTTTCTATAGAAAGCTAAAAGCAAAAGAATATCCCGGTAGAATTGACTTATTATCTTCGAAGGAACAGCGAAAAATCAAAAAACTGCTGGGCCAGCTCTAAAGAGAAGTCAACCGGATTTTCATAGATAATTTGATGTCAAAATTCGTTGTACTGGGTCAATCAGATTCAAGTACTTTAGTATCCATAGCTGAACTTTGTCCAAAAGAAGGTGGAATTGCAACTTTTAGAGCAAGGAGTTTATTATCTATATATGGTTATAGGAATTTTGTAGATGACAGTTGTAATCTTGCTCAGCCAATTGTAAGTAATACTAAATCAAATATCAGGTATGAAAATATGAATCTTGTTCCCAATCCAGCAACCAATTCTTTCAGGTTTTTTAATGATATAGGCCTTAAAATTGAGGAAGTTCAAATATATTCCTCTACAGGCGTAATTATTAGACAAATTAATTGTAATGACATTAAACCATCTATTACATTGGAAGGATTAAAGGATGGTATTTATTTTGTGAAAATTAGTTTTTACGATCACGAGCCTATATCAAGAAAGCTTTATGTTCAAAAATAATACTTCAATTAATATAAGAAAAATAATCATATTGACTACATGGTTATTTCTTTTTTTAACATCACTTTTTACACAGTCGAAATTCGACTATCAATGGGTATTTTCTGATCCGGATAAGGATGCTATGATATTGAATTTTAACAACGGAAAATTGAGCATTGAAAAAGAAATTGCAAACATGTATATCCATGGACCTACGATTTCAATTTGCGATGAAACCGGTGAGTTGATTTTTTATAGCAATGCTTGTGAAATAAGAGGAAGGGATCATAAAATTTTACAAAATGGAGAACAATTAAATCCTGGTGAAATTCATGATGAATATTGTCCGGATTTTTATATCTCAGGTCATCAAAGTCTAGTTTGCCTCCCACATCCTGGGAAGAAAGATGCCTATTATATGTTTCATGAGAGATTGGGATGGACCCCACATCCAAATTCGACCATTCGGGTTACCGATTTATTTTATACTCAAATTGAAAAAGAAAATGGAAGTAATAAATGGATAGTTACAAGAAAAAATCAGAGCTTAATTTCAAATCCTGAATTAGCCCCTAGAGCATTAGCGGCTATTAAACATCACAATGGCAATGATTGGTGGTTGATGAGTACTGTATATGAACGACCTGAATTTATGAGGTTTTGGATAAAGGAGGATAGTATTTATGGGCCATTTTTTCAAACAATTAATGATACATTTAATGCACGCCAACAATCAGGTGCCTGTTTTAGTCCAGATGGGAAAAAATATGCTCATTATAATCAGGAGGACGGATTAAGTGTATTTGATTTTGATAGGAATACGGGACTACTGAGTAATAAGAAGACAGTAAAATTGACCGGGAAATATTTTTATGGAGGACTGGCCATTTCACCCAATTCTAGGTTTGCTTATGTATGCGCATTTGAGAAACTTTACCAGTTTGATTTAACTTCAAATGAATTGGAAAAGTCTAAAACACTAATTGCCACTTTTGATGGCATAGCAAGTCCAAATCCTCCATTTTTTAATTATTTTGTGTTTGCACAATTGGGTCCTGATTGCAGAATTTATATAGGTGCTTTAAATGGTTCGAATGATATCCATGTAATTATGGAACCCGATTTACCTGGTAAAGATTGTAATTTTGTACAACATGGACTTAAATTACCAAATTTACACGGGGGGGCCATGCCTTTTTTCCCTTTATATCGTATGGACGAAGCTACGATTTGTGATAGTACCATCTTATCCCCGCAGATAACATGGACAAAATCTAATATTTTAAAGCCAGTTAAAATTTTTCCTAACCCAGTGATAGATCAGATTGAATTGAATTTTGATCCTAAAGGACAGAAAGATATACAGTTTAATTTAATAACCCAGGATGGAATTATCATTTTTTCAAAAACCTTAAATGCTACATTGACAAATCACACTTTCGATTTCAAGAGCATACACCCTGGTTTTTATTATTATCAAATAAGATGTACAACAAGTGTTTTGCAAAGAGGAAAAATAATTAAACAATAAAACCTTAGTTTGCTTAATTAAATATTCTGTTGTGGATACCGTGCATAAGGAAGATGCTATGAAACTCTATATGAATTAAAGATTGATACTATTGATCATACTGATACCATCATAGCTTGGCTAGAACGAGCCGGTGATTATGGTTCTTTAAGAGAAATAATGGAAATCAGTTTTAATAATGGAGATTACACCGATGCTACCTTTGCTTTATCAGATCTTGATGAATTAGAGGATATAAATGAAAACCAAATTTCGGATTTTGAGGGATTAGAAGACCTCTAATCATTTATGATCGATATAAGAGAGAACGATAGATACGAAGGTAATTTAACAATAGAAGAAATTGAATGGTTGGTCGACTTTGCTGAGAATAATATCAATCAAGCCGGAATTGAAGTTAGATCAATGCTAAATTTCTATTACGTCATTGATATTGATTTGTACATTGTTAATTGTACATTGTTAATTGTACATTGATAATTGTACATTGTTAATTGTACATTGTTAATTGTACATTGTTAATTGTACATTGTTAATTGTACCTACCTTCGGCAGGCAAGCATTGTTAATTAATAATTGTCATTTCTTCCCCGTAATGATCTGAATAATTACGAGTATAACTATTGCTCCAATAGCTGCGGTAAGAATGGATCCGATAAGACCGCCACCGAGGAAGATACCCAGCTTGCCCAGGAGCCAGTAGCCTACAATACTACCCAAAACGCCAATGACGATATTGCCGATAATACCCAGGCTGCTGCCTTTAAAAATCAGGCTTCCCAGCCATCCGGCAATGGCTCCGGTAATCAAAATGAAGAGTATATGCATAGTAAAAAATTTGATCTCAAATATATAGTATAATCTGATAATTTTTAAATCAATCAAATATCCCCAATTATAAATTTTTATTTTTTAATGTAATAAAATGTAAGACCCTAAATCACATTTGGCATGATTATTTCACATCTTTTATCATCATAATCGCAAAAACTCTTGTTACATTCTTCTCTGCGATTTTAAAAAATAGTTTGATACTGATGTATTCATCGAATGCATCTTCATTTCGTCAATTTTCATATTAGATATTCTTCAGGGGTGTAAACCTGTTATCATCTGAATGCTTGTTTTTTAAATATTATCCGAACAAATATTTAAGAAAACCTTTGCAGGATCGTTTAAATCATCGGAACATTGTACCGTAACAAGAGCTGATGTAATGTCATTTGGTCTCAATTCATGCAATTGATTTACCACTGCCTTTTTCATTTTCTATTGTTGCAATAACTCAATTAAGACATCAGAACCAAATGTCTTTTTGGGTGAAGTATATGGAAATATAGTCGAGACTATATGGACAAAATCTTCATTCAATACCATTTTCTCTAACTCACAAAACTCATTTCTCACCGAATTTTTTGCAGTGCAAAAGATCACGGGGGAAATGTTTTATTCTACGAAGCAAAAAATTTTGTGATGTTATTTATTAAAAACCGAAAATGTATTGTATGAAAAGACTGAAACTAAGCTTATTTAAAGAAAAGTGGCGACTATCTGTGAGTGTGTTTGCCTTTTTCTTCTCTCTCTCCACCGCTTTTGGTGGAATCGTATTTGACGGATCCCCCGGAACTAACGCGCCTCCTGCATTTTTAGGAGGAATCCCGATGTTCAAATTTGTCAATGACTCAAGACCTCTGTTTAATTCTGAAACAACTGTGTCGGCAAGTAATGAATGCCCATCAGCAATTACCTTCTCAACAGGTTTGAACCATGTTAGAATAGGAAATGGTTGGGCTACATGGAGCCATGGTTATGCTGGTGATGTGTATACTTCGGCTTTTGGTGGCACTACAGTTACCATTACTTTGCCACCGAATACCAGGGCGTTTTATTTGTATATCGAACCCAATAGCTTTGGCACACACTCTGTGTCTGCTCAGGCTAATGATGGTACAAATAGTGGACCGATACCTGTAACTGGTTTGGCGGGTGCAAAGTATTACGGATTTTATACTACTGGCAATAATTGCATGCTGACATCGATCACACTCAATGTAGATCCGGCAGCTCTTGGATTTGCCATTGGTGAGTTTGGTATTAACACTGCCGTAACACAAGGTGCCATTGCCTGTGATAACAATATCCAGATTTCTCTGGATGAAAATTGCGGTGCCACAATTACACCTGAAATGGTATTAGCAGGTTCCAACAACATTGGTTGTGTTGGTGGTTATACTGTGGAAGCCAGAGACTGGAATACCAATGCACTAATCGATCTGGATCCTGTCAGACATTATCCGCAAATCGGTGCAGGACAAATTGGTAAAAAATTAAAACTCATTGTCACTAACCCATATACTGGAAATAGTTGCTGGGGTACTGCCAATGTGGAAGATAAACTTCCTCCACAAATGAGATGTCCGGAAGATGTTACCATCGCTTGTTACGAAAGTACTGATCCTATTAACACGGGTTTGGCACTTATTAGTGAAGCTTGCGGTTCTTATACTTCATCGTATTATGATATTGTCACAAAAGGATCCTGTGATGCAGGTTATGACAAAATTATAATAAGATGTTTTGTAGTTGCTGATCAATCGGGTAATAAAGATACTTGTAAACAACGTATTACCGTGAGCTTAGGCGATCTGAATTCGATTACCTATCCATTACATTATGATGGATTGCCCGGAATAGGTCATGCTGATGCATTGAGCTGTGATAAAAAAGCTAACAGAAGTTTAAATATCAGTGCTCATTTACTTCCAGCTCCAACTTGCGTAGATGGTTATTTATTAGATTCTGTTGTATGGATTGGTTCAGGTCTTAGAACTCCCAGAGTTTTAGGATGGAATTGTATTGATGCTGGTAATTACACAGGTCATCCAAGTCCATATAATGCCTATTATCCTGCACACAACACTTGCTGGAATGATAATCAATACATCCAGTGGTTTGGTACCGGATATCCGGGTAATGCTGGTTGTTCCAATATTGCTGCGACATTCAGAGATATTAGAATCGATATCGGTAAACCTGGTTGTAATGCAGGTGCTGTTGGATGCTATAAAATATTAAGGATTTGGACTTTACTCAACTGGTGTACCGGTGAAGTAAAAGATACAAATCAAATTATTAAAGTAATGGACAATATACCACCAAAGGTCCTTTACCCGGATAGTCTTGTTGTCAATACTGATATCTGGAAATGCGAAGGTCGTTGGGATGTTGCTCCAGCATGGTTGGTTGACAACTGTTCAAATGAATTACATTACACCGTACGCGTTGAAAATGGTACCGTATTGGGTAATGATGTTTCAGGTTATGTCGTGGTAAATCTTCCTCTTGGTATCCAAAACGCTTATATTGTTGCAGAGGACTGCTGCGGTAACATTACCGAAAAAAGAGTTGTCCTCAATGTACAAGATAATACTCCTCCAAACTCTGTATGTATTCAAAAAACTGTGGTATCAATAACAGGAGGACAAAATCCTGGTGATAATACAGCTAAAGTATTCGCCAGTTCATTTAATAATGGATCATTCGATAATTGCAAGCCGCATTTATTCTATAAAGCGATTCGCATGGATGATTTATTAGGAACCAATAATGGAAGTACAAAAGACAATAAAGTATCCTGCAATGGAACCAATGGTGATGATGATAATACAATCGTCGGTAACCAGGTTTACTTTGACGATCATGTCAAATTCTGTTGCAGCGATGCAGGAAAGACCATCATGGTTGTATTCCGCGTATTTGATGCTGATCCGGGTTCTGGTCCTGTAAGACCGGGTACGATGGATCCGGGTGGTGCTTTATTTGGTCATTACAGCGATTGTATGATCGAAGTAGAAGTTCAGGATAAAAGCATACCTACAGTTGTAGCTCCACCTGACATTGTGATCAGTTGTAATTTCTGGTTTGATGTGGACAGACTGAAAAGTCCATCTGATGCAACTTTTGGTAGAGTGGTTTCTGATCTTTCTACAAGAGCCAAAGTCAAAACTACCGACGTGGTATGCAACTATTATTGTGATCGAAATTTAATTACCGGATATCCAGGATATGTCGGCGGCTTACCTCCGCAATTACAACCTGCACCAAATATTGCCTGTGATTATTACAGGAGCTTATATGATGCAGCACATCCTGACAGAACCTATGAATTGACCTGGGGTTTTGACGGATATGTATTGACGTCTTGTTCTGTAACGCCTGAAATCAACGTACGAGATCTCAGAACCTGTGGTCAGGGTAGAATACTTAGAGATATCACTGCGAAAGGGCCTAATGGCCTGGTGGTAAGTGCTACACAAACGATCTGGGTTGTAAACTGCGATCCATTCTATATCAACAGAGGAAATCATTGTGATACCAATGACGATATCATCTGGCCAGATTGTGCTGGTTTAGGTACCTATATCAATGGATGTGGTGCCGATATCAGTCCGAATAATCCATTATTAGGTCGTCCTCAAGTCGTCAACGGCGCCAGAAATCATTGCAATCTTTTGGCTATTGAACATTTTGATGAAATCTTTAATATCGAACCAGATGCGTGTTATAAAATTCTTCGTAAATGGGTTGTAATCGACTGGTGTCAGTATGATCCTAATATTAATCCCGAAATCGGAAGATGGCAGTTTACTCAGGTGATTAAAGTACGCGATCAGGTAAAACCAGTTGTAACTTGTAATGTAGGTGCTTGCGAACCAGCAGTTCTTAATACTTCTACCGGACTTTGTTCTGGTCATATCCGCTTAACGGTTACAGCATCTGATTCTTGTACACCTTCTGATTGGTTGTTGACAGAGTACAAAATAGATTTGTTTAATAATGGGTCTTTTGATTATAATGTTGGCAAATTAACGCAAAGAGAAATGGCTTTGGGTATAAAACCAAGCATTCGTAATAATCCGTCTGCTGATAATGTAAACAATCCATTTGACGCCAGTGGTACTTACCCGATTGGAGTTCATAAAATTTGTTTTTATGTTGAAGATGGTTGTGGAAATCTTTCGCAGTGTTGTTCTTTATTTGAAATTAAAGATTGCAAAGCACCAACGCCATATTGCTTACCGGGTATTATTACAGTACCAATGCCAAGCAGTGGTTGTGTAGATATCTGGGCTAAAGATCTGGATCGTAACAGCTTTGATAATTGTACTCCTGCCAATAAACTAAAATTTTATTTTAATGGCGATACTAGTAAAAGAAGCCTAAGGGTATGCTGTGATGATTTTATTATTAATCAAAAATCAGATGAATTAACGATTACAGTACAAATGTGGGTCGAAGACCAGGAAGGAAATAAGGATTATTGTGTTACGACAATTATCGTTCAGGATAATCAGAATATTTGTCCGAATCCAGCCACAGCTACTGGAAAAGTTAATGGTTTAATCAGAACTGAAAACGGTGAACTCACTGCTAAAGCTGATGTTGAACTCTACAACAACAGTTTGATGATGAGACAAACCGTTACTGGAAGTACAGGTTCTTATCTGTTTGGAGATTTAAATTTAAACAGTGAATTTTCCGTAAAGTCAAAACGGAATGACGAGCCGACAAATGGTATTTCCACTGCTGATATCGTAAAAATTCAAAGACATATTTTAGGACTTGAAGCATTAAATAGCCCTTACAAATTAATTGCAGCTGACGTAAATAAAACTAGCTCCATTACAGCAGCTGATATTTCTGAAATCAGAAAATTAATTTTAGGTGTGAATACTGAGTTTTCGAAATCAAATTCTTGGATGATTATTCCATCTGACTTTGTGTTTACGAATCCAACTCAGCCATGGGATTATCCGGCAGAGAAAAACTTTTTCACGGTTAAAGAATCTACAACTGTCGATTTTATTGCGATAAAGATTGGAGATGTAAATAACTCAGCAAGCGCTAATTTAAATGGTAATTTAAGTTCCAGAAATGGAAAGGCCTTAAATTTATTTATCGACGAAACCAATGTTAAAACAGGTGATTTGTATTCTATGAAAATCAAAGCTTCTGATTTTAATGACGTGAATGGTTTCCAGTTTACCTTAAACTTTGATAAACGAAATCTGTCATTTGTTTCAGTAGAATCTGCTGCCTTACAACTTGATGAATCTAATTTTGGATTAAATCGGACTGACAATGGTATTATCACCGTTAGTTGGAACGCTAAAGAAGGTGTAAGTTTGGCTAATGATGCAGTATTATTTACTATCAATTTCAATGCATTGACTAATTGCACTGCAGGTAAAACATTTGCTTTAACCGGAGATGTTACTTCTGCTGAAGCCTACAGTCATAATATGCAAACTACATCTGATGTAAAACTTAGTGTACGTTCTGATGCAATGTATGAAACCAGTATGTTCGAATTATACCAGAATGCACCGAATCCATTTGATAAAGAAACTGAAATCAGTTTCAGATTAAATGAAAATTCATCAGCAAAATTGAGTATATATGATGTTACCGGTAAGGTAATTTATCTCACCACAGTCGAGGCTCACAAAGGTCTGAATACTGTCAAAATCAAACGAGATGAATTGCCAGGTTCAGGAATGTATTTTTACCAATTGGATTCTGGTTATCAAACAGCTACCAAAAGGATGATCATTCTGGATTAAAACGTTTTTCTGTTTAATTGAAAATAGATAAAGACGGACTTCTCAAATTGAGAAGTCCGTCTTTTTTTTATTACTTTACATGCAATGTGATTTAAAAACAAATTCGGATTAATTCTAAATATTTTTTATTTTTGACAAAATCTCAAATTAAGTTTACAATTTCCTAATTCTCTTATCTGTGGTATGAATCGATTCTGGAAACATCTGGTCATTCAAAATTTACTTCGACGAAACAGACGATCAACTATTGCCGGTCCGCTGTATTCAGATTATAAACTGGCGAAAGGTTTGCGGGAATTACAAGTTTCAGCCAGCGAACATATCAAAGATGCCATGCTTATCGTGATTGGAATTTTTTCGGCATCCTTCGGATTAAAAAGTTTTTTACTCATTAATAATTTTATCGATGGTGGAGTAACAGGTATTTCATTATTGGTCTCTGCCGTAACAGAATTTCCTTTATATTATTTAATCGTTGGTATTAATATACCATTTATTATTATGGGCAGCCGAATTATTAATCCAACATTTGCTCTTAAAACAGCACTTGCCATATTAGGATTGGCTTTATGTCTTGCTACTGTCAAATTTCCGGAAATTACTCATGACTCTTTGCTGGTAGCAATTTTTGGTGGCTTCTTTTTGGGTGCAGGTATTGGATTTTCTGTAAGAGGTGGTGCGGTTATCGATGGCACAGAAGTACTGGCTATTTATTTAAGCCGTAAATTGAGTGCAACCATAGGCGATATTATTATAATCATCAATGTGCTGATATTTTCTGCCGCTGCCTATTTATTGTCGGTCGAAACTGCATTATATTCAATGATTACTTATTTGTCAGCATCCAAAACACTGGATTTTATTATCGAAGGAATTGAAGAATACACAGGCGTAACCATTGTTTCAACACACAATGAGGAAATTCGGGATATGATTGTAAACCAAATGGGACGGGGAGTCACAGTATATAGTGGAAAACGCGGTTATGGCAAAACCGGAGAATCCCGTAATATCGATATTTTATATACCGTTATAACCCGCCTGGAATTAAACAAACTAAATACCGAGATCATAAAAATCGATCCAAATTCATTTGTGGTCATGAGTAGTGTAAAAGATACCAAAGGCGGTATGATTAAAAAAAGACCACTAAAACATTAATCAGAAAATATCAACGGTGAATAAAGTAAATATAAATCAAAAGCTATCCATGTTTCATGATCATTGGAATCCTCGCATAATCGGCGAACTCAATGGTCAACACGTCAAGCTTGCAAAATTTCAGGGAGAATTTATCTGGCATAAACACGATCATGAAGATGAATTGTTTTATGTTTTGAAAGGAAGTTTTGAAATGCATTTCCGGGATAAAATTGTTTCCTTACATGAAAATGAATTTTTAATTGTACCAAAGGGCGTTGAACATAAACCTGTTGCAAAACAAGAGGTATCTATAATGCTTTTCGAACCTGCTGGTACGATTAATACCGGCGATATCAGCAATGAGAAAACCAGACTAAGCTTAGATAAAATTTAAGAGCCAGTAGGATGCTTCTCTTTTTAAATAACTTAAGGCAAATCCCTCGATAAATTCATTTTCTGACCTGGAATTAAGGTTTATTTTTAACATGCCAAATTGTTAATTTAATGAAGAAAATTGGGCATTCTTAGTGCATAGATTTGTCAACTCTTAAGAGTTGACAAATCTATGCACTAAGTTTTTGACAGTCAGTAGTTTCCAATTTTTAGTAAAATACTAGCTGAATTGTTAATTCCTAATGATTTTTCAGGCTAAAATGAATCTTAAATTAGACAATAATCATATTCCTTTACTGGAAATTTTCTAGAATTCATTCTTTCTCGATTTCCTATATCGCTTAGTAGTTATAAGCCTTATGATTTACCAATATAATGTTTATGAAGCTCTGTTAGCTTTTTTTGCATATCGCCAAGTTTATCTTCCATTAAGGAATCATGTACCATCTTTGGCTCCCGGAATGCGATGTGTGCATGATATTCCCAAATCTCTTTGATTTCTTCAAAGGGTAACTGAAAACTTGGAAATGAGGTGTTATCCGATTTACATAATAAGCTATTGGATGAATGATTTAATTCCAATCGCTTATATACCAGACCATCACGTGAGCTGACTACAATATAGGGTTCATTGTTTTTGATGTCGTTGATTTTTTCGACATATTTACAAATTACGATGGAGCCTGATTCCATGGGTAACATCGAATCTCCTTCAATTTCAAAAGCCCTAAACAAACCGTGTAAGGAGGGAATCAGTATTTTAGGTAAGTCGCTGACAAATTCAGGGTCCTGGAAACTGCCGATATATCCGGCTGCCGCTTTTGTACGGACTAACTCAATATTTCCTTTTTGATTTTCGTCCAAAGTCATGGCCAAAACACGTACATTGGTGCTATTTAACTCTTCAGAAATAGTATTTTGAAGGTTTATTTTCAATAAATCATCAATTTGGACTTTGTAGTGATTGGCAATTTTAACCAACATTTCCATGCTGGGTTGGGTATGTCCCCGTTCGTAATCACCTAAGGTAGTTCTGGGAATGCCGAGTATTTCAGCGAAATCTGCCTGGGACTGTTTGATTTTTTTTCTGAGGTATTTTAAATTGTTTGCAAGAAACATAATAAATCGATTTTGGATAATAATCAACAAATATAGTTGGTTTTATCGACATTTTATAGATTCTTAGACAAAAAAAATTATTTAATTCCGCTCTTTTTCAAAACAAACTCAATTGCTTTGCATTATTCTGCTCCAGTTCAAGTAAAAACTGCTTTCTCCAAAGACCACCCCCATAACCCGTCAGGCTCCCATCGGAGCCTATAACCCGATGACATGGAATCACAATGGCGATCTTATTCATCCCATTGGCATTTGCCACCGCTCTCACCGACGCAGGTTTTCCGATAGCATTCGCTTGTTTTTGATAGGACCTTGTCTGTCCATACGGGATACGCATTAATTCTCTCCATACCTCCTGTTGAAAACTTGTACCCTGCATATTTAAAGGGATGGTAAATTCTGAAAGTTGAGAATCAAAATAGGCTTTTAGCTGTCTTTCCAGTTCTGGAAAAAATGCATTTTTGCCCGGTATAATGATCGCTCGCATACGTTTTGATAAATCTTTAAATTCTGTTTCCAGCATTTTCCGGTCGGTAAACTCCAATAAACATAGCCCCTTTGAATCTGCACACGCTATCATCGGACCCACAGGTGTATCCAATCGCATCAAATCAATGATTGTTTGATCCTTATATTTATTTGGCGAACTGCCCATCACAGATTTATACCGATCTGCAAATCCACTAATGGATTCATAACCTGAATTATGTGCAGCTACACTAATGGCTTCTCCTTCCTTTAATTTTTTAAAAGCTGTATTTATTCTAAACATTCTTTGATAAGCATGAAAGGTAATCCCATGATGTTTTAAAAACCACCTTCGCAGTGTAATAGGTTCTATGCCCCGTTTGCGCAAATCCCAGTCTTTTAATTTTTGTTCGGGTTTTTCATGTACCTCCTTGATGATATCACTGACATAGTCAGGCGTCTTATGAAGTTGCTCCAGAGGATGACAGATTTTACAAGGCCGGTAACCATGCTTCAAGGCCTCTGTACACGAACTAAAATACTCAACATTTTCAGGTTTTGGTTTGCGAGCAGTGCAAACAGGTCTGCAAAAAATACCAGTCGTCTTTACAGCAGCAATAAATTTACCTTCAAAGGCTATGTCTTTTTCAGTAAGTGCCTTGTACATTCTGTCTGTCGTCAACATATTTTTATTGCAAAGTTAGCCAGAAGGTATTCAGAACATCAACCGAAATCTGAACAAGTATTTTTAATCTTCAGCATCTATAAGATTGATAGATTGAGATACCCGGATCAAATAACCATTGATGTCAATAAAAGAAAACTCCCGTTGCCCCCAGGGTTCATCCTGAGGTTCTTTTACAATTTCAACTCCATTTGCTTTAAACTCGTCATAAATATCATCAACTGAAAATACAAACCACACCAATTCAAATCGCTTTTCTTCTGTATTAATGCGATCAACATGTGTAGGATGTTTATTAAATAAAAGAGCCAGTTCATTGCGACTAATTCCTCCATCCGCTTCACCCCAGGTCCATTCTTCGGAAAATCCCAGCTTGTTTTTATAATAGTCAATTGTTTCCTGAATATCCCGAACGGATAAAAATGGAATGATGTGGAAAAATTGTTTTTTATTCATATTTCTTCATTTACTTTTATTAATTTTTATTTCAGATACTTCGCAAGCCAATCGTGTAATTCCTGATAAAAGAATCTACTGTTTTCTCCTTTTAAAATCCAATGGTTTTCATCCGGAAAAACAATAAGTTTTGAGGGTATTTTTTGACGTTGCAGGATATTCCAGTTTTCAATAGAATTGTTGACTGGAACCCGATAGTCCAATTCACCGATAGTCACCAGCATCGGCGTTTTAAAATTGGCGGCAAAGAGCATCGGGTTCTGTTCTTTCCAGACCTTGCTATTTGACCAGGGTGTCCCGCCATTCATGACTTCTCGTCCATAAATATAATCACTCGAACCCCATTGAGAAACACTGTTTACAAGGCCTGCATGTGAAATCAAACATTTGTAATGCGTTGTGGTTGCCTGCAACCAGTTTGCCAAATGTCCACCATAACTCGCGCCTCCGGCTGCCTGCTTTGTTCCATCAATATACGAAAATCGTTTGATGGCATCTGCAGCAGCTTCATTGATTTCCTGCGCCGGCCCTTTGAATGGGTCGTATTGTATATCCTGTGAAAATTTTTCTCCATAGCCTGTCGATCCGGTATAATCTGTCATTAATAAAATATAATCTGGTTTAGCCAGCAACTGATAATTCCAACGATACGACCAGCTTTCTTTCCACGATCCGGCAGGTCCTCCATGTATTAAAACAAATAATGGATATTTTTTAGTGGCATTAAATCCCGGTGGCTTAATCATCAGACTCCGTATTTTTTTGCCCTTGCTCGATGTAAACCAAATCGTTTCACCAGGATCTAAATCCATTTGATTTAATGTGCTCAAATTAAATGAACTGATAAATATATGTTTGCCTTCTCCATTAATTCTGACAACTTCCGGAGGCATCATAGTGGATTCATAATTGGCCAATATTTGAGGATTGACAGATTCCGAAATTGTAAGATTAGAATAACATCCCGATGGTGTACTCGTCAACAATTGGAGATTATTGCCATTTAACTCACATTGATAGATAAGATCCCTGCCTTTTACTTCAGCAATTAAAAATAATTTGTCTGGAGTGGGAGTGATATTTGACAAGGGTGAATCCAGCTCCCGTATGAGAATCATTTCGTTTCGCATAGAAGGCCAATCATATCTGGTCAATCGTCCTTCGTTATAAACTTTGTAATTATTATTCATAGCCTGCAAACAAAAGAGATAGCGTCCGTCTTTTGAAAAAACCGGATTGGATGCTTCCCTCTTTCCTTCGGTTAGTTGTATGGCATCTCCTCCTGATACTGACACTTTATAAATATGATTTGAACTTTCCTGATAGGCAGCCGTATTGGCATCTTGACTGGCCGAAAACAAAATTTCTTTTCCATCCCGCGTCCAAATTGCCGTTGAAAATTGAAAACCTTCTGATCTGCTAATGGCCACTTCCGTAAAAATATTACGGGCAACACTATCCGGATGGACATATTGTATAAATGCATGAGTCTGTCTTTCATCTTTCCATTTATCCCAATTGCGAATCGGAAACCCAGTATACACTTTAGCCTTATATTTTAATTTCTTTTTCTCTTCCAGCATTTTTTTATTTGTTGAATCGGCATAACACAAAGGAAATATCGAACTATTAAATAAAATTTGTAAGCCATCCGGACTCCATTTAGGAGATGAAGCACCTGTACTTAATTTAGTAAGTTTTTGCGCTTCACCACCTTCTGCAATATTCATGATATATACCTGAGATTCTTCATCACCATCGCGTTTACTTGTAAAAGCGATATGTTTTCCATCCGGACTCCAGCTATACGAATTTTCACCAGACTTGCCACTTGTTAATTTTCGGGGTACACTACTGCCATCTGTATAAGCAATCCAAATATCACTGACTTGTTCCTTTTCATCATAAGATGCTTCGGTAACAGAAAAAATAACTTTGGTACCATCCGGACTAACAACCGGTGATCCGACCCTTTTTAATTTCCACATATCTTCGTGGGAAATTTGTTTTTTATCCTGCGCTCCAAGAGTAATCATACTACCCAATAGCAGGACTGCAATAAATTTTAATTTCATATAGTTGTTTTGCTTAAGATAAAATCGAAACATTTTCATTTTGATAATCAGATTTTTTTAATTTCCATCGGCGATGAGTCCAAAGCCATAAATGGGGCGACTCTATAATCGCTTTTTCCAAAGTTACTGCAAATCGATTGATGATTTCATGTTCTTTTAATTCCCCTTCACCATTCCAAAGTTCAACAAACTCAACTTCATAATAACCTCTAGAAATTTTTCTATAATGTGGAAACAAGACGACCGGTTTTAATTTTTTTGACATAGCGGTTATACCTGTATTAAATGAAGTTTCATTGTTAAAAAATAAAGTCCAATGCATATTAGCATCCCGATGAGGACTTTGATCTGCAAGAAATAAAGTAAACGTACTTATTTTTTTGACTGAATATTGCAATAATGCTTTATATCCTCTTCCGGCTTCGATCGATTCAACACCAAATCGACCGCGAATTCCTTTAATTAAATTACTAAAATAAAGATTTCTGAGTGGCAGATAAAATGTGACGATTTTTGGTTTTAAAAGCAATGGAAAGCTCAACATCCATTCCCAGTTGCCAAAATGACCTGAATACAATATATAACTTTTATTTTTTGATTCGTACTGTTCTAAAATTTCTGGATTAATGATTTTAATCCGATTTAATAAATGTTGTTTTCCAATACTAATTGCTTTTAGGGATTCAACAAATGAATCACAAAAATGCTGGTAAAATTTTTTTTCGATTTCAAGAAGATGTCTTTTGTCATGTTGTGGAAATGCCAGTTGCAGATTGGAACGCACCACGGATTTCCGGTACCCGATACATTTATAAATAATCAGATACAAACCATTAGAAACCAGGTAAAGTATCTTCAGAGGAATTAATGATAATAAATAAAAAGGAGCATATTTTATTTTCTCATTTAATGTCATCGATCCCTTTACTTATTAGTTCTAATTGTAATTCTAGGTTTAAACCAGATTTCATTTATTTTTTAAAAAACCAGGCAAACCATACAGAAACCATCGCCCAACCCAAGGTAAGATCCAGCACTTCAGTTTTTACAAATGACCAGGGGTAAGACCACCAGTTCATATCATCCAAAACTCCTTGTGCCAGTGTAAACACAGCAAAAGCCATTGAAACGAGAAAACGGGCCTGAAATCCAGAAAAGTTACCATAAAATAAAATCAGCGATGTTATTAAACAGGCAATAAGACTATATAAAATGCCTACAAGAATATAACTCATTGACATTCCATCCAAACTGGGATGATAAAATATCATTGCCCAGGGCTTGCCTGTATGATTTTTCATGAGATTTTCTTCTTCCTGTACTTTATTTGGACTGCCTGGATCTGCCATCGGTATAAGGTATAATCCCTCAGAATCCAGATTTTGACTCAAAGCAGAAATAATTTCGTTTTGCTTTGTTGTGTAATTGGCAAAATTCCCATGGATTCCTCCCATCCACATAGTGGTTTGATAAAGAAAAAAAAGAATTGTACCAACCAAAGTTCCTATAAGAATTTTTTTCATGTTTCAGAATAGCTATGAATTAATAAAAAAGTTAGCTAAGATATGAAAATCTTTAAATCCCATCTCCTGAACTCAAATTCCACACCCTGATTAAAAGATTACGGAGTTCATTAAAAAAAATATCCGGAGTATCGTTTTACCCCGGATATATTAACTTTGACTTTAATAACCCTGTTACTAAAAGCAAATTATGAAGAAAGATTTACTCAACGATAATTTTATGTGTCATGATTTTATCTCCCTGGATGATTTTTAAAATCATAGTGCCTCGCGCTTCGTTTTTTATATCAATATCTTTATTATAGTTGCCGTCAAAATCATTTAGTTTTTCTGTATATATTTCTTTGCCATTCAGATCCAAAACCTGAATCGTAGTAGGTACAGCTAATCCTGAAAACCGGATTTTCATCTGACCATTGCTTGGGTTTGGACTACTGGTCAGGTATTCAACATTCAAAGATTGTTTATCTGATTTTTGACTTTTTGTTTCAATAATGGTTTGTTCGCCATCATTTTTGCGGATTATTTCAATTTCTTTAATTTCATTATCGGAATTCCCACCGTCAGCGTTTTTACGGATAATAATCACTTTCTTCTCGCCATCTTTAATTCCGTCTATCTCTTTCATTTCTTTATGAATTCTCATCATGGATTTAGTATCCATATCCTTACACATTTTCATTTCACCTTTTTTACAGCATTTTACTTCGGCTCCTTTACAACATTTCATTTTTGACATGGTAGCAGGCGAACAACTTTTCATAGAGATTACTTCTTCTTTTCGTTCCTGAAGAGTGGCTTTTACATCTTTTATCTTAGTATCTCTTAGGTACTTTATTTTTACTTTATCTCCCGGTTTATTGGGTGAAAGTGTTTCGATAACAGATTCTACATCATTGGTGGTCTTTCCGTTAATAGATAGGATAATATCACCTTCTAATAAACCTGCTTTTTCAGCAGCCGAACCTTCAATTACTTCAATCACCTGTGCACCATTCATACCGTCAACACTTCTCAACTGAACCCCAAGCACGGCTTTGTTGGGTGGTGTTACTCGTTCTGTGGTCTCCGACAGTTCTTTATCCACGATCATCTTAAACTGACCCGGTACAGACATTCCGGAATGTTCTTCTGAGTCTGAGTCAAAATCAATTCCTTCGATGTTTTCAATAATAATTTCTTTGGAATCTGAATCCATTTCCGTCCAGTTGAGCGCATCCATGGTATCAATAGTTTCAGTTCTTGTTTCAATACCATTTACATTTTCAATTTTTACCTTCTTAATAACAATTTTTTTATTGTTATTATCAGTATTTTGATTTTGTGCTTGCAGTGTAGAAAGTACCAAACACATCATAAAAAAGGAAATCATTACGTTTTTCATATACTTTATTTTAAAATGAATTAATTTTTATCTCTCATCAGAAATCTGACTCTTCCGGGAGAGTTCCAGTCTGGTTCTGACTCGTAAGTAGGTGCATTCCGTGTTTTTATTATAATATATGTTTTATTTTCTGAAGGAGCATAATACCTGATCTGTCTTGGTAAAGTCCAGTTACCACCCTGTACCGTTTCTGTTGTGTCTGTAACTGATTTTGATATTTCATAAATTATAGTCCTTTTTACTTTTTTATCTGACTGAATCTCTCTTTCAATTTTTTCTAAAACATTTTCTGCGTCAGAGTGAAAAGCTATTAACTCGCTTTCAGATTCTTCTTCTGCTATTTCATCAACAGACAGTTGTTGTGAAGATTTAATTTTTTTGTCACTTACTAAAGTAATTTCTTTATGGACTTTTACAAGTTCTGGTTTAGATTGAATTACAATTTCATCTTTATCTATTAGATTTTTTGTTTTAATCTTAACGATTGGTTCAAAGAGCAACTCCTTTGTACAAGGTTTTGGCTGGATTTCAAGCAAACAATGTTGATTTAGCGGTGTGCCCAGTTTAACACTACTAAACAACAAAACACTTATGATGAGTCCGAATAAAGCAATTTTTGAAGTAAAGTCTTTTCCGGAAGTTTTAATTTGTAAAACCGATTCTATTCTCCGTTTTAATTGTTTTTTCTGCCCGAAGAAAGGAAGTGTAAACGCAGGTACCACTGTGGTTGCTTCTTCAATTTTAATAATCAATTTTGCGTACAACATGGGTTCCTTTAAATAATCACAGGCCGACTTATCCGCTTTTAGTTCCCTTTCCAGTTTGATATGTCCAATTAGTATATGGACTGCCGGATTAAAATAAAAAATAATTTCTGCAAAATGAATAAAGAGATTAACCCAATGATCCCGGTTGACAATATGGGATAATTCATGCGCCAGAATACATTCAGCTTCCCTGTAGGACAATTGATTAACCCAGGAAGTAGGAATAATAATCACCGGTTTGATTACTCCGGTTAAAAAAGCAGAACTGACTTTTTCACTTTGTAAAAGAATTACTGACTTATGTAAGGAATAATATATTTTGATTGAAGTAAATAATTCGAGCCATTTATCATTTTGAATTAGTTCTGAATTCCTGATCAGATTCCTGAGATAATAATGACTTAATAAAAACCGGAAAAAGAAAAAAGTCGCACCGATAAACCAGATAACGTTAAACCAATCCAGAAAATCCGGTCTGCTCAAGGTTTCAGATAAAAAAGAATCCGAATAAAAACCAACTGTATTTTGAGTCCAGAAATGGATAAATGTAAACAAACTCGTCATCATCATGAGAATCAAAGCCATTAAGGATAGTACATAATTGAGATTCGTACTTTTCCGGAATACAATCCGGATCAACCACATTAATGATACAATCACAGCACCCTGCCATAATGAATGAATTAATGTGGAAGCAAATAATTCCTTCAGCGTTAGTTGACCGGATTCAAGTACTGGATTCATAAATTTTGCTGACTTTCCAAATCTTTTATGAGTTTTTTCAATTCTACGATTTCCTGAGGCGATGCTTTATAATTTCCAAGAGTTTGTACTACCATTTCCATAGGTGAGCCTTCAAACACCTGATCGATCATATCTTTCAGATAATTTTTTTTGACCTGTTGCTCTTTTAAAGCTGCTTTATATATATGGAGTTTTCCTTCTGCCTCTCGCTGACAAAGTCCCTTTTCAATCATAATCTGCAACATTTTAAGCGAAGTCGTATAACCCACTTCCTTCTTTTCATTCATGACTTCATTGACCTTTTTAACAGTACAAGGACCTAAACGCCATAAGATTTGAAGGATTTCCAGTTCTCCTTCTGTGGGTTTATTTATATATTTATTCATAGTATACGGTCTGATTGGTAAGACAAAAATTACATTCTAATGGCAAATCTACGAATGTTTTCGTATTTTTAATACAAATTTAACGTTTGAAATTCTTTTGCTCATTGTGAATTTAAATATATTGATCTGATAATCTGTTCATTATGATTCATTATAGAAGAAAGAACGAATACTAAAGGCGATTAGTAGGGATTGAAAAGGATTACTAATAAACTGGATTGGATGAAAAAACACATTTATCCAGGCTATTTAGTTATACCACTTTGACCAGAGAATAGCATGATTTAAAAGCGTAAAAAATGATCTTTCACTATGTATTTCCGATTACATCAGACTTTGTTAAACGCTTATTGAATGATGGCCACTAAGTCCCGAATAGACAATTTCACGAAGCAACTTTCGCCATCCCCTTAGCTATTGCCGGACCCGCCTGCATCGGTCAGGCTTGGCTAACGCATAGCACCGTCATTTTTATCCTACCTGTCGGCAGGATTCGTTTGTTTATGCTTTATCAGCCCTGCGGAGGAATCATTCGTTCATCTGAATAATCCAATAAACTGCAATTACAGCTTTTCAAAAGGATAATATTCAATTCCAGATTTGGTGATACATTGAAGGGAGTACCAACCCGGAGTTAATTCAGAAATTGTTATTCTACCAGAAGTCACCGGCAATTGACGGATTACTTTTGCTTGCGCATCGATCAGCAGGATACTTTTAATTTTTATGCTTTGTGCAATATCAATAGAGATATAATCGCTTGCTGGACTTGGATACAATTTTATTGAATTGTATTTTACGATATCTTTTGTTGCTGTATTAACCGGCACGGTAATGTTTAGCGTTTTTTGGCAGCCATTGGCATCTGTAATGCTAAGTGTATAAGTTCCGGCCGCGACAGAATCCAGTTTGTTGCCACCACTAAATATATATTGATATGGAGGTGTTCCACCTTTAATACTCAGATTGGTAATTCCTCCATTTTGTTTGCCGGGATCTGCCGGTTTGATGTTATAATTCAAACTAATAGAATCGGGTTGAATAATTTCATAACTATAGATTCGTTTTGTTCCTTTTGCTGATGTGATTGTTACATCATATATACCGGCACCTACATTGCTTAATTTATTAGACGTTTGACCATTTTTCCAATTGAATGTAAAAGGATCTGCTCCCAACACATCTTCGATTTCAATTGCTCCTTTTCCACCATAACATTTTATGGAATCCACTTTAAATTTTGATATCTGGGGGATACTGCAATCAAAACCAACTGATCGGCACACCATATCTTCTTCACAATCACCAACTGCAATCAAACAGATTTGCTGAGGATTTTTCCTGCAATCCAGTTCTACATTTATTTCACTGGTATTAAAAGTATCCAATCCAATAATCCATTTTACATCTTGTACATTTTTTGATTCCGACTTAAAATGAAAAAATTCAAAATCATTGGTATAGCTAAATTGTGCCTGAGGTAGCGGATTATTCAATTTACTTAGGGTATCCCGGATTCCTGTAGATAAATTAAAAAAAGAACCACTTGCATTGGTTTCCAGTTTTACAGCTCGGACCATATACTCATACTTTAATCCGGGTATCAAACATTTATCTCTGTAGACAGTATCTGTAACATTTCTTGCAATGACATCAAATAAGGTATTTCCAACTACACGCCTGTAGATATAATATCCATGAGTAGCCTGTAACGCAGGGCTCCATTTTAATTCAATATCCGTACTTATTTCAGTTAATCTCAATGAACTTGTCCCTGCAAAAGGATACATCGTCAGACTTGGGTCTCCCATCAGGGCAATATGAACAGATCTGGCTGAATTGCCAGCATTATATAAGCTGGCTGTATTATTCATGCTGAGACGAGTTGAATAGCCAATATGATCTCCTTTAGCCATATGGTGTATAGCCCAGTGGGGTCTTCCAGCCCAGGCATTTGTCAATACGGTTCCACTCGCCAATGCAGATCTGAGAAAATTATTTTGACTGTCCCAATCGCCAAAATAACTTCCAAATAAAAAAGTAAATACAGTTTGTAAACTGTCCGTGGCCATATTGGCTGTGGTAGAAATACCTCCGGCACTGATATAGCTACCGGGTCCGGAACCATACGAACAGAGATACGATTTTTTACGAAGACTATCCCTGTAAGTTCCATAGTCCACATTGGATGGACCAAATAACACGGAAAAATTGCGGATTCCATTTTGACCAAAAGCTTCCCCGGCAAAATTAAAATTATCTTGTACAATTCCGCGTCGTTCAGCCTGGATCATAGCATTACGCCAGGCGTGGTTTTTATTTAAATATTGTCTGTAAAGTTCTGTTTCACTTTTTACCAAAGCCGGCATGTTAAAAAAATCCACACGTCCTACTTCCACATCAGCATCACTGGGTATATTGAATTGATCAAACTTTCCATCCCCAGGTATATTCTTATTTTCTGCCCTGTTGGCACCACTATTATCTACACTAAAATCAGTCCACATGCCATCTAAATCTGCATAATACGTATCGGCTGCCCAGGCTCCCACATGATCCGGTGCATGACCATCGGGTGCAATATTTCCTGAATAGGGTACTTTTATATGACCCAGAAGAAAAACTGTTTTTAAATCCGGATTCAGTTTTTTGATGTCGGAGATTCGGGTGCGAATATCGACAACTGTATTTCTTACAGAGGGTACATATGTAATAACATTCCAGGCTTCATTGGTAAGATCCGATTTCCAGCGATCTATTTCCATTTTTAAATTTCTGTTGACCGCACTATCAACGACCAGCAAGATACTACCTCTCCATTCGATAGGTGGAACTTCCACACCAGCATACACATAACCAAATCCATTCTGTACTGTACTAACTTTAGAAACTCTGTATTCATATGCTTTTCCTACTTCGACATTCGAATCAACAAAACTTAAGGAGTCTTTTGGAAGATTGCCAATAATATTACCCCAGTTGGTTGATGCTTTGGTCTTTCTATATACATAATAGTTTGTGGCATCCGGATCCGGAAGCCATCTTAAGATCAGACGGTCCGGCATCTGTGAATCATCTACCCAAACCTGCACAGAGGCCTTTATACTGTAATTCTGTGCTTGAACTCCAATGACAAAAAGTAAAAACAACCCAAATAATAGTGTAGTACGCATATTTTTTAAAATTAGGGACGAAAGTTAAACAGAAATAAGGAGTTCTCCTAAAGTAAGATCAATTATCCCATTATTGTGGAGAATTCATTCGGATAAATTTCCCAAAAGAATATTGAATGCCTATCGAAAACTGTATCGGATTATAATGAACTGACTCCAGATTGGGCTGAAAAATACTTGTATTTGTAAAAACCTTATTGAATGTTTGCCGGACCGCAGCATTTAGCTTTATATACTCCGAAAGCTGATACGAGATGGCTCCTGTTATACCCAGATTCGTATATTTGAATTGAACATTTTCATTATTTTCCCGCACAATATATTTGCAAATGGTTTTACCACCAGTCATTTTTTGTTCTAATGAGATATAGGACGAGCTTGCTTTGGCATATAAAGGTGTCTGAAGAAATACACCCCCTGTAATATGAAGTTTGCTGGGAATAATTTCATAATTTAATTCGACTGGAAGATCTAAAAAAATCATATTAAACAGAGTTCCTTTGGGGATGTTGCCTAAATCCTGAATATTGTTTTCATATTCGTCACAATGAAAATCAGGATTTTGAATCCAGGTGTAGCTAATTGTATCCGTGCTTGCAATTGTAAATTTTGAAATTAAATGGTTTGATTCTTTGCTGAATCTATTGTAAATTGTCGACAGACCAGATGTAATGGAAAATCTGTCTGATAATTGAAAATGAATTTTTGCTCCAAAACTAAATCCGGGACCTCCATTATAATCCTGCTGACTGGACGATTCACTGTATCCTCTGTTCCGGATTGCCGTACTGTCATTTACAAAAGATAAAAAAGTTATACTATCACTTCGTTGTTGAAAAAAAGATTCTGAATTTAAATAAAGGAAATTTGCGTGTAAACTGAAATGAATATCCTGGGCTTTTACATTAGGTACCAATGTGATCAGGAAAATTAGAAAAATCACTTGTTTTTGATTCATAATCTGCTTGTTTTATCTAACGAACTAAGGTAAAATCACCTTTAACCGAATGATGAATTTCATCACAAGATAACCAGTCAATAAATTTATATACAATCCAGACTTACATTTTATATTATTATTCAGTTCTATTCTTCCAAAATACCCTCTGGAGTCGCAGTTGATCTTTAATAAATTGATTTTATAATAATTTTAATTACTGTAAACTTATTTTAAAAATTACAATTTAAACGCTAAGAATTTTTCATCTCAAGATAAAATTCTGGTAAAGATCTTTTTCGCTTTTAGCTAAGTTAAATCAACATGGGTTAACAGCGCATTCTTTTTTAAATCAAACAGTATTTATGTTATTTTTATTAAACTTCGATTAATGTTGTTTAATCAGGAGTTATTACTATTTTGCTACAACATTTTTGATTTAAAAACTACCTGTTTATAACTTCCTAATCACAACACCATTTTCAATTTTAAATCCCTCCCATCACATACATCTGATCCATGCTCGGCGAAGCCTGACCGCCGTAAGGTTCTAATGTAATGGCAAATGCCTGAGCATCTTGTACAAATTTTATTTCTTTAAACGCAGTTTTGTTTTTTGATAAATCGAAGACTCCCAGGTCAACAGGCTTGCCACTGACAATTGCCCACAATTGATATTGTTTATGTGCCGGAATTTCTGGTAGTTCCAAAACATCAAGGTAAATGCGTTGGGCTACAGTATCATAATATACCGCGGCAAACGACTGGGGTGAATTGTTAGTTCCTTTTAATAATATGCGTTGCTGTGATTTATTTCTCAATACATCCAGCTGGGTTGTACAATCCACCAAAGACAAACTATCATTTTTTATTTTTTCCTGAAGACCTGCCAGAATGATACTTTGTTGTCTTATTTCATTTTGTCGATCATTTTCCTGGTTCCATAAATAAATACAGGTAATCAGCAAAGCAGGTAAGGCAATATACAGCAGATATTGTATTATTCCATTTCCAGAATTTTTTCCTATTTGTTCTCTGGTTTTTTCAAATTCAATGCTTCGCATAATCCGGTCTTTTAAATAACCTGGCATTGGTTTGGAATACTGTTGGCCAAATAATTCTAGACTACTTTCAATATCCCTCAATTCTTTTTGTAATTCCGGATATTGTTTCACGAGCACAAGAATTTCCCGGTTCTGGTCTTCTGAAGTAAATCCCATAGCATATTGCTCCAGAATACCTGAATTGATATAGTCCTGTATATTGAAATTTGTACTCATTTAATTAAAACCCATAATAGTATTAAAATAAATGCCAACACGTTGCGCAATATTTTGATCGCAGTATTTACTCTTGTTTTTACTGTTCCCAAAGGCAGTTTCAAAATATCCGACACCTCCTGTTGTGTATAGCCTTTAAGATAAATCATATCAATAATTTCATGATACTTTGGATTGAGTTGTCTGATTTTTTGATCCAGTCCGACATCTTTAATAGTTGCTTCAACGCTGTTTGCCATATTATCAGATACGCTGGAATCAAGCGATTGGATTTTTCTATTGGATTCTCTTCTCAATAAATCAATGGCCGTATTTCGGACAATTGTAAACATCCAGGTATATAATGAAGCCTTTTCCGGACTAAAGTCCTGAATGTTTTTCCAGATTTTAATAAAACCTTCCTGCAGTGCGTCATCTGCCAAAGTTGGTTCGGTCAGGATTTTTGAAACCACTCCATATAAAGCATTACCATACCGATCCATGAGAAACTTAAGTGCCAGGTCACGGTCTTTTGACCGTAATGCAAGAAACTGAGTTAAATTATTTTCAGCACTTATCGTCATGATTATCAGGACAAAGGTAGTTGAATTTAGAAATTATTCAATTCAAATAAATCCAAATTTAAATTTCAAAACGTAGCTCATACAAATCAAAAAATTATGAAATTAAAACTACTTTTCCTCAGCTTTTGCTGTTTTGTGGTGACCGGTCTGATGGCCTCCAGTCATCGCGAAGCACCACTGATTGCAAATGATCCGTTGGCTGACAACGTCGATCTGTATGCATTCCGAAGTCCGGATAATCCGGAAATGATTACAATCATTGCGACTTACGTGCCACTTCAATTTCCTCATGGAGGACCCAACTATTACAGTTTTGGTGAAAACATACGGTACGAAATTCACATTGATAATGACGCATCCAAACCGGGGGATGAAATTACATACCGGTTTACCTTTAAGCAGGTCAATGAGGATCCAACGACCTTTTTTAACATCCGCCTTGGAAAACAGAATCTGAAAACTACCTATACGCTGGAACGCAGTATGGATGGTGGATTAAGTTTTCAGGTGATCGTCTCAGATGGTATTGTGCCACCAGCCAATATTGGTGCCAGGTCCATTAGTTCTCCGGTTGGCTTAGGTACGACTTACGCTACACTGATGCAAAATGCATTAGTCAGAAGCTCGGGTGGAGAACGCGTATTTTGCGGACCTACCGATGATCCGTTTTTTGTGGATCTGGGAGGTGTTTTTGATCTTGGTGACCTGCCACGCCAAATGGGTAAGCCAAGAGATGGCTTGGCTTGTCTTAATGTAAGTGCCATTACACTACAAATCCCAATAGCTACTTTATTAAAAGCAGGTGCGGCCACTACACCAGCCAATATCCTCGATCCGAATTATGTTATTGGAGTATGGGCTTCAGCCAGCCGGCCTAAAATACGCACGCTTTCTCCAGGTAGTGAAACGCATTCCGGTGAATGGATTCAGGTTTCCCGCTTGGGTATGCCCCTGACGAATGAAGTGGTTATACCAATTGGATATAAAGATTACTGGAATGGTTTATCGCCTTATGATGAAATCAATGACACCTTACTAGACAATTTTTTCTTTAATCCGGAACTCGCATTGTATATGGATGATGCTCTTTTTGGAACAGCTGTTCCTTCAATGTCCAAATTACGGATACAGAGAAAATCCCTGCAGGCGTTTGACTTTGGTTATGGAAAAGACGGTCTTTACGGCTTAAAAGGTAATCCTGCATTGGCAGGAACCGCCCTGGATGATGCTATTTTTGGTACTCTATTATTGCCTGGAGCTGGTAAAGCACGTTCTGTGGATTTATGGCCTGCTTTTCATACTGGTGTTCCTAATTTTAAACCATACCAACTGGCTACTGGAAAAAATGGAAATCCATTAGCCTCCGGCAAACCTTTTATCCATAATTTCTTACCAAACGGAGGCGATATGTTGCGTTTGAATATGGCTGTCCCGGTAACTCCCAGAAATGACCCTGCATTTAGCACATTGGGTCTGGTGCAAGCGGCTGTACTGGGTTTAACCTCACCTCAATATGCCAATACCAATCTCGAATTTATCCCGAATATGGATGGCTTTCCAAATGGAAGACGTCTCGAAGATGATGTCACCAGAATAGAACTTCAGGCTGTATCAGGAATCGTTCTTGCAGCGATAGGCTTATGGTACGATGATTATACTGCAGGTAATCCAAATCCGGTAACCAATCAATTATTGGGGGTCTTGACCTATACAACAGGCGTTGAAAAAAATGATGCCGCTTTTCGTGCTGATTTTCCCTACCTGGCTGCTCCCTGGTCTGGTGATGGTGAATGCGGTGGTAAAATTGTTACGTCAGTACAAAATCCTGACGGAGGAGTGATTGGCCTTGAAAGACCCAGGGTATCTGTTGTAAATTATCCAAATCCTGTAGCTGGAGTTACAACTTTTAAAATTAACTCCATGTTTGAAGGCAAACTCAAAATAGATCTTAAAAATGAAGAGGGTAAATCCATTCAATCTTTAAGTCAAAAAACATTTGATAAAGGCTTTCATGAATTTACTGTGGATCTGAGCAATATTCCAACTGGGATTTATTTTGCGACAGTTTCCAGTACAAATGGTGGAATTTTAGGATTCACCAAACTCATTAAAAATTAATTTTTTTCATTAACACAAGTCCTTACAGACAAAGGTTTGTAAGGACCTGTGTTAGCTTTTACTTAATCTAATTCTAAATTCTTTTGTTATGAAAAAATTATTTGTTCTACTTATTAGCTTTATGTTTTTTATTTCCTGCAATCAGGAAAATCCAACTAAACTCTCTGATTTTGAAATACCTCAACTGTTAGACCGGCCCGAAAAATTAAAATATTTTAATGAATGGGCTGAAGTCCGTTCGCAATATGCTGATTTAAAATTCTCCCTTTCCAAAGATCCAAAATCGATCGATGCATTGATTCAATTGGCAAATCTCTATATACTTGAAGCACGTGTTACCGGAGAACACGGACATTATTACAATGCTGCATTAAAAATGATTGATCAGCTATTCACTTCAGAAAAATTGACTAACGATCAAAAATTTTTAGCGTTGAGCGCAAAAGCCAGTGTGAAATTATCACTGCACTCTTTTGATGAAGCCTTACAAATTGCAACACAGGCTTTAAGTCTTAATCCGTATAATGCAAAAATCTATGGGGCCCTGGTTGATGCCAATGTCGAATTGGGTCAGTACGACAAAGCTGTAGAGATGGCTGATAAAATGGTTTCCATTCGACCTGATCTGAGATCGTATTCAAGAGTATCCTACCTGAGAGAAATTTTTGGTATGCCGGATGAAGCCATCTCAGCTATGAAAATGGCCGTTGAAGCCGGAAGTCCCGGAAGTGATGAAAAATCATGGGCTGCCCTTCAACTTGCAGAATTATACCTCAGATATAATAAATGGAATGAATCTGAAAATGTATTACTTGAATTGCTTTCAGAACGACCGGATTATCCTTTTGCCAAAGCTGCTTTAGCTGAGGTTTATTTAAAACAAAATAAAAAAGCTGAAGCAAAAAAAGAAATACTGGAAGCTTGTCAGATTATTCCGGAATTTGGATTTTTTGTCCAGCTTGCCAGCTTCTATAAACAGGAGGGTCAGCTGGATTTAATGAAGTCTACCTTGGATGAAGTGATGCAAATGTTACAGGATGATATGGATCACGGTCACAATATGAGTCTTGAATATGCAAATATCTATCTGAATTTTTATAATGATCCGGATACTGCATTAAAATACCTGAGTCATGATATGAATCTACGACCTGATAATATCGATATCAACCGGCTGATGGCCAAAATATACCTGCATAAAAAGGATAAACAAAATGCCACAATCTATTTAGCTAAAGCCAGTAAAACCAATTCCAAGCATCCAGAGCTTTTAGCACTACAACATGAATTGAATCAAATCTGATTATTGTAATTTTGTAAACATGAAAACCATTTGGATAGGGATTTTTTGGTTCATTGGAATAAATTTTGTACTTTATTCTCAATGCTCTGGATTAGTTGTCGATGCAGATTTAAAACCCCTGGAATCCGTAACCATTTTTAATCTTCGTTCAAAAGATCATACGCATTCTGATGCCAATGGTTTTTTTTATGATAAAACAGCAATGGATAATGATACGCTTCGATGCACGTTACTAGGATATTCATCTTTTGATATTGTGGTGTCAAACCAACATTTTCAAAATAGGATACAAGTGATAATGAAAGAATCACCATCGATTCTTAATCAGATAGATATCACAGAACCCATTCATCGAAGTTTGCAAAAAATTGATTTGCATGTAAATCCTATCAATAACAGCCAGGAATTATTACAACAAGTCCCTGGATTGTTCATTTCTCAACATGCAGGTGGAGGTAAAGCAGAACAAATTTTCTTCAGAGGTTTTGATATAGATCACGGTACAGATGTAGCGATTTTGGTCGATAATTTATTACCTGTCAATATGGTATCACACGCACATGGCCAGGGGTATGCAGATCTTCATTTTATTATTCCCGAAACGGTGCAGAGTGTAGGGTTTGAAAAAGGTAGTTATGATGCTTCTGCTGGAAATTTTGCCACTTCAGCATCTGTAAATTTCAAATTGAAAGAACGCATCCCGAATCATAGCATATCATTTGAATCAGGTAAATTTCAATCCAACAGGCTGGTCGCCTTAGTTAAAATCATTGAATCGGAATTTACAGATGCTTATGCCGCAGGAGAATATATAACCAGTGACGGATACTTCGAGCACCCTCAGGATTTTGAGCGAATAAATCTTCTTGGTAAATATCATTATAAATTAAATAATCAATCTGGTTTTAAGATTTCAGGATCCTATTTTACAAGTCACTGGAAAGCTTCGGGTCAAATTCCACAACGTGCGGTGGATTCAGGTATTATCAGCCGTTTTGGGGCAATAGATCCGGATGAAGGAGGAGCTACAGATCGCAGCAATATGATGCTTCAATTTTATTTTTCTAAAAATGTACATCAGTTATTTAAAATAAACGCCTATCTTGTAAATTATAATTTTGAATTGTATTCTAATTTTAGTTTCTTCCTAAATGATACAATTCACGGTGATCAGATCAGACAAAAAGAAAAACGGACTATCTTTGGAATAGAATCTCAATGGCAAAATCAACATAAAAATCTGTTTTGGAATCTGAATCTGGGTTTACGAAAAGATGATATAAATGAATCCGAACTCAGCCATACCAAAAACCGCAATCTGCTCCTGGAAAGAAAAGCATTTGGAAATATTACAGAAAGCAATGTGTATGCAGGATTTACATTGAAATATAAAGTGAATAACTGGGATATTGATTTACAAGGCAGGTATGATTTATTCAAATTTAATTATCAGGATAAATTGCCGGCATTATCAGAAAATCATACCAAAACAGAAGGCCTGTTTTCACCAAAATGTAAGTTGCATTATACTGTAAACAAGAATTTACAACTTTATGCAAAAAGTGGTTTTGGTTTTCATTCCAATGACAGTCGTTTACTGCAAAATAACAAAAGTTCAGATTTCTTAACTCGTAGTTTTAATACAGATCTAGGGATTCAGATTAAACCGGTAAACACATTATTTCTACATGCCGGTATCTGGACAATTTATTTAGAAGATGAATTAGTTTATACAGGGGATGAAGCCATAGTTGAATCTGTTGGTAAAACTTTTCGTAAAGGCTTAGAAACAGGCATTAGATGGCAACCACTTCGATGGCTTTTCCTGGATGCTGAACTTACTTATACATTAGCCAGATTAACCGAAGCAAATGAATCTGAAAATTATGTTCCATTATCCTCTAAATGGAATTCTTCAGGGGGCATTACATTGATGGATATCAAAAACACTTCTTTTGCTATTCGTTACCGGTATCTGGGTGACCGTCCTGCTAATGAATCAGCCAGCATTACCGCAAATGGATATACAGTTTTTGATGCCAATGTAAATTACCAATATAAAAATTTACATTTTGGAATCGTCTGTGAAAATTTGTTTAATACAACTTGGAATGAAGCTCAGTTTGCCAGTATTTCGCGATTAAAAGATGAAGTGCAAGCCGTTGAAGAAATTCATTTTACACCAGGTACTCCCTTTAGTTTCAGACTTAAAATTCATTTGGATTTTTGATCAATGCTAAAACGCAACAACTTCAAGAATTCAAAAAAAATATCGAATATAAAATGCCGATTAATAATTCACAACTATATTGTTTTGGACTTGGGCAATATTATAATTTTGATTTAATAATGGTGAACCAAATTCATGCATTCAAATTTACACATTCTTCACTGCTTAACTGCTTGACTGCTTAACTGCTTGACTGCATTATCTGCTTAACTGCATTGACTGTTTCACTGCATTACCTGCTTAACTGCATTACCTGCTTAACTGCTTAACTGCTTAACTCTGCCCAGATATTCTTTTTCTCCAAAGTAATAGTTTCCGGATAAAATAATTTGGTTGTACTGGCAAAATTTTCAGAATAATCAGAAACATAAAAATGATCAGGCATTGTTTTAGTGTCGTTCAACAGGTTCTTTTTCTCTAATTCTGTCTTTAGTGCATGAGCCGTGACATCCGTTGAATCCAAAATAGGAATGCTGGATTGGTAAAATTGATCTATTTCCTGTCGTATTAGCGGATAATGGGTACACGCGAGTAACAGAGCTTGTATGTCTTTTAGATCCGGATCCGACAGATATGTTTCAATAACAGACTGGCTTATTTTATTATGGACGAACCCTTCTTCAATCATAGGCGCAAGCAAAGGTGTTGCCAAAGAATGAAGTTTGATTTCGCTGTTTTGTTTCTTAATTTGTTTTTCATAAACTCCTGACTGTACAGTGGCGTGCGTAGCGATCATTCCAATATGCTGCAATCCTAAACAGCAACATGAGTTGACCAGAGGATCGACCACATTGACAAAAATCGCACGGTCTTTAAAAAATTCCAGAAGAACTTCATAGGCTGCCGTAGATGCTGAATTACAAGCCACGACTATGGCTTTACAGTGATTTGACAGCAAAAACCGGCATATCCGCAAAGAAAAATACCGGATAGCATCATGTGATTTTTCACCATAAGGCAAATGGGCTGTATCTCCGAAATAAATGATTGATTCCTGAGGTAATAATCGATGAATAGCGGAAGCTACGGTTAAGCCTCCAATGCCGGAATCAAATATTCCTATGGGCTGTTTCGATTCAGAATTAGATTCCAAGTTTGGCCTTCACTGAAGCTGTAATATCCAATGAATCCTGTGCAAATAACAACATACCCGCACTTGAATCAAAGATATAGGTAAATTGACCTTCCTGTGCCACTTGTTTGATGGCATTATTTACTTTGTCTATAAGAGGTTGTAACATTTCCTGACGTTTGGCAACCAATTGTTTTTGTACGTCTTGTTCGTATTTACCCAATTCTCCTTCTTGTTCTTTTAATTTTCTGGCTTCTTCATCCAAAGCTTTAGGGCTAATCTCACCCGATTTCTCAAGTCGTTGCAAATCTTTATATTTTGCTTCCAGCTCCTGAACCATCTGTTGCCCTTTTTTCTCAAATTGGGTTTGAAGTGCCTGCAAGGTAGCATCAGCTTGCTTTACTTCAGGAAGTTCTGCTAGAAGTGCTTGAGAATTCATATACCCAAATTTCTGAGCATTGATTTCCATGGAAGCCAGACCGATAAATCCAAGAATCAATAAGGTTAAAATGTTGATTTTCATATGTTTATAATTAATGGACGACAAAGATACTATGAAATAATGTATCCTTATTTGGATTTTAGTTTTTTAAGCAGGATCTCAGTTTTATCAAGATCCTTACTATAATAAATAATACCTGCGGAACCGCTGGTGTCAAAAATAGCTTCATAACCATTTCCGGAAGCGTATTCCTGTATGGCTGCATAGACTTTATCCTGTATGGGTCTGACGAGATCCTGACGTCTCCTGAACAGCTCACCATCCTCACCAAATTTATCTTTCTGTAGTTTTCGAACGTCTTTTTCTTTATTGGTTATTTCTTCTTCTTTTTGCTTGCGTTGTGCTTCTGTTAATAACACTTCTTCGGCCTGGTATTTATTATACATGGCTTTGATTTTATCATATTCTACCGCAATCTCCTGCTTCCAGCTTGCAGCCACCCGGTCAAGCTCTGACTGAGCACTTTTGTACTCATCAAGATTATCCAGTATTTTATTGACATCAACTAATGCAAATCGCTGAGCTTGAATGCTCATTGATATGCAAAGTGTAAAGGCAAAAAGTCCGATTAATTTGTTGATTTTCATTTTTAAAATTTTATAAGATTGAGTGAAAAAACGGTTTGTGAATTGAAAAAGTGCACAAAATTACATCTTTTGTTCCTATTGTGTAATTTCAAGTTCCATCCGTAAACTGGATTTTGAACTTAGTTGTTTCCTCAGATTTTTATTTAACCTGAAATTAACGGCTTTTGTCCCCATATTCACTCCGAAAACCAAGTTTATTGCTTTTTATTAGTCATTTTTACCTTAATTGCAAACTACATTAGCTCAGGAATTAAAAATCAGAAATTTTGTATCTTTGTTGAGTATCCTTTCAGATTTCATTTTCTATAAAAAATCCATAAAATCCAGGTATATGAAACTAATTTGTAACATCATCGTCAGCCTATTTTTACCATCTTTACTTTTGAGTCAGAATTCGATTCCTAATCCTTTATTAAGAGGTCCTTTAAAAAATCCTTATTTATACTCTTATGGATCTCAAAGGGTTCCTCAAAATATTTTGAAAATACATCAGGCTTTTTCAAAATTTTCAAAATACTTTGATGCGCAAAATCCTCAAAACAGCGCTATGGCAACCGTCAAACAAAAATTGGATAGTGTTATAAATATTCCGGATGATGTTAGTTTTCCAGCTCGTAAATCAGCTTTTCAGTTTAATGCAAACGGTGCTCAAACAGACAACTGGGAATATGTCTGGGACGAAGCTGCCAGTACCTGGTATTACGTGTCCAGAGCAGAATGGAAATATGATGCTAACCGCTTTTTAAAAGAATATATAACCTATTATGGTGATGAATTAAGCTGGTTTAATGAATTAAAATTTGAAAACATCTATGATGGAAATTATAGATTGATTACCATAAATGCTTATGGATGGAATGAAACTACCAATCAATGGGATCTAGGATCAAAAATTGAAAACACGTACAATGCAGAAAACAGACTGACAACCGTAATTCTTTCTGAATGGGATGTTATGAATAATAAATGGAATCCATCCACCAAGACAGAATACGAACATGAGCCCAATGGATTTATCAGCACCATCACGTATTACAGTTGGGCAGAACCAAACTGGGAGCGGTCATCCAAAGAAGAATTTACATATTATGTTTTTGGTAAAGAATTGGGTTATACTTTTTATATATGGGATGGTTCTGGCGATTGGGCAGATTATTATCAGACTGAATCATTCTATGATGCCAACCGAAAGTTAATTATTCACACAGAATATGTCTGGGATGTTATCAGTGTAATCTATGTCAAGTTTAAAAAATCAGAATACAACTACGATCAGTTTGATAATATGAGCTCTGCAATATTTTCTAACTGGGTTAAACAGTTACAGGATTTTATTTTCGTATCCAAAGAAGATTGTATTTATAATAATGTTCATCCTGGAAAAGATTTGTTGATTCCAGGTAGTCTTAAATTTTCACAGACAACCAATCGGATTAGCGATCTGGAAATTTACTTTAATTCCATGCTTACTAATCATAATCACTTTCTGCATAATGGAACTCGATATGTTGATAATGCTAAAAGAACTTTCTACTATTCCCCGATAACCATTACAACTAGTGAAGATATTCATTCCAATTCTGTTTCACTTTATCCAAATCCTACCAATCAAATAATTAAGGTAAGTGGCCTTGAGTCTGAGTCTTTATTTACACTGTATAATATAAATGGAACGAAACAATTTTCTAAATTGATCAATAATGATGAGTTGATTTCAATCAAAGAGTTATCCAAAGGAATGTATCTCTATAAAGTCGTTGGTAAATCCAATATGGTGAAAGCCGGAAAATTATTTATTGATTAAATACATCATAACTAAAGAACATACAAAGTGAGTTTAACAAAAATTAAACTCACTTTGTATTTTAATAAATATTCTTTCTGATTTTAAAAAATCTACCGAATTTCAAAGGCAGTATAAAATGTATTTTCCAGTATATATCTTTGAATAATGAATCAATTCTACATCATTCAAAATGATCCTATAGATCAATCTGTCATCCGAAACATTCTGGATAAAAATCTATCGCTATCTCTAAGTGATCATCAGCAAAATTTTATATCTCAGCGAAGAACTCAATTGCTCAAGCTTCTGGAAAATAATGATAAGGCGATTTATGGAATCAACACGGGTTTCGGATCACTATGCAATACCGTTGTACCAGATCATCAATTAAGCGACTTGCAGGCCAATCTGGTTCGTTCTCATGCCTGCGGATTTGGTGATATTGCTTCTCCCGATCTTGGCAGATTGGTGCTTCTATTAAAAATCATCAGTCTGAGCAAAGGATATTCTGCAATACGTCCCGAACTGATCCATTTTCTGATCAAGTTATATAATTTACAAATCTATCCGGTCATTCCCAAAATGGGATCCCTGGGAGCTTCCGGAGATCTGGCGCCGCTCGCCCATTTATCATTGCCCTGTCTGGGTGAGGGCAAAGTGTATTATCAGAATGAAGTTAAAGACGCCATTGAAATATTTAAGATTTTTAAGATTGACATTCCTTACTTACAAGCTAAAGAAGGATTAGCACTTCTTAACGGAACACAGTTTTCACTTGCCTTATTATTACATGCATTCTGGACAGCAAAGCACTGCTATGATTCCGCCAATATGATTGCCGCACTTTCTATGGAAGCTTTTAACAGCAATATTTCCTATCTGCATCCCGAAATTCATCAAATCAGAAATCAAAATGGTCAGATACAAGCAGCTCAGGAATTAAGAAAATGGTTTGATGGTAGTGATATTCAACAACGAAAAGATAAGTCTGTACAGGATCCCTATTCCTTCCGGTGTGCACCTCAAGTACATGGTGCAAGCCTGGATGCCATAAATTATTGTTGTCAAATCATCGATAATGAAATTAATGCAGTGACAGATAATCCTCTGTTGATTTCTACCGATGAGGTTCTATCCGGAGGAAATTTTCACGCACAGCCTCTGGCACTGGCATCTGACTTTTTATGTCTGGCCTTGGCCGAACTGGCAAGTATATCGGAGCGACGCATTTACCAGCTTGTCTGCGGATTACGTGGATTGCCGGATTTTTTAACCAATGAGCCAGGTCTTAATTCCGGATTTATGATTGTCCAATATGCTGCCGCTGCTGCTGTAAGTATGAATAAACAACTGGCTACGCCTTCCTCAGTCGATTCTATCATTTCTTCTAAAGCACAGGAAGACCACGTTTCTATGGCTGCAAACGCCGGTATTAAATGCAATCAGATTTCAGAACTAACGGAACAAGTCCTGGCTATGGAATGGATGACTGCTTGCAGAGCCTGGACATTTAGAAAAAATTGGAAACTTAATGATAAATTAGAAGCTATTGTAACGAACTATCACAAATGGATTCCCTTTAAAGTGGAAGATTATATTCCTTCAGATGATTATGACAAGGCAAAATCGTATTTACGAACGATTAACTGAAAATGAAATTCTATCTGTTTTTTATTCTTTTTCTGTTTGATTTTGCAACAGCATATACCCAAAATAATAATTGGTCTTTTCAATTCAATTATCTACCTGGTAAATTATTCAAACATTCTGACAAGATGTTGTTTAATCCTAATGGTCTGAGCCAGTTTGCCGAGTTCAACATTCAGTACCAAACCAAAGGAGAAAAAGCCTGGCAACAATTTTATAAATGTCCGAAACTGGGACTTGGATTCAGATATTTACATTTTGGAAGTCCATCCCAAATACTTGGAAGCGGATATTCTGTAAGTCCTTTTATTGATTTTTCGTTAAAGGAATTTAATAATTCATCTCTCCGGTTTAAAATTTCTTGTGGCCTGGCTTATCTGGAAAAAACATATCACTTAAAAAATAATCCCTTAAATACAGCTATCGGTTCACACTGGAATAATTTAACAAGTTTTCAGTTAGTTTATGAATGGCGAATTCATAATTCAAATCTATTGTCTGCAGGTATCTGTCTTTCGCATCTGAGCAATGGTGCTTTTAAGGCACCTAACCTTGGCTATAATTTTATTTCAGCTGCTCTAGGATACTCTTTTCAACTTAAAGCTTTTGCTAAGGATTCAAAATCCGTTGCAGATTTAGATGTCAAACCATCTAAAGGATCTGCTTATTCTTTAGAAACGCAGTATGGAATAAGTTTAAAAGAAGGTATCATTCCCGGTGGACCAAAATTTTTAATACAATGGTATTTTTTCGATATTGGATATCAATACAATCCCTTCAAATCATTTCGCATCGCCGCTGAAATTGAAAACAATAATATCGATTCGTATTTTGCAAGTTACTCTGAAGTAAAACCCAATAAAAAATCAGCCGGAAAGGATGATTGGAGTATAAATACCTATCTGGCACATCAATGGCTTTTTGGGCCTGTGGCGTTGAGCTTCCGCGTTGGATATGAATTTAACCGGGCGAAAACAATTGAATATTCACCTTTTATTTCTAAACTGGATCTTTATTATGTAGTGCCGTTTCACTTCTTGCAAAATATAAAGCCCTATGTTGGTTTTAGTTTAAAAGCGCATTTGGATACCGCAGCGTATATCGGCATCTTAGGCGGAATTCGTTTTTATAAAATGAATAGAACTAATTCAGAAATTGATACCTTCACATATTAAATCTCCAGATATGAAGACCAGGTTTTTAATCATCTCATTTTTTTTAATTTTTATTTCCTGTAGAGCTCTAAAAGATAGTTGGGATAATCTTAATCTTTTTCCGGTCAGCCAGGATGTGGAATTAGGAAAACAAGTATATGATGAAATTTCATCACTTGAAACGGATTTCCCTAAAGTAAAAGAAGAAGGCAATGAAGAACTTTATCAGTATGTCAGAGATATGGTTAAAAAAATTCTGTACGAAGGGAATGTAGAATATTCAAAAGATTTTGCCTGGAAGCTTACGCTGATTAATGATATCAAAACCCAAAATGCATTTGCTACACCTGGTGGTTATATTTTTGTATATACCGGATTGATAAAATTCTTAGATTCAGAAGATCAGTTGGCCGGGGTCTTGGGACATGAAATAGCACATGCCTCAAAACGACATAGTACTAAACAGTTGTCTAAAATGTTTGGACTATCAGTGCTTGCTGATGCCGCTTTAGGAAATAAAGCTACTGTCAAACAGATTGCAACCGCATTGATTGGATTAAGCTTTAGCAGGGCTCATGAAACTCAGGCAGATTCGATGTCTGTAATCTATCTGTGTAACACGGAGTATAATGCAGCAGGGGCGGCAGGGTTTTTTAAAAAGGTACAGGGACAGGCATCCCCTCCAACCTGGTTGAGTACACATCCGAATCCAAGTAACCGAGTTCAGAATATTGAAGGAAAGCACCGCCAATTAGCTTGCAAAGGCACACAAACTCATAAATCCCGCTATGAAAAAATAAAATTATTATTGGATAAAATACCGCCACCACCCGACAAACCAGGTACCGGACAAAGTCTTCCGGATACCAATACGTCTAAACCGGATAAACCGACCGATGATAAAATGAATAAACCTGTTCCCGATAATTCCGGAAAAAATGGCCAGAATAAAAAACTGGAAAAACCAGGTGGCGGCCGATAAAGTAAACCTGTGTCAGAATTGTAACAGTAAGCTAAATCTTTCTTTGTTAGACTATAATTGAAGACCTGATTTCCGGATACAATTTAAATTAATTTATTTACCATCAACGATGATTGGCGTATTTCCATCCATAACCACAATCTTGGCATTAGGAGAATTGACAAGTCCCTGATACGCTTTGATCATTTCATATTTTAATTGTTTTTCAGTCAGCGAGGCGTTAATAATCCGCTGATAATCTGAAATGCCCTGTGCTTCTACTCTTTTGCGCTCCGCTTCCTGTCGTTCTTTTTGTAAGACAAAAGTCATTTTCTGTGCATCTTGTTCGGCTTGAATTTTTTCTTCAATACTACCCTTCACTGAAGCCGGTAATGTAATGTTACGCACTAAAAGTTGTTCGAGTTCAAGTCCTCGTGTTTTAAACACACTATCAATGCTGACATATATTTTAGATTGAAATTCATCGCGTTTGGTGGAATACAATTCCACAGCCTGGTAATAAACCGCATTATCTCTGATTTTGGTCCGCGTTACGGGTCTCACAATTTTATTGACATAATCTTCGCCAATTTCCTGTACGATGCGTGGAGCCTGCATTTCATTTAAGCGAAATAATACCGTTAAGTCAATAACTACTTCCAATCCATCAGAAGTTAATACCCTGATGGCATCATCGCCTGCCTGAGCACCCTCATCTAAAACTCCACTCATGGTATAGTTTTGCGTTCTGACATCCATTCGGATAATGGTAACCAATGGGTTAACAAAATGTAGCCCGCTCCGTAAAATATCAGGCTGAACTTTCCCAAATAATTTTTTTACTCCAATTTTACCGGCATCAATTTCGATGACGCTGGCAAATATAAAACCGGCAAAGATCAAACCTGCACCGGCAATTCGGGTAATACGCATAAACCTGTTAAGTCCTGATTCAGGATGCCGGATCAGAAAACTGACTAACAATAGAATAATTCCAAAAGTAATTAATGGCATATTGATAATTTTAATCCAATTAACAGGAACTCATAAATACTGGTTCCCTGGTTTGAGATAATAACAGCTAAATTTTTTTGTAAACTCAAATCCTACTGCGAATTTAGTCATTATTGATCATTGAATTTTAGGTTTAATTCAGATATAAAATGAAATAATTTACATCTAACGTAACCAAATAGTTACTTATATTTGTAAAATACAGTTCTGTTTATGAGAAGAGATGTTTTTCAAGCTTTAGCAGATCCGGTCAGGCGGGACATTATTAAATTATTAGTTGAAAAGACCTTGTCTGTTTCAGCTATATCTGACAAATTTGAGATTAGCCGGCCGGCTATTTCAAAACATTTAAAAATATTAAAAGAATGCCAAGTCATTTCTATTCAAAAAATTGGAAGAGAACGGTTTTGTAGCTTATCATTCCAGAATTTATATGTAGCATTTCAGTGGTTTGATCCATTACTCAGTTACTGGGATGAAAACAAACTGACATTTGAAAATTTTTTAAAAAAATTACCTTCACTTCAGCCTGATACTCCCTGAGATCTGGTCTTTTATTTAGTTTCTGAAGTCTCCATATTCATAATTAGTACCTTTGATTATATAAAATCTGTCTTCTATGCGGATTGGCGTAAATGCCCGTTTTTTACTAAAAAACAAACTGGAAGGTATCGGTTGGTACACGTATCATATTTTAAAAAATATGGTCCATCGATATCCTGAGCATCAATATGTTTTTTTCTTTGACCGGACCCCAGATCCTTCATTTATTTTTAATTCTTCTGTTCAGCCTGTTGTCGTATTTCCACCGGCAAGACATCCGTTTTTATGGTATTGGTGGTTTGAATATTCACTTCCAAAAGCCCTGACCAAGTATAACATCGATGTATTTTTTAGTCCGGATGGTTTTGCCAGTTTATCTACTCCGATTCCTCAAATTTTGGTAGTTCATGATCTCGCATACTTACATTATCCGTCACATATCCCCTTTTGGGTCAGAAAATATTATCAGTTTTTTGTACCAAAACAAATCGAAATGGCTGCTCATATTATCGCCGTCTCAAAAGCGACTAAACAGGATATACAGACAAATTTTATGATACCGGAACAAAAAATCAGTATCGCCTATAATGGAGTACGTGATGAGTTTAAGACGGCTGAACACCAGGAATTAGATGCTATAAAAAACTCTTATTCCCGGGGAAAAGATTATTTCTTATATGTTGGTGCAATTCATCCCCGGAAGAATATTACAAATCTCATACTGGCGTTTGATAAATTCAAAGAAAATTACCCGTCTGATGTAGTGTTAATTATTGTTGGGCGGAAAGCTTGGATGACCCAAGAAATGGAACAAGCATTTGATCAATCAAAACACAAAAAAGACATTATTTTCTATCCTTACCTGCATTCTGACCAATTGGCGAAATTGACGGCAGCAGCATTTTATGCTGTTAATCCTTCTTTTTTTGAAGGATTTGGTGTGCCTGTTCTGGAAGCCCTCTATTGTGATGTTCCGGTTATGGTTTCAAATGTTTCTTCGCTTCCCGAAGTGGCCGGTGCCGGTGCACTTTATTTTAATCCTGACAAGGTAGAAGAAATGACCGCTATGTTTTCTAAAGCAATGGTGGACCCACAGCGCGAAGAACGGATTCAACTTGGTAGGAAGCACAGGCAACAATTTAGTTGGGAAAAAAGCACTGAAATCATTTATTTTCAACTCGTTAATTGTTAAAAATTCTGATTTTAACATTCTGAAAAAATTATTTATTTAATTAATAATCTGACATAAATATATTTATCTGCTTATAATATGAATTACCAAAGAATCAATGGGTAAAATTTGTTAATGTTTTGGTTAATTTTGTCATCAAAATTTTATAAAATGAAACAACTTTACCTAATCCTTACTGCCTTATTATTTTTGGGAACTCTGGATGCCCAATATTATTACATACCTTATCTGAAGGAAGGCAAAAATCCAGGCGATCTCAACAAAGACAACGAATATCCGCCAGGTGGTGGATTGCCGGCCGGCTGGACCACAATTCTTACTGGTCCTCAACCATCAGGTACCTGGACTTCTATTCGTCCTATACCATTTGCTTTCGAATTTAATGGTGGCGCTGTTACCCGTTACAAAGTTTCTACCAGTGGTGTGGTCACTTTTAATACAGCAACTACCCTGCTTGTTGATTCCGTTAATGTGGCTTTACCTTCTGCATTAATCCCGGATAGCTCAGTTTGTATCTGGGGATTAAGAGCTGCCGCCAATGACTATATTGTCACCAAAACTTTTGGAGTAGCTCCTAACCGCCAGCACTGGATTTCATTTAATTCATTCAGCGAGCAAAACCTGAAAGCCGGTTGGATATATGCTTCTGTTGTATTAGAAGAAACGACCAATAAAATTTATATCGTTGACCAGCGCACGCAATGTGTCAATGCAGGTGCTGTATGTCAGGATAAAACAAATCTGACTCTCGGTATACAGGTAGATCAAAATTATGCTGTCATGGTTAAAGGTTCACCTAATTATCAAAGTGATAATCTCAATAACTTTCTGGTTGAAGACAATACCTATTTTGAGTTTATCAATGGGATCCAAAATCAATATGACATCACCGGACTTAGACATATCATCAACCGGTATTATCTTAGAAAAGAGTTTCCAATATCCGTCGTCGGTGTCTTCCGCAATCTTGGTTCTGAAACGATCAACAAAGTAAACTATAGTTATAGTATCGACAATGGTCCGGTTTACAGCGCGGAAATATCCGGACAAAACGTACCCAGGTTAGGAGATTTTCAACTTACACATCCTGATATCTGGTCAGTATCCAGCAAAGGTACTTATGTCTTAAGATCCTGGATTGATCAGATCAATGATAATCCGACAACGGGTCATGAAAATGATACCATAACTTCTATCGTTAATGTCAACGATACAACCGTTACCCGAAAACTATTACATGAAAATTTTTCTTCTTCTACTTGTCCACCCTGTAAACCTGGTAATGAAAAATTACACAGTGTTATAGCCAATTATCCTGATTTATGGACTGAGCTAACGTATCATTTTTATTTCCCTTCACCGGGTGATCCATATTATACGACCGAATGCAGAGATCGCAGTAATTATTATGGTGGTATTAATGCAATTCCTGCAACACTTTTAGACGGCACCACCAATATTAATCCAAATGGTTACACCACTCAAATGTTTGAAGAATACCAGGAAGTTCCTGCATTTTATCAAATCATTCCGTCTGGTACGGTAACAGGTCAGAAAATTGATATCAGCGTCGAACTCAAAACGATTGCTCCGATCTCAGCTACAACAAGACTTCATGTTGCAGTTTGTGAAAAAATTTCCTATAAAAATGTAAAAAACAATGGTGAAGTCGAATTTCCTCATGTTCTGAAAAAACTGGTACCCAGCTCTGCCGGTACTTTAGTTGGTGAAGTTCCTGCTGAATCCAGTAAAACCATGAATTTTACCTGGACAGCACCAGGTTCGTACAGATTACCTCTGGATGCAGGTGCTGCCAACATCATTAATCTGGCAACGGAGCACAGCATTGAAGACTTTGCTAATCTGGAAGTCATTGCCTGGTTACAGGAGAGTGATAAGTCAGTGCTGCAATCCAATTTTGCGGATTTAGATTATATCGTTTCTACCGAAAATCCAATCGTGAAAAAACAAATAAAACTGAATCCAAATCCTGCCATAGACTACTTTTTTATTGATTTGACTTCATTTGATGCAAATCAGGAAGTAAAAATTTTAATAGCTGATCCAACAGGTAAGTTAACTTATGCAGAAAATACCAATCTGAGATCTTTATTTGTAAATACCTCCAACTGGCATTCCGGAGTTTATCATGTAAAAGTGATTGGTAAAAATCAGGAAGCTGCCGAAAAAATTGTAATTCTTGATTAATAGAAATTGTGATTTGATTTTAATAAAAAGCATTTTCACTTCAAATAAAAAAGCCCGGATTGATATTCGGGCTTTTTATTTTCTGTGATCTTTTTTAATTTTCCATGGCAGCAATTTCTTCATACATAGAATAATGCCTGCCTATCATTTGCTTTAAGGCTTTTCTGGCAAAAAATATTCTGCTTTTAACAGTACCTAAAGGCAATTTTAATTCATCTGCAATTTCCTGATATTTAAAACCATGATAATATCGCAGAAAAGGTATTTTTAAACTATCATCCAAACTCTCAACCATGGCATTTAATTCTTTCATCATCATATCAGAATCAGCTCTGTTTAAAATTGAATTGTTTAGTGAGTTTAAATAATACTGATTATCACTGTGATCATTAATAATACCACCTTTTACTTTGCGGCGATAATTATTAATGAAAATATTCTTCATGATCGTAATCAACCAGGCTTTAAAGTTTGTACCCGGCTGAAATTTATCTCTGTTGGATAAAGCTCTGAAAGCCGTTTCCTGACATAAATCTTTTGCATCATCTGAATCCTTAGTTAAACTAAAGGCAAAATTTTGCAGCGTTTGTGTTTGTTTGTCCAGTAAATTATAAAATTCTATTGTTGACATAGCTTGAATTTTTCCCAAATTTATTATTTTGTTTAAACGTTTTAAAGTATTTCTTAGACAAAATCTGTTAAATAAATGATAAAATCGTTTTGTATGTTATAATTGCTTGTTTATCAATATATTATAATTATTGCAATTTATTTAGCTGTTCAATCAAAAATGAGAACACAGAGTATAAACGTTTATTTCTGTGCTTTTTTGTATAAATAATACCCTATTATTATAAAAACCAGATTAGGGATCCAGATGGCGACAATTGACGGCATGATTTCAGCAGTAGCAAATGTCAGAGACATTTTGGATAAAAATATAAAAATGACTCCAATGACAACACCCATTGCCAGATGTAAACCCATACCACCCCTGACTTTCCGGCTGGCTATACTTACACCGATAAAACTTAAGATTAAGGTTGTAAACGGATCAGCAGTACGCCTGTGTTTTTCTACCTCATATGCCTTGGTAATCCCGGAACCCTTTTCCCGTTCTTTATTAATGAAATTTATTAGTTCGGGTGTAGTCATCATATCTTTTTGATTTGATACATACACAAAGTCGGAAGGATATAATTTGATTAGACTATCGATACTTTCTCCGCTTTTAATAATTATATTTTCTGTACTATCCATAAATGAACGGATCTCATAATCTTTTAATGTCCATATAGAAGGTTCGCTTTTCCATTTTATCCTTCCGGCCTTAAAAATTTGTACGATTTTGCCACTATCAAATTTTTCCATTTGAAAATCAATGGCTGAACTATCTGTATTTTGATAATATCTGACGGAAGCACTGACATTTGGTGCTACAAATAAATGGACATTCCGGTCTCTCGATTTTACATTGGCGGGTAAAATATACTTATTATCAAATTCTCTTAAAATTTTGTTGGATCTGGGAACCAAAAAATGGTTTCCGATTAAATGAATGGTTGTAAAAAGCAATGCAGCCAATAAAAAGGGTTTTAATATCCTTTGAAAAGATATTCCGGCACTTAACATGGGTATAATTTCTGTCTGTCCCGCCATTCTGGATGTAAAAAATATTACCGTTATCAAAGCATACAGAGGAAATAACAAGGAGTTAATCCATGGAATAAAATTAAAATAATACTGAGAACAAACTTCCCAAACACTCAATCCTTTTGAAATAAATTTTTCAATTCGCTCACTTAAATCAAATACCAAAGCTATCAGAGTAAACAATAACATAATAAAGAGAAATGTCCGGCTATACTTCCCGATTATATATCGATCTATGATTCTTAGTGTAAAAAAATCTCTCATTATAATTTTTGATCCACGACTGGTAAAATTTGATTTTTCCAATTCTGAAATGTACCTGCCTGAATATGCTTTCTGGCTTCTTCTACCAGCCAAATATAAAATCTTAAATTTTGTAAACTGGCAATTTGGGATGCCAATATTTCTTTAGATATAAACAAATGTCTTAGATAGGCTTTACTATGTAATTTGCTTGTCTCTAGATCTGAATTTTCATCTATCGGGCTGAAATCATTTTGCCATTTTGCATTTTTAATGTGGATTATACCATTTGTGGTATAAATGATTCCGTGTCTGGCATTTCGGGTCGGTAAAACGCAATCAAATAAATCAATTCCCTGCTCAATGCAGTTGAGTATATTTCGTGGCGTACCAACACCCATCAGATACCTGGCACTTTGTTCGGGCAGTATCGAGCAAGACAATGTAACAAGTCGGTTTAATTCAGCTTCTGGCTCGCCTACCGATAGACCGCCAATGGCATAAATAGGATTTTTGTATTGTATGACAAACTCAATAGATGCTATCCTCAAATCATCATATACTGATCCCTGGCAAATGGGAACAAAACACTGATCATGATGATAGATCGACTGTGTTTTTTCAAAATGATTTATGCCGGATTCCAGCCATTTGTTTGTTAGCATCAATGATTTTCTGGCATATGCTTTATCGGAAGGATAGGGCGGGCATTCATCCAATGCCATTAGTATATCTGAACCTAAAAATCGTTGAGTATCAACAACATTTTCCGGAGTGAATAAATGTTTGGAACCATCTATATGCGAATTAAATACGACACCTTCCGGTTTTAATTTTCGCGTTCCACTTAATGAAAACACCTGATACCCTCCGCTATCAGTTAATATAGGTGCTGACCAGTTCATAAATTTGTGTAGTCCTCCGGCTTCTCTTATAATCGATGATCCAGGTCTCAGATATAAATGATATGTGTTGCCCAAAATTATCTGCGCTTTAATCTGTTCTTTTAATTCTTTTTGATGAATCGCCTTTACAGAAGCAGAAGTGCCAACAGGCATAAACATGGGTGTCCTGATTTCACCGTGATCAGTGGTTACAAGTCCAGCCCTGGCCTTACTTTGATAATCCTGTGAATCTAATTTAAAACTTACCGGCACCTAAGATTTACTTTGCATTTTTAAATAAACACCAAGCATTAAAGAAAAACCGATTAATGCTGAACCACCTTTGCTGATAAACGGAAGTGGAATTCCGATAATTGGCAATAAACCAAGCGTCATTCCGATATTTATTACCACATGAAATAATAATAATCCTGCCAAACCTAAAGCATAATTTGACTGAAACTTTTTCTCCATTCGTTCGCTCGACAATATGATACGGATTATTAAAATAATAAATAATACGATGACGGTAAGCGAACCGATAAATCCATGTTCTTCGCCTATTGAGCTAAAAATAAAATCCGTTGATTGCTCCGGAACGAATTTTAATTTAGTCATATTTCCTTTCAAATATCCAGAGCCCATAAATCCTCCGGAACCAATAGCAACTTTTGACTGTAAAATATTATAAAGCGAACCTCTTGGATCACATTCTGAAGGTTTTAACCAAACCTTTATGCGTTCTTGCTGATGTGGTTCTAATGTATAAAAAAAATGAATCGTGGAGTATGAAAATAAAATATACAATCCGGAACTCAGAAGTAACATCAAACTAAGTTTCTCTTCTTTGGATTTCCATAAATAAAATAATGATATTAAAAAGAATACGACCAATCCTATAATAAATTCAGAGATTGAAAACATAAAAAATGCTGCAATGGATCCGGCACTAAGTAAGATAAATAATATCCATTGAAACTTAAATTTTTTAAAAAACATCCAGCATGTCAGGATCGACAAGACAATGATTCCAATGATAACATAGTTTATGGGAATGATAAAAGAAAATATAAATACGCCAATCAATAACAACATGGCTAAATAGTATAAGGCGTTAAGTCCTTCCACAAATAATAAGATAAATAATGACATTAACACCAAAGCTGAACCGGCATCTGGTTGTAAAAAAATCAGAAACATTGGCAACATGATAATTGCAAAAGAAATCAGTTGATAGTTTAACTGTTTCAGATTGGTTTTAAAATAGCTTAGAAACGATGCTAATGCCAATGCAGTACCAAACTTTGCAATTTCAGAAGGTTGAAACGAAAATCCTCCTATGACAAACCAGGCTTTTGCACCTTTTATTTCGGTACCGAAGAGTAATACCAACAACAATAAAAATATACCTATACCATATACCAAATATGCAAACGTATGCCAGAATTTATCGTCAATCCATTGAGTCATTAACAATACCAGGACCGCAGCAATAATATAGATTGTTTGTTTTGTAATGGGTACAGACAGATCAAACAAATCAACATTGATATTCTGGGCATAGGTAACCGAATAAATGGATAACCATCCGATAATTAAAAGGCTTAAATATATGCCAATAACTATCCAATCATAATTTCCACCCTGGCGTTTTTTTATCATCAGGATTAAAATTCGTCATAGGAAATTTTATCCCTGGATAAAAAGGCACTGGAAAACTTCTTTTTAACAGACTCCAGCATTACAGTGGCTTCAGCTCTGGAAGCAAATGCACCTGCTTTCAGATAATAATAGGGTTCTACATATTCCCATTTGGTTTTTAATGAAAATTGTTGTTGAAAATTAGTCCGGGTTTGCTCCATAAACCGCCGGTCTGTTGTTGTAGTTACTGTAATTCTGTATCCATTTATATGCGTTATGGATTTGTTTATTTGTAAATAAAGATCCATAAGCCGGCTAATTTTTTCTTCTTCCTTAAGGACAATCTGACTTTGCGATTCGAGTTGCCAGGCAAATAAAATACTACTTAAAATTAAGAATACTTGTTTCACAATAAATAATTTATTCTGCTCCGTGACAATTTTTAAATTTTTTCCCACTTCCGCAAGGACAAGGATCATTTCGGCCAATTTTTGGTCCTGTATTCCTTATTGTTTGAGGACTAGCCTGTTCTTGCCTTCCTGCAGATTCTGCCGCTCGTCTCATATTTTCTTCAGATCGGCTTGTTCTGGTCTTACTATAATCAGTACGTTGTGTTCTGGCTTCCTGAATCTCCTGGTTTACAGTAATCAGTAATCGTCCTTTTGACAAATAAGAAGTAATTTCCTGATTCATTTTATAAATCAGTAATTCAAATAATTTATAGGCTTCAATTTTATAAATAACCAATGGATCTTTTTGTTCGAATGAAGCTGCCTGAACGGATTCTTTCAACTCATCCATATTCCTCAAATGTTCTTTCCAGTCATTATCCAGTTTTATTAACGCAACGTTTCGTTCTATATCTCTCATAATGGAAGCGCCATTTGTTTTAATGGCAGAAGCTATTTCTGCAGCAACCGGTAAGGGTTCGTTATGGCCATCAGAAAAAGGTACGGCAATTCGTTGATATTTATTTCCCTCATTGGCCTGTACATTTTTAATAAAAGGCATCAGGGCCTCTTGAATCATTTCTTCTTTTTTCCTGTAATTCTCAAAAAACTGATTTAACAGCACATTGGTAATTTCTTTTTCACTTGCTTCATTAAAAAAAGCCTGGTCAATATTTAATTCAATCCCTAGTTGTCCGATAGTATCATATTCAAACCCTTCAAAATCACCAGTGGCTTTATTTTTGGAAACAATGGATTCGATGGTTGAGTGAAACATATAACTAAGATCCACAGAAAGACGGTCACCATAAAGGGCATGATTTCGTTTTTTATAAATCGCACCTCTTTGAATATTCATAACATCATCGTATTCCAAAAGTCGTTTTCGAATACCAAAATTATTTTCTTCAACTTTTTTCTGGGCTCTTTCAATGGATTTTGTAACCATGGAATGTTGCATGACTTCACCTTCTTTATGGCCAAGTTTATCCATAATGGAAGTAATCCTGTCAGCATTAAAAAGTCGCATCAAATTGTCTTCAAATGAGACAAAAAACTGACTGGAACCCGGATCCCCCTGTCGGCCTGCCCGACCCCTTAACTGTCTGTCAACTCTTCGGGATTCATGTCGTTCTGTACCTATAATAGCAAGGCCGCCGGCTTTTTTAACTTCATCCGAAATTTTGATGTCCGTACCTCTTCCCGCCATATTAGTTGCGATTGTTACTTTACCAGGTTTTCCGGCTTCTGCCACAATTTCTGCTTCCCGCTGATGTTGTTTGGCATTTAATACATTATGCGCAATACCCCGTAGTTGAAGCATACGGCTAAGTTTTTCAGAAATATCAACCGACGTTGTACCAACCAATACGGGTCTGCCTTTAGCGGTACATTGTGCAATTTCATCTATTACGGCATTAAATTTCTCCCGGGCGGTTTTATATACCAAATCTTCCCGGTCATCGCGAACCAGTTTCCGGTTAGTCGGAATGACCACGACATCCAATTTGTAAATTTGCCAGAATTCACCGGCCTCCGTCTCTGCAGTACCAGTCATCCCGGCCAGTTTATGATACATCCGGAAATAATTCTGCAATGTAATCGTGGCATACGTTTGAGTAAGTTCTCCTACTTTGACATTTTCTTTTGCTTCGATGGCTTGATGTAATCCATCAGAATACCTTCTGCCTTCAAGCAATCGTCCAGTCCCTTCGTCGACAATTTTAACATGGCCGTCCATGACGACATAATCTTCATCAATTTCAAAAATTGTATATGCTTTTAATAATTGACTAACACAATGCAGTCGCTTGGATTTTGTGGAATAATCATCTAAAACCTGTTGTTTTTGCTGAATGATTTCTTCTTTCTTTAATTCAGAATTAGATTCAATATTATGAATCGTTTCTGATAAATCAGGTATTACAAATAGATTGGGATCGGATTCTCCCTGTGCCAAAAACTCAATGCCTCTTGTGGTTAATTCAACCTGTCGGTTTTTTTCATCTATAGTAAATAACAAGGGTTCATCCGCGACACGCATGTACTTGGATTGTTCCTGCATATAGTGATTTTCTGCTTTTTGAAGAATGGCCCGAATACCATCTTCACTGATATATTTAATAAGCGGTCTGAATTTTGGTAATGCACGGAATGACCGCAATAATGATAATCCGCCTTCGCCTTCTGTATATCCGGTCTTACCTTCACCAATCAACCTCTTTGCTTCAGTTAAAAATTGTAATGCTATCTTTTTTTGCTCATTGACCAGTCGTTCTACTTTTGGTTTTATAACATTGTACTCCTGACTTTCTTCATCAACATCTACGGGTCCGGAAATAATTAATGGCGTTCTCGCATCATCAATTAAAACACTATCGACCTCATCGACCATGGCATAATGATGTTTTAATTGTACTTTTTCTTCCACAGAACGCACCATATTATCTCTGAGATAATCAAAACCAAACTCGTTATTGGTACCATAGGTCACATTGCATTCATATGCTTTTTTTCGTTGGGCAGAATGTGCTTTATATTTATCAATACAATCAACCGTCAGCATTAAAAATTCTAAAATAGGGCCAATCCACTCAGAGTCCCGTCGGGCTAAATAATCATTGACCGTAATTATATGAACACCTTCTCCGGTAAGACCATTTAAATAGGCTGGCAACGTAGCCACCAGCGTCTTTCCTTCTCCGGTTGCCATTTCCGCTATTTTTCCCTGGTGCAATACCATTCCTCCAATGAGCTGAACATCATAATGGATCATATTCCATACAACTTCTCCTCCGGCAGCAGTCCATTGATTGGCATAATAAGCGTAATCACCTTCCAGACTGATATAAGACTTACGTGTTGCTAATTCGCGATCGTGATCGGTGGCCAGAACTTTTATTTTTTCATTTTGGACAAATCGTCTGGCGGTTTCCTTGACGACTGCAAAAGCTTCCGGTAATATCTGATCCAATATTGTTTCGATTTGGCTGTCGCGATCCTTTAACTTCTGATCGATGGTATTGTATATATCTTCTTTATTATAAATATCACTTTCTTGTTCAGCCTGATCTTTTAAGGATTTTAATTCTTCATCTATCTCAGTTAGATATTCATTAATTCTGGTCTTAAATTCCAGGGTTTTGTTTCGCAACTCATCGTGACTTAAACCTTGATATTCTGTAGCAAATTGGTTGATTTCGTCTACCCGTGACTGATAGGCCTTAACGTCTTTTTCCTGTTTTGACCCAAATATTTTCTGTAATACTCCAAACATATTTTAATAAATATAGCAAAATTAAACTTTTATCGGCAGCTATAGCTATTAGCTGACATCGAATATATCCCGTTCCCTCACAAACCATACCATGAACAAGCCTGTGCCATAATGGCAGCAGTATTGTTAATAATTTTTTAACAATACCTTGAGTTAGCCGGAAATGCAGACGTCCGACATTTCTGCTCAGGCAATTGCCCGGATTTTTCTCATTGCTTCTTTAATTTGAATACTTTGTAATATGATAAAATATGACAGACCCCCTAAAAAAAACACATTCCGGCAGATATGAATTATTGTTAAGCTTTCCGCAAAAAATGGTTTTACAACAAACAAAGCAAGTGTTGAACACACTAAGGACAATATTATTAAAAATACAACATATGCTATCTTCTTATGATTTTTCACCTGCTCGTTTTGAATAAAAATATAAAAGAGTCTTTGTTTATATCTTTTATTTTCCGGATACATTTTTAATAATTCTGCATACACGTCTTGAGCATCTTTCAATTTTCGTTCATTCCGGAATGCTTCCGCTTTATACCATAAGATATCTGTATAAAGATTTTTACAGAATGAATCAAAATCAGTTCCGTTAAGTAATTCTTCAATAAGTTGGTCTGCATAGTGATAAAACCTTTGATATTTATCCAGGTAATACAAGGATACGATATACTTAAACTTAATTTCCAGATATTCATTCCAGGGCAACCATGCGATATTGGAATAATAAACTCTATAGAATGCATAATAATCGGAATAAGCATTTAAAGGTATTTGTTTAAACCTTTGATAAACCGTGGAAGATCCAATATTATTCTGAATGTACTTTTGCATAAACCGGAAATAAAACTGGCCTGGATGGAGACGCGTCATTTTCGATAGCTGCCATTTGCAAATTTATTAAATACAAACCGTCTTTTAATTTATCAGGCACATAAATTAATTCTGTAATGGTACAAAACTGATCTCGTCCACCGGACCAGAATTTTTTATGTGACAATAAGGCTCCTCCGTCAACTTCTTTATCGACGGAAGGCAAATCGACCAATAGGTGCTTGATATTTTTATCGATAATAAATTGAATTGCTTCTTCAGCGATGTAAGGAGGATTTGTGCCGGAGTAATGCCTATTTTTTTTATTATCCTGATTTGGTAAAGTTCTTAAAATCAGAAATTCGACAGGATTTAACTCGCCCCACAAAACTTCCAGGCTGTTTTTAGTAATCACTCTGTCTCCATTTTCTAATTTGGTGGGGTATATGGAAATAAGATCTGCTAAACCTATAAAATCCTTTAAAACGGAATTGACAGAATCCTTAGTTTGTTTTATGTGGCCTGCACATTCTGTGTGAGTGCCACTACCATGAATATTGATAAATGTATTATAAAAATTGACGGGTCCGCCTTCTTTCACACTCCCTGTAAAATCGCCCATTTTAACAGCTTCGTTACGAAAAAAGGGAGCAAAAAAACAATTAACCTGATCAAAATCTTCTTTATAGGCAATAGAAAGATCAATTCCCTGTTTTAAATCACTGTACATTGTTTTTCCTTTCCAGTCAAAATGTATGATCATGTTATTCTATTAATTTCGTTGGTCTAGGCCCCAGTTTAATTTATCATGCATGGTTTTCAAAAAACTGGACGGTCTTAATTGAATCAAGCGGATTCCAAAATCACACTTTCTAACAGCTAATTGATGTTCTGCCGTTATTACTTCATATCTCGAATCAAGTGTACATAAAAAATTGTCCGTTCGTCCTTCAACTTCAAAACTCAATACAGAATCATCGGGAAGTATGATCGGGCGCACATTTAAATTATGAGGAGCAACCGGAGTCAGGACTAAATTTTTTGCCTGTGGAAAAACGATAGGACCTCCACAGGATAAAGAATAACCGGTCGAGCCTGTTGGTGATGCAATGATTAATCCATCTGCCCAATAAGAATTAAGAAAATCACCGTTGATATAGGCATGAATTGTAATCATTGAAGAATTATCTCTTTTTAAAATAGTTACATCATTTAATGCAAATGGGGTTTCACCAAATAGTGAAAGATTAGAATCCAGTTGAATTAAAATTCTCTCTTCAATTTCATACATTCCATGGACAAGCTGATGGACTGCATTAGCAATTAATTTTTTTTCAATACTTGCTAAAAAACCCAATCGTCCCAGGTTGATCCCCAGTACAGGCACTTTAGAATCCCTGATATATGTTATTGCACTCAGTATGGTTCCATCGCCTCCAAGGGAGATTATACTATCTGGTTTATGCTTCTTTATATCAGCATAGGTCTCCCAGTTGTGGAGCTCCTGGGTTTTTGGAATAATACTTTGCAGCTGATCCCGGAAAGGTTTAAACATAAAGACTTCCGCCTTATTGTCTTTCAGGTGAGACAATAAAGCCTGTATATGTGGATGATCATCCAACTTCACTTTTTGTCCAAATATGAATACCTTCATTAAAATGCTTTCCTGGTATGAAAATAAAAACCTTTTTCCTTGCGGTGATTTATACTATAAACTACATTAAATTCTATTTGATCATTTACTGTAAAATTAAGTCCAATCCCTGTGCTATACAATAGGGTATTGACTAAATCATTGTCTTTAAAGTAAAATGGATCGTTTACATATGCTGCATTTAACTGATACGATAAATCCAACTGTGTTGTTATCCGGAATACAGGCTCATTTTTAAGTATTTTAAAAAGCTTCCAATGAAACTTCATAAGAGAATACCGTATTTCATTATTAATAAAAATATGATCCAACCCATTAATAACATAATATTCATAACCCGAAATGTTGGTATCAGAATACGAGATGGATTTATAAATATTGTATGGCCGTTTTGTCCGGTTCAGGGAAAATTTACCATAGATACCATTTGAATAATGACATTTATCAAATAATTTTCTGGACGTTCTCAAATGCTGGGCTATACTAGTATAATGGGCCTTTTTTCCGAAATCATTGGCAATATGCGAAATAATCCACTCTATGGATAAGCCTCTGGTTGGTTTCAAGACATGATCAAAATCCAGATATTTAGCTCGTAAGGTGATCAATCCATAATTTTGAATACTGTCTCCATCTAAAAAGAAATCGGGAAAACGATTGGCTTCCTCTGCTGACAATCTGTTAAAAAAAATATTCAAAGCTAAATCCAGGTTCCATAATTTTGTTTTGCGATAATGGCCGGCTACTCCAAATTCGGTCGATGTATAAACCGGATTATTTTCATCCTTAATAAAAACCTGTTTATTCTTCTCGGTTATTAAAGTATATTCTTTAAATTCTGAATAATAAAAAGCAGCACTCATTCCAAATTTAGAATTGGCATTGAGAGCTGGCCGGATATAATTCAAAGTTGCCCTGGTAGAATATCCAAAGTGGTATTTCAATCTAAGCTTATCATTAACGCCTGTAAGATTAACATGATCTAATCCAAAACCCAGGTTAATTCTTTTTAAAGAATGATTGTGATCATCCCACCACACATTAAAATTACGATCTGCCAGTTCAAAAATTAAGGAAGGATAAATAAACCAGTTTTCTTCCAACTTTATCCTGAATATTATTTCTGCCTTTTCTTCATAAGTAATCAGCAATTCTACATCGATCTTTAAAAATAAATTAGTCTTCCTCAGGTCTGTTTTAATCAATAAAATGACATTATCTAATTCATTTCTTAAGATAATTTCTCCTTCTGTATACCGAATTTCCCGGCGCACATACCATTCCCGCGTTTTTTCAAGACCACTGATTTCTATACCGGCAATCATCAGGCTGTCCAAAGATTGGGAATCAGCCTTATAACAGCTGTATATTAAGATTAATATGAAAATTGATCGTAAAATGATGGTAAAAATACGATGGTAACGTGTAATGTAAATCAATTCCCCTGGATATACTTTATGGCCGGGATTGACGAAAAGAAGGCAAGGTAGTTGTTATATAAAGTACATTATACATTTAGGTAGCTCATCAACATATTGTACCGATCATTCATGGAGTCATTAAAAATTTCTTCAGAAAAAACATCGACTACGGTCATATCATAGCGCTGTAGGGTTTGTACAATAGCCTGAGATTCGTTTCTGTTTAATTTAATAGTGATCAGAATATTTTCGGGATCTGAAGTTTCCGATACAAATGAACTTAAAATTACAGAATCATGCTCTTCGACGATTGATGCAATTTTTGACAAAGAATAATCGAGTTTGCGTAAATTTAAAATAATAATACAACCAGGTTCGGTTAGTGCAAAAGTTTGATTATAAAACTGAATGATTGACTGAGTATGAATGCACCCTTCATATTCCTGATCTTTGTTTAAAACCGCGATAATACTTAAATGTTCTTCTACCAGTTGAGTCCAGATTTTAAAAAAATGTGTTTGTTCATCAACCGAATTTTTTATTGAAAGATTGATAGACCCGATGGTAAGTGATTTATCTTTTTCTTGTAATAATTCTGATTCTGTTATTATTCCTTTGTAAATCAGATTATCAACCACAGGCAATTCTGTTTTTTGCAATACGCCCATTTTATCCAATACCTGTAATATTGTTAGTTGAGAATTAACCGGAAGAAAATCTTTATCTATAAAATTAATTGCTATCATCGGGATTCGTTAAAATGTATAATAGGTCTTTTCTCAGCTAAATCAAACTGTGCTGATTCTTTGACTTTTTTTAATTCCTGTAACCAATTTTCCTGCATTCTGAATCTGTTATTCTTAAATAAATCGAACTCAGGTAATACGCGGATATAAGCCAGGGATTCATGAGTCAATATTTTATTAAGATCACTAAAGCCATATTGAACAGCTTTATCCAGATGATAAAATGACTTATAGGCATTTTCTTCCATAGAATAGGCACAGGCAATGTTAAAGTGAACGGATTTATCTTCTGGAGCAATTTCAAGGGCCTGATTAAACTGTTTAATGGATTCTTTCAGATCAAATTCTTTAAAATATGTAATACCGGCTTTTTTAAAGGCTTCCAGTTCTTTGTATCTGTTTGTTGGTTTTAAATAAGTCTCGCGTTCCTGCTTTACGGTTGTTTTCTCATCGTCTATTAATAAATAACCGCCGTTTCTGCGTTTGAATTTACTTTTCTCTACTCTTCTTCCATACCGGTCTCTGAAATAATAACTATTGTACCTGCGGTCAAATTCAACAGAATCCATGGTCATAAGTTTATACGCATCATACCATCCCAGAAAACTGGAAGCGGGAAAACCAAAAAATCTTCCTAACCAAATAAACAATGCGATATAGCCAATGCCCAGCTCGGGTTGCCGAAGATAAAATTTATGCGCACCAACAAAACCGGCAAATATGGCTAATATAATCGCTACTGATTGCTTTTTCACGACTCGATAAATTTAAAACTCATAATGGCGATATCGTCAGGTATTTCTTCATTTCCTTTGAATTCCATAATATTATTCATAATAGAATCACACATATCTTTTGCTTCCAGTTCCTGATGCTCTAATATATAATCTTTTAACATTTCGGGAGAAAAATTAACGCCCAACTTGTTCTTTAAATCGGTTAAACCGTCTGTATAAGCTACTAAAAAAGTACCATGATTCAGATTGATAATCCCTTCTTTTATTTGGGGCAATTGTTCAAAGTGACCAATAATTGTGGCTGTTGCTTTTAATTCGTGAATTTGATTATCCTGAAATAACAGAGGCGGAACATGTCCTGCATTTACATAATATAATAATTTTTTTTGTAAGTCTGCCACTGCTATAAAAAAAGTAAGATATTTTTCTCCCTTTGTAATTCTCATTACGGCTTGATTCAACACCATAACCAATGTTTCCAGATCTTTGTATTGCTGACCCAGATTTTGCAGCAAGGCTTGAAAATTAGCCATGATCATCGCCGCGGCTATTCCTTTTCCTGAAACATCTGCAATACAAAAACATATTTTCGTTTCAGAAAACCAGATATAATCTATGTAATCCCCACCCACTTTGTAATGTGGCCGATATACATTAGCCAGTGAAAAATGAGGATTTGATGGCATATCGACAGGGATCAGCATTTTTGTAACATCTTTTGCCAATTCCCATTCTTTTTCCTGTTCTATTTGTTTTCTAACCAGTCGCTTATTTTCAATAGCGACTGCAACAATATTGGTAATTGATGTAATAAATTGAATGTTGTTAAATATATCATCTCCTTTTTTAACACCGCTGATCAGTGAATAAGCAATTGGATCAGTTTTGTGATATACCGGTATGATAAACTCAAATGTCTGAAGTAACTTATCATCTTCTTTTTTAATAGTATGTAGCCTGTTATATTTTATAAAAAGTTGTGGTAGGGTATCCAGATCAATTTTTGGATCAACATTATGGCTAATGACCATTTGCCAGGATGCTTCATCCCGGATATATAATACAAGTCGTTCAATGCTTAGCTCCCAGGTTAAAAAACTCCGATACATATTAAAAAGCTCTCCCTGAGGTAAATTTTCATTAATTGCCTGGGTAATATTAAGCAATGAGGTAATCTGGAGCTGTTTCAGACTCAGCTCATTCTCCATTTTTGTCAATATGGTTTGCTCGCGGCTCATTTTTTATACCGAAATCCGGATATCACTTATGTCTCTCATATAATTAGTAATTAACTGAAAAGACAAGACAAGCAAAACTACAACAATGCATGGAATCAAGGCTAATAATGGCTTTCCTGTAACAGCATATACATATTGTTCTTGCAGAATATTTCCTAATGTAGGAATTGGTGGCTGTAGCCCAAATCCTAAAAATGACAAACCGGATTCAAGTAAAACAGCCAGGGCAAAATTGGCTGCAACAGCGACCCATACCGGTCCAATGATATTGGGAACAATATGCTTAAATAAAATGCGACCATCTGAATAACCCAATGCCCGTCCGGCCTGAACAAACAATAATTCCCTGGCAGACATGACCTGGGCTCTGGTTAGCCGGGCAACTTCTCCCCACAAAGTCAGAGAAATCGCGATAAATATTGACACCATAGATCTGCCAAAACTCAAAATGATCGCGAATGCCAGCAAAATCGTTGGTAGCGACCAAAATACATTGATAATAACGGATATAATCTGATCGGTTCGTCCTCCAAAATAGCCCGCACTACAACCCAAGAGTAATCCAATGAACAGAGAAATTATGACTGACATCAAACTAATGACCAACGTATAGCGAATGCCGATCATAACGCGACTAAAAACGTCCCTGCCGTATTTATCCGTTCCAAATAAAAATGTTCGGCATTCGGCGTCTGGCGCTGATATGTCTTGATTCTCAGAAACAGTGTAGCGGTAGATATTTTTATCGCCATTCAAAAACCGACTCCAGTTATTTTGATCTGATTTTGTTAAAATCTCTTTCTGCAGGCAAATTTTTTCTCCGGGATCCAGCAAACTGGCTTCCGGAATCTGAACATTTGCATTGTGACTATTATCGGGAATCCAGGTATAAGCCACCAGTGATAACAAAAAGCTACCGCTTAAAAAAATGATTGCTGTATAAAAAATAGTCTTTTTCAGAATAAAAATTTTTAGGGATTTAGTTTTTTATTTTCGAGATGCCTTTTTTGATCGCGAGTTGTTTTCTTTAAAATACTTTCATCAAGGGCTTGTTCCAGATCAATATTCATCTGATTTGCTAAACAAATTAATACAAATAAAATATCTGCCATTTCTTCTTTTATATGTTCCGAATGATTTTGTTTTTTTTCGCTTTCTTTAAATGATTGTTCGCCATAAACCCTGGCAACCCAACGGGATAATTCACCAACTTCTTCCATCAATAAAACGGTATTGGTCATTTCATTAAAATACCGGATGCCATGTCGTTTTATCCAATTATCAACTGCAATCTGTTGTTGTTTCATTTATTCTTTATTTTTAGAATCAATTAATAAAGTTACAGGTCCCTCATTAATGAGTGAAATATCCATATTTGCGGCAAATTCACCCGTTTTAATTTTACCTTCTAAACTTTTTTTCATCTGACTTACAAATTCCAGATATCTGGCTTCGGCAATCTGAGGCAAAGCTGCCCGGCTAAATCCGGGTCTGTTGCCCTTTTTCGTGCTGGCAAATAAAGTAAACTGACTGACAATCAATACCTCACCTCCAATATCCACAATACTTAAATTCATTTTATGTGCTTCATCTGAAAAAATTCTGAGTTGACATACTTTCTGAACCAACCAGAGAATATCTTCTTCTGTATCCTCGTGTTGTACACCGACAAATAAAAGAAGACCCCGGTTAATGCTCGAATATATCGATTGATTAATACTAACTGAAGCCTGCCTGACCCGCTGTAACAATAATCTCATCGCGTAATTATTTTTTAAACATGATAGATTTATTTAAAGCCTAAATTGGTGGAAATCAAATAGCAAAATTTTTAATTTTTATGACTTTCGTTTTGATTTATCCACAATTTATCCCTGTATCATGAGACTTTTTAAATTCTTTTGAAAGGATGTAACTGATTTTTTGAAAAGTTGCCATTTTATCAGAAGTTTTTAACATATTTATCAATATGATTTTTTACTTAGTATTTTTTTAACATGATTTAATAACTATTCTATTATACTCTTAATTAGACTTTTAATTTTAAAATTTCATGTTGAAAAAATGTTAATAAATCTGTTTACCCAAGTTTTAAACTTATTAGTACTGCTAATATATATATTCCTATATTTTAATATTAAAAAGAAAAGATAATAGAGAGGTAATGAAATGTTGAAAACGAATTTGAAATTTATTGATCACTTTTGCAACATGAATTCTGAATCCGTCAATCGAAAAATTTTAGCCTGGCTATGGCTTGGTTTTGGAATGGTATTTATCCAAATCATTTTAGGTGCAATTACGCGTTTGACAGGAAGTGGCTTAAGCATTACGCGATGGGATATCATCACGGGTATTCTTTATCCATTGAGTGAGGAAAGTTGGAATCATTATTTTGATTTATACAAACAGACACCTCAATATTTAAAAATAAATAAGGATTTCAGCCTGAAAGATTTTCAGTTTATATTTTTTTGGGAATATTTTCACCGACTTTGGGCGCGTTTGATGGGCTTTGTATTTGTGATACCATTTAGTTATTTTTTGTTTAAAAAATGGCTGGATAATGTATTAAAGAAAAGACTGCTGATTATTTTTTTACTGGCATGTCTTGTGGCATCATTAGGTTGGATAATGGTGGCAAGTGGTTTAATAGAAAGGCCCTGGGTAAATGCTTACAAGCTTTCATTTCATTTGATTACCGCTGTTAGTTTACTATGTTATTTATTTTATACCATACTGCATCAGAGCGGTGTAGTGCAATTGCAAAATAAGAATTCGGCTATAAAGACACAAAGGAAAACCTTATTGGTTTTTTTATGGATTCAAATTTTTACCGGAGGTATTATGGCAGGTATGAAAGCAGCTTTGGCGGCGCCTACCTGGCCAAAAATTCAAGGTGACTGGATACCGGATGAGGTTTTTGCCCTGACATCCTGGCCGGTTTACTTGTTTACTGACTATGAATTATCGCATTCGGGTCCTCTGATTATACAGTTTTTTCACCGGAATTTAGCATATCTGATTTTTTTACTTATTATCTGGATCGTGATTTCAGATTTTTTGAGATATAAATCACGGATCCGAATCAAAATGTTGGTTTTGGTCGGTCTTTGTTGTGTTCAAATTGTAGTAGGAATCGTGACTTTAGTACTAAGTATCGGTTATATTTCACTATGGCCGGCAGTTTTGCACCAATTTTTTGGAATTTGTTTACTTTTAGTTACATACTGGATTTATTATACTGATAATGCGGAGTATGAACCTTTAAACAGAGGATAAAATCAAGTCTTTAAAAATATTTTAATAATTAGTTTACTTTTGTCTATAGCTTATACAATTTATGGGTTTTCAGCTGATTGAAGAAGGAAAATACAAATACATTGAATCCAAAACCGAGGGTCCCAACTTAATGTTGTTACACGGTTTATTTGGCGCATTGAGCAATTTTGAAGGGATTATTAATCATTTTAACAAAACGTACAACGTGATTGTCCCCATATTACCTATCTATGAGCTTCCCATATTTCAGGCTTCTTTGGATGGACTGGTCGATCACTTAAGGGGTTTTGTTCAGCTCAAAAACATGAATAAATTAAATTTGGTTGGAAACAGCCTGGGTGGACATATTGCTTTATTATTTGCTTTAGCAGAAAAGCCTCGTATTCAATCAATTACCTTAACGGGCAGTTCCGGTTTATTTGAGAGTGGGATGGGGAATTCTTTTCCAAAGAGAGGTGATTACGATTATATTAAAAATAAGACTCAGGAAACTTTTTTCAATCCTGCGACGGCTACAAAAGAATTAGTGGATGAGGTCTATGACATCGTCAATGACCGGGCAAAGGCAATACGTGTCATTGCCACAGCAAAATCAGCCGTTCGGCATAATCTGGGAGATAAGCTACACCATATTTCTGTGCCGACCTTGTTAATATGGGGACGAAATGACAATATAACACCCCCTTTTGTAGCAGAAAAGTTCCGGGATTTAATACCTGATTCGAGGCTTTATTTTCTGGATGAATGTGCGCATGCACCAATGATGGAAAAACCAGAGGAGTTTAATCAAATATTGGAAGAATTTCTTAAAACGGTAGTATAATGACAATCAAGGGTTTAAAATTAGAATATTCCGATAGATTGGGCAGCGTTTTTGCCTGCAATGGTGTCATGATAAAAAGCTAATGGTCTCGTGGATATAGACAAGATCATACAAGGAAGTCTTAAGGGAGATAGAATCTCCCAAAAGCAACTGTTTGATCAGTATTCAGGGAAAATGTTGGCCGTTTGTATGCGGTACTCAAAGCATCAAATGGAAGCTGAGGATTTATTACAAGATGGTTTTATAAAAGTATTTACCAACCTCGAGCAATACAAATCAGAAGGACCATTTGAACAATGGATCCGGAGGATTATGATTAATAATGCCATCAAAAATTGTAACCGAAAGAGTTTTCAAAACGAATATTCAGCCGGGGACGAAATCCCGGAATTATTTGAAGAGCCGGAAGTGATCGAAAATATGGCTGAAAGAGAATTGATAAAAATGATCAATGAATTGCCGGATGGTTATAGAATGGTGTTTAATTTATATGCGATTGAAGGGTATTCTCATAAAGAAATTAGTGAAGCCTTGAATATTGAAGAAAGTACCTCCAGATCGCAATTAGTAAAAGCAAGAAAAGTATTACAGGATAAATTGTTAAAATTTCAAAACGAGATTATATGAATACAAGCGGACAAGGAAATTGGATGGATAAAATGTTTCAAAAGAAACTATCTGATTTTGAAATTCGTCCTGAAACCCATGTTTGGGAAGGTATAAGTAGAAAATTAGATCAGGATAAAAGAAGGCCCGGCTTTTTTGGCCATTGGTGGACTGTATTGTTATCTATACTGACCATTCTTATGATAGGAATCGGTGCCTATATGTTACTAAAAAAATCTGGGCTCAATAAATCGGATAAAAAGCAAAACAGGGATTTACCCTATTTCAATGATGAAAAAACGGATAATGGAACAGCTTATTATGATTTCTCAGAATTCAGAACGATTCCAACCATTCCCAATTCTTTAATGGGGCAGACTACTAAAAAAGCAGGGACGAGTAGAAAATATTCCAAATCAAAAGAAAATGTATCCTATAGCAAAGCACATTTAAATAATCAGGATCTGATAAACCCGGTTTCGGTTTTAAATACTTCTGTCAATTCTGTTACGGAATCCGACAATACAAATCTGATTAACTTCGCAAGTCTTCTGAATGATTCTGATGGCAATGATCTTATCGTTTCATCTGATTCTGAATTTTATTCAACAAAAGAATTTAATACAAAGTCTGTTACCAATCTTCCATTAAAAGAAATGTTCTTGCAAAAAGAACAACAAAAGGAATTATTATCAGCAGCTACACTGGAAGGCTGTAATGTATATCGTGATGATAAAACTCATTTCTTTGTTGATCTGTATTATGCACCAGAAATAGCCAATCGCTCTTTATCTACTTCCAGACCGGAGTTACAATCTTACGTAGATGCCAGAGCGAATTCAGAAAAACCGATCATTTCATACAGCGCTGGTATAAAGGCTTCTGTGGTGTTTGGGAATGGGCTTTCCGTTCGGGGAGGTCTTAGTTATTCAAGCAATACAGAACGATTTGATTTTGTTAAAGAAACACAGACCATTAAAAAAGAAATTTTTGACAATAATGGAAACCTCGTGCGTACAGAATACACGGAGTTGGTCATTATGGATAAGACCTATAACAAATACAAATATCTCGATATTCCTATTACTGTTGGTTATGAAAAAGACCTGAAAGACTTCATTTTTTCTTTAAACGGCGGGATCGGAATCAATGTATCAGCCAGTCAATCAGGTAAAATTTATAAGGATGATAAAAACACCATGAGTTTTTATTCTCTTGAAAATAACGGAGAGGCGAATGCACCGATTTTCAGGTCTAATGCCGGACTTAGTTTAATTGGAAGTGTTGGCCTGAATTATAAATATAACGAACGGGTCATGTTGTTACTGGAGCCTTCTGCCAGATATTATGTGAGATCTCTGTCAGATCCTTCAAATCCGATAAGCCAAAATTATCTTTACCTCGGATTGAACATAGGATTAAGATATCGAATAAAATAAAATTGAGTCAGATCTTTTTGACATATCTTAAGATCTTATTAGTATAGCCACTTTAAATCCTGATTAATTAATAAGATTTAGAAAATAATTTTATTAATTTAATTTTTCCATTCAAAACTATATAACATGGAAAGGATGTCTTTTTTAACAAATTCAGAAATGGGCATTATGGAATCGGGACGTACTTTCGAATTAAAATAGAGCGAGCCACGTAAAAAGTGTTTTACAGAATCTGTAAGATAAAATTGAAAGGGTGAAGCGGCAGGACCTTCTATGTTATATAACATACCAAACACTTGTTTATTTTTAGATATTGGAATTTCATCAATATAATTTGCTTTTATCTGATGTTCTCTGGCCAGTCGAAATGCATCTTTTAATCGTTTTTCCAGGTCTTGTTTATTTTCAATTGCGGAATATGAGCAATGAATAATACCATTTAAAGATTTAAGTTCCAGATTAAACCAACATTCATGTGTCGGCTTATCACCAAAAAAACTACTGTCTTTCTGATAAGTCCAGTAATCCGGATATTTAAAATATAAAGGACAGTATTCACTTTTAAAATCTATGTAAGTATATTCCGGAAATAGTATTCTGGGAAATTGCCGAGGCTTGGGATTGTAGCTGGTTTCTTTGCAGGAAATTGCTAAAACAAAAGATATCAAAACGAAGATGTATTTCATCGGATCAAATTGTGACTTTAATTTGTTCAATTCTCCTTTTAGAAACTGATGACACGAAAAATTTTAAACCTTCTATTAATAATTCCTGATCTTTTTTTGGCATATCACCGGAATGTTCCAAAATCAGACCTGCGATTGAATCTGCGTTTCCTCGTGCGTCTTCAAACCTGGAGATATCCACACCCAATACGCGGCACATATCGTTGATCAGAGTTTTTCCGTCAAACAAATATGTATTTGAATCAAGTTTGATATAATTTAATTCATGTTGTTCGTCAAATTCATCTTTAATTTCGCCGACAATTTCTTCCATGATATCTTCCAGTGTGACAATTCCGTTAGTGCCACCATATTCATCAACTACAAAAGCCATGTGTACATGTTGTTCTCTGAAATCATTTAATATTTCATTTATTTTTCGCGACTCAGGCACATACAGCAGATTTGTACGAATCAGCGACTGCCATTCAAAATCGTCGGGTTTATGTAAATGCCCTATCAGATCTTTTGCATAGAGGATTCCGGTGATTTGGTCAAAATCGTCATTGTAGACAGGCAATCTTGAAAATCCGGATTCTTTTACAATTTGAAGGACCTCATGATATTTTTCATTAAAATCGATACCATATACCTGAGTACGGGGTGTCATGACTTGTTTTGTGGAAACGTCATTAAACTTTATAATACCTTTTAGTATATCAACTTGTCTTTCAGATTCTGTATCATTGCTGATTGCAAGATCAATAGCAGCGTCCAGGTCTTCTTTTGATGTAGATTGCAAACCTACTTTTTTTTCCAACAATCTTTTTTCTACCTTATTAGTCATGGAAACCATAAGATACGTCATAGGAGTAAAAAGATAATCCAAAATCCTTAGCGGTATGGACATGGACAGAGCAAACTTCTTAGTATTTAAACGTCCGTATATCTTTGGCATCACCTCGCCAAAAAACAAAATAAGAACTGTAGCACCAACAATTGCGATTAGGAAATAAATCAATTTTCCGATTTCTTCTGGAGTCGAATTAATAAAATCTAAGCACATCGAAATATTCTGACCCCACAATAAATAACGTTCTTCCGGTAACCAAATCTCCAGTAATCTGGCAACTATTAAAGCAATTCCGATATTTACGAAAGTATTGCAAACCAGAATCAATGCGAGTAAACGTTTGGGATGATTTTTTAAAAATAGCAATGCTTTGGATGCCGGGTTATCTTCTTCTTTAATCTCATCCAAATCATCATGAGTTAATGAAAACATGGCAATTTCGGATCCTGAAAATAAACCAGAACATAAAAGTAAAATGATCAGGACGAAAAAACTAATCAATTCATCCATGGAAATAAACAGTAGTACTCCGGAAAATAGAAATTGAAAATACTGTAAATACGGGTCTGATTCCACGATGTTCAGAATAAAATATTTTGATGAATGATCTTAGAATGGCAGATCATCTTCGGCTGTCTCAATAGGATTATTATCTGTACCGGAATCATGTTCTTTCTTTTCATTTTGTCCGGAACTGCTTGCATTTTGATTATGTTCTCTTTTTTCTAATAAACGGAGTACATCTGCTGTAATTTCGGTTACATAGTGGTCACGACCTTCTTTATCTGTCCATTTTCTGTGCGTTATTTTACCTTCTATGTAAACAAGCATACCTTTTCTCAGTATTTTGGCACGTTCCGCCATGACTCGCCACATGACAATTTCGTGCCATTCTGTACTTTGTTGCCAGTTACCATTTCTGTCTTTGTAGTTTTCATTGGTAGCGAGTGTGAAACTTGCCCTGTTTACACCATTTTCCAAGGACCTGATTTCCGGATCTTTTCCAAGATTGCCGATCAAAGTAACTTTATTTAACATAGCTATATTTTTTTAAAACCCTCAAAAAATTCACGTATGATCTTTGGAAAAGCAAAATTGGCCAAGTTTTCTGGCTTTACAAAGTAAATTCTCCGCTTTATTTTGGCTAAAACTGTGAATTCAGCTACGTTGTAAAACCTACCGACAATTTCCTGATGACTCAATTTTTGTTGGATTTTTACCGGTACTTTAAGCTCTAAGCTGAAGTTTAAACCCGGTTCCAGATCTAAATCCAATAGTTCACTCATTGTTTTAAATTCAATATCCGTATTGGTTTCAATGAGGGGTAATTGGTAAAGTCGGTACCAAATATCCTTGTGCGTTCTTTGTTCGATGGCTAGTTCTCCAAAATTATTAAACAATAAAAAAAAATGGAAATATCTTTTTTTTAATGGTTTTTTCTTGTTTTTCAGCGGCAAATCTGCCACAATATCTTTTGAATAAGCAACACAATAGGTTTTAAAAAGACAATTCATGCAATCCGCTTGTGTAGGTTTACAATACGTGGCACCAAAGTCCATTATTGCCTGATTGTATTTTGCCGGAGAATCAATATTCAAATAATGCCTTGCAGTTTCATGAAAAAGTTTCTTTCCTTCAGAAGAATGATAATTTATTGGAATGCCGCACAATCTCGATAATAAGCGTATAACATTACCATCTACTACAGCTTTAGGAATATTGTAAGCAAAGCTGCTGATCGCTGCTGCTGTATAATCCCCAATACCCTGTAAGGCCAAAATTTCTTCATAGGTTTTTGGAAAGGTCATTTGATATTGTTCCGCTAAAATCTTAGCCGTCTTACAGAGATTTCTGGCTCGGGTGTAATATCCAAGTCCTTTCCAGCAATTTAGGACTTCATCTTCCGTAGCCAGAGCCAGAGACTTTATATTGGGAAATGTGTTTATAAAACGCAGGTAATAATCTTTTGCCTGTTCGCTTCGCGTTTGTTGCAGGATGATTTCTGAAATCCAAATCTTATAAGGATCTTTTTCACCGGTCCATGGATAAATTCGGGGATTAAGATCAGACCATTTAAATAATAATCTCGAAAATGTTTTCGGAGAAATCAATTTAGTTATCTACTTAATTGCATGAATAATCAATCGCGAATATTTTTTTTCCAATATAGGATCATACCGATTACACCAATTATGATCAGCGCCAGGGCTATGTATTGAGCTTGTGATAGATGCATGTTTAAAAATGAGTATCTTGGATTTACCCGGATGAATTCTATAAAGAAGCGCTCTAAACCATTTAATATGCAGTATAAAAAAAACAAAACTCCGGCTCGTGAAATAAAGTTTCTAATAATCCAAAGAAATGCCGTAAGCAATCCAGCTATAATTACTTCATAAAGTGGCGTAGGAAAAACTTTTGGCATTAACTCATGGCAGTATAGCCATTTACAATTTTCTATCGGAACGCCTTCATTCAATACATTATGTGGATAAGAATAGGCCCACCAGGAATCAGGAAACACAAACCATCCCGGTTTGCTTAATTCATTGACGATACCCCAGTCACCATCACCAGAAAAATGACAGCCCATTCGACCGACACAGTAACCAATCATAACGCAGGGTGCACCGATATCCATCATGTGGATAGGTCGTATTCCCCGTTTTTTAACATAGCGGGTAACCATAATGAATGCAAGGATCAGACCTCCATAAATGGTTAGCCCGGAACCCGAAAATAATTCTGAAACCGGATCTTTAATGAAGCTGTTAAAATTTTCAAGAATTGAAAATAATTTAGATCCCAGAATGCCATAAAGTGCAGCAACTAATGTTATATCATAAATTCGTTGATGAGGATAAACAAGAACATCCTTTTTACGTAGTTCTTTGTCTTCCTGATTTTGCATTTTATAAAAATACCAGATAGCTGTAATGATAGCTGCAATAATTCCAAGTAGAAAATGCCCTTTGGCAGAAAAAATAATGCTTGCAGGATCTGATTTAAATTGAGTAAAATGAAAATAAATATACCCTAATTTAAAAAACAGAATAAAATTTATAATGGATTGAAATATTATTTCTTTACATTCTATGGGTTGATGAATGACAATCGTCTCCAGACTGCCGCTGAGTTTTCCAGCTTTTTCATACCGGATAAATCCAAAATACAACAATGTGCCACTTGCTATAAAGGCAAGTACCAAAAACAGACCAAAGGTCTTAACTATCGAAAAGACATTATCGGGTTCAGTTCCGATAAGACTATGCAAAATATAAGATAAATCAGGCCACATAAAATAATGGAAGGTTTAACATTTAAAATATGCCAATTAATGAAATGCTTAATTGCACCTATCTTTGTATGCATAAAAGTAGAACTTTTTCCTGCTTCCTGTCAATGAAAATGAAATTTATACTTTTTATAACGGGTTTTCTTTATTCCTTAACCCTATATACTCAAAGTGGTTTGATACTTGGTAGTGGTATTAGTATGGCATATACGGATAACCCCAACCGCAGCATGAAAGGTGAAATGTTTAGCGGTTTTCACATAAGCCTAACGGGTCGTTTTGGTAGTGATTCCTGGTATCTTAAACCAGGGGTTGAGTTTCACAGAATAAAAATTCAATCCAGGGAATTGTTGAATCCATTTACGGATGAACCAGCTTTGTCCATTTTAAAATTTCCGGCTCAACTAGGTTTAAAATTAGTCAACTTAAAACAATTTAAGTTTCGAATCATGGCAGGTGGACAATTTAGCTATGTGGCTTCCATTGACGACAACACATTCACCATCGATCATGATTCAGTAAGAGATACTCAGTTTGGTGCCTTGTTGGGTGCAGGAATAGATTTATCCTGGCTTAGTATCGAGATTAATTTTGAAAAAGGTTTAACGGAATATTATACCGGCACAAACTATATCACCGATTATTTATTTTTTACCCTGGGTTTCTTTTTTTAGATGATGAACTACTTATTTTGTCCTCTGGGGTACGATAGGGGGTATTACTAATAAGAAAATTTCAGATGGATTTTGTGTTGAATGTAAAATCTGAATTGACCGAATCTAATTGACAAGAGATTAGTTGATTTACATTAGCTGGATCCTGAGTTGCCAGTACTCTTAAGTAATTTTTACTAAAACCACTAAACCAATTATGTTCCAGTTTATGTTCAACCAATACTTCCTGAATGGTTCCGATAAACTGATTATAAAAATTTAATTTCTTTTTATCTGATAAATTTCTCAATAACAGGCTACGTTCATGACGTATAGATAACGGAACCGGATGAGCAAATTGAATAGCTGCCGTATTTTCTCGTTCAGAATAAGTAAAGACATGCAAATAGCTGACAGCTAGATTTTCTAAAAAAGTGTAAGTATTTCTGAAATGACGATCTTGTTCGCCGGGAAATCCTGTGATGACATCAACGCCTATACAGCAGTCGGGGATATATTTTTTAATCATGGAAACCCTTTCTGCATAAAGCTCTCGTTTGTAACGGCGTTTCATAGCAGACAAAATTTCATTGTCTCCGGACTGCAGGGGCATATGAAAATGAGGCATAAAATGATCAGAGTCAGCTACAAATCGGATTATTTCTTCTGTACATAAATTAGGTTCGATCGACGAAATGCGAAAACGATGAGTTCCCGGCAGTGTATCCAATTCACGGATAAGATCAATAAATAAAGCTTCCTTTTTTGTCCGGACACCTTCAATTACGTCTGTACCATTGCCAAAATCGCCTATGTTTACTCCGGTTAAGACAATTTCCTTTACAGATTGAGCTATAAGTTCTTCACTGGCTTTTAATAAAGAATCGATTGTACTACTTCTGGATTTACCCCGTGCAAGCGGAATCGTACAAAAGCTGCATTTGTAATCGCAACCATCCTGTACTTTTAAAAAACTCCGTGTACGAGATTCGATAGAAGCAGCTGGAACAAAATGATTGACTTGTGATATATCAGAAAAATGAACCTGTGAATGAGGAGAATTCTGATCCAAGGAATGGACGTAATCCAGGATATGAAATTTTTCAGCTGCTCCTAATACAATACTTACTCCGGGTATGGAGGCAATTTCTTCAGGTTTCAGTTGTGCATAGCACCCTACGACAACTACTTTGGCCTGAGCATTTTGTTTTATGGCAGCCCGTACTATTTTTCTGCATTTTTTATCAGCTTGATCTGTTACGGAACAAGTATTGATCACATAAATATCGCTGGGTGTTTCAAAAGCTACTTCCTGGTAACCTGCCTGATGAAATAATTTTCCTATAGAAGAAGTTTCGGAATAATTTAATTTACATCCTAAAGTGTGAAATGCGACTGTACGCGGAGTTGACATATTCTAAGCGGCAAAGATAAGAAAAGTGCTTTAGTCAAGTTTTGATACCAGGGGAAATTCCGCTTGACATGACCAGAAATGGCTTGAGTTTATCAAGAGACCGAAACTACAATTCATACCAGGCCTCTGTAATATCGCGGCCAATCTGGTTTTTTACTTTTTTATCTTTTTGTTTTTTTAGGTTTTCGTACCGTAAAAGTTGTCCGGGAGACAAGATCGATTCGCAGGATTTTCCACTTCCCAGCAAACTGTTAGCTCTTGCAGTCTGGAGAGGCGTCATTGGAATGTATTTATAATCAGAGTTATATAAGTAATATTTGGTTTCAGGGTCTGATGTAAAGATTCCTTTTTTTTCTTTAGGCAGATTTATGGAGACAGCATTGGGGTTTTCTGTAAATAATTTATCTGCTGCTTTATTTTTTTTACCGGAACTGATCAGTTCATTCAGGTTTGTTTCGGTAGGGTTATACGTTATTTCGACTACTTCAGAACCATTCATAAAGCCTGCGGTTGTTGAAACCACTCCAGGTATAGCACCATATATTTTTTCACCAGTCCAAAAACAATACATTCCTATTGTGGCATGTTCAACTCCATTTGTGTAGGCTTTTAATTCAGACTCGAGGAGATTCAGATATTCAGGTATTCGAATTCCAAGTTTAATTAAAGATGCATTTATTTTAGAAACCAAAGCAAAACTGGAGTAATTATTGCTAAGACGCTGCACGACAGGTTTTAGATCGGCGTCAACGATGCGGACGACCGGATTGTTCCAACTTGGTTCAGAAAAGAGTTTAAGTACTTCAGCGTCTTTGCCTTTGATATTATTAAAAATACACAATGGAATGAAATAACTTTCAATGGCTTCGACGATTAAAGGGTGGCTCAATACCTGGCTGCCGTAATTTCTGCAAGTCTGACACCCCGGTACTTCCTGAAAGAGAATTAAAACAGGTTTGTTTTTTTGTTTTGATAACAATTGTGCTTCCTTTAAGTCCCTTAACCAGTGGACCGTCCCCAATTCAATTTCTTTAAATTGAGCAATAGATTTATTTAAGATTAGAAGGCAAAGTATAGGTAGAATTTTCATAATCTGAATTTAAACTTAAAGTTACAATCTTAATATAATATGAATCAAAGTACAGTTTTACTTTGATATTGCGTTATTTTGTGCATAAATTGAAATGATTGGATTCAGTTACTAAAACGATACAGGAACGATTTGATAAAGAGTTTCTACCTCATTTGGAGGCATTGCATAGTTTTGCCTTCCATTTAACATATAATGAGGAAGATGCTGACGATCTGGTCCAGGAGACTTTTTTAAAAGCCTTCCGGTTTATTGATAAATACGAAGAAGGAACTAATGCCAAAGCCTGGTTGTTTAAAATTTTGAAAAATGCCTATATTAATCAATACAGGAAAGAAAGCAAACGTCCTGTACAATTGGATTATGAAGATGTGGCTGTTTACAGGGAAGAAGATGAAGGGCAGTTTAATAGTTATTTTGATTTAAGGGAAGAGATATTTGATAATATGATGGGAGATGAGGTTTCAACAGCCTTAAACTCTCTGGCAGATGATTTCAGGTCTGTTATCTGGCTTTGTGATATAGAAGGATTTAGTTATGAAGAAATTGCAAAGATTATTGATATTCCGATTGGGACGGTCCGATCCAGATTATTTCGGGCACGGAATATGTTGAAAGAAAAACTTAAGACCTATGCATCATCTATCGGCTATAAAGATTTTCGCGGGGAGAGATCAAAGTTAAATAATGAAGAAGAATAATGAATAATTAAGTATAAATCTTAAAATATGGAGGATTCTAACAATCTTGAATTCAGTAAAAAACTAGCACTTTATTTTGATCACCAGATGAATCCGGAGGATGAAAAGGAGTTTCTACTTCAAACCCAACAAACACCTGCCAGTCAATCCGTATTTTTAAAAGAGCTTCATATCCGGCAAAAATTACGTGCCAATATTCACAGGCCTACACATTCTCAGTCATTAGCTCAACAAATTAAGGACCGGATTAAAAAGTATCCAACATAATTTTTTTAAAGCCGGATAGTATTTTATATTCTCGGATTCAATTTTCTCTGAAAACCATTATTTAATTTGTATCTGTAAAGCGATTTTCAGATATTCACATAAAATAATTCAATAAAACTTACTTTTGCTGGTCTTTTGAAAAGCAGCTATGCTACTGGATAAATTACAGTCTATTTACGAGCGATATCAATATCTGGAAGAACGTATGTCCGATCCTTCCATGGTTAATAATATTAGCGAGTATAGTAAAATCAGTAAAGAATACAAAGAACTTGGAGAAATCACTACTGTCTATTTGAAATATAAAAAAACATTAGACTCCTTACAACATGCCAAAGAATTGCTCGGTGATGCGGAGATGAAGGAAATGGCACAGATTGAATTAGAACAGTGTAAAGAAGAGCTGGAACAATTAGAAGAAGTTTTAAAAATTTTATTAATTCCACGGGATCCTGAAGACAGTAAAGATGTCATTTTTGAAATCCGTTCGGGTACGGGTGGTGACGAAGCCTCTATTTTTGCCGGGGATCTTTACAGGATGTACACACGCTACTTTGAGACTCATAATTTAAAATTCGACGTACTGGATGTTAATGAAGGTAATGTCGGCGGATATAATAAAGTAGTACTGGATGTCAGTGGAGAAAATGTTTATGGTAAATTAAAATTTGAATCCGGTGCTCATCGCGTACAGAGGGTTCCGAAGACAGAAGCTCAGGGCCGTGTCCATACTTCAGCAGCGACTGTGGTAGTCATGCCAAAATTGGAACTTGAAGAAGTAAATATTAATAAAGCGGATCTTAGAGTGGATACATTTCGTTCGAGCGGAGCAGGTGGACAACATGTCAACAAAACAGAATCCGGCGTGCGCTTTACTCATATACCTACTAATATTGTCGCAGAATCTACAGATAGCAGGAGCCAACATAAAAACAGGGAAATAGCATTTACGCGATTGTTACAAAAAATGCAGGAAGCACAGGTATTGCGATACGAAACGGAAGTTGCTTCAAAACGACGTTCACTGGTAGGATCAGGCGACCGGTCTGATAAAATCCGGACTTACAATTATCCACAAAACAGAATCACGGATCATCGGATTAATTTGACATTGTATAATCTAACGGATGTCATGAATGGTAATCTGGATGAAATAATTGAAGCACTTCAGGTAGCGGATAATGCTGAAAAGCTCAAAGGTCAAATAGAATAAACCTAGTTAATATTACTTTGCAAAATTTAGAGAGATAGCTTAAGTTACATTTTAATAAACTTGAGTATCTTCTTATTGGATGAATTGCCAATATTAATAAAATATAAACCAGGCATCAATTCCGCAGAATTTAATTCAATTATGTTTTCAAAACGGGTAACGACATTCTTCTTGACCGGAGTTCCTTGAATTGAATTGAGTGTAATGTAGTGATCCTCTGTAACGTCCTGATTCAAGTGGATGATTAGTTTATCCTGCGTCTGGCGTATGCTCTGTATCATAATTTCTGATGGCAGATTATCCGGAATCCATTCTTCTGCTTCCAGAGATTGAATACCTGTTTCGGCCTTGCGAAGAATTTCTTCGTTATCATCTTTTTTATAGTCACAACAAACTTTCCCAATACTTTTTGAAGCTTTACAATGTTCATTTTCGCAATCTATTACAATAAACTCATAATGTTTTTTACAATCACCTTTAAAAGGACCCAACTTAACAGGTAGTTGGGTGTAATTAAAAGTTCCGTAATTTACTCCATTGCCCTTGATCATGAAACATTGAGAAGTATTGGAATATTTAAAATTGATGAAAACATAAAAGTGATTTGTTTTATCACAATCTGTCTTTTCTATTTTTAAATCTTTTATACTACATTCCTTTTTATCACAGCAAATCTTACCCAATTCTTTTGCCAGGCTGCATTTCTCATCTTTGCAGTCTTTAATTATAAACTCATAAACGGTTTTGCAGTCTCCGGCAAATGGTCCCAATTTTATAGGTAACTGGTTATACTTAAAAGTACCATAGTCTTTTCCATTTCCGGATACTTTAAAACAATCGGAAGCATCGCTGTATTTAAAATTGATATAAACATAAAAATTACCGTGAATGTCGCATTCAGTTTTTTCCAATTTGAGATCAGTAAGTTTACAGGTTTTTTCACAACAGACGATTCCAAGAACGTCAGAAACGCTGCATTCAAGATGCTCGCAGTCAGTAGCCGTAAACTCATATTCTGTTTCACAATTACCAGCTAGGCCGCAAAGCTTCAGGGGTAATTGAGAATAACTGAATTTTCCGTAATTCTTACCATTGCCGCTCAATTTAAAGCAGCTTGAATTTCCCGATTTTTTAAAATTAATACTTACACAAAAATTACCTTCAGTATCGCAATGTAATTTTTCTACATACATATCGGACAATTCGCAGGGGGTTTCACAGCAGACAACACCATGATGACCGCTTAACTTACAACTTGTATTTTTACAATCGACTATTAAAAACTCATAGCTTGTTTTACAATCTCCGGTAAAAGGACCTAGCGTTACAGGCAGATTGTGGTATTTAAAGGATCCGTAGTTTTTACCATTTCCTTTTATGGTAAAACATTCTCCAACATCTTTATATTTAAAATCAATCACCAGGTAAAACTTTTTGTCTTTATCACAATCAGTTTGAGTGATCGATAAATCATATAATTCGCAAGCGCTATATGATTTCAGACTAAAGGTTGTGAGTAAAAAAAGGAAAAATAGACGTTTCATAAATAGACTTTAGTAATTAAGTAGATCTGATTTCCTGCCATTTCGCTGCATTTGAAATCATCCAGTTTAATCTTTTTAAAATGTATGATTTCATTACCTTTATCGAAATAAATGGCAGAATGAATCATAAATACGGCATTTGGATACCCTGGGTTGCTTTAATAGGAATACTTTTTGTTTCTTCCTGTAAAATACAGGAGTCCAGTTGGGAAACCAATATTCTCACTCCGCTTGTTAAAACTAGACTCACTTTATCCAGTATTCTGGATGAAAAGACCTCTTATGCCGACAGTAGTCAATGGGTTCACCTGGTCTATAAACAAAGTTTATACGATCTGGCTATAGACAGTTTTTTTCATTTTAGTGATACCAGTTTAAAAACGACATTCAAAATCGATTCACTTTCTTTGTATAGTACTTCTGTCAATTACCCGATTACCCTGGGTACATTGGCACGGAATGCAGGTCCTACCGGACAGTTATTATTATTTCTACACGGAACAACCCAACTCATTCCGGCTATACCGGCGGTGAGTCCGGGGCCAGTTTTGATTAACGCAGATACTTTGTTTACGTCCATGACTTTAAATGATGGAAAACTCGATCTAAGCCTTTACAATGGTTTGCCGATTCCCATTGTGGATGTAAAGTTTGAATTACGCAATCAACAAAACAATGAACTTCTGGTCAGCGGCGAATTTCCATATATTGGGGTAAATGCTACGGAATCTCACACCTACGATCTGAGTGGTAAAACAGTTGAAGCCAAATTAATTGCTCAACTCATTAGCCTGGCTTCACCTGGAAGCAATGGGGTTCCGGTGTTAATTGATACCTCTAATGCAATCATTGCTAATCTGAAAGTATATGATCTGCATCCTTCTACGGCTAATGCCATTTGGCCTGCACAGGATCTTATAAACGATGCTTTTTATTTTAAAGTAGAAGGTTTACCGGTAGAACTTAAAGAAACTAAAATACAATCGGGCAAAGCAATAATTAAATTATTTAGTACAATTCAGGATTCCATAAAATTTTCGTATCATTTACCCAGTGCTGTTAAAAATGGAGTGCCCTTGCGGGTTATTACCGTGTTACCTCCGGCGCCGCCAGGAAGTTCGTCGAGATTTATTAAGGAAGAAGAGCTTGCAGGATATAATTTGGATTTATCAGGTGCCAATGGTGATTCCTTTAATTTAATGTTTAATGAAATTATTGGTTCGGTTGATAGTACTGGTATTATGAAAACTTTTTCAACAACAGACAGCATTTTTGTCGAACTTTCCTTTATTGATTTAAGACCTTCTTATGCAAGAGGATTTTTAAATGACACTACTTTATTTGTCGGACCTGACACAAGGGAACTAGATGTATTTAATAAAATTAAAAGTGGCAATCTGGATTTAAAAAATGCCAGTTTAAACATTGACATCGAAAACCGGATAGGCGTCGATGTAGAAATCGGTGTTAAGGAATTGACTTCAATAAACAGTAAGAATCAAAAGCAGGTAAATCTCCAAGGTACAGATTTGAAACAGCCAAAATTTATTCCTCGGGCAACGGATCAAAATGGATCGATGCCGATTCATTCAAGCAAAACGCATATTCAGCTAAATGAAAGCAACACGAATATGCTGGAGTTTATAAATAATTTACCAGATAATATTTATTATTCGATTGAATTGAAAGCAAATCCCAATGGGAATGTCAGTAATCACAGGGATTTTATTTATGAGGGACAATATCTGAGTATTGATTTGAATCTGGATGTACCTTTAGAGCTTTCGGCTACCGGTCTTAAACTTTGCGATACCTTGTCAATGAATCTGGAAAACCGGGATCTTTCTGGAATCAAATCTGCTAAATTAAATTCATTTTTTAATAATGGATTTCCTTTAGATGCAGCGGTTGAACTCTATGTTTTGGATTACACCGGACGGATTACAGATACATTGTTTAATGGTACTCAGATTGTCGAAGCCGCTTTGCTGGGGGCTAACAACAAAGTTAGTGATTCCAAAGAGTCCAAGCTGAGTATTCAATTGGATGAGTATGAGGTTCAGCGATTTCTTCAGTCTAACAAATTATATCTCCTGGTTCGCTTTGATAGTAAACCGCTTAATACCGCTGTTAAAATTTACAGTGACTATTCGATGGATTTTCAAATGACAGCTGATTTTATTTATACTGTAGAATAATTTTTTTATAATGATATACAATACATACTATCTGCTTGCCTTACGGATATTTATTCTTGTAATTTTGCTTAGTATTAAATCGCAGGCTCAAAATTTTCAATATTTCGAAAGCGAATTTTCGCAAAATAAATCAGTGATGGGATTTACTTTGCGGCAGCAGTTTGCATCCAATTCACTTACAAGTGGTTTCGTATTGGATTATTTAAACGGAAAATTTATAACTGAAGAACAAAAAAATCAAACGATCGCTAATTTTAAAAATAAAACAATCAAAGCTGGCGAACAATTTAATTTAAGTCTGAATTATCAAAAAAAACTAGGAGAGTCCCGGAATTTTTTATTTTTTGAACTTGGTGAATCGTTTTTTTATGAAACACAATTTCACGAAGATATTTTTATTTTATTATTTAAGGGCAACAAAAGTTTTGAAAATAAGACAGCCTTATTAAATCCTTTGGTCATTAATTCTCATTTGTTTTTTTATTTAAAAACAGGTTTGCACAGGTATGGCAATCGCCTGGAATTTAAGTGGAATGTATCTTACATTGCAGCTCAGCGGTTACTGGAACTCGAGACCAGTCACGGTGGTCTGTTTACTGCAACGGATGGCAGGTTTATCGATCTGGATTTGCAACTGCGATCCTATGATTTCAATCCAATCAGTAATACCTTGTTTAAAATATCGGGACATGGTTTATTTACGGATCTCATTGTAAATTATAAATTATCACAATCAAGTGAAGTAGGAGCGGGATTGGAAGGTCTTGGATTTATTAACTGGGATCAAGGTGTCACTGAACGAATTGTTGATACTAGTTACAGGTTTGAAGGATTTGAAGTTTCGGATATTCTCGATTCTTTTTCTGTCGATATAAAAAATCCTCAGGAGTTAAAGAGTAGTTTCATTAAGGAAAGACAAAATATAAGTAAAAAAACAAATTTGCCGTATATAGTATACCTGCAATATTCACAATTTTTAATTCCTGATTTTTTACAATTACGTGTTCAATACGGTATGAGGAATTCTGATATTTCAGATTCATTTTTATTTGGGGCCGCTAATTTATTTATATCAAGAAGCAAGTTGTTTGGTCTTAATGCCGGAACGGGAGGTTATGGTAAATTGAATATCGGTGCCCACTTTGCAATGAATTTTTCAAATAACTCGATGATTCAACTGTATTTTAATTCTATTAGTAATTTAATAGTACCCAGCAGGGAAATGAATTTAACCGGTGGAATGATTTATCGGAAAACAATTTAAAAATCCAATCCTAAAGAAAAACTGAAATTAGGATCTGTCAAATTAAAATCTTCGACTTTCCATCCATAATCAAAACGCAAAAAATATCCAAACAAGGAAGTGCGTAATCCAAATCCTGTACTCATTATAAAAGGATTCCTGGAATATTGAAGATCAATTTTGACGACTGGATTTTCAGCATGAAAATCGAGAGTACTGGTTTTATTAAAATCAGGAAAAAAACCATCCCACACGTAAGCCAAATCAACAAAACTCAGTAGTTGAAAATTTTTGAGCAAGGTGTTTTTCCAATTTTTTGAAATCAAGTATTGTAAAAATGGAATTCTCAATTCTGAACTAATGCCAAATACCGAACCGGCTTTCCTAGCTCCATATCCATAGGAGCGGACTTCTGTAGATAAAGCATTGTAAAGGTAATTTCCGGTAGTTTCGAGAGGACTTTGGTCTTCGTATCTGGGCAATAGCCAATTTTCCGTACCACCAACGTGATATAATATGCGATCTCTTCCAAAGGAGGTGTATAGATATGATCGGGTTGCAAAAACAGATTTGGTCAGTACAGGTAAATGAAGACGGCCATCAAATCCTGCCAACATTAAAAACCCTGGATAAAATCGGCTGCTATTGTCGGGATTAAGAGAAAATCGTTTTGATATTTCGTAAAATACTTTTAACTGCCAGCCATTTTTAATATTTAATGAAATGTCGAGTACATTATCAAACACGTATTCCAACCTTGTTCCGATGCGTTGTTGGTACACATCGATGCTATCATATAATGAAGACTGATTAGTCGATAAATAATGAGAATGATCATTGCGGATTGTACTGATAGCTCGCAAACTTTTATAATGGTCCAGAGCATATTTTAGCTGATGGTTGATGAGAAAGGTTCTGTCTTGTTTTTTGAAATTGCTGTTAACATTGTTACCAGTAATTTCTGTCATCGATTTATAATAAACGGCGATGCCATGATCAAATCTATGTTTTCTGTTTTCATATAACAAATAAGCTTCAAGACCATTGAATGTAAACGGTATCCGTAAGCCTCCTTCTAGACTGAAGTTTTCAAATGTTTCCCTGAGTTTTGTTTTGAGAAGAATTCCAAAAGGCGGGGGTTCGTAAACCTGTGATGTTCCGGAAAATGTATTTAATCCGGAAAATAAAATATCATTGTTTACTGTAGAAGACAGATCTTCAATTTGAAAACGATTTCTGTAAGCTATGGCCAGATTAGAATTAAATTGCTGTGGTAATGGATAATTGTATTTATTGTATTTGGTAAATGAACTGTACTTAATTTGTCCTGACTTTTGCGACTTGATGTTAAACTCTGCAAGCATCGATTTGATGTTAAATGGATTTCCAAACTTCGATTGAAAATATAAGGTATCCTGATAATCTTCTTGTTGTGGAGATTCCGGTTCTTCTGGTATTATGGTTTGAGACAGGTCACTTTGAAATTTTCTGATAGTTGTTTTTGATACTGATATTTTGTCATAATATGTTTTATCCTGATCGGTATAAACAAAGTGTAGAGTATCAGCGATACAAGTTGAAGAAAAGATGGGTTTTGTTTGAATATCGGTCAATTCGTAAAATGTTTCATTCTTTGACAATATATACTGGCTTCGTTGATCGTCATCCACTTTAACGATGGTATTTGTATCAGCTATAGAAAAGTTTGTGATAGATTTAGCCGGTATATCCAATAATTTTTCCTCAGTTATTTTATTCATTTTTTCATCCACTGTAATTGCATAAAGTGAATAGCGCGAAAGTGGTAATACACTATCGAGTTTGGTTCGATGATCATTAACAGAGGGTCTGTTGGAACGGAAAACAATTTTTTTGGATTGAGGCTGGTAGATAACATCCAGATCATCCCAAATATCGTTTGTCAGTTTTTTAAATTGTCTGGTTTTGACATTGTATAAAATAATATCGGAATAACCGTTTGTATTGGCTGAACAAATGAATTCATCCTTTGAAAAAGAAACTGCCGAATAAATAGTTTGTATTTCTTCAGGCAGGAAATGTTTTGATACGAGTTTATAATTTGAATCAAATACATTGAGTTGTATTTTATTCCTTTTTTCAAAAAGTACATTGGAAGTTTTCAAATTATTATTGGTAAAAAATACCGGATAGTTCAAATCCGTTTTATGTAATTTAGACCGGCTTCCTTTTTTAAAGAAGCAAGTTGAAGAAGTGGAATGAGGATCAAATAATCTAAGTCTTATTTTTCCATTTTGTGTTGTTGTAAGTATATACTGATTAGGTAAATGGGTAGGAAAAATACCAGTTATTGTTTCTTCAGTTTTTAATTTTATTGGTCCTGGAATTGAATTAAAATTGAGCACAGGAGTAGTTTGATTTTTATAAAAGTCATACCAATCCGATTGTAATTCCTGGACTCCTATAGAAAATACAAGTTGAGCTGCAATATGAATATCTTTTTGAATGCGGGTCATATAGAGCCAGTTAGAAATGGCTTGATCACCATAAGTAGAAACTAAAAAATTCCAAAAGGACTGGCCTGCGAGTTCAGGATAAGTGCCGGCAATTTTCTTAAAGGGTTTTTGGTTCCAGATTTTATAAAAAGCGATTTGGTCTTCGAGTTTCCAGGCTTTTGTTAAATATAAAATTAATCCTTTTTCAAACCATTCCGGTAATCTGAAAGAAATTACTTTTTGCACAACATCCTGCAGTGCAGTTCCAGAAAACATAGAATTAAAATATAATTGGGTTATTCCGGAGCGAAGTAAATTTCTCAAATGCTGATGATCTCCATCGAAGTAAAGCAGCATTTTATTTTCTTTAATTTTTGGTTCGTTTTTCCAGGTTTTTATATCGATGAGTCCATCCAGATCGATATTGGATTGTTTTAAATCGCTTGCATCTGTATAGACGATGAGTTCGATTTTATCTTTTAGATGGTATTCAAATAATTTCTGGACCTGTATATTTTCAGTTTCAGCAATTTCAATACAAAACTGAGCTGCTGGTCTTGATTTGCCATACCAATAGACGACAAAATTATTTGTTTCATAAATCCACCAATCATTGAGATCATCTGAATATTGTACTTTATTTTTTCCAAATACTTCAGAAGCATTTTGAGCAATTATATTAGAAACTGCCGGGAGGAAAGCAATAGTGAGTAAGAGCTTTAATATCTTGTAACCGATTTGCATTAGTTTACAAAAATATAGGATAGATGATTATAAAAGCGTTCTGTTTTAATCCATTTTATGAAAACAGTTATATTATTTATGAAGAACAGGGCGAAGCCTGGATTTTTGATCCTGGATGTTCGAATAGACATGAGGAGCAGATTTTTAAAGAATTTATTTCCGAGCACGGCTTAAGACCGAATCGGCTTCTTTTAACGCATGCCCACATAGATCATATATTGGGACTTAACTTTATTTATAAGGAATATGGACTTTTAGCGGAAATGCATTGTTTGGAGGAAGCTGTTATTAATTCAGCAGAACAAATTGGTAAAATGTATGGGGTACCATTTACAAATCCAGGGTATAATAAGGTCTATTTAACTGATAATCAAATTCTTAACTTTAATAACACAGATATTAACTGTATATGGGCACCCGGGCATAGTCCTGGAAGTTTATGTTATTATATCAAAGATTACAGATGTTTGATCGGCGGCGATGTTTTGTTTGATGGAAGTATAGGTAGGACCGATTTACCGGGAGGTGATCACAATACCTTACTGAAAAGTATAAAGAGCCGATTATTTACTTTGCCGGACGATACTCAGGTTTTTCCAGGGCATGAAGGCGTAACAAGCATTGGTAAAGAGAAAAAGACAAATCCATTCTTTGAATAATAGTATCCATTGGCATTAGTTAAGTGTCTTGCATTGGTAATGCTTATTATGCTTAAGATAAGAAAGTGTTAGTCCTTACCATAAGCAAATCGGCAATGTTCCACGTGGAACAAATTTGTGTCCTGAGTTAAAATCAGAAAAAGGGCTTTTTATTCAATTTTAGTATAATACAGAGGTCTTTTGTCGATTGGTAGTTTTACCCTGATCTAGATACTAAAGGAATTTGAACTCAAGCCTTTTGTAAACAACTAATATATACATTATTTTTTCTATGATAGATTTTAGGCAAAAAGACTACAAGCCATATTTTAATACAGGAATTTAAAAATTGAGGAATCTTATTTATGTATAATATAAACGAAATATGGATGTGACGATACAAACTGTAATTCTACACTGCCATGATATAGATTTTATAAAAGGACAGGAATTCATAAAGTTTTTGGATTTAAATAAGGGCGAATTACGAAACCACAAACTCAATTCTAACTATTTGTGGTATTGAATAGGAATCGTTTAATAATTGTCCACCATTCCAACTTTTCATAGGATAATAGAATTCAGGGCCATCATGTGGCCAGACTTAGATAAAAATGTATACAGTCCATCTATGAATCCTAAAGTTTCCTGATCTACATGTTGTATTGAACTAATAGAGAAGAAGATCAGAATTTCGTGAAGCTTACCCCAATGTTTCCACGTGGAACATTTGTATAAATTCGTGAAAAACAATTATTTACAATAAACATTATCACGAAAATAGATATCCGAATAGCTTGTATTGTCAAAAGAGCTATACGGCCGGACTACAGAATAAAATTGCTGTCGAAATGAAGTAGTCAATTCTATGCTCCATAGTCTTGAGAAGGATTCGTGGTGAATGTTATTTTGGTCGGAATAGAATTATACTGGTGATTTCGGGATTATTTCTTTGTACTAACAGAAACAGTCAATAAAGCTAAACCCTAAACAGGTTTAGGCAATTTGGATATGGGTCAGGAGCGCTCCATTACCCATTTGGCAACGCTAGGAGCCAATTCTTTTTGAGATTTAGCTCCGACAAAGACGCCTATATGTCCGCCGGGAAAAGCATATAATTGTTTGTCTTTGCTTCCAATATGATTCATGATCGCTTTACTGGATTCATTTGGAATGATATTATCTTCTGTAGCGTAGACATTTAGAAAAGGTACGGTCATTTTTTTAAGATCAACTCGCTGACCATCCATTTCAAAAGTACCTTTAATAAGTTTATTATCGCGGAAGAGATCTTTAATATATTTCCGGTACATCTCGCCCGCCAGATCAGGACAATCGTTTTTCCATTTTTCCATTCTCAGATAATTCATCATTTTATCCTTATCTGACATCATATCCATGACACCAAAATATTTTGCAACTTCCATACTTGGTTTTAGCATGCTAAATGCTGAATTCAGCATTTCTGCACTGATTACACCACTAGTATCTACCATCGAATCCACATCGACATATTTGGTCCATTTGTACAGCATATTGCAATTGGTATCCGTAAAATCGTATGGAGCCACATAGGTGGTCAGCGTCTTAAGTTTTTCCGGATGAATAGCAGCGTATATCATACTAAACAAACCTCCCTGGCAGATTCCCATTTTATGAATTTTATCCACTTTATGTGCTTTACGGATAAAATCAATGGCATCGTTTAGGTATCCCAGGATATAATCTTCCATAGTCAGATATTGATCAGCACGGCTGGGATAGCCCCAATCCATGATATAAATATCAAGACCTTCTTCCAGAAGTTTTTTCATCAAGGATCTGTCAGGTTGCAGGTCAAGTACATCGTGGCGATTCATGATTGCAAAAGACACAAGTACCGGAATCTTACATTTGGCAGGAGTTTCACGGATGTAATGGTATAATTTTACCTTGTCACACTGCCAGACCAATTCTTTTGGTGTCGTGGCCAATTCAATTTCTGTAATCTCCTTTAAAGTATCAAAACCTTTCTGAAGTTTTTCATTGTTGTCAAACAATTCTTTGTATATCGATGCTGTATTAATCATGATTTTATTTTAAGAACGGGCAAAAATAAAAAAAGCCTGAAGAAGATTCAGGCTTTTAAAATATTTAAATGAATTAACTATTTTTTCTTTGAAGTCTTATTTGCCGTTTTTTCTTCCGTTTGTTCGGCGGCAAACATTTTTTCCAGATTGCGATACATCTTTTTAAGATCATATAAGTTTTTATAAACCTCATCCATTTCGCTGCGGGTAGCTACCGGAAGATTTACAAAAAACATTTTCTCCATTTGAGTATCAACTTCTTTTTTAATTCTTAACTGTAAGCTGCTAACTTCTGTCATTAATTTACTGTAGTCATCACTTTGAAATAATTTTCCAAAAACTTCATCACCAGTCATTAACCACTCCTGAAAGATTTTAACAATGCTGTCAATATCTTCACCTTTCTGTACTTTCTCAGCAACATTTTCGGCAACATTTTCCATAACATTTAAGCCATGCTGATACATCATATACTGTAAGGCATTATTCTTAATATTAAATTCAGTCATCATATTGCAGATGTCGTTCCAAATTTTAGCTTGCTTTACATTAGAGTTTTCTTCAAACACTTTCGATAATGGGGATACAGCTTCGCTCATAGCGTTTCTCCAATTGGTATACATTTCCATCATTTGATTAAATGGATTGGTATTCATCATTGGATTCTGATTCATCTGAGATTTAAAACCCCGGTAATTATTTAAACCGCTTTCACTCATTTGTTTCATGGATTGGATAAAATGTTGATTGTATTGTTCCATCATTTTTCTGGAATCATCTGGCATAAAATGAAAAAACTTATCAACAAATTCTTTATATTTTTCAGGGCTTAAAAGCTCTTTAAAAATTTCTTTTGTAAAATTTTTTTCTTTAATGTTTTTAAACATTGGAATCCACAATTCAAAAAATTTAGTCAGACTTTCATTCATTTGATTCATTCCTTTGAAAGAATCTGCCGCAGTCAGATTTGAAAACTGTTTCCACCAATCACCGTTTGAACTATTCATCATGTCAACATACTGTTTGGTAAACTGACTCCAGTGATTTAAACCATCATTCATAGATGAATACATATTGTTATATGCATTGTTATTCATCATTTGAGCAAAAGGGGATGTACTCATAGAGTTAGACCAGAAAGCATTTTGCTGATTTACAAAATTCTGCCAGTTGGTCATCCAGTCAGATGGGTTAGTCATAAAAGCAGGATTCGAAAAATTATTATTGGTTGAAAAAGTATTTTTCGCCCAGTTCATTTGGTTTTCAAACCATTGCTCAAAATAGTTTTTTATTTTTTCAGAATTTTCATTCATCTGTTTGTTTTTTTCATCCATAGATACTGAAGTTTTATCAATAAACTCAGTTGAAGTTTTTACTGCATCCTTATATAACTTATGTCCTTTATCCAGAGTTTCGTTTACAAAAGGTATGTCTTTGGTTAGTTTTTTAGTAGTATCTATAACCTGATCCATAGTTTTGGATTGGGTTTCTATCATTAAATCTACTAAATTTTTGGATTTGTTGTTTGTCGTTGCCATTAAAAAGGTTTTAATTAATTAGAATTCTTATTATTGCAGCGCAAAATTACTGTAATGCAGTCCAATTGACTGCTAAGGATTTATTAATAAACGTTAAAATGCTACAAAGAGGAGATCAATTTAAACACATTTTCAGTTACACCCAGGAAGATGTTAATTTATATGCAAAAGTATCGGGAGATACAAATCCTTTACACATCGATCCCGAAGCCGGGCAAAAGAGTATGTTTGGCAGAAACATCATTCATGGGTTTTTAGGCGCCAGTGTATTTACCAAAATATTTGGTGCGCTTTGGAAAGCCGATGGACATGTTTATTTAAAACAAAGCATGCAATGGCTTAAACCTATGTTTGTGGATACACAATATGAAGCTGTTATTACGGTAAAAGAGGTGTATCCGGAAAAAGCCAGGGTTCTTTACGATTGTGCTATTTATGATCTTATAAGCAGGGACCAAACCTTTACCGGAGAAGCCTTATTAATGAATAAAAAAGAATACGTTTGATATTCAGCTAAAAAAAAATCTGTTCGCTTACCTAAGCGAACAGATTTTAATAAAGAGATTTAAATTCCCTGTTTAAACTCTAATCATCCAATTTTACTATTTTTCTAAAATAACTGTTATCAGAAGATTTTATCTGCATCAGATAGGTTCCTGAATTAAGCAGATCTGCATTGATATCAAAACTATTCATGCCTGCATTGGCTTCAAGATATTTAAACATCACTAATTTACCTACAGGATCACTTAAGAATAGCTGAATATTCTGTGGGTCATGACTGTAAAAATTTAAGTGAAAATCTGTTGAAAATGGATTCGGATACAGGTTGATGTTATCCAGTTTAGAATTTTTCTCATTTGAATTTACCAAACCGCCTGAGTTGAGGATATTGATGGAATAATCCTCTACCTCACCATAGGAAAATGTCTGACAAGATGTTGCATATCCGCCATATTTCATCGAAACTCTCATACGGACACTGGCTGTTGCAGCATCAGCCGGGACATTAAAGCTTGCACTTAGTAATCCCAGGCTTGAAGATGCCATTGAAATTACTTGCTCACCGGCATCATTGAAGGAACCATTATTATTAAAATCGATCCAAACTCTCCAGTAAAGTGTACCAGAGCTGCCAGTCGAGCCAGCCTGGAAATTAAGAGTATAATCCGATCCTTTGTTTACATCGGTAGACATGCTGGTTGCATCAAAATAGCCACCGTCTTTTCCGGAATTTCTGTCGATGCTACCGATATTGACGCGTTTAACCCACTCATAATTTACGTTTTGACCTTTAGAGGTACAATAACCCGTCGAGGTTGTAAAGGTAAGTACCGAAGTGAAGGCACTCTGATTTGATCCGCAAACAGCTTGCACTCTAACGGAATACGCTGTACCCGGACTCATACCTGTCAAATTAACAACAGTCGTTGTAACGTTGACCTGAGACCAGGTATTTCCAGATGCCAGTTTATACTGAAAGTTGTAGGAATTGGCACCGCTCACAGGACTCCAGGAGATGGTTGCGGTTGATTGAGTTATGTTTGCTGCGGCTAAATTGGTGGGTACACCACAAGAGCCACCACTTGCCGTGGTAAAATTAACGGTAGAAGAATAAGCACTCGAACCAGAAGCACAATTTGCTTTAACTCTTGTATTGTATAAAGTATTTCCAGTTAATCCACTCATATTGTAACTGGTACTGGTCGTGGTTGCTACAGTCCAGGTACTGCCGGAATTGGTTTTATACTCAAATGTATACGTCAACGCACCTGATACTGAACCCCAGGCTGCAGTAGCTGCGGTTTCAGTTATATTAGAAATGTTTAAATTAGATGGAACGCCACAACTGCTACCACTGGTAGTGAAATTGACAATGGAAGAATATGCACTGGAACCCGATGAGCAATTCGTTTTCACCCGGGTATTATACAGCGTGTTGCTGGTTAAACCAGTCATATTGTAATTTGTAGAAGTCGTTGTAACCACAGTCCAGGTATTGCCGGAATTGGTTTTAAATTCAAATGTGTATGAGCTGGCACCAGATACAGAGGACCAGCTTGCTGTAGCCGTTGTCTGCGTAATATTGCTGATGGCCAGACCTGCCGGTGCATTACAAGAACCACCACAACCAGAATTTAAACAATTGGCAGCGGCCACTTCCGCACGGATTTTGTCTCCTGGCTGAGGACCAAAACCATTATTAAAATTGATTCCATAATTGGTCAGATGACAATAGCTCATGATAGTACCGCCATTTTTTGGAGCAGGACCTTTTGCACAACCACCTTCGGTAGTATAGCAATTGTCCAAAGCACCACCTGTCCAACCACACCACTGAGTGTGATTAGATCCCAGATTATGTCCCATTTCATGAGTCATTACTTCGACAGTCCAGCTATATGTTGGTACGTTTTGATACGAACTTGAAATATTGCTATAAGCATAACCATAATTACTACATAATACATCCAGCCAGGCTACACCACCAATATTGTTTCCACCTAAAGCAGCCAGATGAGCCAGATCGCCATTGTAGTTTGGTCGCAAATCTTTAAATTGATATAAGGCAGTTACCGAACTGGTCTTGCTGTAACTATCCGGAGAAGTCCAGACAAATATTTCGGAAATGGCTGTATTAATACTTTCATTGGCATATAAAGTGGCCATATTATTAAATACAGAGGTGATCCAGTTAATGGTATTACTGGTGCTACCTTTGTTTTGATAAAGCGCATAATCACATTCGATATAAATTCTGACACAATCACCAGAACCAGCAGCGCCTCTAGGCGTTACAGGTTTTTGAATGGATTCAAGTTCATCTGTCAAACATTCAAAGGGAAATTCTTCAGTGATGTCTTTATCGTTGTATAAAATTAATTCACCTACATTTTCATACGAAGGTTGAATCACCATATTACCTTCTTCATCTGAAAAGCTACCGATGATTTCATTTTCGAAAATGCTGATGGCAGCTACTGAATTGTTTTCATTTCCGCCAATTACGCCGCGGTAATAAACACCTTTTACATAATCAAACGGAGTAGAACCACCCGTTGAAGTAAATACTTTACAACCCTCGGCAAAAGGATTTACTTTTACTAAATGCAGTGTGTAGATTTCACGGACACTTTTAGGAATTTCTAAAGAAATCTGATCAGGAGCTTCCTGAACCAATTTCTTTAAAAGATTTGAGTTCGTTTCAAGTACTTGAATTTTTCCATTTACTTTACTGCGAAAACTTGTCTCCTGATGATGGCTTAATTCAAGAGCGCGGACATTTTTAAACTCGCGACCAGAAGAAGCAGCGTTTTTTACCAACAGAGCAACTTTGCTAATTGGACCATTCTCCAGATGACCCAATTTAATCTCTGTGGAGTTTTGTGCTAAAAGGTTGAAAGTTAAAAACAGGCAAACGAATGCCAGGCTAAGGTTTTTAAAATTGCTCATAATACTGTTTTTAAGAATTGAAAATCTTGCTAAAATTCCGTGACGGATAAGCTTGGGGAAAGAATAGAACGCAAAAGTATAAGAATTCTTTACACCTGCTATCAGGGAAAACCCTGAGTTTTTAAATTCAGTGTTTCTACGGATATGTTGATAAATAGTCATTTAAATAGATTTAATTTTTATATAAAGTATCGATAATGTATAGTTTTTCGATAATCATTAAATTCAATTTCATTCTTTTACACATTATTTATTTTTTTAATATGTATGTTTTAAAAGAAATACAACTACCATACCAAAAAATATTTTTAAATAAATTTTATTCGAGCCTATTTATTCAGCTCATTCATAATCAGTCGATTAGAATATTTTAGAGAAGAAGATATTTTTTTAAAATAAATCAGAGGGGCTGAGCTCCGGCTTTCAGCACAGTAGCCTTTAGTAGGGTAATAAAGTTAAAGTATTGAAAATCAATGAGAAGTGCGTAGATTAAGAATTAACATTCTACAACATTTACGGGAATATGAAGTGCTAAACCGCCATCGGAAGTTTCTTTATACTTGGTATTCATGTCTTCAGCGGTTTCCTTCATGGTTTTTATGACGGCATCCAGGCTGATCAGTGCCTTGGCAGGATCGGATTCGAGGGCTATCTGGCTGGCAGTAACGGCTTTAACAGCACCCATGGTATTGCGTTCGATACAAGGGACTTGAACCAATCCACCAATTGGATCACAGGTTAGACCAAGATGATGCTCCATAGCAATTTCAGCAGCCATCATAGCTTGATCGTAATCTCCACCTAAGCATTCTGTCAATGCGGCGGCGGCCATGGCAGAAGAAACTCCTATTTCTGCCTGACAACCTCCCATTGCTGCTGATATGGTAGCCCCTTTTTTAAAAATGCTTCCTATTTCTCCAGCCGTAAGTAAAAACCTGATGATATCTTCATCTTGAGCATTTTCTGAAAAACAAAGATGATACATCAATACTGCCGGAATGACACCGGCAGCACCATTGGTAGGTGCCGTAACGATACGACCATAAGATGCATTTTCTTCATTAACGGCCAGCGCAAAACAACTTAACCATTTTAAGGTAGTCCTGAAATCATGTGGTCCTGATCGGATAGCATTCATAAATTCATTTGCCGAACCGTAACTTTGTCCCGGCAATAATTTCGTGGCGATCGCTTTTGCTCTGCGTTGAACATTCAGACCTCCTGGTAACACACCATCTGTCTGACAAGCTTTGTAGATACTTTGTTTCATGACATCCCACAATCCAAATAATTGACTTGTAATTTCGGATTCCGGGCGGATCGATAATTCATTTTGCATGACAACACCCGATATGGTCAATCCAAGCCTCTGGCAGTATTGTTTGAGTTCTGAAGCAGTATCAATCGGATAGGGCATTTCGACACTCGATACAAATTCTTGTTCACCTTCCTTAACGACAAAGCCACCACCTATGGAATAATACGTTTGGTTTTGAGCCATACCATCCTGTAAAAAAACTCTGAAAATCATTCCATTGGAATGGTAGGGTAAGATCTGGTCCGCATAATAAATGATGTGATCTTTCGGATGAAAGTGGATAGCTTTAGTATTGTTGAGAAATAAAATGGATTCGCTCCTGATTTTTTCAACATTGGGCGAAACTTCTTCCATTGGAGTAGTTGCAGGCTCTTTTCCCATTAATCCAAGCATCAGCGCCATATTGGTAGCATGACCTTTGCCTGTTTTGGCTAAGGAACCATACAGCTCGACCTGTACGGAAACGACATCATCCAGGAGTCCGGCAAGTTTTATTTCAGAGATAAACCGTAGAGCTGCTTTCCAGGGACCCATTGTATGAGAACTGGATGGGCCAATACCAATTTTAAAAATATCAAATACACTAATTCGTTCCATACCACATCTAAACAGTTTGCCAAGGTAGAGAAAGCCTGAGTCATTTTGGAAAAATAATTTTAATCCGTAACGGTATTTTTTACTTACACTTACCCGGTGTAAACTGGTGGATACTGCTGCATGCTGCCTCACAAGCATTGCCGTATGTTTTATTATTGCAACCACAAACCGGATTGTATTCTTCCGTACAAAAACAATCAGGTTTTATTTTTTCGACACAATCTTCTGGTGAATGAGTACAGGAGAATATTACTATAGAAAACAAAAAAAGGTATTTCATAAAAATTAATTGTTTACTTTATTTTAAATATCAAATTTTCATTGGTTCAGCAATAAAGCACATGCATTAAGGGCAGGCTCCTTTAGTAAACTGATGGATATTATGACACCTTGCTTCGCAGGCATTGCCATAAGTCTTTTTATTACAACCACAGACCGGATCATATTCTTTGGTACAAATACAATCGGGCATAAGTTTTTCGACACAATCATCGTCAGCATGAGAGCAAGCAGTAAAAAGAATAAATACTAGTATGAAAATTTTCATCAAACGGTGGATTAAGATTAAAGACATTTAAAAGCTACGAACATTATTTTCCAAAACGATTTAATGTAAACGCAGAAACAGGTATGGATGTATGTTCATGTTGAATAATTTCTTTTACAAGTTTGCCGGTACCGTTAGCCAAACTTATTCCCAGCATGGCGTGGCCGGCTGCGACCATCAGATTTTTATAAGTCCAATGCCTGCCGATATAGGGAAGTCCATCTGGGCTTACTGGTCTGTAAGCATACCAGAGTTTATGATCCTGGCTTAGATTTAGATTTAAATCGGGATAATATAATTGCACCGAATCGATAATTGACTGAATCCTTTTCATTTTGATCACAGGATTGGGTTTATTGATTTCCATATAACCAGCCAGTCGGAGATCCTTTCCAATGGGTGTGGTAACAACCCGATGATCAACTAAAATTGCCGGAAATTTTAACTGGGGATGAAAAGAATTATAGGTAATGCTGTATCCTTTTCCAGCCTGCATCGGAATCTTAAAATTTAATTTTTGACAAAGATCATTTAACCAGGCACCAGGTGATAAAATAAACTCATCAGCGCAAATTTTCTGTTGATCTGTAATGACCGCTATAATTTTATTTCCGGTAAATTCAAATTTTGTGATATGATTTTCTTTGTGAAAATAAACACCGGAAGCCAGAAGATAATTTTTTAAGGCTGTTGTAAATAAACCTGGATGCAGATGGGCATCTTGCTGGTACAATACGGCTCCACGAACGTCCATGACAGTGGCGGTTTCTAGCTCCTGCACCTGTTGCGAATTGAGAACCACATTATATAAACCCATTTTTTCAGCTTGCCCGCTTAAATTCGTTTCATGGAGTTCGCTTTCAATAGTTTTATATGCAATGAGAATTCCATTTTCTTTCATAAAAAAAGTATTCCCGAGAAGTTTTTGCATTTCAGTCAATTCATTCCGGCTGAAAAGTAATAGTTGTTGTAGCAGAGGTATGTTTTTATTCATCTTAACTGCTTTACAGGACTTCCAAAAATGAAAACCCCATCGCAACAAATCCCAGTCCATTCTGGGCTTAATATAAAAAGGACTGGAGCTACTGAGCATCCAGCGAAGACCTTGTGCGATTATTCCAGGTGAAGCAAGTGGCACAAAATGACTTGGCACAATATGACCTGCATTGCCATAAGATGCACCATCCAACATTGTACTATTGTCGATAATACTTATTTCATGTCCTTCTTTTTGAAGATAATATGCACATGAAAGTCCGATGATTCCTCCACCTAGTATCGCAATTTTCATTGTTCTGCAATTTTCAAATTATAATACCTGGAAGCCATGTGCATAGGGATCATTTTGTTGGTCTATTGTAATCGTGTTATATCCAAAAACATGAGCCCAGCCTTCTATACTCGGTCGAATAGCAGGTTTATCATGAACAAATAATTCTTCTTCAATGCGCCCGGTGAATTTACTTCCTATAATACTTTCATGAATAAATGCATCTTCCTTTTTGAGTTTTCCTTTGGCATACCATTGTGCCATTCGTGCCGAAGTACCCGTGCCACAAGGACTGCGATCCAGAGCCTTATCTCCGTAAAAAACTGCATTGCGTGCTGTTGATTCAATATCTAGTACGGCACCAGTCCACAAAACATGAGAGCATGACCGTATTGTTTCGTTTTCAGGATGAACAAATTCATATTGAACATTTATTTTTTTTCGCAATGCCCGGGACCAGGATATTAGTTTATCAGCTGGATAAAACTCAAGTCCTTTAAAATTTTTTTGCACATCAACTATAGCATAAAAATTTCCACCATACGAAATGTCGATCCACAAAGTTCCTAACTCTTCCAACTCAATTGGAATATCGGCTTCCACTAAAAAGGAAGGTACATTCGTGAGTTTGACGGATTCAACAACATTTTTATCCAGAAGTGATGGTTGTTTTAATTTATAATCTATATGAATTAACCCTGCCGGAGTTTCAATTTTCAGTTTACCCGGAACTTTAGGAGAAATCAATCCTTCTTCTATGGCAATTGTAACGGTTCCTATGGTACCGTGACCGCACATCGGAAGGCAACCACTGGTTTCAATAAATAAGACAGCGATATCATTTTCCGGATCATGAGCCGGATACAGAATACTTCCACTCATCATATCGTGTCCCCGGGGTTCAAACATCAAACCTCTGCGTATCCAGTCGTATTCTTTAATAAAATGCTCGCGTTTCTCACTCATGTTTTTACCTGAAAGCCGGGGGCCTCCTTCTTTTATTAATCTGACAGGATTACCGCAAGTATGAGCGTCGATACAATGAAATACGTGTTTCATGCCCTTGAGTTGTTACAGAATACTGCTAAAATTGAATTATGAAAAGTAAATATACAGCAGAACCAAAGGATTCAATTATTAATCCCAAAATTGTCATTAGAAATCTTTTCTGAACCAAAATAACGTCCAACACGAATCCTCCTCAAGATTAATGCTCATTAAAATGATTACTTTATTTCTACGCAAATTTCTGGCAAGAGGTCCTGACGATATTACTCATTAGACTCACACGACATATCAAAATGACCATTTTAGCTTAATTCTCATCCCATGCTTATCATGCCTTCAATACCTCATCTGGAAATCGAGAAATGAAGTTACAGGATACTGTTATTGTTTTTAAATTCAGGATTGGATCTCCTAACAAACATATGTAGTATTATAATTTTATGCGTAATGGTAGGATAAAATGATCTACTATGTTTTGAAAAAAAAATGCCGATGATTTTCTTTCCGGAATATAGAAACTACCCTAAATTTGGTTGTTTGCTTAGTTGTTCTACTTTATCAAATTTACTTTTTACAAATTGTTTGACAACATTTTCACTACACCCTGATTTACATACTGTCCATGAATTCAATTTTTGAACTGGCTATTTTGGATCAAATTATTTTATCAGCGATATGCTGAATTGTCCAGCAACGTCTTCATGACTGATCAAATTTTTGAAACCTTACTTTCTACAAATGAAAGTATAAGTTCCTTTTTTTGTCCGTGAGTTAGAGTATTCAACAATTCCCTTACTTGGCTCATGCTTGGTTTAGAGATAGGATTATAGTACTCAATTAAAAGACATTCATCTTTAATAATCAATAATTATATGAAAAGCTTTATTTGTTTTCATACCCGAATATGAGTCTTTTTTGAAAATTTTTAAATGTGTTTTAACATGATATGAAAAGTAAGAAAAATCATTTTCTTTTAGAATGAAATTATCAACAAGACGGAGTAAGAGATTTACTGATTTATGCTTACACATTAATCTGTTCCCGTGTCAACTCATTATTAACTGTGCGTGACAGACCCAGGGGATTATCATTTTTTAATTCGGGTGGTAATAATTCATTACTCCAGTTTTGAAAAGCCAGCGGCCTTGTAAAGCGTTTAAATCCGTCGGCTCCTACTGCAGTAAAACGGCTATCTGTAGTGGCAGGAAAGGGACCACCGTGATGCATACTAAGGCAGACTTCAACCCCAGTTGGGACATTGTTTAAAATAAAGCGCCCGCAAATATTTTTTACAGCTTCCACCAGAATTTCATTTTGTACAATGTCATTATCACTGGCCATCAGAGTAGAAGTCAGCTGACCGTCTAATTGATTGGCAATCTGGATCATTTCAGAAATATTTTTACATCGCACTATAATGGAATACGGGCCAAAAACTTCCTGATGCAATGCCGGATTATTTAGAAAAGCTTGCCCGCTGGTGCTTACCAGGCTTGGAATGCCATGATCTTCATCAGCGCTTAATTCTGATTCTGCCAGCAAGGTCACTTCGTTTTGTAATAATGCATTTTGTTTGTTTTGTTTAAATGCTTTTGCGATACCCGCATGTAACATGGGAGCCGGTGCTGTTTTGCGAATGGAGTCGGATAATGAGTGAATAAACATATGTAAGCTTTCGCTTTCGATGCCAATGATGAGACCCGGATTCGTACAAAACTGTCCGACGCTTTGTGTTATGCTGCTTGCATACATTTGTGCAATCAGATGATGAGAGCTTTGTAATTTTTCAGCTAATAAAAAAACAGGATTAACGCTACCCATTTCTGAAAAAACAGGAATAGGTATTTTTCGTTGATTAGCCCAGTCAAATAATTGTTTTCCACCGGTAAACGAACCGGTGAAGCCAACGGCTCGGGTATAAGGATGCATTACCAGATGTTTACCAACTTCAAAACCAGCACCATATACATGGGCAAATACCCCATCCGGCATATTGCATTTTTTTGCGGCAGACAGGATTGCTTTTGCGACTTGATCAGATGTTTCAGCATGTGCTGGATGCGCTTTCACAATTACAGGACATCCGGCAGCAAAGGCACAAGCGGTATCGCCACCTGCTGTAGAATAGGCAAGGGGAAAATTGCTGGCGCCAAAAACAACCACGGGTCCTAGCGGAATCTGCATTTTTCGGATATCAGGTTTCGGCGGTTTCCGGTCAGGAATGGCCGTATCGATTCGAATATCCAACCAATCACCTTTTTCACAGGCTTCGGCATAACTATATAATTGAAAAGTCGTCCGGCTGAGTTCAAATTTCATTCTGGCTTCCGGCAAATGAGCTTCCCTCATAGCTATAGGAATAATTGTGTCAGCCCGGGTCTCCAACTCGCTGGCAATGGTTCGCATGAAATCTGCACGTTGTTTGTGATTTAGTTTTCTGTACTTATGAAACGCATCCCAGGCAAGTTGCATGATTTGATCAATTTCTTTTGGTGTTGCATCGATAAACATCAGTAAATTTTTTTTAAATTACGTACTAATTAAAAGTTTTTCGCAGAATCTCGAATATAATAAAACAATAAGATTTATCCAAATCTATGCGGTATATTAAATAACAGGTCTTGAAGAAAGACATTTCCGGATGACTGTTAAAATGGCTTCACGTTCTGATCCTATTATTCCAAGACGTGGTGGACGTACGTATTCTGAACCAAGTCCAAGCTCAGTTTCTGCCAGTTTAATGTATTGCACAAGTTTGGGATGAATGTCCAACTCTAATAAAGGCATAAACCATCTGTAGAGTTTTACTGCTGATTCGATTTGTCCTGATTTTACATAATTGTATAAAGCAACTGTTTCCTTTGGAAAGGCACAGACCAATCCTGCGACCCAACCATCGGCACCCAGACAGAGTTCTTCCATAGACAGTGTATCGACGCCACATAATATTTTAAAACGATTGCCAAAACGGTTTTTCATACGAGTAACATTGGTAACATCGCGAGTACTTTCTTTTACTGCCTGAATGTTTTGATAGGATTGTAATTCGTCAAACATATCCAGGCTGACTTCATTTTTATAGTCAACCGGATTGTTGTAAATCATAATGGGAAGATCAGTAGCATTTGATATAGTTTTAAACCACTGTACTGTTTCACGATAATCAGATTTATATCGCATCGGAGGTAAGACCATCAATCCTTTGGCCCCCCAGTCTTTTGCAAATTTTGCCTGAGCAACCGCCTCATGAGTTGATCCTTCTGCAATATTTAAAATCACAGGTATATCCGATGGACAATGTTCGACTGCAAAACAGACCAATTGTTTTTTTTCATCAGCCCTTAAAACACTGGCTTCTCCAAGTGTACCCCCAAGTACGATTCCTTTTACACCAGCATTGAGTTGTGCCTGCAGATTTTTATTAAAAAGCGGTAAATCCAAATGATCATCAGAAGTCCATTTGGTGGTTAACGCCGGAAAAACTCCAGTCCAGTTTATCATGATGAGATTATTTTTTGTAAGTATCCGAGCCGAATGCTTCCCCGGTTCCGGTTTGACAGTATTGCCTTAAACTTTCCAAATAACGTCCCCAGGAAAAACAACAATGAGCATAAAAATCGCCATTGTCAGCCCAATTATCCTGAGTAAATCGTACGCGGGTTTTCCCTTCATTTTCATCCAATAGAAAAGTAAAATGATGGCCCAGCCAGCCATGTTCATCCGAGACACATTGCCATTGTATTTTTTCATTGGCAATGCATTCTGTTACTTTCATATCGGGACCTCCAAAAGCGCCAAAACGGAATTGAATAATCCCGGAGATTTTCGATTCACCTTTGGTGTCTGTAGTCCACCAGTTTGATAAACCTTCGAGGGTACTGATGGCTTTAAAAACCACTTCCCGTTTAGCATTGATGTGAAATAAATGTTTTAAAGAATATGTCATTTTGAGACTATTTAAAATCAAGTTTTGATTTAGTTAATTTTCTTCTATAATGCGTTTCAATGCATCCAAAGCCTTTGGATAAGTCGTATTAAAATAGTCCAGGTATTCTTCAACAACATCAATTTCAATGGTTATGATGGTATTTTGATCTGTGCCGGTAAAAGTATAATTTTCCATACATCCGGCCCAGGGCTCGACTTTAGGACCGGACGTGATTTCTGTATCGCCTTCAAGAATGCCGATATGTTGAATTGAAACAAATGCATTGGTAATATTTTCCACTATGCGGGAAACCATACCTCCCCTGTTACCATGCTCGTCAGTACCTGTAAAAAGTATTTTACTTCCTTTCTCCCAGGAGCCTTCATAGGTAGAACTATCATTAAATATGGCGGTCCATTGCCGGTAAGTATTTTTGTCGGGTATTCCCAACATCATCTGAAAAGCTTTTTGAGCTGAAGAGGCTACGTCTATTTTGAATTGTAATTTGATCATGTACAAAAATACGTTTTTAATAAATTAAACTCTAAGCATAGCACGAAATCCGCGGGCAGCATAATAAGATTGAGCACCATTATGGTAAATAAAGACATGACCATAGCGAAAATCGGCAAACAGGGCTCCTCCCAGTTTTCTGATATCTGAGGGTGTTTCAATCCAACTCGAAGTTTTGGTATCGAAAGGACCAAATTTCTGAAGAAATCGATAATCATCTTCTGATAGAAGCTCCACGCCCAATTCTGCAGCCATATCCAGGGCATTGTCAATAGGTTTATGTTCTTTTCTGGCATCCTGTGCTTCACGATCATAACAAATACTGCGGCGACCTTTCGGACTTTCAGATGAGCAATCATAAAATATAAATGCTCCGGTATTTTTGTCGCGATCAAGAACATCCGGTTCTCCACCGGTTTCTTCCATTTGATAAAGAGACCATAATTTTTCCGGATAAGATTCAAGATGAGATTGAATATCTGACCAGGCCAAATCTGTATGCCGGATTTTGTGTTTGTCAAATCGCGATTTTAAAATTGAAATGATTTTTGTGGTTTGTGCAGATGTTAAAAGTTTTTTAGATTTTATTTTCATGGCAGAAAACTTATAAAAAAAAATGCAATTCTATTTTTTACCAGATGAATCGTGGAGATCCAATAATTTTAAAGTATGCTGCAGACTCATATTGTGCATCCATCCATAATGACCTGGAATAACAAACTCAGGCTTAGGATATTTTTTCAGGATATTTTGAATCGAGGTTTTCCATTCTTTTAAATTGGCGTCTGCAATATTTCCCAGGCTGTTATTTTCAGTACTTTTTACCAGACATCCACCATACAGAATTTTTTGTTTTTCAAACCAGATGACGATGTTGTCTTTAGTATGTCCTTCACCCGGATAATAGGTTTCAAATTCATAATTTCCGAATTTAAAAGCCGTATCACTGGTGAAAATAAACTCAGCTTGCTTTTCATTATGAAGTTTGCATAAATCAAATGTTTCTTTTGTACTGTATGTTTTAACAGCCTTGTTTTTCAGAAATTCCAAACCACTTGTTCTGTCATCGTGGTAATGAGTCACTATAGCCAAAATTGCCTTTACATTATGTTTAAAATAAATGCTGTCAAGGAGTGCTTGAAACTGGGAAGTATCCCAGGGTGTATCAAAGAGAATAGCACCGTTTTCTGTTATCAGATACATGCTATTGGATTGAAACAGAAATCCATTAAGATCTTTATAGGTCGTATAGATAAAGAAATTATCGGTGAGATGTTGAATGCGAAGTTTTATGGATTCCTGGCTAAATACACTGGTTGTATAAAGCAAAACAATAATGAGAAAACGGATGTTTTGCATATTGTACTCAGATATTATTCATTGCCGTGATCTGAAATTTCTTTAGGAAACTTATCGGCAATTAGATTTAGGGCAATGCCATGCTCCAGGAAGGCTTTACAACCATCCAGGACTGTTGTAAAACCGCCGGTGCTGTCCTTTATGGCCTGAATGAGTTCGTCGCCTGTGAGTTGAAAACCATAATTTTTTATAATGACATACGTTTTGTCAACATCGAGTGCCTTAAATTCAAACTCTACTGTGGTTAATTGGTCACCCCATTCAATTCGGATTTTATTTTCGGGAATTATCTCTTTGACATGAATGATTGTGGATACACCATACATTTCCCATTCCCATATAAGCTGGATTCCTTCAATCAACGGACCACTGGATTTAGTAAACCAGAATTTGGTTGTTAGTTCAGGATTAATAAAAGCTTCAAAAACCTGGCTTACAGATTTACGAATCATCATTTGGCATTCAACTTTATGTAAACTTTTTTGATTCATTGATGTGATTGTTGAACAATGCGAAATTAATTTATTTATGATAAAATGAGAGAAATATTATTGGCAGTTTAAAGTTTGGAATTAAACTTGAGTGTAAATAATAAGTAAGACTATTTATCAGAATGTAAGATTATAAAATGAGGGCAAATAGAATTTTTATTAACATTGATAAAATGTACTAATTTGCGTATTATATTCTAAATTCGTGTTGAAATTGATTAATTTAAAACATTACAAATGAAAACAATGCAATTATTTGCAACAGTATACTTAATGATTGCAACAAGTTATGCACAAAATAATACCCTAATTTCAGATTCCATTAATTGTAAGAAAGTTGCCATACCAGCCAAAAATATTATCAGAACCTGGAATGCATCCGTTACATTTTTTGAATCAACAAAAACGGGTACGATTACATTCAGAAATGATGGTACTTATTCAACGATTCCTGTTGATTTATTAGGTGAAGGACGGCAAACCTATAAGATTACAAAAGATAAAATTAAAATTGTCAATTTTTTTGAAGGTGGCAAAGAACAGTTTGATTTATCAATTACGACTAATAAATGTTCAAAAATGGTTTTGAAAGACAAAATAAGCGGATTAGCCGAAATACTATTAAGTCAATAATTGTATAAGTCGATTGATTATTTCAACCAATTTATCAAATCAGTCAGATTGGAAGAATTTATCTGATGTACAGCTTGGTATTCTTTATAAACGGGAATTAGATTTAAAGATCTGAGAAAGGAGTTGGCCTGTCGCGCTAATTGAACCGAAAGCAGAGGATCATTAACACCATGTGAGATAAAGATTTTTAAATGTTGCAATTTTTCTTTTTTGGCAATCATTGGTTTTATTTCTTCGAGTAAACGTCCGCTCATTACTGCTATACCTTTTACGAGATCTGGTCGAGTTAATGCTATATTATAACTCATGATTCCACCCTGGCTGAAACCACATAAATAAACTTCCTTTTGATTGTATGAATAGTCATGTCTGAGTTCTTCGATAAACCGGATCAGTTTTTTGCGACTTTCATATTCTTCCTGTACATTATGTATTGGTTTGCCGGAGGAAAAATCAATATGATACCAGCCATAAGACTGGTAACTCAAAGAAATAGGAGCTCTTACAGAAATGACAAGATATTTTGATGGTAGTCTGTCTGCAAAAGAAAACAAATCTTCTTCGTTGCTTCCGACACCGTGTAACAATATCAGCAAAGGTGGATCCGCAAGTTTTATTTTGGGATAACGTACAAGATGAAACAAATTATTTGAAGTAGTTTGGGTCATACCAATAGTGGAAATCCATAATGATGTTAAAAGTAAAAAAATTAATCTCATATATAATTTATTGAATTTTCAGGGAAGTCATACTTAGTGATCCACCGAGGGATTTGTCATTAAACAAACTTAGTTTTTCATTGGATCCCTTTAATGCAAGTACATACAATAATGGCAGGTAATGTTCTGGTGTTGGAATGCTGAGATTAATTTCCTTACCCTGAGATTTATAATTGATTAGTGATTTATGATCTCCTTTAAGAATAAAACTATTTAATTTATTTTTGGCTTCCCGCGCCCAGTCGTAAGCATAATCTACTGCATTTAATTTATCCCAGGCTACCATCCCAAGATTGTGAATGATGTTGCCGCTTCCTATGATCAATACACCTTTATTTCGCAAAGAAGATAATTGTTTTGCAAGATCGTAATGGTATTGAGCATCTTTTGTATAATCCAGACTTAACTGGAAAACCGGTATTGATGCAGCAGGAAACATCGGACGGATTACGCTCCAGGCCCCATGATCCAGACCCCATTTATCATCCAGACCTATTTTGGTTTTGGTAACAATAGATTGTGTTTCCTTAGCAAATTTGGGACTACCGGGAGCAGGGTATTGTACTTCAAATAATTCTTTAGGGAAACCACCAAAGTCATGAATGGTTCTGGGATTTTCCATAGCTGTTACAAATGTACCTTTTGTTTCCCAATGGGCAGAAACACATAATATTGCGGAAGGCTTGGGCAGACTTTTACCTACCGTTCGCCAGCCTATTACAAATTCATTTTCTTCGATGGCATTCATCGGACTTCCATGTCCCATAAACAGGACAGGCATCTTTGTACTGTTATCAAAAGACGTGGAAATTTTACTAAGATCTTTTAAATTCATAATACCGGATGCTGCTAAAGGTAAGGCAGCCATTGTTTTTAAAAATTTTTTTCTATTCATGAAATAGGTTTAAGAATATTTCTTTAATCTCGTAATTTATAAAGAAATATACAACATAGAAAGCGCTAAAAGGATGAATTAGCAACATGATTTTGGCATCCAGACCAACTATTTTTAGATTGAACAAGCAGAATATCAAAGGATAGGTTTTTGACTATATCGGACATCATCATTTTGCCACGAAGGCACGACGCCACAAAGGAACACAAGGAAGATTAAAGAATTAATAATTAATAATTAGGGCTGAAGGAAGCCTTCGTGTACCTTCGTGCCGCTGTGCCATAGTGGCCATCATCAATTTGCCACGAAGGCACGACGCCACAAAGGAGCACAAAGTAGAAATGAATAATTAACAATGTACAATTAACAATTAACAGGCTAAAGGAAGCCTTTGTGAAACTTAGTGCCGCTGTGCCATAGTGGCCTGATTCATTTTGCCACGAAGGCACGACGCCACAGAGGAGCACAAAGTAGAAATGAATAATTAACAATGTACAATTAACAATTAACAGGC
>CAZALD010000007.1:107462-135319 GCA_964486185.1 uncultured Saprospiraceae bacterium
TGAAGGAAGCCTTTGTGAAACTTCGTGCCGCTGTGCCATAGTGGCCATCTTATTTTTTTGCCACAATGACTCGACGTTAAAGGAATACGCCTTGGATAGTTAATTGTTACGTCGACGAATTGTATCACAAAAAAACTAAATGAGATTCTTTTGTATAAGAAAATGAGGTCCTCAAGAGTGAGCCTAATACAAAAAGTATATGCTGGATTTCTAATTTACATTTTTCTCCTTAACAATAATAATTGGATTCATACTGATTTTTGATTTTATTGAATTGGAAATTAGACATGCCGCTTCTGCTTTTAACAAGACGCGAGTTGCTTTTTTACTTTCTGATTCATCGAGAATAGTAACCGTGGGTTGCAGGATAATTTCACTCATTAAATATTTTCCATCGACCTGCTCGAGTTTACCTTTTGACTTACATTCAAAATGTTCGAATTCCAGTTTTGAATTTTCGGCAATAGCGAGAAAGGTGGTCATCAGGCAACTGCTAACCGCCGCCGTAAACAAATGTTCGGGCGACCAGATTCCCGGTATTCCTTTTGGAAACTCAGGAGGTGTGGCCACTTCGATACAGTTATTGGCATTTTCAAGTTGAATTTTTAATTCGGGCGAACACATAATACCTTTCCGGTCTTTATTCCAGCTAATGTCGACATTGTAAATATGAGGATTCATTGAGTACAAATTTTTTAATTATAATAATTTTGAGTCCTTTGTTTAATTCCTTTAGCCGTTTTAAATACAAAAGATTGAAGGCGTATCTATGTGGATAAGCCATTAACGCATTTTATTTCAGAAAATAATTTGAGGAAAGACGACTGAGTCATTCAATACACTCAGCAAAAATAAATGGATCTAAATTCGCTTTAGATGTTAATTATCAACCCGGCAAATGATTTTTGCCATGAAGCCTTAATGGATTAATTGTTCTCTGAACTTACCATAAACCCAGGTACCAAGTATAGCGCTGAGTAGTGTGATGATGATCACAGTGGCTCCATTCCCGATTTGTGCAAACAATGGGCCTGGGCATGCTCCAGTAATTGCCCAGCCAAAGCCAAAAATCAAACCGCCAAAAATCTGGCCTTTATTAAAAACTTTGGGGTGGAATTCGATTTTTTCACCATACATGGTTTTGATATTCCATTTTTTAATAATCCATACCGATATGGCACCTACGATCACTGCACTGCCAATTATTCCATACATGTGGAAGGATTGAAACCGGAACATTTCCTGAATGCGAAACCAGGAAACTACTTCCGCTTTTACTAATAGAATTCCAAATAATATTCCTGAGATTAAATATTTAAGATTGTGATACCATTTGTGTTCAATATGACTTTCATTGACACATATTGAATCCAGCGTACGATTTTCATCGCCGGTATTTATTTGATTTTGTATAGTTTGATCTGAATTTTGCATTTTATAATTTGTGTTTGATGGATAAAGAATAGACGACCATGAATTATAGGGATAAAATAAGAGGTAAAATATAATTCGCCATGAGAATTCCGCCTATCATAAAACAACAGGTTGCGATCAATGATGGCCACTGCAGGGTGGATAATCCCATGATGGCATGTCCGCTGGTGCAGCCACCGGCGTAGCGGGTTCCGAAACCTACCAGAAATCCACCTACCACAATCATGATAAAACCTTTCAGCGTGAACAGTGAAGACCAGGAAAACAAATCAGATGGAACTAAAGCCGAGGTATCCGTAACACCAAATCCGCTCATATAACTTGCCAGTTGATCATCGATGAGTATTGCTTGTGGATTTGCGAGCATCGTAGAAGCAAGTATCCCTCCAAACAAAATTCCGGTAACGAAAAACAGATTCCAGATTTCTTTTTTCCAGTCGTATTTAAAAAAAGAAATATTGGCAGGAATACAAATAGCACAAATATGACGCAGTGAAGAAGAGATACCGAAAGATTTATTCCCAAGAAGCAACAGTGCCGGCACAACCAGCCCGATCAATGGTCCTGCAATATACCAGGGCCAGGGATTTTTTAATAAGTCTAACATATTTTAGTGATTTAATGAGCAATCAGGAAATTTTTTAAAATTAATAAATAATTCCGTACCATTTCGGGCAGGAAATGAATTCGTAGCTTTTTCAAAAGTATTTAATTCAAAATACTCTTTAAACAAGTCTTCATATTGGTGTTTAAATCCACCAAATGGTGGACCTTCAAAATCAAACTCTCTGTCAAACAGCAATCCCACCAGTTTACCTTCCGGTTTTAATAGATCGTGTATTTTTTTGACGTATTCAGGTCTGTGTTCAGGAGGCAGGGCACAAAAAAAGGTTTGTTCCAGAATCAGATCATATTGATTTTTATGATCAAAAAAATCTTCACATAAAATACGTATGTGTTTATGATTTAGAAATTTTTGTTTTAATATATCAACAGCGGTAGGTGAAATGTCAATCAGGGTAACATTTGTAAATCCTTTTTCCAACAAATATTCTGCTTCGTAGGCATTACCACAACCGGGAATGAGTATTGCAAGATTTTTATCTTTAAGTTGATCGATATATTCTGAAATTGGCGGAGAAACCTTTCCCAGATCCCATCCGGTTGAGCCGCTTTTCCATTGCTGATCCCAGTATTTTTGGTCCAATGGATTACCACATTGTACAACACAACAAGCTTCTTTCATTACATTAAAATTTAAGTGATACCCGTTAAGCAACGAGCGAATTTTGTTTAATCCATTCATTCATGCCACCTGCATAATTCATGATATTGCGGTATCCATGTTTTGCAAGAATGGAATAGGCAATGGAAGAGCGGTCGCCACCCTGGCATTGAAGGATGACGGGTTTTGTGCGATCAATTTTATCCAGATTTTCCGTAATGGTTCCCAGGAAAACATGTTTGGCTCCGGGTATATGCAGGGCTTTGTATTCTGAGGTACCGCGTACATCCACGATTTCAGATGAATCCATCATTGCCGTTAATTTGGTGTAATCGATGAGCTCCACATGTTGAAGAGTGCCGCCGGATCCTGTCCATTCGTCAAGATCAGAAAAATAGCCAGCAATATGATCCAATCCAATGCGCATGAGTTTACGGGTAAGATCATCAAGTTTGGATTCATCCGCAATCAGGATAAAATCTTCATCGTAGTTTAAAAACCAACCGGCCCAGGTAGCAAAGGCATTGTTACCTTGTATATTTATACTTCCGGGTATATATCCTTTTGCAAAATCATTTTTATGACGGGCGTCTATGATTTTTATATTTTTTTCAATAGCCTGTTTTAAATCTGCAGCACTTAATTTTTTATGCTTTGGAATTTCAGTCAATAATTTTCTAGGGGATTTATTTAATTTTTTCATCATCGCAAAATACCTGGGTGCTTCGGGTTGATCTTCCAGCAAGTATTTGACGAAACCATCCTGATCATTGCCATACTGCATGGCCCAATTGCGAAGTTTTTCGTAGCCCACGGTGGTACTTGGTACGGCACCTAGTGCTTTTCCACAGGCAGACCCCGCTCCGTGACCAGGCCAAACCTGAATGTAATCGGGCAGTGCTGCAAAACGGTTTATGGACTTATACATTTGTAAAGCCCCTTCATTGGCGGTTCCCTGGATGCCTGCAGCTTTTTCCAGTAAATCAGGACGTCCTACATCTCCGACAAACACAAAATCGCCGGTAAATATCATCACCGGATTGGGACTGGCGGGATGATCAGTCAGTAAAAAGCTAATGCTTTCCGGAGTATGTCCGGGAGTATGAAGCACTTCCAGACTCAGATTACCCACCTTAATGACATCGCCGTCTTTTAATTTATGATTTGGAAACTCATATTGCCAGCCTTCCCCTCCTTCATCTGATAAATAGAGGCCGGCACCCGTTAATGCAGCCAGTTCGCGGGAACCTGATAAAAAATCAGCATGGATATGTGTTTCTGTGACATGTGTGATTTTCATCTGATTCTGTCGTGCAATATCTAGATAGGTATCGACATCCCGTTTTGGGTCAATGACAATGGCAACACCTTCTTTCTGGCAACCTATAAAATAACTGGCCTGAGCCAGGCTTTTGTCGTAAACGTGTTGAAAAAACATGATATTCTGAATTATAAAGTTTAAAATAAAAGTAACGGTACAAAGATCTGATGGTTTTGAGGAATGGTTTGTAACAAGAGTTACACAATGAAAATTACCTTAAAAATACTTCCCGTACAATGATATAAATACCCATTACAAGGATAAACCAGCCAAAAGCCGGTTTAAGTTTCGCCCCATCGATTTTTTTGGACAACAAGGCTCCAATAAAGATACCCGATGAAGCAAAACTGGTAACAAGTAATAAGAAAGGCCAGTCAATGGCTGCAACGCCGACTTCTCCTGCGAAACCAAGTAAGGATTTGGCAGCAATAATGACCAGAGAAGTACCAACTGCTTCTTTCATGGGTAATTTGGAGAGAATGACCAGGGCAGGAATGATCAGGAATCCTCCACCGGCGCCCACCAAGCCGGTGAGTACTCCGACAACAGATCCTTCTGCAATGATTACCGGATAATTATATACCCGGGTACTATTATTTGGACCAATATTATTATTATCTTTTTTTATCATGCTATATGAAGCCATAATCATTAGTCCGGCGAAAATTAAGAGTAGCAAAATGCCTTTGCTCAAAGTAAAGCTACCAACGGATAAAATTTCCTGAGGAATAGCAGGTACAACAAAAGCTCTGGTTAAGTAAACAGCGATAATTGAGGGAATCCCAAAGATTATGGCAGTTTTCATATCGACGAGTCCTTGTTTAAAATAAGTACCTGTGCCAATCAGGCTCGTCATGCCAACGATAAAAAGTGAATAACCAGTAGCCGTAACAGCATCAACGTGAAACAGGTAAACCAGTACCGGCACTGTAAGAATACTGCCACCGCCGCCGATCAGACCTAAAGAAATACCAATTAAAATTGAGAAAAAGTAAGCTATAAATTCCATAAAAAAGGATTGAATCAATATTAAAAAAGTGCTGCAAAGATGAGTTGACAATCAGAATTTTAGTGTAACAAATGTTACAGAGGCTGAATTAGATTTGACAACGCTTAAGATTTGACAACTTTAGTACTAAAAATAATGTAAAAAGCAAGTGTTTCAAAAAATTTATGCGAGTTGTTAATTTAACAAATGAATTAAGGATGGGAAAATAAAATGCTTAAAATTAGATTTGACAACGCTTAAGATTTGACAACTCTAGTACTAAAAATAATGAAAAAAGCAAGTGTTTCAAAAAATTTATGTGAGTTGTTAATTTAAGTGGATAATGTGATTTTATTTCTACCTAAAATCAGGAATTGATCTTCTTCAAGTTTGCGAAGAAGTCTTGAGATTACTACACGTACAGTACCAAGTTCGATGGCAATTTGCTCATGAGTTAGATTCAGCGTTTTGCTATTTGTTACTTCACTCTTCTTTTTTAAAAATTGTAAAAGTCGTTCGTCCAGATTTTTAAATGCAATGGCATTTACCACATCGAGTAATTCTTCAAAACGTTTATGATACAAACGAAATATATAATCGAGCCATTCGGGAAATTCCTTTATCATCTCACTTACTTTATCGATAGGAATAAACAGGATTTCTGTATGTTCTTCTGCTATCGCTTTTACTTTACTGGTATCATGGTGCATGCCTCCGAGAAATGACATAATACAACTTTCACCTGCTTTAATATAGTATAATAAAATCTCGCGGCCATCTTCATCTGTACGCATCACACGGATACTACCTTTTGTAACAATGGGTATAGCTTTGATATAGGCATTTTCATTAAGAATAGCCTCTCCTTCTTCAAAATGTTTCGTAGTACCAAATTCAGCGAGGCGTTTGGCTACGCGGGGTGAGGAGTTGTATTCAATGTTGGAACCAGGATTCATACGTTAAAGGTAAGTTGAATTTAGGATTCGAATTCTCTTAATGGATATGAGTTATTCTATATAATAGTTGATTTTTCCTTGAATGGATTCACCAACCATCCGTTTTTTTTTTGGAAGTCAATCATATTACCGATGTTTCTTTAATGTATATCCAAACCGTTTACTGATTTTGATTCCTGCCTGTTCTAAAAATTGCGTTGGAAGTTCACCACCCGCAAAAATATAGACCAGATCATTTTCAAATCGTATAGTTTGCTCCGTAGATTTTATAGATAGTTGCACATGCTGGGGTTCAATAATTTTAACTTGAGAATTATAAACTACAGTTATCGTTTCATCCTGAATAGCTTGTTTTATGCGTTCAGAATTTTTAGGTTTTAATCTATTAAAGGCATCCGAACGATAAGATAATGTGACTTTATTCTGATCCGCTAACAACAAAGCTGATTCAATAGCTGAGTCCCCGCCTCCTACAACCAGGATATTTTTATTCTGGATGAGTTCGGGTTCCAGCAGCCTGTAAGCAACCTTTTCAGATTCTTCTCCGGGTACATTGAGCTTTCTGGGAGTACCTCTGCGTCCAATGGCCAATAATATTTTAGAACTGGATATGGTTTCTCCTTTGGATGTTGTGATTTTAAATCCCGAATCTAAGGGTTCAATCTGCATGACTTTAGTTCGCTCTTCAATGAATATTTCATGTTGATTAAGGACTTGGTTCCAGATATCGAGTAGCTCTTTTTTACTTGTATCGCGAAGAAAAACTTTGCCAAACAAAGGAAGATGCATAGGTGAAGTCATGACAACTTTTGCCCGGGGAAAAGTAAAGACAGTGCCGCCCAGACTATCCTGTTCAAGTGTTCGGAACTGCAACTGATGTTTTTTAGCATTAAGTGATGCCGCAATTCCTGCTGGTCCCGCTCCTATGATGACGAGATCGATCATTCCGGGTTCTTTTTTAAATCCCGCTTTTATCATGTTCTCAACAGCCGCTTTACCTTGTTCCACACTATTTTTTATTAATCCCATACCGCCAAGTTCTCCTGCGATATAAATTCCAGGTATATTGGTTTCATATTCCTGATTGACATGAGGTAAATCCACACCTCTTTTTTCTGTTCCAATGACTAAGGTTATAGCTTCAACAGGGCAAGCATGAAAGCAAGCACCATGGCCTACACAATTGGAAGCATTAACCAGAGCTGCGCGACCTGAGACAATTCCAAGTATATCTTTTTCTGGACAAGCTTCAAGGCATGCACCACTTTTGATACAGGTCATGGTGTCGATCACCGGATGGAGAGATACTGGTTCATGAATTCCTTCCTCTTTAGCCAATTCAATTTTGGCTATAGTTTTGCGACTGGTTACCTTTTGTTTTCTTAGATAAAGACCAATAACCAAAGCACAAAATGTAAAAACACTGGCATAAATTACCAATTCTTCTAAAGCTAAATTCGTCATTAAAAAATCCATCGATAACCAAACATTAATGTAACGATCACATGAATAACCATAATAATGAGCATTATAAACGCAAAAGGTAAATGGGCTACATGCCAGTATCTAAATATTTTTTGCATAAAAAGTAAATGTTCAATTTTACGTTGTAATTTGATTTCTTGTTTTACTATTTTTAATAGTTTCTTCCAATCTGAAGTTTGTAATCCTGCTTTTCGTAAAATATTTTTGCTTTCTGCAAGTTGCTTTCGATTAAATATCCATTGCCTGATTAATCGATAAAACGTATATTTTGAATGATCTTCATGTTTACGCTGAAGTATGATATTGATTTCTTGAATAGTTTGATCATCCAGATGATATTGCGATTTTAAAAGCTCTCCGATATTTTGTTTTAAAGCATTTGCTTCGGCTAGGTTCAACTCACGCCCTTCGATACTTCTTGGTATTTGAATATAAATAAAACGACCAATGATACCACTGGCAACGACTGCTATCATGCTCCAAAAACTAATAGAGACAAGACCTCCAAACTTAAATGCCGTATGAAATAAAACAAGCATTGGACCCATTGTACATAAGAAAATATGGAATTCTAACCAATATTTTAGCCTCCCTAAACCTGACCAGGATTTGAATTTTTTTCTGGCTATATATGAAAAGACTCCAATTAAAATTAATAAGGTCCCAACAATTCCATAACCATGTCCGATTGCTCCACTTGGTTTAAGTCTTGAATGATCTTCATGGTAAAAGCGTTCTACAAGAGGTGTATTATAATATGAAAAGCCCTGATAGACGAGATAAATCAATAAAGCTAAATTGATGGATACTAGTGTAGTGATATATAAGCGATGAGTCGTTGCATTCATTTATATCAAATTTCAATAAATATAAAAAATGTGAATCCTTTATTAGCAATTATCTGAGAAAATAATCTCACTTCTGGTAATATTATGGAAATGTATAAGATTACTTTTGAAACACATTAAACCTTAAATTCGGACACATTGAAACATTATTACAAAAGAAATGTTCGCCTGGATTCAAATTATGCTTTGTCATTACATTTTTGATGGCAAATTTAAACTAAAATGCTTCTCCTTCGTTTCCACAAAGATTTGAAAGATCCGTATATTTTCAGTAATTTTGTTTAAATAAGAAGAGAACTGCAATCTGTTTATAAAATATTACAAGTTATTTTCAGCACCAGAGCTGCTGGTTTATATTTATTTGTCTTTGCTGCAGCCATAGGAACAGCCACCTTTATAGAAAATGATTTTGGAACCAGTGCCGCTCAAAAATTAATATTTAAAGCCCGGTGGTTTGAGGGTTTATTAGTTTTATTTGGATCTTGTATCATCTACAATATCATTAAATTTCGATTTATTCAAAACAGAAAGTGGGGTACTTTATTATTTCATTCTGCCATCATAATAATCTTAATTGGAGCTGCATGTACGCGATATTTTGGTTACGAGGGCATGATGCATATTAGGGAAGGAGAACGCACCAACCTTTTTGTATCGTCAGATAGTTATTTAAAACTGGAAGCTTTAATTGATGGATTGACTTATAAAATAGAGGATCCGGTATTGTTTGCCAGTCTTGGTGGAAATACCTATAATCGTTCATTTCAGCTTGGAAACAATCAGGTCAATCTTCAATTACTTGAATTTATTCCCAATCCATCAGAATCCTTTCAGGAAGTTCCCGGAGGAATTCCCTATTTAAAACTTGTGATAGCCGGAGAAGAAGGAAGAGAAGAATACGCATTGGCTTACAATCGGCCACGAAATATCAGAGGTACTTTATTTCATTATGGAGATTCTGTTCTCAACAATAGTATTCAATTTTTAAAACGAGGTGATTCATTATGGATTATTCCCGATATACCTATGACTCAAATGGTAATGGCAACGCAGGAACGGGATAGTTTGGAAGCGGGTCAAACCTATTCCCTTAAACTTCGATCCTTATATAGTTCTTCAAGAGGAAGTTTTGTGGTAAGCAATTGGAATCATAGTGCCGTAGAAAATGTAATATCCACCCGGCGTAAAATGGAAAGTTCCAGTCAGGCTGCATTAAAAATGAAGTTAAGCGTCGATGGAGATTCTAAGGAGTTTTACATTTCAGGTAGCAATGGTAATGAAGGGATGCCCAGAGTCATTACGTTTAATAATCAAAAGTACTCTATAAGTTATGGTGCTCGTAGGATTAGCCTTCCATTTGAAATTCAATTAAGAGATTTTATAATGGAACGATATCCGGGCACTAATAGCGCTTCTTCTTATGCCAGCGAAGTTACTTTGTTTGATCCTTCGCGATCCGTTAAGAAGGATTTTAGAATCTTTATGAATAATATTTTGAATTATGGAGGACATCGATTTTTTCAATCATCCTATGACAAGGACGAAGCAGGTACTTATTTAAGTGTCAACAAAGATGCTCTTGGAACCACAATAAGTTACATTGGATATTTTTTATTAACCCTGGGTATGCTGGTAAGTTTATTGGATTCCAAATCAAGATTTAAAATGCTGGCAAAGCGAATTCAGAATTTGAGGGCAGATAAAATGATTGTTTTTCTCATTTTGTTTTTCTTAAATGCGATTCAAATTGGCAAAGCGAATACATCCGTTTCAGCTACACTTCCTGTAATAGATCCACATCATGCCAGAATATTTGGTGCATTAGTGGTACAGGATTTAAATGGTCGCATGAAACCCATGAATACCATGACCCGTGAAGTCTTGCGAAAAGTATTGCGAAAAGATACTTATCAAGATATGAATGCGGACCAGGTATTTTTAAGTATGACAGCATATCCTGGTGTCTGGAATAAAATACCCCTGATCTCACAGGGAAAGCACGAACGCACAAAAGCATTGCTGAAAGATATTAATGGAAAATTGAGATTTATTGATTTCTTCGATGATAAGGGAAAATATAAATTGTCAGATGCCGTCATTCAGGCTAATAATAAAAAACCAGTAGATCGGGGTGTGTTTGAAAAGGAGATTATTAAACTGGACGAGAAGTTGAATATCCTGAATATGGTGTTTTCAGGTTCATTATTAAAATTATTTCCTGTGGAAGGACATCCCAATCAGCATTGGGAATCACCTTCTGGACGACATCATCATATCCAGGATCAGGCTACTGTTAGTTTTGCGGATCGCTTTTTTGAAACATATGTGCAACAAATACACTTGGCGGTTGATAATGGAGACTGGAATGTATTGAATAAACTATTGACTGAATTAAGCCATTATCAACAGCGACTAGGAGGTGGCATTTATCCAAGTTCTAATCAAATAAGTGCAGAACTGTTATTAAATAAACTTGATGTATTTGGGAGGACTGGAAAATTTTATGGATTACTGGGGTTGATATTTTTAACACTTCTTTTTGCGTCTGTTTTTAAACCAGAATGGCCCGTACAAAAAATTACAAGGGTATTATTGGTATTTATGGTGGCAGGATTCTTATTTCAAACTTTTGGTTTAGCACTTCGATGGTATGTGTCCGGTAGAGCACCCTGGAGTAATGGATATGAATCTATGATTTATATTGCCTGGACAACAGTTCTGGCAGGAGTAATTTTCTCCAGAAAATCTTTGGGAGGTTTAACAGCTACCACCATCTTGTCTGCTATTGTGCTAATGGTAGCTGGTATGAGCTGGTTGGATCCGGAAATAACCCCATTAGTTCCTGTTCTCAAGTCGTATTGGCTTACCATACATGTATCTTTAGAAGCGGGTAGTTACGGATTTTTAGTATTGGGGGCCCTGATAGGAGCATTGAATTTATTACTCATGATATTTGCAACGGAGCAGAATAAGCATCGAATGTCACGTATCATCGATGAGATGAGTTGCACCAGTGAAATGACCATTATAGGAGGATTGATTATGTTGAGCACTGGTACGTATTTAGGTGGCATCTGGGCTAATGAATCCTGGGGTCGTTACTGGGGATGGGATGCCAAAGAAACCTGGGCCTTGGTTTCAATTTTGGTCTATTCATTTATACTTCATATGAGACTTATTCCCGGGTTACAAAGCCGGTTTGCTTATAATACCGCTACTCTTTTTGGATTTGCTTCCATTTTAATGACCTATTTAGGCGTTAATTATTATCTATCAGGATTGCATTCTTATGCAGCCGGAGACCCTGTACCTATACCTGCATTTGTTTATTATACTTTTTTTACTCTGGTCTTAATATCAGTCCTGGCTTACTGGAGGAATAATAAATTGAAAATTATTTAAGGTTTCATTATTAAAGATTGGTAATAAGCTAGTTTATTCCAGCTTTATAAATTTTAATAAATCGTTTACCCGGATCGAATTTATTTTAATACCGCATCTTCCATTATAATATTATATTGATATCCTGAACCAAAGTCTTTATTTAATGCGATGATACCTTCAAAAGTTCCAACCTTACCAGGCTCCAATACGGAGTTACTGGTAATCGTCAGGTTTTTACCATTTTTAGATTCATCTTCCAGATGAATCCAGTTTCTTCCCATAATCTGGTAATTTATTTTTGTACAGCGGCCTGTGACTTGAATTTTTTTACCTGCATATTTTTCAGGCGATCCGAATAAATCACTCAGAGGAACACTACCTTTTGCCATTATTATTTTTTCTTTCACAGCGGGTTCTGGACCTTCTTTTAACTGTTGAAAAAGATCAGCTGTTGATCCATCAGCTCTCGATATCTTAGAAACTAAATTGATTTCATCAAAAGTGCGATCCAGTTCAGAACTTTTGAATTGAAACATTCGAACGCCTTCTGTATATTTTATTTTTTCTCCAGTTTTAATATCTGCTTTGGAAATGGCAATCCAGTGTTTGTTTTCTAATACTTCCAACAGGAGATATGTGTATTTGGAGGTATGTAAAACTTCGAGAACTACACCTTCATGTGATTTTTCCGGGCTACCTGCATTCGATGTGGATGAAGATTCGGAATGTTGAACAGGTTGAATAACCGTAGGTTTAGAATTACAGCTGATTAAACTGAATAAAATCGAAAATACAATTAATTGTTTCATATGGCAATATTAATATTTATAGATTCTGTCATTTGTGAACGGTAAATAAAACATTTAGTTTAACTTTAGAAAGGAACCCGTCATTTTTATATCCATGTAATGAATTCCCAGGTATTTAAAACCGCACCATTCCTCGAATATTCATTCGCAGATATTGGTCATTTTCATCAAAGGTTTGTTCCAAATAAACACCCATGGAATGCAATTTAGTTAAACGAACATTAGCACTTAAACCCACCAGCCATTGCCGGGAATTATAGTCGAAATTAATATTTTGATAGTGAATATTGCGAATGTAAAAATCTGAATACAATTTGCCATCCATAAAATCTTTAGAACCTTGTATTCCGGCAACTTTTGAAGTTACGAATGAAGTTTTCAAAAAATTATAACTAAAACTTAGAGGTCCGTTAAAGATTGGAATCCTGGAATACGAAACATATATGTTATAATTAAAGGACTCATTTAGACCATTCCGCTGGAACCGAAAATTACTTCCTACAGAAACACTTAAACGTTTAATTGGATTCATTTGGAGTTGAAAACGGAGACCTTGCCGGGTTTCTTCATCCAATAAGCGGTCAATTTCATTTTTGTATGTTTCATAATAGATCACATTGGAACGTGCATCATATGACACAGTAAGACTAAATTTTCGCGAAACCCTGTAACGCAATGACAAATACAGATTGCTTAATTTAAATATACGGGAAGCGGTATCGCGTATATTTTCAAATAAATCAATCTCTGAAGATCCGAATAAATTTACTTTGCTCCAAAATGTTCCCGTATGCTGGAGATATAAAAATCTTCGATCTGTTTTTCCGTGATTCAATTGTTCAACCCATGAAATGGTTTGCTGAATATCAATTGCGCGGTTATTTCTATAATGGTGATTTAGATAAAGACCATATTCCCGAAAATTAAAATTAAATCCATAATTTTTATAATCCGGACGGGATCCATAAATTCCACCTAATTCAAATACTCCTGTTTTATAAGATGCCTGTAATCCATCTATAACTCCCAAACTTGAAATTTTATAATTTGACTTCCGCCCCACACTTATTTTAAAATCATCCGAAAAATCATATCCAACAGAAAGATTGTAAATTTTTAAAGCCTGATTGAGGTCTTCCCGGACTTTATACCATTCTCCATCTTTATGACGAAACGATATATACGATTCTAATGTAAGGGGAAGGCCTGCCAAATTTTTTCCCTGTGCATTAAATGTGTATTGAAAACGATGTGAATCATCAGAAAACTTACTACCTAATGTGGAATAGCTTGCGAGGGATAATCTGCCTTTCCAGTGTTTTGTCTTTTTGACTGAATTTTTACTTTGAGTGGTCACAGTGGATTCCGGATTTACTGGAAACTCAGAAAGACTGTCTATAGGGAACTGATCTGGATTTTCGACAGGACTTGTAAGGTCCTCAGGAATCTCTGTTTCTGATGTTTTAATATTAGTATAAATAAGATCATCTCTTTTAAAGGTAAGAGAATCCAATGTTGTGCAAACACAGGAAGTGGAAGATTTATTTTGAATGATTAAAACGGGAGTGAGTTGTCCGTTTACCATTCTAAATAAGGTGTCACCAGAATTCAATAAACGGGTACTTTTAAATTTCACATAGACATTTCTGGAACTTACATAAGAAACCTTACCCGTAATATACTCAGGAGTCTGTTGGGCCTGCAGTTCCAAGGAAATCCCGAAGCAAAAACAAAGCAGGAAAAATCCGAATTTTATAGATGATTTTTTTATCTGGTAAAGTATCATTTCTTTCCTTGTGGATGACAAGAATAACATGCATTGCTGTTGTATTGATATCCTGAAACTCCTATGTGATCATTATCTACCTGGGCTTTATTATTATGTTCATGACAATCAATGCAACTAAAAATATTATAATTGTTTGGATTTGTATGACATTCAGCACACGTATTCCATTCGTCTTTATGTTTTCCACTATAAATGGGGAAATACATTCCATCATGATTAAAGGTAGAAGGAATCCATGCATTTTGTGAGTGACATAATTGACAATCTGTAGGGAATTGAGCGGCTTGATGATCGGGGTTTGTTGTTTGATTATAATCATCCAGATGACAACCTACACAGGTATTAGGAGTGTTATTGTAATTGCCGTTATGGCATACCGCACAATTATTTTTTATAGCTGCATGAGCGCCTATTAAGGGATAATAACTGTCGTGATCAGGCATCAATGCAGGTTCCCATCCCGGATTAGTCGTGTGACAATAGGTACAGTTGGTTGTAAATCCTAAAATAATGTGATTTGGATTGTTGGCTTGATTATAATCATCCTGGTGACAACCGCTGCAGGTATTAGGAGTATTCTTATAATTTCCCATATGACATGCGATACAGTCATCTTTAATAAGATTATGGCCTCCGGTCAAAGGATAATAGTTATTGTGATTAAAACTGGAAGGTATCCATGCATTCTGGGAATGACAGACCTCACAATCCAGAGGATATTGTTGAGCCTGATGATCGGGATTGGATGTTTGATTATAATCGTCCAGATGACAACCCTGGCAAGTATTTGGGGTATTATTATAATTGCCCTTATGACAAGCAGCGCAATCATTTTTTATAACAAAATGCGCACCCAGTAATGGATAATAATTATCGTGATCTGGAAACAAAGCAGGCTCCCAACCCGGATTAGTCGTATGGCATAGTGCACAATCTTTTGATAAGTTCAGACTAACATGATTCGGATTATTGGATTGATTATAATCATTCAAGTGACAACCCTGACAAGTATTTGGGGTATTATTATAATTGCCGTTATGACAGGCAGCACAATCATTTTTTATAATGAGATGTGCACCGGTTAGCGGATAATAATTATCATGAACAGGAAATAAAGCAGGATTCCAACCTGGGTTTGTCGTATGACAAAGTGCACAGTCAAATGAAAGACCGAGATTTGGATGATTCGGATTTTTGGATTGATTATAATCATTCAAATGGCAAGCATCACAAGTATTAGGAGTATTATTATAATTTCCATTGTGACAAGCTGCGCAATCAGCTTCTATATCCTTATGTCTCCCTGTCAATGGATAGTAGTTATCGTGCACAGGGAATTGAGCGGGAGCCCAGCCAGGCATAGTAGTATGACAAAGTGCGCAGTCTTTTGATAATCCTAAAATAGTATGGTCGGGATTTTTACTTTGGATATAATCATTTAAATGACATCCTTCACATGTATTAGGAGTCATGGTGTAATTTCCATTATGACAGGCCGCACAATCGTTTGCTATTTCTTTATGTCTGCCCGTTAAAGGATAATAGCTGTCATGATCCGGAAACAAAGCTGGTTTCCATCCCGGCATGGTGGTATGGCAGGCAGCACAATCGGTGGAAATATTTAATGAAGTATGATTTGGATTAGTCGTACTGTTATAATCTGTCAGGTGACAACTTTGACAATCCGTTGGAGTTCCTTTAAACCCGTTACTATGACATGCTTTACAATCCACCATAGTATGGGCACCGGTTAGTGGAAACATGGTAGCATTATGATCAAACATGTCTTCTTTGCTTCCGGTTGGGTGACAAGCCAGACAAGCCATGCTATTGTAAAAATAGCCATTGACTCCTAGATGCTTATCATCCGTTTCAGGATTGATATGACAGGTGATACAAACAAACTCTTTATAATTGGATGGATTGATATGACAATCTCTACAGTCACTCCACTCTGATTTGTGTTTGCCCGAATAGATGGGGAAATACATTCCATCGTGATCAAAGGTTGATGGCCGCCATGAATTTTCTGAATGGCAGGTAGCACAATCCATTGAAAATTGAAGTACGATATGATCAGGATCTTTTGCATTGTTATAATTTGTCTGATGACATTCATAGCATGTATTTGGAGTCTGATTGTAATTACCCTGGTGGCATTTTGCACAGTCATTCGCAATTTGACGATGAGCTCCCTGCAAGACATAATATTGATCATGCTGATCAAACCGCGCAGGTTTCCATTCCGGCTGGGTAGTATGACAGATAACACAGTCATCAGAAATATTTAAGGCGATATGATTTGGATTAGAGGTGTTGTTATAATCCTCCTGGTGGCAATTTTTACAAATACTTGAAGTCCCTTTAAATCCCGATATATGACAGCTTTTACAATCCACCATTGTATGTGCACCTGTAAGAGGAAAAGACGTATTGTTATGATCAAAACGATCATTTTTATTTCCGGTAGGATGACATGCAAGACAGGCCTGATCCTGGTACCAATATCCGTTTACATTTTTATGATTTTCATCTGTGGTAATCTGATCATGACAGTTTGTGCAGGCAAAAACATGAATATCATTTGGGTTGATATGACAATCCCGGCATTCCATCCATTGTCCCTGGTGCGTCCCTGAATAAATTGGAAAATATTGACCATCGTGATCAAACGTCGAAGGGATCCAGGCAGATTGTGTATGACAACTTGCGCAATCCGTTGAAAAATTTAAGGTCTTATGAGCCGGATCAATGGTTTGATTATAATCTTGTATATGACAGCCTGCACAGGTATTTGGTGTATTGTTATATTGACCCTGGTGACAAGCAGCACAATCCAGACTTTTATGAGCACCTTGGATACTATAAATTTGATCGTGTTGATCAAACCGTGCAGGATTCCAACCCGGATTTGTGGTATGACATTGCATACAATCTGTACTTAAATTTAATTTCTGATGATCCGGATTCTGACTTTGGTCAAAATCGCTTTGATGACAATTTAGACATTGTGTCGGTGTCCCTTTAAATCCACCTGCATGACATAATTTGCATTCAGTCTGGAGATGTGCACCAGTCAATGGATAGGCTGTGGAATTGTGATCAAATTGAGAGAGCTTATCTCCGGTAGGATGACAGGCCAAACAAGCATTATCCTGATACCAATATCCCAACACATTTTCGTGCTTAGGATCTGTTTCACTTGCTAAATGACAAATCGTACAACTGAACGTATTAAAATTCCCGGGATCAGTATGACAATCACTGCAATTGGCCCAAACACTTTGATGCTTGCCACTGTAGATCGGAAAATACATACCATCATGATCAAATGTGGCCGGAATCCAGGCATTCTCTGAATGACAGTCCGTACACTGAGTCGAAAATTGTTGAGAAACATGAGATGGATTCATCGTTTGTTCGTAATTAGACCGATGACATCCATAACAAGTGTTTGGTGTGTTGTTGTAATTTCCCTGATGACATGACGAACATTCATTCGAAATGATTCGATGTGTACCCTTTAACTCGTAATAATTATCATGCTGATCAAATCGCGCAGGCTCCCAACCCGGATTTGTGGTATGACATTGAATACAATCCGTACTTAAATTCAATTTCTGATGATCCGGATTTTGACTTTGGTCAAATTCATTTTGATGACAACTAAAACAATCTGTTGAAGTTCCTTTATATCCCGCTGAGTGACAAGCAATACAATCTACAGTAAGATGTGCACCACTCAAAGGAAATTGAGTATTGTTGTGATCAAACGGATTTTTATTATCGCCATTTGGATGACACGCAAGACAGGCCTGATCATTGAATATATAGCCCTGAACATTTCGGTGTTTTTCGTCATTTTCAGGGTTTATGTGACACACCACACAAGAAAACTCTTTAAAATTTTGATCATTAAGATGACATTGATTACAACTATTCCAAGTTCCGTTATGCGCTCCGGAATAAATTGGAAAATACAATCCATCGTGAGATTCAAACCGGGCAGGTTTCCATCCGGGAGTAGTTGTATGGCATAGTTTACAATCTTGTCCCAGGCCAGCGATCACGTGATTGGGATTGAGACTATTTTGATAATCGTCCTGGTGACAGGCTATGCATTGAGATGATGTCGAACTAAAATCGGGTTCTTTATGACAAGCTGTACAGTTCAGATTATCATGTCCTCCTGTTAAAGGAAAGAAGTCATGGGAAAAATTTTTAGAATTCCATCGATTAGAAGCAGGATCATGACAACTGGCACAATCCTGACTAAATCCTAATTTTTCATGGTTAGGTTGTTGAGTAGATTCATAATCACTTCTATGACATTGGATGCAATCATTTCCTATTCTATCAAAACGCAACGAACTGGAAGACTTATGACATGCGGCACAATCAGCAAGTATGTGTTGTCCCACCAAAGGAAATCCATTAAGGGTATGTAAGTCCTTTATATCGTCGACGATCCAGTCATTTTGTGAGTGACATCGCTTACAATCTGATCCCACTGTATTTTCATGGGGATCCAAATGACAACTAAAACAGTCTCCACGTAAATTTTCAAAAATCAGTTGGAGGTGACAAGATTTGCAATCTATTGAAGCATGTCGGCCTTCTAATATAAAACCCGTTGAATCATGGACAAATTTGATATTCTTAGGATTTACATCCCAGCCATTTGAATGATGGCATTGTGCACAGTCATATTTTAGCTGATTGCCATGAGGAGATTGTCCTGAACTATTTAGGATGAGAAAGAGACAAAATATTATAAATGGCAGTCTTTGCACTGATATTTATCCAATTGGTATTTTATATATTTTTTATCGGCATCTACATACTCTTTATGACAAGCAGTACAGGCGATTTCACGATGTCTGCCTTCAAGTTTGAATGCGGTGTTATCGTGATTGAATAGACTTGGGCTCCAATTAGTAAACGCATGACAATTGTTACAATATGTAAAACCTTGAGGATTATTAAATTGCCCAGAATGAACGTCATCATGACAGCCGAAACAATCAACTGACAAATTTACGAAAATTATTTGAGTCTGCCTGATTAGGGCATTTGATATCCTATGACATTTTCCACAGGCTATAGTAGCATGCTTGCCTTCCAGGGCAAAACGGGTTTGATTATGATCAAATTTTATACCTGTCCAATCTTCAGTGCGATGACATTGATCACATTTTTTATCAGGGTAGAATTTAATAGGCAGTAATCCATCGTGTGGATCTTTATGACAGTCTATGCAATGCGTACCAATGCTTTTAAATACCCATTGATTGTCTTTCAGATGACAGCTTAAACATGGGGTAGCCTGATGTGCACCTTTTAAAGGAAAATCGGTGTACTCATGATCTTCAATTTCAAATAAACTGCTTGCAAATGTGTATGAAGTATGGCAATCTTTACAATCGGTGGTTGTGCCAGGTCTTTTATAAACCCGTTCATGATGGTCTGTATGACAGGACGAACAATTTTGATGAGGTAGAGGATCTGTGAGTTTGGTTTTATGACATTGTTTACAATCAACTTCTATGTGTTTACCTTCCAGTGGAAAAGCAGTAAGACGATGATCAAATTGATCCATGTTTCGGATCTGTGTAAATCCTTCTTCCGTATGACATTTTTTGCAATCATTCCCAAATTTACCCTGATGAATGTCCTGATGACATTCCATACAGGACAATGATTTTTTTAGGGCGAATTCCTGAAATAAACTGGAAAGCTGATCTTGTAAATTATGACATGCTCCACAAGATATAGTCTTATGTTTTCCTTTTAACTCAAAAGATGTTTGTTGATGATTAAAAAACTTTTGCCCGGTAAATTTAGTAAACGATTCTTCTGTATGACATTGCTGGCAAGAAGATACCGATTTAGCATGGGGATTTGAATGGCAGGAATTACAAGATTGAAATGAGGTTACTGTAAAGCTTAATTTTCTATCATCCATATTTTTTGGATTGACATGACACGCTTTACAATCCACCTGGCGGTGTTTACCAAGTAGTGGAAATTTAGTTTTTTGGTGATCAAACAAGCTGGCAGGACTAAATGAACTTGTATTATGGCATTTTGCACATTGACTTGAAAGGGAACCCTGATGCACATCTTCATGACAATTTACACAGGCTGTAGACAATCCCAGGAATGTAAAATTTTTTGATAATAGTGAAGGTTCTTGAATATTCGGTTTCTGATGACAGGCTCTGCAATCTATACTCCTGTGTTTTCCGGTTAAAGGATATCCTGTTTTCCGATGGTCGAAATTTTTTTCATCAAAACGGATAATTTGAAAATTTTTCCCATGATGATCACTGTGACACTGGAAACAAGATTTGGTTCTGACTTCAGAAGAGTAGTGATACCCTTTTTTTTGATCGATTCGTTGTTTTATTTCCGTATGGCAGTGCAGGCATTTATCATCCGATACTTTTTCTCCAATCGTATGACACTGGGTACAATTAAAAATTCCTTCAAGATGACTGTGGCCTTTATACAATTCTCCGGGAGATAATTGCGCATTAGCTGGTAGTGTCCAATAGACTAAAAATAGGCAGATATAGAATTTTTTCAATATATCCAGTTTCGTATTCACAAAATGCAATCGTAAATGTACAATAAAATAATTTTGACTGTATTACAATACAGTTTTTCTGAAACATAGTTTCAATTAAAGTTTTTATTTTTTTAAAAAGTGCTGGATTATTAATCCAGGATCTAGAATTTTTTTACTTAAAGAGAATGCATTCTATTTTTTCCTGAACACAAAGTCTATCGAATCCGTATCTAAGCGCACTTTAAGCCAATTTGATAAAGTTTCTCTGTCTTTTTGGGAGATGTGTTTATGATAATCCAATAATACAAGTGTTGTAATCTGTGTAGCTTTGGTAGTATCCACATTCATATGCACAGGCTGAATGACAGCAGCCGTAATTTGCGGATACTGCACTTTTAATTCTTTATAAATCTGTTGACTGAGGGCTTCCTGTTGTTGCAGACTATCGAGTTGTTCTGTCGCCCATTTTTTTTCTTCCTGTGTTTGTTTCAGGGCCATGGTAAGATGAAACGTCTGATCGTCTTTTTTGGCGGTTTCTTTTAAAAATGCAAATCCTTGTTTGATGATCAGATTGCAGCGATCCAGCTCATAATATTTTAATTTAGATTTTAGTTGATTGATTTCGGGTTCGAGGATTTCTTTACCCCCGAATGTCAGGGTGATAGTCTTAGATTTAGGATCTATTTCTTTTTTTAATAAATAATCATTTGGAAAATAGGCTTCTTTATCAATAAATCGGTTTGCATTATTTATGAAGCGATGATTTTGCACGATATTATATCCTAAATAAATACTGGGCAATAAGGTCAGGATGATAATCAACCAGATAATGGTATGTTCCTTTTTTTCCAGGCTTGGATCGGAATATTTTTTAATGGGAAATTTTAAATAAAAGGTCGTAAGAAAAGTCGCTACCCCGATAAATACGCTGTTAATGAGATACAGATAAAATGCGCCGATAAAATAGTGTAATTGCCAGGTCGCAAGGCCGTATCCTGCTGTGCAAAGCGGAGGCATCAAGGCCGTAGCAATAGCTACACCGGGGATGACATTGCCTTTGGTTTTACTGCAGATGGCAATCATACCAGCAAAACCACCAAACAACGCAATAAACACATCATAAACCGTAGGAAGAGTCCTTGCAAGGATTTCTGAATGTGCATCGTCTATAGGTGTAAGTAAAAAATATATTGTCGAAGCACTGAGTCCTATTACCGCTGCAAACAGATAATTGCGAAAGGCTTTTTTAATGAGGACCATATCATTAATCGCTGCGCCAAAGGCAAGGCCTACTATAGGTCCCATCAAAGGCGAGATTAACATCGCACCAATGACCACTGCTGTGGAGTTGATGTTTAGTCCCAACGAAGCTACAAGTATCGCAAAAAATAAGATCCAGAGATTGGTCCCGGTAAATTCTGTATAGGTGTCAATGGATTTTTTAACAGACTGGAAGTCTTCGCGTTCTTTTCGCAATTTAAAATTATCTAAAAAAGTCCAGTTCAACATACAAATGAATTCCGGTCTTACACGGTGATCTAATGATCATTCAAATGTAAGGGTATTGTATAAGTATTCGGTGACATTATTTTTTATAAAGTCTCAACGTAGTTTTTAAAATTATTAAGAATGGTCTGCCAGCCGGCCTGCTGCATTTCTACAGGATTTGTTGCTTCAGCTTCAAATACTTCTGTTACCTTAACTGCATCGTTTTCTTGACGGAACATAACACTAACCTTTCTATTATCGTCTAAGGTATATTCTATATATTGGTTGTGCTCAATTTTCGTATAAACTCCACCAAAATCAAAACCCATACTACCATCTTTTGCCTCCATACGGGTTATAAAACGGCCACCGGGTCTAAGGTCATTTTCCGCAAAAGGCGCATGCCATTCATCTGTAGCCTGACACCATTGAGTAATGTGTTCCGGCTCCGTAAAGCAAGACCAAACCCGATTCATATCAGCCATCACTTCTGTGTGGATTGTAACTTTTGTAAATTCCATAAATTGGTTTTTATTTTTTAAATGTCTGCAAATTTAACTGCAAAAATATTTTCAACAAGATTGTGCATTAGCTTTTAAAAAGTATTTTAATGGGATTAATTTGTTAAAACAAATTCAATGATTTATCATAAAACGACGGGTCAACGTTTCACCATTACCGGTTAAATTCAATATATAGAAACCATTTTCCAGTTGACTGCAGTCAAGATCCAAAGTTTGCCAACCGGAATTTAAGAAGACCTGAAGCGTTTGACCAGTAGACATACCCAGATTATTATATACCTGAATATGATATAATCCTCCATTTTTTATATCACAATGAATTATAATTTTATTTGATGCCGGATTGGGATACAAGTATAATTTATTCTTCCGGGCTGATTCTGTGGTGTTGGTGGGTATGGCATCTGCAATTTTTCGAAGTACAAAAGCACCAAATTTAGGAAATTGTGAAACCGGAGGTTTTTTAGATCCGATGATGTTTGCAAAAGTATGTCCGGTCATTGGTACTTGTATGAAACCCTGATCATCTACAATCCCAGTATCAATATCGTGAAAATAATCCATGACCTGAATCAGCTCATACGTATCTCCGGGTTTTAAACCTGCTGATCCAACATTCAGGGCGACCACGGAAGCACTATCCCAGTTGTAAATGGCAATATGCGATTTATCGGGTTCGTATTCATTGGGTAAAATAAAATATTCTAAACCACTGGTTGGTATGTCTTGTGAAAAATGGGTATTCCACCAAAGTGACCAGTCGATCGTACCGAATGTGGCTATATAAGGCAATGCCGTACCACCGTATATTTTATTTCCATTCGCATAAAAAGAATCAAATGGTGCAGTTAATCGCAGTTGCCCTAAAAAATAATTACTATCCAGTTTCATATTGACCGATCCATAATTGGCTCCTAAATTATTACAACTTCCGGTGGTTGTAGTAATACCTGCATAGGTATAATTATGTTTGAGTGTCAGATTCCGGATAGGACGGTTTGGATTATTACTGGCAATAAAAAAATTGTGTTTCCGGGCTGTAGGATGTTCCGAACAAGATCCACCATTAAAAAGGATATTTCGTTGTATGTCGTAGTTATCGATACCTTGATTTGTTGACCATAGTCTGATATTATTACCATAACTGCTAAAAAAGATGTTGTTGTAAATTTTTTTTATCCCTGACAAATCATTTTGAGTATATATACCATGCCCATGTCCTGAACTAGCATCATCCCAACCATTGTGATAAATAATACATCCATAGAGTTCTGCATTTTTTGCGGCATTCCAAAGATCAATGCCGTCTGCGCAATCATGCAAAATCATATTAATAAACTTAACATCTGGAGCCGTACAATATATATAAGCACGGTTAGGAGTACGTATCGTATCCGAACTCATTACTTCAAGTCCCCAAAACCAGGTATGACTGCAGGATTGCACAAAAAGTATGATCTGATTTTTTTCTCCATCCAATGTTACTCGTTCGTTTTGATAATTTCTAAAAATGATGGGTTTGCCGGCAGTACCGTTTGTTTTGCATAAAAAAGAAATGCGGCCCAATGATGCATCGATTAAATGGGTAGCAGAATACGTTCCGCCGCGCAACCAGACCGTATCACCTGGTTTCAATGCTGACGGATGATCCAACGCGTTTTGTAAAGTCCAGGGATTGGAAAAACTTCCTGTTCCGCTTGTACCGGCATTTTGAGACACGTAAAATGAACTTGCATCAGCGACATTGAATAAGCCCAAAACATAAATTATTATCGATGCATATTTCATAAAATTCCGTTTATAAATTAAAGATCTTTAACCATACGAAATATCCGGGTAAAAAGTAGATGTAAAATAGAAAATCAGATCGGATCAGAGGTCTTATTTAGAGATGAAATAAAGATTATATGCCGTTCAGTTTTACCCTGTGATTTATCATAATCAATTACTATCTTATGCTGAATATCAAATCCTGCTAGTTCCAAGGCTTGCAGTATTTCGGAGGCTTCATGATAATATACATACATCGAATGTGTCCCGCTGCTATCTGTTTGCAAAGCTGAATTCTCATATTGCCCTTCAATAAAACTGCAATAAAATAATCCACCGGGTGTAAGCAATCCGGCAGTATCTCTAAATAATTTAGCACTCTCGGGTTTACTTAAATACGGCAAACAAAAACCGCAAATTATAGCATCAAACTGAAGTGTGAGTTTATCCAGATCGCGGCAATCCATACATCTGAAATACACCTGTGGCAATAAGGGTCTTGCAATGGCAATCATTTCCGGCGAACTATCAAACGCATAGATGCTGGCATGGGGAAGATGTGAGGCAAGATACCGCGTGATGGTTGCTGGACCGCAGGCTATTTCCAATAGTTTTGGATGAGATCCTTTAATAGCATTACAAAAGACTTGATACGATTCGTCATAGAGTTTCAAATCATTAAATTTTTCCTCGTATCTGCCGGCGAGCTGATCCCAGGAGTTTTGGTCATGTGTGTGGTTTATCATTAATTATTGATCAGAGATAAATATCTGTTTAGACTAAAAAGTATGGAGTGGCTCTTTAAATTATTTAATTGATTGAAGAATGAGTGCAAAAGTATGTGGTACTACTTTAATGTATTAATTATCTTGTTCAAGTATTTTTTGAATTTGAATATAAATTTCCGGTATTTTATTTTTAATTATGTCCCATATGATTGAATAATTTACTCCCATATAATCGTGAACTAATCTATTCCTTAATCCAGAAATTTTACGCTAGTCAATACCTTTCCATTTTAATTTATAGTCTGCGGGAATTTTTGTAGATGCTTCACCTATTATTATTAAACTTCTGACAACTGCTCTTTTTAATATTTCATCATCGATTAACTTGTCTTTTGATAAATCATTTTTAAGAATGTCTAATATAAAACCACATTCATCATTGATATGTCTTAAATAATCAAAAGGATTTTTAGACATAATAAACCTCTTTTAAAATCATGGGTCCAATATAAGGGCTTAAGCCGTTTTTTGTAGTAATTTCTACTTTTTCGTTTTTAAACAGACTTTCGATTAAATCATACGCAGCCATATAATTATCGAAATTTTCTTCTTCAGGATTAAAATCTATTAAGATATCTATATCGCTATTCATATTTTGTTCATCCCGAACATACGAACCAAAAAGTCCGATTTGATTTACTCCATAAGAAACCAAAGCAGATTTATAATTTTTTAGCGTTTCTATGATTTTAGCCTTTGAGGTCATAATTTTATTTGTATTCAAAGATAATGAGTTCATAATGGTAAAACCAAATTTAGTTTAAACAATGAAAATCAGGATTTTTTTTTTCAAACTAGTTTAGAGAATGAATAATATGTTTCGAAGTCCAGCATTTCATTTGGTTTATAAACTAAGCAAAATCATTTCCATTGATGACCCGAATCACCCATATCCTTTGAATTAAATAGTATTTTAGACTGGTAAAATTGATTATTCACCATTTAAATGAGAAACATATGTCAGAATTAACAAACACCAAAAAAAGTTTATTTCCGGCATGGGCCAATGAATTATTTAAACCCCTGCCGTTTGTAAGTTCGAGAATGATGGACTTTAACAGAGATTGGCCCTACTGGGATTTCGAACAAAAAATGCCTTCGGTAAACATAACCGAAACGGAAAAAGAATTTCTGATTGAAATGGCAGCTCCGGGTCTGGAACGCGATGACTTTAAAGTTGTTGCCGAACATGGAATGCTGACGATCAGTTCAGAGAAAGAAGAAGAGCGCAGCGAAGAAGAAAAAAATTATACGCGCAAAGAGTATTCTTACAATAGCTTCAGTCGTTCTTTTACCTTACCGGAAAATTGCCAGGAAGATAAAATCTCAGCAAAATACGATAAAGGTATTTTACAGATTGTCTTAGCTAAAAAGGAAGTAGCCTTCTCAAAACCTGTAAAGGAAATTAAAGTTTCTTAGACAGACCCTAAAACTGCAATTAAGCATTTTGTCCATTAATACATCCTGTCGGTTTTTGGCAGGGTGTATTTTTTTGTTTATTTGAGAAGAAAATTAGATTTTAGAGATTACACTGGATTGCAGACTATTTCCAGGATTCCGTTTCGAGCTTATACCAGTTATTGGGTTCTGTATCGTATTTAAATTTATTTACAAAATGGAAACCCAGATGTTCCAGCACCCGGATGGATCTGCGATTTTCGGCATGAGCTGCCGCGTAGATCACTTTAAGGCCGAGAGTTTTAAAGCCATAGTCCAGCGCTTTTTTAGAGGCTTCGGTAGCAAGGCCTTTTCCCCAATAAGATTCAATCAACCGGTATCCCAGGTCATAGTAATTTTGGTGTTGATTGATTTCTTCGGTGACATATTTCAAACCACACCAACCAATAAACTTTCCGGATGATTTTTCCACCATAGCCCATCGACCGATACCGTAATCGATATATTGTTGCCGTATATACTCAATTACTGTATGGATAGTTTGACGATTGGTAACCGGTTTGTTACCTAAATAGCGATGAACCTCCGGATTAGAGTCTAATTCAAAAAAACCATCTTCATCTTCAGGCAACACTTCCCTAAGGATCAGCCGGGGGGTCGTAGCAAATGTTTTATAATGAATCATTGCTGAGATCAGAATACTGGTATGAAGCAAAACTAAGATCTTTTTTGGTATGCTCGGATATTCGTTTAAAATTTATTTTAGAAGGAATATTCAATAATATAGTCAGTTTTAGAGATCCCTCGCTGCACTCGGGATGACGATACAATTTATATATAAAGGCCAGGGCGGGGTAAGCACTCTCCGCATGGCGGAGAGTGCTTACCTCGCCCTGGCCCCCTGAGAATAGCAACAAGGACATCCCGAGTGCAACGAGGAATCTCATGAAACGGAGCTGAGAACAATTTTTACTATAAACAGGGAATCGAGGGATCTCAACATCTGGAGTCCAATACTAATTTTATCCCAGAATTGTCATTAGGAATCTAAAATGAAAGGTGATTTCATCTGATGAGTA
>CAZALD010000008.1:0-125105 GCA_964486185.1 uncultured Saprospiraceae bacterium
TTTGTTAATTGTTAATTGTACATTGTTAATTATTCATTTCTTCCTTGTGCTCCTCTGTATCGTCGTGCCTTCGTGGCAAAATGAATCAGGCCACAAAGGCACAGCGGCACGAAGCTACACGATGGCTTTCTTCATTTGTTAATTGTTAATTGTACATTGTTAATTATTCATTTCTTCCTTGTGATCCTCTGTGTCGCCGCGCCTTCGTGGCAAAATGAATCAGGCCACTAAGGCACAACGGCACGAAGGTACACGATGGCTTCTTGCTTTCGATGTGCCGTAAAGCATAATTTGCATTACTTACTTCGATTCCTTTACAAATTTTAGAAAATGCGGATCTTGTTTTGATCTAACACAAATCAAATACACGCCGGGCTTTAGTGTTTTAGTAGATAAGACCCAGTTTGTGACAGGTATTTCTAGGCTATGAACTTCCAAAAGCTGACCACCGATATTGTACAATTGTATAGTTACTGGAAATTGTTGTGTATCCGAAAACTGAATTTCAATTTGATGTTGCACAGGATTGGGAAAAGCAACTAAAGATTCCTTTTTCTTTTCGTTGATATTAACAATACCGTCGCAAATTTCCAAAACCACATTGTTTATCAAAAAATCATCACGATATGCTTCTGCCGGAGTTAGTTGACTATTCAGACTAATAAGATTGCATAGATCGGTTTCTACTTTGGAGATAAATTGCAAACTAAATAAAATCTGGTCAGACAAATACGTCTTTGGTAAGCAGTATAAACTATTCCAGGAAGTTGTGATAAGTCCCTTATCGGCATAACGTAATCCAAAATTGCCATATCCGATTTCTATTCCATTAGCTGGAATGACATTGAGAAAAGATAAAAATTGAGTATCTATTTTTAAAGAAAACTGGAATCCAAGGATATTGATAAAGTTATCCGAATAAAAATCGACACGCACAGTATCTCCTTTTTTTACTTGCTGATTTTTTATTTTAAAATGTAAGGTGTCATTTGGAGCAGGAATAAGTGTTATGTCTTGATCTGAACCAACCAGGTTATTTACATCCCCGATTTTAATACCTCTAAAATTGACAGTTATATGCTCATCCTGCTTAAGCATTACATCCAAGCATGAATTTAGACTGAGGGAATTATCCGGTAAAATCAGCCATTGTTTTCCTTTGAACGAATCGATTGTTCGCAACACTAAATTCCGGATTTCTGAGATGTCGGCTGCTGTAATGCTACCTGAATAATTCACATCAGCACTTATTCTCTGATATTGATCATTTAATGATTGAATTCCCAGGATATGTTTTTGAATTTGTATCATATCATAAGTGGAAACGGAATCAAAAAAACCATTGTGCTTTTTAGGACAGAAATGATAGTTCCCTGAGTCCAGTTCTAGTTTATAATATCCACTGTCTGTTATTTGCGGAAAGCTAACATGCTTTAGTGGAATTGTATCTTTATTATTTCTGAGACTATAAAATCTGCCGGAAATTGACCCCTTCAAAAACTGGTTTCGGTAATTAAAGTTTAAGTATTTTTTCAGGATATTAAGTTTGCCGGAATCAGATAATACAATTTGTTTAATTTTTAATGATTGTGTCTCTTGTTGAATGAAAATAACAGATTGATGTTTTAGAGTTCGTGAGTTTGCATTAAGATCCTGATAAATAAATACGGCAATCAGAATGATATACATGTGAAATATCCTCACGGCAGCTAAAATCGGATTTGTTTTTAAATCGGATGAAAATGGTGAAAAATAGTTACAATATGGTTTCATAGCATGGATGTTTAGTTATCAAATATACTAATTATATTGATTTATAAGAATAAAAATATAATTGGAAATTGAAAAACTAAGCCATTGAATAAGGAAATTGGAAGCTGGTCTCTTAGTACCGGAATGTATCCTGGGAAGCCAAATTTATATATTACCTCTTAATAATACCTCTAAGTGTATTTGCTGAATGAAATAATATTTATTCGGTTGATCAAAATAAATTAAATCTATGAATTACTAGAGTTAATAAGGATGGATTTTAATATTAGAAATTTATTTTTAATTAAGCCAGAATTTCAGGTAAGCAAAAAAAAACGGACTACATCAATTACAGTTCCAGCCTGATTCTGATGTAGTCCATTCGATTCAAAATTTGATTAGCCGTAAAGCAAACGTATTGTATTTCAATTTACCTGGCATTAATCAAATATTATTTTTTCTCCTTAGGTGCATCATCATTCCAGATGTCCCGAATGCAGATATACTTTCCATTGCGTTTTTCAAAAATCGATACATACTTTCCGGTTCTTACCACACCAGCTGAATCTGTAACAGTACTTTTACCAACTTCAACCGCAAGATTTCCATCAGCCCAAAGATCCTGAATCTCAAAAACCACCGTGGCTGAGCTGGAATCTTTTGCCATATCCGCTTTAATGCCCTCCAATATGGCAGCCTTACCAACCCGGGAAGGTTCACCGTCAGCAAGACTTACAGCATCATCGGCATAATATGCCGCCACACCCTCAGCATCTTTAGCCATTTGTGCTTTGCCATAAGCATCTTCCATGGCCTGTATTTCAGATTTTAGTTGAGCCATATCAATAGCTGGTGCTGCTTCCGGAGCAGGAGCGGAACAGGAAGTGATACCAAATAAGGCAATGACCGAAAAGAATAAAATGAATTGGTTTTTCATAATTCGTATTTTAGATTTAAAATGAATAATCAATGAATCGATTTCCTGAAAAATTAATAAGAAGGCTAAAATTAGTATAATTTTAATTGAAATGCAAATGCGATGTGGAATGACGTCAAGCAGTCAATGCAGCCTAACAGTCAAGCGGTCAAGCAGTCAATGCGGTCAATGCAGTCAATGCAGTCAATGCAGTCAAGCAGTCAAACGGTCAATGCAGTCAATGCATTCAAGCAGTCAAACGGTCAATGCAGTCAATGCAGTCAATGCAGTGAGAAGTGCCTGCTTGCAGAAGGTAGGAGAAGTTGTAATTGCCTAAATTAGCTTTAATATCTTTTGCCTTGCTCCGCTATTCCAAATCCTTTTTTTCTAATTTCTTTTTGTTTTTTATCTGACCATAATAAAGCATTGGTATGATTCAAATGAATAAACTGAATTTTAGATTTTGTCTCTTTCGATTCTCCTTCGAATAGTGCCATTGTTTCCGATATCAAGGGATGCGGAACTTCTTCAATTTTTCGATTTTTTAATTCAGTGATTTCACAAAACGTACCATCTAAAAAAGCATGATTAACTCCTTTTACTTTTTCCACTATGGAAGTTTGCCATTTATTCCATTTATCAATATCGGGAATTAAAAGATAGGCATGGTGGTTTGTTATCATTTTATATCCAGCTGTTTCAGAAAATTCATCGCGGTGAGGTACTGTAAAAGTTTCTACTCGGATTTTTTCCGTAAGTATTGTCAGCGAACCAGTTTGTATCTGACTCAATGAGATATTTCCTTGTGCTACCAATTGACTCCAGGGTCCATTCGTTTCCAGAAAATTTTTCATTTTAGGCAGGACATAAACCGGCAAATCTTTAGTATTCAGCACTTCCTTTCCCAATTGTTGTAAACCTGTATAATGACCAATATGTGCATGGGTAATAAATATGCCTTCCGGCAAATAAGGGTAAAAAGATTTTGTTTTTTTCTGAAATAATTGTAACTGTTCTCTGATATCCGGAGTTGCTTCAAACAACCACCACTTTTTGGTCTCAGGATCAACCAGTGCAAGAGATATCACAAATCTTCGTTTTGATGGATCTTTCCAAACGCGTTCGCAACAATTTTTTGAACAACCCAGATGCGGATATCCGCCATCCTGCGCTATGCCCAATACAAGTACATAAGGTTTTTCTTCTCCGGGGTTTACCGGAAAAAATCCGGCGAGAAATAATTGTAATAATATCAGAAGAATCCGCATAAGGCTAAGATGTGGTTTCTTTTAATTTTTTCTTTAGAAAATTCATTTCGTCGCGATGTGCCGCTGCCTGAATAAAATCGAGATCTTTTGCCGCAGCTTTCATTTTTTGTTCGGTCTCAACAATTAGTTTTTCAAGTTGTGAGCGATTCATAAAAGCTACCAAAGGGTCAGCAGCAATATTAGGCTCACTGCTTTCCACATAAACCCGTTGTTTGGAACGCATGTCAAGAATAGAACTCTTATGTAAAATTTCTTCTTTGGTTTTACTCAGTGTAGTTGGGGTAATATTATGTTCTTCATTATAAGCCATTTGTTTGCTGCGTCGCCGGTTGGTTTCGTCGATGGTACGTTGCATCGAATCTGTAATTTTATCAGCATAAAAGATGACAATGCCATTAGCATTTCGGGCAGCCCGGCCAGCAGTTTGTGTCAACGAGCGGTCATTTCTCAAAAACCCTTCTTTGTCAGCATCCAGGATGGCAACTAATGATACTTCGGGTAAATCCAAGCCTTCGCGTAACAGATTGACTCCGACCAAAACATCAAAATCTCCTAATCGCAAATCGCGGAGGATTTCAACGCGTTCCATTGTTTCAATTTCAGAATGAATGTATTTACAACGAATGTTTAAACCCTGAAGATATTTACTCAGTTCTTCAGACATCCTCTTGGTTAAAGTTGTTACCAGAACGCGTTCATTTTGTTTTTTTCGTTTTTGAATTTCATCGAGTAAATCATCAATTTGATTTACTGAAGGCCGTATCTCAATCGGAGGATCCAATAAGCCTGTTGGACGCACTACTTGCTCCACAAACATACCATCCGTCTGACTGAGTTCATAATCGGCAGGCGTTGCACTAACATAGACAACCTGATTAATTTGTTGTTCGAATTCTTCAAAATTCAATGGACGGTTATCCAATGCAGAAGGTAACCTGAATCCAAATTGAACCAGGTTTTGTTTTCGTGACCGGTCGCCTCCCCACATCCCTCTGATTTGTGGAATAGTGACATGACTTTCATCGATCATCAACAAATAATCGTCTGGGAAATAATCCAAAAGACAAAAGGGTCTTGTTCCCGGTTTTCGTCCGTCAAAAAAGCGGGAATAGTTTTCAATACCACTGCAATAACCCAATTCGCGAATCATCTCTAGATCAAACTGTGTTCGTTCGACGACCCTTTTTGCTTCCGTATATTTTCGCTCCGATTCAAAATAAGCCTTGTGTTCAAATAATTCATCTTCAATAGCCCGGATAACCGATTTTAAGCGGTCTTTTGGAGCAACATACAGATTGGCAGGAAATATTGCAGCATAGTCCATACTGATAATCCGTTTTCCACTGGACAATTCTATCTGATCAATTTCTTCAATTTCATCTCCTAAAAAATGGATCCGGTATCCAAAATCTGCATAAGGTAAATGAATATCGACGGTGTCACCCCTGACTCTGAATTGTCCACGGTTTAACTCCCCTTCAGTGCGGTTGTACAAGCTATCCACCAGACTAAATAAAAAACCATTGCGGGAAATAATCTGAGCTTTTTGAAGACGGATAATACCGGTTTTATAATCTTCCGGATTGCCCATCCCAAAAATACAGGATACAGTAGCTACAATAATAATATCTCGGCGACCTGATAATAAAGAGGAAGTCGCTTTAAGTCTCAGTTTATCCACCTCCTCATTGATCTGTAGATCTTTTTCAATATATGTATCTGTGACACTGATATAAGCTTCGGGTTGGTAATAATCATAGTAGGAAACAAAATATTCTACCGCATTATCCGGAAAAAATTCTTTAAATTCTCCATATAATTGAGCCGTAAGTGTTTTATTGTGGGTCATTACGAGTGTAGGCTTATTTACATTGGCGATGACATTAGCCATGGTAAAGGTTTTGCCCGAGCCGGTCACTCCCAATAAAACCTGCGCACGTTCACCGCTGTTAATACTATCAGTTAGCTGGCGAATTGCCTGAGGTTGGTCTCCTGTAGGAGAATAGCTGGATTCTAATTTAAATTTCATAATTGAAAAATCAAAAATATAAAAAATTCAATGGAGCATCATCCGGTATTAAAACTCAATTATAAACGTCAGGGCAGCGGTCCGGTTGTCTTGATGTTACATGGCCTCCTTGGAAGTCTGGATAACTGGCAAACTATGGCCCGATTTTTATCGCATAAATATGAGGTTTATACAATCGATCTCAGAAATCATGGAAAATCCCCGCATACCCGCGATTTTTCAATTTCCCGGATGGCAGAAGACATAGCCAATTTTTTAAAAGAACATCGATTGACTTCGGTTTATCTGGCGGGTCATAGTTTGGGTGGCAAAGTAGCTTTGCAACTTCTCAACCAGGGTGAATCCAAAATTAAAAAGTGTATGGTCCTGGATATTGCGCCCAAGGCTTATCCTGACCGGCACGAATCTATCTTCAAAGCCTTATTTTCTCTGAATCTTGAGTTAATCTCAACCCGTGCTGAGGCACAAGTAGAATTATTAAAATCGATCCGCCAATTGGAAGTTTGTCAGTTTTTATTAAAAAATCTCGACAGAAACAAAGAGGGCAAATTTGAATGGAAATTTAATTTAAACGCTATTTATGAGCATTATGCAGATATCAATAAAAAAATAGATTTTAGACGAGCTCTGAATAACGACGTGCTTTTTGTAAAAGGAGAATTGTCAGATTATATATTAAAAGAAGATGAATCCGAAATTTTAATGAATCTTCCAAATGCGAAGTTTGAAGTGGTTTTGGATGCAGGCCATTGGATACACGCAGATAAACCCAGGGAATTGTTAATCCTGATGGAAACTTATTTTCAATAATGAGAAAGGATAAACAGGTTCAATGTGTAAAAGCCAGAATTTTAATTCAATTCGAAATACATTTGTACCAACTAACTAGTAAATTATGCAACTTACAAATGCCAGAGTATTAATCACCGGCGGATCACAGGGAATAGGTTTGGAAACAGCCAGATTATTATGCAGCAAAGGCGCCCTGGTGGCAATTTGTGGCCGCAATAAAGCCAAACTTGAAAAAGCTGCAGATGAAACCGGGGCCATTCCGATATTAGCTGATGTCAGTAAAGAAGATCAGGTGATTTCGATGGTACGTCAGGTTTGTGGGGAATGGGAAGATTATAATGTATTAATCAACAATGCCGGATATGGTTATTTTGATTTACTGGAAAATATCGATATTCAGAAATTTAAAAAATTGTTAGATACTAATTTAATCGGTGCCACTTTGTGTGCCCGTGAATCAGCCCATTATTTTATCAAACGAAAATATGGCAACATCATCAATATTGCTTCTACGGCTGCCAGGTCCGGTTTCCCAAATGGTACAGCGTATTGTGCCAGTAAATTTGCTTTAACGGCATTAACGGAATGCTGGAGATCTGAATTGCGGAAATACAACATTCGGGTGATGCAGGTCAATCCCAGTGAAGTGCAAACCAATTTTGTGATCAACAGCGGACGAGAAGCCAGGGCATTTAATGAAACGAAGCTACAGGCTGGTGAAATTGCTCATGGAATTGCCAGTATGTTGGAAATGAACGACCGTGGTTTTATTACGGATCTTACTGTTTTCGCAACAAATCCACAAGTATAAATTCGTGGCAAAACTCCTTGCAAAAAAATCTTACGGGCAACATTTTTTGGTGAATTCATCCATTCTTCAAAAAATTGCACAAACCATTTTAAAATTTGATACTCAAAACCTATTGGAAATTGGCCCGGGAAAAGGAGCCTTGACTAATTATTTACTTAACTCAAATTCTGTTTTTAAAGCAATAGAATTAGAACATGATATGCAGGATTATCTGATTCAACATGCCGTTTTAACAGAAGACCAGTTAATTCGGGCAGATGTATTAAAAGTAGATTTTTCAAATTGTTTTAACAATCAGGAATTTGTACTTTGTGGTAACTTTCCATACAACATTTCATCACAGATCTTAATAAAGACTTTACAAAATGCCAGGCACATTCCAGTAATGATTGGTATGTTTCAAAAAGAAGTCGTCATGCGAATTATATCAGCTCCGGGTTCGAAAGAATACGGTACATTGAGTGTCATGACACAATTAATGTATGACTGTAAAAAGTGTTTTGATATTCATCCGGCTGCATTTTCTCCGCCACCTAAAGTTATGTCGTCTGTTCTGGAATTGAGACGCAGACCAGATGTATTGCCGGATGAAGTATTTGCAAGCTTACAAAAATTAGTCAGGGTATCATTTCAATACCGGCGAAAGACACTTCGCAATAATTTAAAATCCGTTATTTCGGAGACTGGGTATTTGGCAGATCCCTATTTCGACAGGCGACCGGAAGAATTGAGTCCGTCTGAATTTTTGCAATTAGCAAAAAAGATTGAATCCATGTCTTCATAATTTTTAAAGTCGTTTAAGCCGCTAAAAAATTCCGGTCTTAATACGAATCAGGAAAAGTTGGGAGTGGATTCCAGATAATTTTTTAATGATGTGCCCAGGAGTTCTGTCCAGCCTTGTACAAAATTGTCTCGTTTTAAATCCGGATTATCGGATGGAAAGGATTCCAAACCTTGGTGTGTCAGTATTAATTTGGTATGCGTTCCTTCACCGGTCAATTCAAATTGAACCACAGAGTTGCCCTGATATCCTTCATAACGCCAACTATAGGATAGTTTTTGTAAAGGAATTAGCTCAATTATTTTACAAAAATGCTTGTACGGTTTTTCCTCCGTGCCACCTATAAAATCAAATTCAAAACCAATCTCGGTTTTAAATTCTTTGATATCAAAATACCAGTGTTTCATTTCTGAATTTACGGAAAGGGCATTCCATACTTTGGAAACCGGTGTCTGATATAGTATTTCGATGATTAGTGGATTCATGTCAGAATTTTTTATTCAGAGACTTCATCCAATTCACCTACTTTTAGACTATTGGTGATACCTGGTCTGCGATCAACTCTCAGGCCAAAAGGTTTCTTTTTATTTACAAAATTAGTTTTAGCCGTTCCGGTATTGATTCCGTCTGAGATTAAAAATTCCAAATGATTTAATTTGTCGCCATCATATTTTACGACGGGAAATGCCAAATGTATTCCCTGATTTTCCAATACGCTACTGATGGAATCCAGCAAGGACTTACTCATCTTACGTCCAAAGTGAATTTCGACAAAATCAGGCCGGATGGTGAGTTTATAAGGTTTATACTCCGGATTACACGCGAATAAGCCAATGACGATTACTAAACTGATAATTTTCATAAGGAAAGGCTTTACAAGAAATAAAGATATGCAGATCCAATGGTTGTACAGTAATTCAAAAAAAACTACTTTTTAAGATAGTTTTTGTTTTACTTCTGTTATTTCGACGGCTTCGATAATATCGCCAACTTTGAGGTCATTAAAATTTTTAATGGACATACCGCATTCCATATTTTCTTTGACTTCTTTGGCATCATCTTTAAATCGTTTCAGTGATGCCAGTTCGGCAGTAGCACCTTCTTTATTAGGATAGACCACTATGCCATCCCGGATAATTCGCACCGGACTATTGCGCATTACTTTTCCATCGATTACCATACATCCGGCAACGGTACCGACTTTGGTAATTTTAAATATTTCACGAATTTCAGCCTGGCCAATAATTTTTTCAACTTTGGTGGGTTCCAACATACCTTCCATGGCGGCCTTAATTTCGTCTATGGCTTCATAGATAATGGAGTATAATTTAATTTCGACTCCTTCTTTTTCAGCCAGGGCTCTGGCACTTGGAGAAGGCCTCACCTGGAATCCGATGATGATAGCATCCGAAGCGGAAGCAAGGAGTACGTCAGATTCGACGATTTGACCTACAGCTTTATGGATGACACTCACTTCAATGGTTTCAACGGAAAGTTTGATAAGACTGTCAGAAAGGGCTTCAACCGAGCCATCAACGTCACCTTTTACGATGAGTTTTAGTTCTTTAAAATTACCTAAAGCCAAACGACGTCCTACTTCATCGAGGGAAATACGTTTAGAAGCTCTGTTGGCTTGTTCACGGTTGATGTGGGCCCGTTTACCCGCAAGTAAGCGCGCTTCGCCTTCATCTTCCATGGCTTTGAATTTTTCACCAGCTGTGGGTGCACCCTGAAGACCCAAAACCAAAACAGGGGTTGAAGGACCCGCTACTTTTATTTTTTGACCCCTTTCGTTAAACATGGCTTTTACTTTACCGGCATGATCGCCAGCCAGAATAATATCGCCATTGTGTAATGAGCCATTTTGAACCAATAATTTGGTGACATAACCACGACCTTTGTCCAGAGAAGCTTCGATGACTGTGCCATTGGCTAAGCGGTCGGGATTGGCTTTTAAATTTAATACTTCAGCTTCAAGAAGAATTTTTTCCAGTAAGCTATCGATTCCCAATCCTGTTTTAGCAGAAATATCCTGAGACTGGTATTTTCCACCCCATTCTTCAACCAGAAGATTCATCTGGGATAATTCATTTTTAATTCTTTCTGCATCAGCGCCAGCTTTATCTACTTTATTAATGGCAAAAACCATAGGAACATTGGCGGCCTGAGCGTGACTGATTGCTTCTTTAGTTTGTGGCATGATCCGGTCATCCGCAGCTATGATGATAACTGCAACATCTGTCACTTTAGCACCCCTTGCTCTCATGGCAGTAAAGGCTTCGTGACCCGGTGTATCTAAAAATGTAATTCTCTTTTTATCCGGACCCACATAAACTTCGTAGGCGCCAATATGCTGTGTAATTCCTCCGGCTTCACCTGAAACAACATTGGCTTCTCTGATATAATCGAGCAAGGAAGTTTTACCATGATCTACGTGACCCATAACGGTTACGATAGGTGCGCGTTCTTCCAAATCGTCCGGTGCATCTTCTTCAATTTCTTCTTCCTCAGAAACTTCTTCGGCACTGATAAATTCAATTTTGTGTCCAAACTCTTCAGACAGAATTTCTATAACTTCAGCATCAAGTCTTTGATTAATCGAAACAATGATTCCCATATTCAGGCAGGTCGTAATAACATCTGAAACAGGTACGTCCATCAAACTGGCCAATTCCGAAACGGTAACAAATTCAGTTAGCTGGATAACAGATTTATCGACAGAAGATTCTTTAAGTTCTTCTTTTTCCCGCATCTCTTCGCGTTTGTCTCTCCTGATTTTCTGACGTTTGTTTTTGCCACCCTGATTAATTCTGGCCATGGTAGCTTTGATCTGGTCTTCAATTTCTTTTTGGGTAACTTCTTTGACCATTTCTTCGCCTCCTCTCCGGGATCCACGATTTTTATCGTCGGGCAGAAAATCAACAGTGTTTACTTTTTTGCGTTTGCGTTTGCGTTTTTTCTTGTCAGCATCAGCCGTAGAGCTGCTCTTTGATGGTCCGGGCGTGCTGCTAGCAGCTTTTTTAGGTTCTTCTTTTTTCTTTGGAGGATCTTTAAATTTATTGGTATCAATTTTACCCAGGATTTTTAAACCTTTTAATTGGGGTGCTTCGATCCGGGTAATTTCTTCTGGTTCGGGTTCTTGCACTACAGGTTCTTCAACCGGAGTTAATAATTCTTCATCCGCTTTTTCTGTTTCAATTTCTTTTTTGGTTTTCTTTTTTGTCTTTGATTTTGTCTCCGGTTTTTCGAGATCAATTTTTCCTACAACCTTAAGTTTAGGCTTATTATCTTCATCAACTTTAGCGACAATAACAACTTCCGGAGTTGTTTCTGATTTTTCTTTGACGGGTGGTGGTGGCGGTGGTACTGCCGTAGTAGAATCTCCGAAAAGATCTATTGAAATTTTTGGTTTTTCTTTTACCGTAATGACGGTAGGTGTTTTTTGTAATTGATCGGCTTCTTCTTTTTCTTTAATTGAGCCCTGAAACTCTTTGATAAGTTCAGCGTACATTTCATCGGTCACTTTGGCAGTAGGTTTGCTGTCAATTTCAAAACCCTTTTCCTGCAGGTGTTCGACGATGGTACTTAAACCAACGTTTAATTCTGTCGCAACTTTAACTAATAATTTCATTCAATCGTATTACAAAAAATAGTTTCTGCTTTTTTATTTTAATCTTTAAATTCTTCTTCCAGAATTCGCACTACATCCTGGACGGTTTCTTCTTCTAGGTCAGTTCTTCTGACCAATTCATCAACACTCAGGTTCAGAACACTTCTGGCGGTATCGCATCCGATTTTTTTAAATGCTTCGATAACCCATTCTTCAATTTCATCAGTGAATTCATCCAGATCCACATCGTCGATTTCACCTTCTTCCTGATCCCGGTAAACATCAATTTCGTAACCGGTCAATTTGGATGCGAGTTTAATATTGGCACCTCCTTTACCGATGGCAAGTGACAATTGATCCGCTTTCAGATAAACACTTGCTTTTTTATTCACATCATCCAGTTCGATGCTGCTGATTTTAGCTGGTGTCAGAGAGCGCTGAATATAAAGAGTCAGATTATTGGTAAAATTTACGATATCTATATTTTCATTGCGGAGTTCGCGGACAATTCCGTGTATTCTGCTTCCTTTCATACCAACACAGGCACCCACCGGATCAATACGGTCGTCAAATGACTCTACAGCAACTTTAGCCCGTTCCCCAGGAATGCGCACAATTTTCCGGATCACAATCAGACCGTCTTCAATTTCAGGGACTTCCTGTTCCATAAGTCTTTGGAGAAAAGCGCCATCTGTTCTGGATAAAGTGATCAAAGGCAAACCATTTTTTAGTTCTACTTTTTTAATCACAGACCGCACGATATCGCCTTTTCGGAAATGATCGCCGCGTATGGTTTCGGTTTTTGGTAAGATCAATTCATTATTTGTTGCGTCATCGATGATCAGAAATTCTTTTTTCAAAACCTGATTTACTTCGCCAATAACCAATTCTCCTTCCCGTTCACTGTATCTGCGGAAGACATCATCTTTTTCCAGTTCCATGACTCTGGATACCAGGGTTTGACGGGCAGCCATAATAGCTCTTCTGCCAAAATCATCCAATTCCAGTTGTTCGTAACATTCCAAACCAATTTCATAATCTTCATCAATGGCCAATGCTTCTGAAATAGCTATTTCTTTTAAATCGTCTGTTACCTCGCCATCGGGTACTATTTTGCGGATTCGCCAGATTTCAAGATCACCTTTTTGTGTATTTACGATGACATTAAAATTTTCATCCGAACCATATTTTTTACGAATGAGTGTACGAAAGACATCTTCCAATACCCTCATCATGGTAGGACGGTCTATGTTTTTACCGGCCTTAAATTCTGCAAAAGTTTCTACAAGTTTCATCTTGCTTAAATTTTTATGACAATTTTTGCTTCCTTAATGGTTTTATAATCGATTTGAGTTTCAATTAACTCCTGTATTTTTTTCTTTCCTTCTTTTCTGATATCTGTCCGGTTTAAGGTGATGCCGGAGTCACTAACTTCAACAATCACTCCGGTTGTTTTGGTACCATCCAAGAAGACTACGTCCAGTTCTCTGCCTTTATTTTTAAGAAATTGTCTTGGAAATTTCAACGGTCTACTAATTCCGGGTGATGAAACTTCCAGAATGTAGTTTTCGCCAAACCAGGAATTTTCGTCAAAAACGGACTCTAAATATCGGCTGATTTTCTGGCATTTTTCAAAATTAATACCGGAATCGGAATCTATAAATATCCGGATGGCATTATTTTGCTGTTCGATGGCAACTAAAAAACAATCCCGGAAGCCTTCTTCCTGGAATTTTTGGCTAATTAAATTCTGAATTTCTTCCGAATACATGGCAGAAGTTCTGCAAACAAAAAGAGGGAACTTCCGTCCCCTCTTTTAGAAAGCGACGCAAAGATAACTCATTTTCAAATGATTTCCAACATATTCAGCTCCCCATAAGCGTGAAAACAATGTGCCTGCCCCTGTGTTTTTTCTATATTTGAGCAAAATATGTCCGAATACAGACCCATAATTGAAAATTTACTGCAAAAAGCATTGAATTCTGAGTTCCTGACTGCTGATGAAGGGCTTTACCTGATGCAACACGCCGGTACAGCCGAATTAATGAATGTAGCTCATCAGCTTCGAAAAGAAAAAGTTCCAGGAGATAAAGTCAGCTGGATCATTGACCGCAATTCCAATACCACCAATGTCTGTGTTGCCAATTGCAAATTTTGTAATTTTTACCGGCCTCCGGGACATGTCGAAACTTATATTACCACCATTGAAGAATACAAGCAAAAAATCGAAGAAATGTTCCGATTTGGAGGTGAACAGTTACTGTTGCAAGGCGGACATCATCCTGATTTAGGTCTGGACTTTTATTGTAATTTATTCAAAGAGCTCAAATCCATCTACCCTAATCTTAAATTGCATGCCCTGGGTCCTCCGGAAATAGCCCATATTACAAAACTCGAAAAATCTAGTTACCGGGAGGTATTAGCTGCCTTAATGAAAGCAGGTCTGGATTCCTTACCCGGTGCCGGTGCCGAAATTTTATCGGACAGGGTTCGCAGGTTAGTCAGCAAAGGTAAATGTGGAGCTAAGGAATGGTTGGATATCATGAGGGCAGCACACCAATTGCATCTTACGACTTCCGCAACGATGATGTTTGGACATGTAGAAACTATGTTGGAGCGAATGGAACATTTGGTCGATATCAGACAAGTGCAATCTGAAAAACCAGAAGGGGCTACAGGTTTTATTGCCTTTATTTCCTGGCCATTTCAGGATGAAGGAACCCTGTTAAAACGCCTTAAACGCGCTTACAATGAATGTACGGCAGATGAATACATCCGCATGGTTGCCATCTCCAGAATTATGTTGCCTAACATTCGAAATATTCAGGCGTCCTGGCTGACTGTCGGAAAACAAACAGCTCAAATTTGTTTACATGCCGGGGCCAATGATTTTGGCAGTATTATGATCGAAGAAAACGTGGTTTCTGCCGCGGGTGCAGCTCACCGGTTTACCAGCACTGGCATCCAGAATGCAATCCGTGAAGCAGGATTTATTCCTCAACTCCGCAATCAGCAATATGAGGAAATCAGTTTACCCGTTTCGGCAATCGATCAGGCTTTGGATCATTCGATGCTGGTAGTTGATTAACAGAAAAAGTCCATGACAGAGTTTTCAAAACAAATAGCAGAGAGTGCTGCCTTTATTCGCAGCAAACTGGATTTTAAAACAGACCAGGCTATCATATTGGGAACTGGACTTGGCACCTTGATAGATCGCATTGAAATTATCCGTGAAATTTCATTTAAAGTCATTCCTCATTTTGTACCAACCACTGTGGAGAGTCATTCCGGAAAATTGATTCTGGCTAAATGGAAAAACCAAATCCTGCTTATACTTTCCGGACGGTTGCATTATTATGAAGGATACTCTACTCAGGAGATCACATTTCCAATTCGAGTATTAAACGCCATAGGTATCAAAACTTTATGGATTACCAATGCAGCCGGAACAGTGAATCCGGATCTACATTCAGGAGACATTGTATTTATTAAAGATCATATCAATTTTCATCCTGAGAATCCACTCCGGGGGATTTATGAAGCGTGGATGGGAGACCGGTTTCCGGATATGTCTGAAGTATATAGCCAGGAGTTATTGAATCAAGCTGAAAAAGTCTGTCAGGAATTATCAGTTCCTTTTCGCGGGGGCATTTATTTTGGACTCCAGGGGCCCAGTCTCGAGACACCGGCTGAATACCGAATGATTCGGATACTGGGTGCCGATTTGGTCGGTATGTCAACTGTTCCTGAAGTCATCGTGGCACATCAATGTAAATTAAAGATTCTGGCTGTTTCGATCGTAACCAATTCGATACCTGGATCAGAATCTTTTCAGAAAACGACGATGGAATCAGTAATCGAGGTCATACGAAATACGTCTTCCCGGCTTTTTGATATTTTGGAACGGATGTTGTAATCCTAAATAAATCATCAAAGCATGAAAAATTATTTTTTAGAACTATTTGACTATCACGATCAGGTGAATAAAAAGCTGATAACCGTTTTATATCCTGAAAAACCGGAGATATCGCAATTTGCCTATCAAATGTTGAAACATATGGTTATGGCAGAACACGTCTGGTGGCACCGAGTCATGAGGCTTCCTTTTGACTATGACTTTAATACAGAACTGAATAAAACGCAAATCGAATTGTTGATGGCCAATAATAAAACAGAACTTAGTAGTATTCTGGATGGTCATTCCCTGGATACTTTGGTTGACTATCAAAATATGAAAGGCGAGTCATATTCCAGTAAATTGATTGATATTCTGAGTCATGTTTCCAATCACCATGCACATCATCGCGGGCAGATTATAAGAAAAATTCGCGAAAGCGGTATCGAACCACCCCAAACGGATTTAATATTGTACAGAAGATAATTTGTTTTCTCTCAATATTATTAATACAGTATATCCTGTTTGCAATAAAAATTAAATTATTAATTGCTTAGTGACCTTGTTTATTGAACTTTAAGGAGTTTGTTTTCAGGTCATTACACTATGGATTTATATGCTCAATTCAATTCTTTTCAATTTATTTTATCAAGTTTTTGAAGAATATCAATATAATTGATTTTTTTTGTCGGAAAGTAAGAGGAAATGAGTGAAAAATCCGTAATCCACCTGCGTAAGGGATATGATATTAAGCTTGAAGGAACAGCCGTTTTGGAATATCAGGATGCTCCCAAACCAGAATACGTATCAGTTAAACCCACTGATTTTAACTATGTGGTACCTAAATTACTGGTCGCTCAGCATGATGAGATTCTGGCAGGTCAGGCCTTGTTTTTTGATAAAGACCATCCCGAAGTGCGATTTCCATCACCTGCCAGTGGAATTGTGACGGATATTGTGCGGGGAGAAAAACGGAAAATTCTGGAAATAAGGATTTTACCCGATAAAGGCGATTTTCGATATGTTGAATTTCCAAAAAATAATTTATCATCTCTGGATTCAACAGAGCTAAAAAGTCGGCTGCTCGAGAGTAATTGCTGGTCTTATATTCGCCAAAGACCTTATAACTGTATTGCCAATCCTTCAGATAATCCTAAATCTATTTTTATCTCCTGTTTTGATTCAGCCCCCCTCGCACCTGATTTAAATTTTATCATACACCTCGAGCCTGAAAGTTTTAAAGCAGGTTTAAATGCATTAAAAAAATTATGTCCTTCTGTTCATCTGGGTTTACATGCAGATCAGAAACTAAATTTTTTAAATCCGGCTGAAGATGGTTTTAAACTGCATTATTTTAAAGGACCTCATCCTTCAGGAAACGTAGGCGTTCAAATTCATCATATTGATCCTATTCATAAGGGGGATATCGTATGGTATTTACATCCTCAGGATGTTATTATTATCGGCCGTTTATTCCTCGAAGGAAGGTATCGTGCAGACAGAATGATTGCTTTGACCGGCTCACAAGTCAATCAATCCAACTACTATAAGGTACTTGGCGGTCAAAATTTAAAGTCTTTTTTAGATGGAAAACTAATCGGGGATTCCCTGAGGATTATTCAGGGAAATGTGTTGCATGGATTAAAATCTTCACTTGATGATTCATTATCCTATTATACAAATCACATTACGGTCATTCCGGAAGGAGACAAACCAGAATTTATGGGTTGGTTATTGCCAGGATTTGATAAACTGAGTTTGTCCCGCACTTTTATTGCCTGGTTGTTTAAAGGTCGGCAATATCGATTAGACACAAATACCCATGGTGAGGAACGACCGTTTGTGATGACAGGACAATACGATAAAGTATTACCCATGAATGTTCTTCCGGTCGTTTTATTAAAGTCCATCCTGGCAGGAGACATTGAACGCATGGAAGAACTGGGCATCTATGAAGTAGCGGAGGAAGATTTTGCTTTATGCGAATTTGTGTGTACTTCTAAAATCGAAGTACAAAATATTATTACCAGAGGACTTGAAATGATGAGACAAGAAGGATAAAATTTAGATATACATGCAATTTCTACGAAAAATAATTGATCAGGTAAAACCCCATTTTATAAAAGGTGGTCGCTTTGAAAAAATGCATCCAGCATTTGACGCATTCGAGACCTTTTTATTTACTCCGGGGATTACAACTAAAGGTCATGGAGTTCATGTACGGGATGCCATGGATTTAAAACGCACCATGATGACGGTTATCATTTCGCTGATTCCTCCTTTGCTTTTTGGTATCTGGAATACGGGCCATCAGCATTATCAGGCATACGGAATGGATGCCGGATTAATGGATTGCTTTATTTTCGGACTCTGGAAAGTATTGCCGATTATAATCGTATCGTATGGTGCTGGTCTTACTGTCGAATTTTTATTTTCCATTTTCAGAGGACATCCAATCAGTGAAGGTTATTTAGTGACCGGTTTATTAATACCACTTATTTTGCCCGTGACGATACCCCTTTGGATGGTTGCTCTGGGAGCTATCTTTTGTACATTGCTCGGTAAAGAAATTTTTGGAGGTACAGGAATGAATTTTATGAATCCTGCTTTACTTGCCAGAGCATTTTTATTTTTTGCATTTCCTGCATTTATGTCCGGAGAGATATGGACTGATTTAAGTTCTGAAGCAGGGCAATCCATTGTAGATGCTTATTCCGGCGCGACCAGTCTAGTTTATTTTGATGAAAATTTTCAAAAAATGCCTGACGCGATGACCATGTTTTGGGGAAATATGCAGGGCTCAATTGGCGAAACAAGTGCTCTTGCTTGTCTTATCGGAGCATTTATATTAATCTATACTGGCGTCGGAAGCGCAAGGATTATGATTTCAGTTGTTCTGGGTGCTTTAATAATGGGTTATTTATGCAATCTAATGGCGCCGTCAACCAATCTGTTGCACTCCATGCATACGCCGCCTTATTTGCATTTACTCATGGGTGGATTTGCTTTTGGTACAGTCTATATGGCGACTGATCCTGTAAGTGCAGCTCAGACTGAAAATGGAAAAATTATTTATGGTTTATTAATTGGTGCATTTACTGTCATCCTCCGAATATTTAATCCGGCTTATGCCGAAGGAATGATGTTAAGTATTTTATTGATGAATGTATTCGCTCCTTTAATTGATAATATAATGGTGGAACGACATATTAAAAAAAGATTAAAACGTGCATAGTAACAAATATACTTTCTTATACTCTATAATTATTTCGGTAATTACAGCGGTAGCATTAGCTTTTGCTTCAGAATATTTAAAGCCATTACAACTGGCTAATATTGAATTTGATACTAAAACTCAGATATTGCATTCAGTGGGTATAAAAATCAAAGAACGCAATGCGATTGAAAAAATCTATTCTGAAAAAATTGAAGAAAAAGTAATTGATGGTGCGGGTAATCCTCTTACAGATATATCAACCAAGCAGGTTGTATTAAAAGAAGAAATCGTAAAACCAGCGGAAACCCGAAAACTACCATTATATATTTATACTGCGGACGACAATCAGAAGTATTACATTATTCCGGTTAGAGGAAGTGGATTATGGGGACCTATCTGGGGATACATTTCACTGGAAAGTGATTTTAATACAGTCCATGGTACTACATTTGATCATAAAGGTGAGACGCCCGGTCTCGGTGCAGAAATAGCGCAGGATTTATTTCAGGATCAGTTTATCGGAAAAAAGATTATGAAGGAGGGTTCCTTTGTTTCTGTGAGTGTGATTAAAAAAGGAGAAAAAATCGAAGCAGGTAAAGACCATTATGTGGATGGCATTTCAGGTGGAACCATTACATCAAAAGGTACTGACCTGATGTTAAAAAATTGTATAAAACCGTATCTGAAGTTTTTTAAAACGATTAATTAATTATGAGTACAGAAACAGCCGTATTACAGGAAAAGACTATTAAAAAATCCGAGTCCCTGTTTTCCAAAAAAAACCGGAAAATATTAAAAGATCCATTGGATGATAATAATCCTATTACCATACAGGTTCTGGGTATTTGTTCGGCTCTTGCAGTAACCACTCAAATTAAACCAGCTATTATAATGGCTATTGGAGTTACTGTTGTAACAGCATTCTCCAATCTGATTATTTCATTGATTCGGGATGGTATACCTACCCGTGTGAGAATCATTGTACAATTGATTATTGTTGCCTTGTTGGTCACCATCGTAGATCAGTTACTTAAAGCCTATATGTTTGATGTAAGTAAAAAATTATCAGTTTTTGTAGGACTCATTATTACAAATTGTATTGTCATGGGAAGACTTGAAGCATTTGCAATGTCTAATAAACCCTGGCCTTCATTTCTGGATGGAATAGGAAACGGTCTTGGATATGGAGTCATTTTGGTGACGGTAGCATTTTTTAGAGAATTATTAGGTTCCGGTACATTGTTTGGATATCATGTAATTCCGGAAAGTGTTTATAAATCAGGTTATGTAAATAATGGATTGATGATGTTACCTCCCGCCGCATTAATCATAATTGGAGTGTACATCTGGATACAGCGATCTCGAAATCAACATTTAATTAATGCCAGTTAAATTATTCACAGACTTGAAGATTCAAAAATTATAAAATCATGGAACATTTCGCAAATATTTTTATAAAAGCCATTTTTGTTGAAAATGTAATTTTTGCTTTTTTTCTGGGTATGTGTTCTTTTCTGGCTGTATCCAAAAAATTAAAAACAGCATTTGGTTTGGGACTCGCCGTTATTTTTGTTTTAATTTTAACAACACCGCTCAATTGGTTAATATTAGATAAAATGCTAAAACCCGGAGCATTGGGTATGATTCATCCATCTTTGGCGACCGTTGATTTAACATTTTTGTCTTTCATATTATTTATTTCTACGATTGCAGGAGCAGTACAAATGGTAGAAATGATAATGGAAAAATTTACTCCCGCTTTATATAATTCACTCGGTATTTTTTTACCACTTATCACGGTCAATTGTTCTATTTTAGGGTCTTCATTGTTTATGCAGGAAAGAGAATACAAGTTTATGGAAACCTTTGTATTTACCTTAGGTAGTGGAATTGGTTTTTTTCTGGCCATCGTGTTGTTAGCAGCTATCCGCGAACGACTCAGATATTCTGATATTCCATTACCCTTACAGGGATTAGGTATAGCGATGATTATAACCGCTTTGATGGCACTTGCATTTTTAAGTTTTTCTGGTATTCAACTCTAATAAAATATGATTCCAATAGTTGTCAGTAGTATTGTAGTTTTTGTTTTGGTGATACTATTTCTTGTATTTAGTATAATTCAGGCTAAAGAACGTTTGTTGCCACAAACTGACGTAAGTATAATAATCAATGGAAATAATGAGAGTCCGGTGGTTGTAAAACCCGGGAGTACTTTATTATCCACTCTGGCCAATAAAAATATTTTTTTAGCATCAGCGTGTGGTGGTGGCGGGACCTGCGCCATGTGTGTTTGTGAAGTTTATTCAGGGGGTGGGGAGGTCTTGCCTACTGAAACCAATCACCTCAATCGCAAAGAAGTGGCAGAAAATAAACGATTGGCCTGTCAGGTTAAAGTAAAACAGGATATGGAAATTGGAGTTCCTGATGCCGTATTCGGAGTAAAAAAATGGAATTGCAAAGTAGCTTCGAATGAAAATGTTTCAACATTTATTAAAGAACTGGTTGTCAATTTACCGGAAGGAGAATTATTAAAATTTAGAAGTGGTGATTATATACAAATTGATGTTCCTGAAATCAGTATTGATTTTAAAAAAGACCTGTACAATATCCCGGATAAATTCAGAGACGATTATGATAATTTAAAAATCTGGGATCTTAAATTAACCGTTGAGGAATCGGTGTTCAGGGCATATTCCATGGCCAATCATCCGGCTGAAGGAAATAAAATTATGTTGAATATCCGGATTGCAACGCCACCCTGGGATCGGCAAACCAAATCCTTTCAGGATGTACCTCCCGGTTTGTGTTCATCTTATATATTTTCAAGAAAGCCAGGTGACATGGTAACCATTTCTGGACCTTATGGAGAATTTCATATTAAAGATACACAACGGGAAATGGTTTATATTGGAGGAGGAGCCGGTATGGCACCCTTGCGCTCACATATATTTCATTTGTTTCATACATTAAAGAGTAAACGCAAAGTTTCGTATTGGTATGGTGCCAGAAGTGTACGGGAAATATTTTATGAAAATGATTTTCGGGAGATAGAAAAAGAATTTCCAAATTTCCGTTTTGAAATTGCATTATCTGAACCATTACCAGAAGATAACTGGACAGGATTTAAAGGTTTTATCCATCAGGTAGTGCTTGATAATTATCTGAAAAAGCATCCTGAGCCTGAAGAAATTGAATACTATCTCTGTGGTCCTCCTATGATGAATGCAGCCGTATTATCCATGTTGGATAATTATGGCGTTCCGCCGGAAATGATAGCCTTTGATGATTTTGGAAATTAGTCGATTGCGTTTTTTGAAAAAGATACTTAGCTTAACATATCAATCGGAGATATGGATCGTATCTGTTTTGATTTTTATCCTGATTTCATGTCAATCCATTAAACCAGAATCCAGTTATTTTCATCTTTCAGGGAACGCCCAGGGAACTAGTTTCAGTATTATTTATGCAGATTCAGCAGGTCGCGATGTATCCAATGAAATTGATAGCCTGTTTAGGGTTATTGACAAAAGTATGTCCCTGTGGGATAGTAGCTCTATAATTTCAAAAATCAACAATAATCAGGAAAACACTTTTACGGATATTCACTTTCAAAATGTATTTAAACGATCTGTATATTATTCTGAATTGACAGATGGTGCATTTGATATGACGGTTGGTCCTTTAGTCAGACGGTGGGGTTTTTATTTTAAGAAAAATGAAACTACGCCTGATTCATCCGAAATTAAAAATTTATTGGAATGCGTTGGTTGGAAAAAGGTGAAACTAAACAATCATAATTTAATAAAAAGCGATTCTTGTATTCAGATTGATTTTAATGCCATTGCACAAGGTTATACGGTGGATCTTATTTCCGAATTTTTGGAAGATCATAAAATTAAAAATTACATGGTTGAATTGGGTGGAGAAGTCCGGGCCAATGGGATCAACGAACGAGGTGAATTATGGAAAATTGGAATCGACAAACCAACAATAGAAAATGAACATCCTGATCATAAAAGACCACTGCAGCATGTTTTTTCATTGAATCATCAATCTTTAGCGACTTCGGGCAGTTACCGGAAATATATTTTAGTGAATGGTAAAAAATTAAGTCATACCATAGATCCTAAGTCCGGTTACCCGGCACAACATAATCTGCTCAGTGTATCTGTGCTCTCAGAGCGTTGCATAGATGCTGATGCATTGGCTACCTGTTTTATGGTTCTGGGTTTGGAAAAATCAATTGAATTTGCAAAGGCACATCAAATCAGAATCTATTGTATTTATGAAAATTATCAGGGGCAATTAGTGGATAGTCTGATTGGTAACTGGACGGAATAGTTTGATCCGGAATACTTTAGTATTAATTATAAATGAACTTCAAAGCAAATTATTTAGAAAATAATTCATTCATTTTTACGAATTAAATATGGCTATTATCATTAAATACAGAATATAATAACTATTCAAAAATCTAATAAATTTAATCACGAAATTTAATTTTTCTGTTAAAAAATCAGGGGACTGTCGGTAGGAGAAAGGATAGAATTTTAAATTGAATCGATTAATTTCACAACGCCAAAAGCCGTAAAATCCATAGAATCTTATCAGATATATGGATTTAATTCAAATTTACCTGCTTCGATTCCGAACGATTGGATTCAGGCGAACCACACGGTTCCTCCGGTTTACGGCCGCATACTCCACAAACAACGCCTTCTTTTTTCAAAAATGGGTTGTTATTGGCGCAGGTCCCTCTAAACTCTGCATTCTTATTAAACAGGATGCGTATGCTAAACATTGCAAAGGCAATGAGGACTAGCACGATGGAACAGATCAGAATAGTAATCATATCAAACAAAAACAAAAAAAACTCTATAAAGTTATGGCTATACTTATCATCATTGTTTTTATCGCTGGTTATTTCATGATTGCCATGGAACATCCGTTTAAAATTGACAAAGCAGGTACAGCTTTGCTGACAGGAGTTTTATGTTGGATTATTCTCATGGCAGGACTTCCTGATATGCCTGCTTTCACAAGTGGCCACGAACAGATGCCTACAGATTTATCCAAGTTTTTAAACGAAAACCTTATGGAACATCTCGGTTCCATTGCGGGCATTTTGTTTTTTCTGATTGCTGCGATGACGGTCGTTGAATTGGTTGATGCACATGATGGGTTCCGGGTAATTACAGATCGAATACGGACTACGAGCTTTGTCACCATGCTCTGGATTATGTCCTGGGTTGCATTTTTTCTTTCCGCTGGTCTGGATAACATGACTACAGCCATCATCATGTGTGCACTAGCCCGAAAATTAACGAAGGATAAAGAAATTCTCTGGCTAATGGGTGGATTTATAATTATTGCTGCAAATGCCGGTGGTGCCTGGTCACCTATCGGTGATGTTACTACAATCATGTTGTGGATTGGAGGACATGTTACGACCATAAATATTATCACCTCGACCTTCTTAGCCTCCTTTGTTAGTTTATTGGTTCCTTTAATAATCGTAAGCTGGATGTACAAAGGCAAGGAAATGGTATCTGCATCTGTTGAATTTGAAGACGAACAAAAGTTAGCGACAAATCCATCTGAAGGATTGTTGATTTTTATTTTAGGCGGAGTATCATTATTATCCGTACCGGTATTTAAATATTATACAGGTTATCCCCCCTTTATGGGAATATTATTGTCAGTAGGTATCCTTTGGTATGTTACCGAATTTATGCATCGCGGTAAATCGGATTCCGAATTAAAACGAAGTAAATATTCCGTGGGTGCTATGTTGCATCGCATTGATTCACCCAGTATACTTTTCTTCCTGGGTATTTTATTAGCTGTTGCTGCCTTGGAAGAATCCGGACATCTTCACCTGATGTCTGAATTATTGGATAAAAATTTTGGAAATATTTATGCTACAAATACCCTCATTGGAATTTTATCGGCCATTGTCGATAATGTGCCTTTGGTGGCTGCTGCAATGGGTATGTATGAATCTACGTTTCCGGTGGATCATGATTTCTGGGAATTGCTGGCTTATTGTGCCGGTACAGGCGGATCTATGCTGATCATTGGTTCCGCTGCTGGCGTGGCTTCCATGGGGATTTTGCATATTGATTTTATCTGGTATCTCAAAAGAATCAGTTTATATGCATTGGCTGGATACCTCGCTGGAATATTAGTTTATTGGTTACAACATCATGCATGATTTTTCTATAAAAAAAATTGGAATAATTAGTATATAAACTTAAATTTGGCAATACCTCAATAAAATAATTTTAAAAGAGATAAAAAACGCAGATCATGGTAACAGCACAAACTTTACTCGACACAAAAAAACACAAAGGTGTATTAAGTGTTAAACCAACTACTCTGGTTTATGAAGCATTATTTATTATGAATGAGGCCAATGTTGGATCACTGGCCGTCATGGAAGATGAAAAGCTTTTAGGTATATTTTCGGAACGGGATTATGCCCGTAAATGTATTTTATTGGGCAGAACCTCCAAAAAGACCATGGTTAGTGAGATCATGCACGCTGAACATATTACCGCCTCACCGGATACTCCTTTAAACGAACTCATGGAAACGCTAACCGTCAACCGCATACGTCACATTCCGGTAATGAATGGAGACCATAAGCTCATCGGTATTTTAAGTATAGGTGATGTCGTCAATAGTTTTGTGGCTGATCAGCAATGGCATATCGATATGCTGAAAAAATTTATCACCAGTTGATTACTTAACACCTTCCAGCCATTTTTTAAAACCGGAGGTTTTTTCTGTACTCACAATAATGTCTTCATCCAGTTTTGGATTCAGGCTTATTTTTAGCCTCGATTTGGAGTATACCTGCATGTCCTGAATGGATTCAAAATGAATGAGTAACCGCCGATTCAATCTGTAAAATATATCTGGTGGAGCCATTTCTTCAATTTTATTTAAAGACATGTCTATAGGATATTTTTTTCCATCCCAGCTTATGATAAGACTTAATTTTTGATTAGAATAAAAATAGGCAATATCTTCCTGATTTAAGATCTTTATAGATTTTCCCATTTTGACCAAAAACCGCAATTGTTTGGTTTTTACCGTTTCTTCAGTGGCATGCAATTCATATTTTAACTCATGGTCTATAATTTCGTCTATTCTGGTTAATAAGTTTTTCAGATCATTGATTTTAACAGGCTTCAGTAAATAATCAATGGCTTTTACTTTAAAAGCCTGTATGGCATATTGATCATAGGCTGTTGTAAAAACAAGGACCCCTTGTATGATAAACCGGTCAAACAATTCAAGGCTGATGCCATCACCTAGTTGAATATCGAAAAAAAGTACATCGGTTTTTAATGTTGTATTTTTAATAAAAAACTCCTCAGCTTCTTTTATACTGTACAACTTTGCCATGATCTCTACATCAGGCCTCAATTCTTCGAGCATCCTCGACAATCTTTTTTCTGCTAATTTTTCATCTTCAAGTATAATAACTCTCATAATTAGTATTTTAATAGTGGAATTTCTACTATAAATTTATCACTTAAATTTTCAATTTTTATTAATTGCTTTGTTAATAACTGATATCTTGCTTTCAGACTTTCCAGGCCAAATCCGGTTGACTGAACCATCGATTTCTTGCGCAAGATAGTATTCGTAAAAATAATTGAATGATCAGTGCAAAATAACTTAATTTTAAGGGGGTGTTCCAGAGATATTTCATTGTGTTTTATGGCATTTTCCATCAAAAGTTGTAATGTCAATGGAGCAATCAGGGCATTGGTATTCATTTCACCTTTTTCAAATAATATTTGTCCGGGGTGCCTGAGTGCCAGTAATTCCATGTAGTTCATTAATATGATCAGTTCTTCTTTTAGAGAAATCAACTGAATGTCCCTGTATTTTAATATATTTCGGAAATAGTCCGATAATTTTTCTGTAAAATCAATGGCTCTGTTTTTATCATCTTCAATTAAGGAGATCACCGAGTTAAAACTATTAAATAAAAAATGTGGATTCACCTGACTTTTTAGTAATTCAAATTCCAGTTCTGAAGTTTTCCGGAGATTTTCCTGATCTTTTATTTTCCGCCTTTCGCGTTGTTTGACCCATGTAAATATAAATACAAAAAGTAGTACAACCATTGTACTGACAAACCACCATCTGGTCCAGAATGGTTTTAAAATAGTAAATGAAAAACTTTGTTCATTTTCCGGATCAAATATTCCATTGAAACTCGATTGAAAAACGAAACGATAAGTTCCGGGGGATAACTTGGAATAGGTTTCCTTTCCTTCTTTTGAATAAATCCAGTCTGTGTCAAAACCAATTAATTTATACCGGTAATCCAAATGGTCGGATGCCAAAAAGTGAATAGCGGAAAATTCAAAGCTAAACTGGTTTTCAGAATATGAAAAAACAGAATCATTTGAATATTGCGAAATTTCATTACCAAGGATCTTTATTGACAAAAATGAATTTTTTGGTTTTTGATGAAGTTTTAAAATACTACTTTTAATGCGCAATACACCATTTTTACCACCGATCCATATATCAGAATTTTTATCCCGATAGATTGCATTTAGAGAAGGATAAAAATTATTTACACCAAATTCTTCATCCATAACCAGACAAATTGATTCATTGGATCCGCTTTGCAGAAGCACTCCGTCGCCGGCTGCTATGATTACAGAATCATTAATCAGACCGATACAATCATATTCTATATTCTTATTAGAAAACTGCAGCCATTTTAATTCATTATTATAAAAATTTAAATAACCCAGTCCTTTGGTAGAGGCATTAAAAAATAATTTACCCTTATGATTATTGACCATATTGAAAATGCTGATATTGCCCTCAGGATGACTAAGCCTTTCGGCACAATCACTGTCTCTTTCCAGATAATAAATCCCATTGCCATCGGTGGCAATCCAAAGACAGTCTGACGTGTCGGGTTCTAACTGATAGTTAAAATTGGTAGGGATCTCATTCTGCTGATTATAAACTTTAATCCCAGATAATTGATGCATTATGTGAGCATGATCAAATCGTAATATGCCATTCAATGTGGCAAGCCAGATAAAGTGCTCATTTCCGGTTACATGTAATATGTTCAGATCGGGCAATCCATCCGATAATTGATATCTGCTGAATTCTTTTGAATTTAAATCAAAACGGATTAGGCCTTTTCCATATGTGCCAATCCAGAAAATATTTTCATTAGGCTTATGGTATATTGAAGTCAGGTTTTCACCATAAAAATGTGTGGATAGAATTTGACCATCCGCAATTGAGAGTATTTGTAAACATGAATCTGTACAAAGTAATAAAAACGTTCCGGCAGTGTCGCTTGCTATACTTTGTACAACTTGATTATTAATTGAATATTTTTGGATAGGTAAAAAGACAGAAATTAAACCTTCATTCCTGTGAAGTATCCATAAAGTATTATTGTTATCAATTTCAATATGTTGAATTTCTGAAAGATCTAAATTGATTTTAATCCTGTTAAATTCAGTTTGTTTAGGGTATTTTAAATAGATATTTTCCGTCGTAACAATGAGTTGATAATCTTTAGTAAAACTCAAATTATGAATTAATTCAGATTGTTTATTTGGCCAAACAGTGACACATTGATCTGATGTATAATTCCACATTTCAATGCCCCTTAATAAATTATTTATAAATAGATTATCCTCACTCACGATGAGATCCTGTACGATTTCCTGATCATGAAGGCAACTAAAGGAGGTCGATTTATCAACGTTGATTTTATTGTCGTAGTTTAGAAACTGGATACCCATATCGGAGCTGACAAGAATTCCTTTTTCTTTAATATATGTTATATCACTCAGGTCATTGTTTATGAGTCCATCTTCCTCATTAAAATGGTTCAGATACTGCCCGTTATAATGGAAAAGTCCATCTCCTTTGGTGGCGATCCATAAATTATTCTGAAGATCGATAGACATTTTGGAGATTTTATTTTTTGGTAAGCGGTACTTTGGTTTCCATAGCAGTAATTCTTTGTTGATTATTTTGTAAATGTATCCATTGGCGCAACCAATCCAAACGATTCCATTTTGATCTTCGAGCATCGTGGTTACGCGATGTGTTCCGGTTAATTCTGATCCTCTGACAAATTGTTCTGAACTGCCATTGAATATGATGATACCTTCTGATGTAGCAATATACATTTGACCAAAATGATCGATGAGGATTTTGTAAAAAAGAGCTCTGGATGTAAGTGACTGAAATGAATGTTTAGTCATCAAAACATTAACTCCTGATTGGCTAAGCGCACAGCTTAGCAAACAATACTGGAAGAGTAGTATTTTAAGGATCCTGTTTTTGAATCGTTCCTTCCACATGAACTTCTATTAAATCTGATAATTTCTGATGTACAATTCTTGGGATAGTGATTTCATAATCTCCCAAACTCAGGGTAAACCGACTTGAAAATATCAACAAATCATTTTTTTTACTTAAGCTAACCGGTATGATCCTGGTCTTACGGATCCCGTGGATTTCCAGGTAGCCTTTCGCGCGGATTGTTTCCTGATTAATATTATTAAAATCGATGTTTTCAATAATTCTGCCGTAAAACCTGGATTTTGGAAATTTACTGCTTTCCATATAGTTTTCATTAAAATGGATTTTTTGCATCGGACTATTAAATCCATCAAACGAGTTTACATCGACAACAAAAGCAAAAGTTTGGTCTTGCTGATTTAATAATCCCGTGAGTCGATTAGATTGGGCTGTTATCGTTTCCTGCGGAGCTTTGCTGGTAAATTTTATTTTGCCTTTTACGGTGAGGTTCTGAGCGTGTATTACAGAATGTCCTAAGAATAAAATATAGAGTATTATTAATTTCATCAAAAATCAAAAGGCTTTCTAATAATTTAAATCATTTAGTCTGGACTAGTTTTTAGTTTCGCTGGTTTAGTCATGGTATGACTCTATTACGGCTGCTATTCCTTGACCGCCCCCGACACAAGCCGTTACTATGCCATAGGTTTTTTTTCTTCTTTGTAATTCCTTTAAAGCAGTGATGGTTAGTCTGGCTCCGCTGCAACCCAATGGATGACCTAAGGCGATTGCTCCACCGTTTACATTTACGATGTCTGGATTCAGATCGAGTTGTCGTATGACGGCCAGGGACTGAGCCGCAAATGCTTCATTTAATTCGATAACACTAATATCTGCCAGATTTAAATTGGCAGCAGCCAGGGCCTTGGGCACAGCTGCGCAGGGACCAATACCCATGAGCAGTGGTTCGACACCAGCCACATTGCATGCGACAATTCTTCCCAGCGGTTTAAGATGTAAGGACTTAAGTCTGGATTCACTAACTACCATCACAAAGGCGGCACCATCGCTGGTTTGTGATGAGTTTCCCGCTGTTACACTACCCCCCAAAGCAAAGACCGGTTTTAACTGAGACAATGCCTGGAGTGTAGTATCTCTCCGGATACCTTCATCGTGCAAAACAGAATGATGGAGTTCAATGCGTTTTCCATCTATAATTTTTATTTCCTGAACGTTTATTTCACTGATTTCTTCGGCAAAATAGTGATTGTCCTGTGCCGCGGCTGCCCGTAAATGTGATCTGAGAGCAAAAGCGTCCTGATCTTCGCGGCTGATTTGGTATTTTTTGGAAACCGCTTCAGCAGTTAAACCCATACCAACTAAATAATCAGGATGTTGATTGGCAACCAGATAATTGGGCGCAAGTTTATATCCCTCCATGGGTATCATGCTCATGTTTTCGACTCCACCTGCAATGTAACAATGGCCCATACCTGCTCTGATTTTCGCTGTGGCAATGGCAATAGTTTCAAGGCCAGATGCGCAATACCGGTTGACCGTCATGCCGGCAACGTCTTTTCCCAAAGCACGCAAAGAAATTTGACGGCCTATTTGTAATCCTTGCTCACCTTCCGGGTTAGCACAACCAACAATCACATCATCAATTTCATGTGAATTTAATTGTGGAATATCTTTCACAAGGCCCTGAATAATTTCAATAGCCAGATCATCAGATCTTGTAAACCGGAAGCCCCCTTTTTTTGCTTTGGTGACTGCGCTCCTGTTCATGGCTACGATATAGGCTTCCTGCATTATTTTTTTTTTCAAATAATTAAATTGTACGCATCTGATTACATATCAATATGAGTTTTTAATTCGTCTTTAAAATATTCAAGCGCATTATAAACCGGAAGAGGAATGCCACCACCCAGTGCACAAAGGGACCCGCGTTTAAGTGTATCCAGTAAATCCTTTAATAATTCGATATCCACCTTATAGCCGGAATCCCGCTGTGCTTTCTGCAACATTTCTTTGCCTCTTACGGATCCCAATCTACAGGGAAAACATTTACCGCAACTTTCATGTGCTGTAAATGCAAAAAGATGCTCCAGATATGCAATCATTGGATAATGATCCGGCACAGAAACGATGGATGCATGTCCCAGCATAAAGCCATGGCCGGCAAATGATTCAAAATCAACGGTAAGATCCGGAATTTTATGAATTGGAATTAATCCACCAAGAGGTCCGCCGATATGAAGGGCTTTAACTTTAATTTTAAATCCGCCGCCGAGTTGATAAACCACTTCAGACAAAGGCGTACCCATATCTACTTCGTAAATTCCCGGTTTATTAAAATAACCATCCAGAGATAATAATTTGGTACCACTGGATTTGGATGTGCCAATGGAAGCAAATGAAGCACCACCATTTTTGACAATATAAAACAAACTGGCGAGGGTTTCGACATTATTGACCACAGTTGGTTTTCTGAATAAACCTTCTTGTACCGGAAAAGGAGGTCTGACACGTACTTCCGGACGTTGTCCTTCAATGGATGATAGCAAAGCCGTTTCTTCTCCACAGATATAGGCACCCTGTGCCTTAATTATTTTAAATTCAAACTGAAAATCCGAACCGAATATAGAATCTCCTGTAAATCCTTGCTTGCGGAATTCTTCCAGGGCCTTACTCATTTGCTCGATAGATTCCGGATATTCTGCCCGGATATAAATGACTCCGCGGTCAGCTCCTGTAATAAATCCGGCAATCAACATACCTAGTAATAATAAATATTCTTGTTGCTCCAGAATATACCGGTCTGAATAAGAGCCCGGATCACCTTCATCTGCGTTGCAGACGATAAATTTTCTGGATCCCGGAGATTTCATACATCCTTCCAATTTGATGGCGATAGGAAATCCTGCACCACCTCTTCCCCTTAATCCGGAAGCTTTGATTTCTGCCAGCGCCTTTTCTTTTGGACTGCTAAAAACCCGGCTAAGCAGTGTTTTTGCTTCCGTCAAATCGGGTTCTTTTCCTGTAAGAATGCTATGATTTAAAGCTTTGACAACGTATTGATCTTTGATTCGTTTTTTAGTGGATTTTATTTTTTCAAATTCCTCAATGGCTGTACCTGAATAATTAGTACCCTCATAATGAAATGCATTATTTTCATGACAACGACCCAGACAACACATTTCACCAATTTCTTCCGGAGAAAAATGATGTTTGATTTTTTGGATTAATGAATCCTGTGTGCCAGCTGTCAGACAAGCAGAACCATTGCAGATAAAAATTTTTTTACCGGCATTTTCTGCTCTGGTAAAGTCATAAAAACTGGTAGCCCCGAAGATATTGGCAGTACCCATCAAAAATTCATCAGCAATTTGCTGGATGTCGTTTTCAGTCAAATGACCCAGGGTTTCGGTACGATGTCCAAGGAGCTCGAATAAATTGTCAGAGAGGTCTTTTCTGCCGGAGATATGACTTAAATTTTTGGACATCGTCGATCTGATTTGAAATGATTAGAAAACTGAAAATTACTAAAAGCAGGGCAATTTGCCAATAATGGTTTTTAATTATTAAATATCAGATAATTACAAGTATGAATATTATGTAATATATTTTAATTTTATTGGGTGGCCCTATTGTGGTAAATTGTGATTGTAAAATTTATTAATCATCTTCAAAACAAACAATTATGGACGTCATTTCGATTTTAACCAACACGATTGCCGGTGCTGCCGGTGGATGGCTCGGAAATATGCTAAAGAAAAACGGACTTGGATCCCTTGGCAATTTGATTGCCGGTGCTGCCGGTGGTAATATTTTGCCCATGCTGGTATCAGCTTTAGGACTACTATCCAACAGCGCTGGCGATGAAAGTGGATTTAATATTATGGGAATCATCATTTCCATTTTAGGCGGTGGTGCCGGTTCTTTGTTAGGAGGACTTTTTAAAAAAGCATAAACTTTTATTCAGTTTTATCCGCCCTGGATTTTTCAGGGCGGAATTTTTGTATTATTTAAAAATACTGTTTGCAGTATGCAATCTTGTATTACACTCTTCGGATAGACATCAATTGGGAAAATTGATTTTTTGAATAATAATTTTAGTCATATCTGGATTACCAGTTTTTAACTTGTGTAACAAACAAAAAATGGTTTCCAGAAAGATATGTACTGTCTTAGTTTATTATTACTTTTTGATGCGTTCGGTATGATAAATTATTGGATTCAATTTCGAGCATATATATACCAAGGCTTATATCAGAAATGGATAAAGTAATTTTATTCTTATTTGATATTTGATTAGATTTCTGCCAGATCCGCACCGTCTTTCCTGTAAGAGAATACAAAGTGATTTTTTCCGGGATTTCATTTATGATTTCAATAGAGATTTCATTTGAAACTGGATTGGGATATATTTTAAATAATTGATCAGATGATGGAATTTTAACATCACCAACTAAATTACATCCATTATTGACAATATTTATCCAACCATGATCCGGATGTTTAAAACAAATTAAATCTCGCATATGATACCAATCGCAGGCACCATTCTCAACGACGTGAAACAGATTAACCAAATTACCAATATCTTCAATAATTACTCTTTTACGGTCGTGTGGGCCAATCTGAGCAACAGGAGGAATGTCAAAATCTGCTCTGAAATAATATTTCTTAAGTTTTAAATTATTAATTGAAAACGAACCAATGGAATCAACCCTGATATATAATGTATCCCGTCCCTGCCTTCTAATACCATCCCATAAAGGAATATAAAAATAATCGTCTACCCCAACTCCAAAATCATATAATAATCTAAAGTCATCAATCTCTTTTTCATAATAAAAAAGTTTGTTATTTTTCTTATATAAATATTCAGTGGAAGGTCTCTCATCGCAAGTTAGAGATTCTCTGGTTAGGATGACAACATTTTGATTATGTATATGGGTAGTACCTTCAATTCGCAAGAGGTTTGTACCTGCATCTCGTCCCCATTCACTCATTGTGTAAGTCCACTCACTACCTACTGGTAGCCAATTTTGTGCACTGCAGTTACTTAAAAGTACATGCAAGAAAAAATGGAGCAGGATCAATTTGTTAAGATGCGATACCATATAGATTAATCTTTTTTTAAAGAATCGGGAGTTTGACAAATTTACCGTATTCTCCAATAAAAAACAAGGTACAATCCGAATAGCCGGATTGCACCTTATTAAACAAGCCTCGTAAGCCTTTCGGCTTATTGTTCTTTACATCATTATTTTAATGTTTATGATCTTTCTGACTTAAGGCATAATCGATCATACCCTGAAAGTCAATAACGACAACAGGTTCGTCTCCTACTACCCATGCATCGTGTCCTTTTGGCAAGTAGGATACATCGCCGGGTTTACAATCGATTATGGTTCCATCATCCATCTTTACTCTGAGAGTACCCGATACATGATATTGAAAATGCGGAGCATGACAACTTTCGGTTTTGGCAATGGGTTTTACCGATTCAGACCATTTCCATCCGGGTTGGAAAACCGCTTTACCAATCATGGCGCCGCCGATTTTCACTAAATCGACTTTACCTAAAGGGAAAGTTCTTGCGTCATCTATGGATGTAAAATCAATCTTTGCTGCTTTATCTGCCTGCATTTGTCCTGCCTGAGCATTAGAAAAATTGCTGCTTAAAACACAAAAGCAGATAAAGAAATACGAAAAAAATAAACTTGCTTGCATAATAATACTTTTTAAAAATGAAAAAATAATTGACATTGCAAACATAGCGGAGGCAGGAAAGCCAGAGATGTAAAAACTTCGCAAAGAGTTGTAAATATCCTCGTCTTGGATTGCATTAAATCAGATTTTGGAGCATCGCGCCTATGAAACCGAAGCAAACCATGATTCATGATACAGCCATTCCGAGCAAAGCAAGGAATCTGGTCAATCGAAAGAATAACCAAAAATAAAAATGCACTAGCTGCTTGACTGAATTGACCTAAATATGTTTCGTACCTACGGTACTGGAAAATGGTTCACACCTACGGTGTTTTAGCAATACGACAATTTTCGGATTTTTTGAAAACTGTCAACTTATTTTAGGCAATTACAAATTACAACTTCTCACTCTTCCTGCCTGCCGCAGGCAGGCACTTCTCACTCCTCACTGCATTGACTGCTTCACTGCATTGACCGCATTGACTGCTTGACTGCATTGACTGGATTGACTGCTTCACCGCATTGACAGCTTCACTGCATTAACTGCTTCACTGCATTGACTGCTTGACTACATTACACATAACACACTGTATATCTTATATATATATATAGAAAAAATATATTAAAAAATACTTGACAATTTCATTTTAAGAAATCAACTTTATAACAAAATACAAAGGAGACGTAAACCAGAATAATAAACACCGGGCAGCAAACTAAAAAAAGAGCTTTGTATTTTCAAAAATTTGTATTTCTAAGCTTTGCTCAGAGCTTATAACTGAGTATCAAAAAATACCATCTTCACCAGATATTTCCATTGGCAAATGGGGTAGTTTTAGTATTGAGACGTTAATTTTTTATAGCCAAATGCAATAAAAAATTAAAGGTCAAATAATCCTTACGACTTGAAGTTATTTAGTAACAAATCGGGAGGTAAATTACTCCGTGCAGGGAAAGCAATTTTAAATTCAGAGCATGCTCTGGAAAGCATACTTAGTATTATTTAACCCTTAAATCCAATCTTATGGAATATCAGGATGGTCAACCACCAGATATATTTTAATACCAATTTTAAGTCTTCTTCATGCAATAGGACTTTTTTAAAGGAATCATCTATTGGAAGCTGTGAAATATTTAATTTTTATTAGTAACCCTCATAAATTAAAAAATATGAAAAATATAATTTTCTTTTTAGCTTTAGAGCTTGCAATAATTAATAAATTTACTTTGTTAATCATGATTCTAATGTTTTCAATTGTAAAACCAATGTGGTCTCAGGTTCCGGATGTTGATGAATGTGATTCTGGATATGACTTCACATATACACGATCAGGATGTACTTATCATTTTGAAGCAGATTTGCCAGGAGGTGATCCGGAAGTTTTGGCAGTGACTTGGTATTTATTAAGTGGAGAAGGAGACGAATTTAGTCAAGAATGTCAGTATGATGAAGGGTTTGATGTGTATATGGATGTTTGTTTTTATGGTTATCATACTATGGTCATGATTCTTGATTTTGGCAACGACAATTATTGTAAAGTAACCAGAACATTTTATGCTATTTGTGCAAATTCGATAATTTGTGATCCTAATCCTAATCACACTACTTCAGCATATTACCAAATTCCAAGAATACATATTGCTTGGACAACTTTAAAATGTACTGGGTGTTATGATGGATGGGTATTTGCTTTTAGACCTATTGGATCGGAAAATTGTGAGCCTTACGTATGGAACATATCTTATAAATCACCTACCTGTGGAATGAATTCAGGGCAAACATATTGTTTAACTTTGAATCAAAATTATACTAGTTGCTATTGTATCAAAGCCAATGAAGTAATTACAATAAGAGCTGAGGCTAATCATTGTTGCTTACCTGAGAATAAAAAATGGTATTACATTTTCACACCCTCATCTTCTGGAAGTCCAGATCCAGAACTTGATTCCCCTTGGAATTCACCAGATTGTAATCTTTGGTATACGGAATGTTCACAGTCTGAATTGAATAATTGTAATGATTACGATGACGTCTTTATACTTAATTCAACACCACCAAGTTCAGATCCTTTTCCTTGTTTAATAAGTGGGGAAGATAAAACAGAAAAATATTCAAGATATATTAAAGAAAAAATCTACAATTCTTTGGATAATTCAGATATTATAAATTCTTTTTTATTTTAATAGTAATTTGTTCTTAAAATATCCTGGGGAAGAGGCATTTTTAAATTTATATACAATAGAAGGTAGCTTATTAGTAACTGATTATCCAATAATTAAATATACTAATTCAGAATTGATCTCTTTATCAGGATTTGATAAATTACTTTCTGGAATGTATTTAATTGAAATTAAGACTAAGGATCAAAAACGGTATATTTCAAAGTTTATTAAATTGTAATGATGTAAAATAGAATAAGTATTCTCAGTGGTTTGCTTATCTTGAGAATACTTATTTCTTTCATATAAAGTAAAATAATTAGTTAAAATACTTATTTCAATATTCAAATGATTATTTAATCATTTAACGTAAAATACTTGCTTAAAAATGAATTGCATTTTAGAATATCAACTTTAATTTTGTGCGATTATATTTTGTCCATATACCTATTTGCTTTTTGTTATTTGCTATATTCCAATCGCATTTATCAAGTAACTTAGACCACTCTCGATCTGTCGATTTTAGAACTTATACGTCTGAAAATAATTATCGAAATAACATATCAAATAATCTGAATAGTATCATTCAAGATTCTTGTAAAAATGCTTGTTATAATATTGATTGGGCCAAATGGTATCCAATTAGCAAATATAACTATAAAGGTATTTTAAAATCAGGAAAAGTACATATTGAATTTGATACATTCACGCTTTCCGTTTCTTATCCTACAGCTATTCTTGAAACAAAAGTATTTTCTCCAAAAAAAATAGATTCAATTTTATTTCCTATTTTTCCAGTAAAACCTAAATTAACTAAACTTATTCATAAAATATATTTAGATAGCGTTAAAAATATTTCTGATCTTTTTATACTAGTGGGGCATTTTCCAAATTCTTCGGAACCTAAATATACGATACCTCAAACTGCAAGATTAAGAGTATATGATGATTTTGGCAATCAACTTGATCTAAATAATATATGCGAAGTATTTCAAGATCGGCTTATTGACACGATATTAGCGCCCACAAAAGTTCAATTAACTCAAAACGAAATTATTTTTAATGTTAATTATTTTAACAACCAAGATGGAAGTATCGTGGTATTAAATAATTTTCCTAACAATTCTCATTATATTGAAGTTGAGCATTTTGATGAGCATGGAACTCCTTCCGAGGGTATGTTAATTAATGTTGGATTTCTAGATTGTTGTGATGCTTTTGGGTCTCATGAAATACAATTAATTCCATGTACGGGAGAAAATAATTTTTATACTTTACAAGGTTTAAAATATTTTCGAATTGCCCCAAACTCTGGTAAAATAAAAATATCTATGGATAGTTCCAAATTCATGATATTTGACCCGCCTTATATTTTTCCACTTAGTTTTAATTTCGATTCACTAATACCAGATAACAATCAGCACTGTTTATTATTTCAGGCAGAGGATTATCCTAATTGTTACAGTAAAGTTTATTTTAATTCACCCACTCCAATCGAATCTCCAATAATTTTCGCAAATAATACTTTTTGTGCAAAAGACACAATGGTTTTGTATTGCCAAAATTACTTTTACAAATATAAATGGTCTGGACCAAATAATTTATATTCTGATTCTATGAATTTAGTGTTAAATAATCTAAAAGAAAATGACTCCGGATTTTATTTTTTAACCGTTACTGATAGCTTTGGTTGTAAGCGTGATACAAATATTGAAATTATTATTTACTCAAATTTTGACACAGTAATCTATATAATAGCATGTGATTCATTTAACTTTGATGGATTAAGCATTACTAAAAGTGGAGTTTATAATTTGAGTTATCTTTCTGTTAACGGCTGCGACAGCACCATCCATCTCCATATCAATATTCCCAACAGCAATACGACACCCTACCAACTCTCCGCCTGCGATTCTGCTACCATCAACGGCACAACATATACCAGCACGGGTATGTACAATCAAAAACTGATCAGTGCCAATGGATGTGACAGTACACTGACTATCGATCTCAATATTTTTACAAAGACAGCAGCACAAATCATGTGGACGACTTGCGACAGTGCGCTCATCAATGGTATCCGCTACGTGCAATCCGGAAATTATACACAGCTATTAAAAAACACCTATCAATGCGATAGTGTGCTGGATATTGATCTGAACTTATCGAAGAGTACATCTGAAAGACAGACTTTACGTTCTTGTGATTCTGTTTTGGTCAATGGACAGTTGTATTCACAAAGTGGTATATACACACAACTATTAAAAAATACATCACAATGCGATAGCATACTGACGATTGATTTTACAAGACTGCAAAAAACAACAAACAGTCTCAGCTATAAATCCTGTGACTCTGCAGTTATCAACGGACAAGTTTATACGCAAAGCGGTAATTACACGCAAACTCTTGTCAATGCCAATGCCTGTGATAGTATTTTAAATCTCCAACTGGAAATCACAAAAAGCAGTTCGGAAAATTTGTCGATACAGCAATGCGATTCTGTAGAAGTCAACGGACAGGTTTATACGCAAAGCGGTAATTATACCCAGGTGTTACAAAATGCCGCAAAATGTGATAGTGTATTAAATTTAAATATTGATATTTTAAAACAAACCGCCTCGACACTTAGTCAAACTTCCTGTGACTCTGCAATCGTCAACAATCAGATCTATACGTCTACAGGAATTTACAAACAAGTACTTGCCAATACAAACGGATGCGATAGTACGCTGACACTGGATCTTTTGATTCATAAAAGCAGTAGCGGCATACTTTCACAGACATCTTGTGATTCTGCTATCATCAACAATGTGGTTTATAAAGCTTCCGGTATGTACACACAGGTCTTAAAAAATACCTACGGTTGTGACAGCACACTCACACTCGACCTTAGCATCAAACCCGGAAATCCTACTTCACTCGATGCCGGAAAAGACACCTCCCTGTGCGATGGCGATATTTTAAAACTCAATGCACTGTTTACCGGTACTGCTGATTTTACCTGGCAGTCCTCATCCGGAAGATTTGACAATGCATCACAGCAATCAACCAATTATTATCCAGGCAGCATCGGCAATCAGACAATCTTTCTTCGGGCTGCGGATGACTGCAGACAGTGGATTGATAGCATCCAACTACTTGTCATTCCCAAACAAATCATCTCGGTTACCGGAGATACCATCATCGATCCGTGCAAAGAGATCACATTCAAAGCATCCGGTGGCACCAATTACATCTGGACACCATCATCACTAATTGATTGTTTGGATCCGCCCTGCAGTATAGTAAAATTAAAATCAACAACCGCCACTCGCTTTACGATCACAACTCAGGGTCCTTGTGTGATACCAGCCAATTTAAATCTATCCATCTCCCAACAACAAACCGATATTTATTTACCCAATGTATTTTCACCCAATGGCGACAATATTAATGACTTGTTTTTACCTGTTTTCAATTGCGAACAAGTCATTTTTTACCATATGCAGATTTTTGACCGCTGGGGTAACCAGATATTTGAAACCCATGAAAAAGACAAAGGATGGGATGGCCGGTCAGGCAGTCAAATCATGATTCCGGGTGTTTATCCGTATGTGATCGAGTATGAAGTGCATTCCCAGGGAAGGAGATTCAAAACCGGTGAACTTACATTGACGAGATAAATTGGAAGTTCAGGCAATCTTCACTGCTTCACTGCATCGCACGCATTGACCAAATAAGCCGCATACGGCAAAAAAATTTGCCTATCGCACCGACGTAGTAGATACTACGCCGAGTTGTGTAGAAATGGTCAACTTATTTTAGGCAATTACTAATTACAACTTCTCACTCTTCCTGCCTGCGGCAGGCAGGCCTGCCTGCGGCAGGCAGGCACTTCTCACTCCTTACTGCATTGACTGCATTGACTGCTTCACTGCATTGACTGTTTGCACCGCTTCACTGCATTGACTGCTTCACCGCCTTGACTGCATTAACTGCTTGACTGCATTAACCGCATTGACCGCATTAAATTTCAGATTGTAGTCGTTTAATTACGGCTTAGTTTGAATGTCTTTGGCTATTTTTAGGCCGTATCGTAATATGAGTAAATTAAAAACGATTTATATCTGTTCCAACTGTGGTGCCAGTTCGCCAAAATGGCAGGGAAAATGTCCTTCCTGTGAAGAATGGAATACCTATGTTGAAGATGTCGTATTGAAAGAAGGTGCTTCTTCCAAACGCAATTCCTGGAAAGAGCTGGCTGCATCTTCCACCCATTTATTATCGACCCCTCTGGAAGAGATTCAAATAACTGCAGAGGAAAGGATTCCAACCGGTGACTCTGAATTTGACAGAGCGCTCGGAGGCGGATTAGTTAGAGGCTCAGTGACTTTATTGGCCGGGCAACCCGGAATAGGTAAATCAACTTTACTACTGCAAATGGCATTATCTGTCAAATCCGGTAAAGTACTTTATGTCTCAGGCGAAGAAAGTGAGCAACAAATTAAACTTAGAGCCAACAGAATTTCGGCAGTTCAATCCAATTGTCAGCTGTATGCTGAAAACAGAATTCTCAGCATTATCGCTGAAGCTGCCCGCTTAAAACCTGGTTTGCTGATTGTAGATTCCGTTCAAACCCTGGTCTCAGATGACCTGGATTCCGCACCTGGCACCATATCCCAAATCCGAGAATGCAGTCATCAATTGATACGATTTGCGAAAGAATCACATACTCCGGTATTTCTGATCGGTCATATTAATAAGGAAGGCGATATAGCAGGACCCAAACTTTTAGAACACATGGTTGATACTGTTCTACAGTTTGAAGGTGATAAACTCTATGCCTATCGCATGTTGCGTACATTAAAAAACCGGTTCGGATCGACCGATGAAATGAGTCTGTATGAAATGCAGTCCACTGGCTTGAGACCTATCAGTAATCCATCAGAACTGTTGCTCTCACAACATGAAGAAAAACTCAGTGGGTCTGCAATTGCAGCCACCATGGAAGGTCAGCGACCCCTGTTGATAGAAACTCAGGCACTGGTTGGCGCTGCTGTATATTCAACTCCACAGCGCGTCGCTAATGGATTTGATGCCCGCCGTATGTCTATGTTATTGGCCGTCATGGAAAAACGTTGCGGTTTTCACCTGGGCCAGCAAGATGTATTTCTAAACCTGGCAGGTGGCATACGGATCAATGATCCCGCTCTTGATCTTGCCGTCGTTGCTGCACTGATCTCCTCACTGGAGGATAATGCCTTACATCGGCAAATCTGCTTCGCGGGCGAAATTGGTTTGTCCGGCGAAGTCCGCTCGGTGTCTAAAGTAGAACAAAGGGTTCAGGAAGCCAGCAGGTTGGGTTTTAAAGCTATCTGCATATCTAAATACAATCTAAAGGCATGGGATCCTCAGAAGTATAATATAAAAGTAGTACCTCTGGTTAGTGTATCCGAACTGTACGACAAAGTATTTGCCAGGTAATTGAAACATCATATTAATTAGCATATTCCGGATACATCTCCGCTGATTTTGTATTGAATTAGCATCTTTGCAGTCCAATAGCATAATTATTAATGAATTTTTACAAATCCTGGATCCGCAGCCTTAGCGACAAACAATTATTTGGAATCGCCATAGCTCTTTCTATACCTGCGTTTCTGTATCAGTTGGGATTATCGGCATTTATTGGTGATGAAGCCATCCGGAGTCTGGTCGCATTTGAAATGAAGCATTCAGGAAATTACTTTACTCCAACTTTAAATGGCGAGCCCTATTACAATAAACCACCCTTATTTAATTGGCTGATTCTACTGGTATCAAACCTTTGGGGCTCATTTGGCGAATGGCCAACCCGGCTTACCAGTTTGTTTTTTTTAGCTTGCTATGCGGTTACTGTTTTCTATTATTCCCGAAGACATTTTGATTATTTTAGTTCTGCCATCCTGTGCTTAATGTTACTCTGCTGTGGTCGCATACTTTTTTGGGACAGTATGTATGGACTGATTGATATCTGTTTTTCCTGGATAATTTATCTCAATTTTATGATCCTTTTTAGTCATAGCGAGAAAGGAAAATGGAAGCAGATGTTTGTAATATCCTATCTTTTGTGCTCCATCGCATTTCTATTGAAAGGCTTACCTGCAATGGTATTTCAGGCGATTAGTGTGATTACCGTCTTGCTCCTCAAAGGAGAGTTTAGAACTAAAATTGTTTCATGGATTCATATCACAGGTGCCCTGACTGGATTTATCCCTTTAATTATTTATTATAGTATATATGCTTATGAAGTTTCACTTAAAACTGCCATACACATTTTATTTGATCAATCTTTACAACGTACGGTAACACATTTTGGAATTCAGGAAACCTTAATCCATTTAGTAACATTCCCATTTGAACAAATATATCATTTCCTGCCCTGGTCGCTTTTAGTATTTTTAATTTTCTCGCCAAAGTTTTGGGAAAAGATCAGAGAAAATTCATTTATACAGTTTAATTTCTGGATGCTGATGGTGAATATTCCCGTTTACTGGTCGTCGGTTCAGGTTTATCCCCGGTACCTTCTGATGTTTGTCCCTCTCTTTAATGTTTGCGTTTATTACGTTTTAAGTCAAATCAGGAAAGTAAATACATCCTGGTGGACTTCATTTAAGAAATTATTTTTAGTGATAACTTCCGCGGCATTTTTAGTTTGTTTTATGATGCCATTGGATTCTCGAGTTGCCGAATTAGCCAATATTAATTTAATTTGGATTGGATCATCTGCTGGATTATTTCTGGTTTTACTATCCATGATTGTCGATCACGACCGAAGAATATTTTTATGGATGTGTCTTGCATTATTTATTTTCAGAATTACATTTAATGGTGTGCTGATTCCGTTGAGAATGAAAAATGACACTTCACAGCTAACAAAAGCTGACTGCCAAAGGGTGGCTTTGCAACATAGAAATCAACCTTGGTTTTTGTACGACTCAAGTGATACACATCAGGTTGCCCGATTTTATACCGCCAATTTTAGTAAACAGATAATTTATCGCACAAATACGATTATAGATTCCAATGCATATTATCTTGTTGATCTCAGATTATATCCTCAATTTAGCGGATACAAAATCGATTCATTGTTATTGGAAAGCAGGGATCGCTTAGGATTGATGAAAATAACTCAATGATGCAGGAAAAAATTTCAATTGTTGTTTGTATTTACAATGAGCAGGAAAGTATTTTGCCATTACTTCGCAAATTAGATGATCAACTAAAGACAATGCCATGTGAGTACCTGTTTGTCGACGATGGTTCTACAGATGGCAGTTTAGAAACTCTAAAAGGATCTGAAAATGCGAGATTACGGATCATCGAATTCAGACGCAATTATGGACAAAGTGCCGCACTAGCAGCCGGCATTGAATTTGCTCAGGGAGAATGGATTGTCACCATGGATGGTGATTTACAAAATGACCCTCAAGACATACCCCGAATGTTGAAAATAGCCAAAGAAAAAAATCTTGATTTACTGGCGGGCATTCGTCAAAAACGTCAGGATGGAATGTTCCTTCGAAAAGTACCCAGCAAAATTGCTAATTGGATGATTCGAAATGCAAGCAATGTCCATTTACATGATTACGGTTGTACTTTAAAGGTTATGAAAGCTGATTTAGCAAAAAGTTTGGGTATTTATGGTGAGCTCCATCGTTTTATACCCGTTCTTGCTGATCTTGAAGGTGCCCGTATGGATGAAACACCTGTACTTCACAATGCGCGTTCGTTTGGAAAATCGAAATACGGTATTAACCGCACCATGCGTGTGTTAAGTGATTTATTACTTATACTTTATTTAAAAAGATTCCGACATAAACCCATGCATTTATTCGGAGGTTGGGGTGTTCTCCTTACCCTGATTGGAACAGTCATTATGTTTTATTTATTTTTAGAAAAGCTGGCCGGTCATGATATCTGGGGCCGTCCTTTATTAATCCTCGGAACCATATTAATTATGGCCGGACTTCAACTTGTGGTTTTGGGCATTTTATCGGAGATGCAGGTGAGAACTTATTATGAATCTCAGGGGAAAAAGACATATCGCGTTCGCAATTTTTTTTCGTTTGACAAAAATGCTTAATGGATATAAATATTAGAAATATAAAAATGCCAAATTCTCTTAAGCTTTTTATAAAAATTGCAGTATCTATAGCCATAATTGCTATTATCTTAAATAAAATAGATGAAAAACTTTTACTGAATACCTTACTACAGGTAAATCTTTTATGGATCATTCCGGCATTATTATTATTTATTTTATCAAAAGTGATTTCTGCTTATCGACTAAATTTATTTTTACAATCGGAGGGAGTTGGGATCAGCTATATAAATAATCTGAAACTTTATTGGCTTTGTATGTACTACAATTTATTGCTTCCTGGGGGTATCAGCGGTGATGGTTATAAAATAAAAGTATTAATTGATACATTTCAATCAACATTTAAAAAAGTATTTAAACTTATTATAGCAGACAGAATTAACGGAATTATTGCATTAGGATTTATTGCTTTTTTACTTACTGTTGATCTTCCTGAGTTTAAGTTTAATGGATTTATTACCGTTGTAATAATTTCATTGTTTGTATTTATTTTATTTAATCCATTTCTGTATAAACAAATTGGCCACATAACAAACTGGCAAAAAGCTTCAGGATACTCCTTATTGGTTCAGACATTCCAATTATTATCAACTTTTTTTATACTATTGGCTCTGGGTATTTACCAGAGTTGGAGTGGATATTTATGGTTATTTATGGTGTCATCACTTAGTACGATGATACCTATTACGATAGGCGGCGCTGGAGCACGAGAGCTAACTTTTTTATATGGTTCAAAATACTTTGGATTAGATGCGGAATTATCTGTTGCAGTAGGATTTTTATTTTACCTGATATCTACTTCAGTATCTTTGACCGGAATGTATTATTCTTTTCATAAAGATTTTTTAAAAGATTTAAAAGCGGGATGAATATATTGGTAACAGGTGCAGCAGGTTTTATTGGTTCGCATGTTTGTGAAAAATTATTAATTTCACAAAACAAAATAACGGGTATAGATAATTTTGATCCGTTTTATGATGTCAGCATTAAAGAAGATAATTTAAATATTTTAACTTCTTATCCTGCATTTAACTTTTATAAAGCCGATATACGCGATTCCCAAAAACTGGCTCAGATATTCTCCAGTCATTCCTTTGATGCTGTAATTCATTTAGCTGCCAAGGCTGGCGTGCGTCCATCCCTCATTCAACCTGCTGAATATATGGACGTAAATGTTATCGGTTTGACAAATGTTCTGGAATTGTCCCGGATCCATCAAGTGAAGCGATTTATCTTTGCTTCTTCGTCTTCAGTTTATGGAAATCAAACCAAAACTCCGTTTTCAGAAAACGATGATGTTAGTTTTCCAATTTCTCCTTATTCAGCTTCCAAAAGAAGCGGTGAACTGTTGTGTCAGGTTTATCAACATTTATACAAACTGGAGATAGCCTGCCTTAGATTATTCACAGTATACGGGCCACGTCAAAGACCAGATCTGGCTATTCACAAATTTACGGAACTGGCCCTTCTCGGAAAACCGATTGAATTATTTGGCGATGGAATGAGCTTAAGAGATTATACTTACATTTCTGATATCGTTGATGGTATTGTAGCTGTTACCACCATGGAAAATCTAAATTACCAAATTTTTAATCTGGGCAACGGACATCCGATCAAATTACTGGATATGATCCATGCACTGCAATCGAACTTAAACATCGAGCTACAAATAATGTACAAAGATATGCAGGCAGGAGATGTAGATCAGACCCATGCAGATATAAGCAAAGCATCAAAATATTTTCATTATTCACCTAAAATCAGCCTTCAGGAAGGAGTGAGACGATTTGTTGCATGGTACAAAAATACTCCGGCACATTGATCTGGTAAATAACTTTGATCAAATGAACTATTTTAAGGCATATTAAATTATATCGCTTTAACTATATGCCAGATTTCTTCAGAAATTTGATCGACAGATTGATTTCCATTGACTATTTCGATTCTTTCTAAATGTTTTTGGTGCTCGAATGCCTGATAATACATATCCCGTACTTTTTTCAGATTTTCCAGTGTTTCAAATAACTCCACTGAATGTCTGCTTTTAGAAATACGCTGCAAACTAATCTCGGGGTCAATTTCTATATATATATTTACATCAGGCCTTAAGAGTTCTGCACTTTGTGAGTTTGCCATAATAACCCAGTCTAAAGACATGTGTGCCCCCTGATATGCATAAGAAGAAAAATAATAGCGGTCTGAAATAACCATATTCCCTTCTTCTAATTTTTTAAGTATTCCGTTTTTTTTATTTAATAAATGATCCAGGCGATCCGCTATAAATAATCCTGCAATGGTACGATGGTCAGCATCCATTCGATGATTAAATATATCCCGTATTAAAAGCCCGATCCGATTATCAGTAGGTTCACACGTTTCATAAACCCGATTTCCTTGTTGCCTCAGTTGTTCTGCCAGCAATCGTTGTTGGGTGCTTTTACCACTTCCATCGATACCTTCCAGGGCTACGAATACGTTTTTTTTCATTTTAGACTGGCTTGCTTAGTGCTTAAGTAAATTCAGGAATAAATATGCGGGTAAATTTAGTCAATTTATTAAACTTACATTCTTTTAAACTTTGAACATTATGTTTCTGGAAAATAGAAACCGACACTTGTCAAATTAATCAACAACAAGTTATTTTATTTCGAATTCTATTCCAATAGATTACAGTACTTTTTAAAGAAACCAGGACATGTAATAATGCCAATATCAAAGCACCCGGCAATATGTTTACCACAATCGATATAAAAAACCTGTATGCAATAAATTCTTCAAAATTATGAACAATCACAAATTCGCCCTGGACAATTGAAATCTTTAAAACTAAAATAAGCGATATTAAGGCAAAATGAAAACCATTTGCAAACAAATGAATAATGTATTCCCATCTGGGTAATCCACCCATAAACACGCGGCTATCTTTTTCAACATAAGCATCCACTCCCAGGACCAAAATATCTAAAATTAGCAGAAAAATTCCTGTAATAAAACCAGCAACTGATGCGTCCAGACATAAAAAATAGAGTATAAAAGGAAATAAAATCGCCCGCAAGGTATGAGTCAAATGTTCAAACTTGCTCTCTTCGTGTTCATACAATCTGTATTTAAAAATATGAAGAAAAAAACCATCATAGATTCCAAGTATGGCAAATCCCAATAATAATACACAGGCTATAATAAATGTGAATTCCATCATTAAATTTTTATACTAAACAATTGTTCATTTCCTCCAGACAATTTCTGAATCATAAATTCTTTATTTTCCATAAAAGTAAGCAATTATCAGGATATTTGATGATATGCCTGAACGTATCGATGGATAAGCTGTTTCAAATTTAACGCGAATTATCTATCTTGCTTCCGGAACTATCAACCAAGAAAAAACAGAAAATATGAAGTTTCCAATATCTAAAATTGCAGTACTGGGATCCGGTTTGATGGGATCCGGTATAGCTTGTCATCTGGCTGGATGTGGTTTTGAAGTATTACTTTTAGATCTACCGGCAGAAGGTGCTGATAAAAATGCACTTGTCAATGCATCTTTACTGAAAACTGTTAGCTCCAAGCCTTCCCCACTTTATCATAAGCAGTTTTTAAAAAGAATACAAACTGGAAATTTTACCGACGACTTTACAAAAATTTCTGATTGTCAATGGATACTGGAAGTTGTTGTTGAAAAACTGGACATTAAAAAATCGATTTATGAACAGATCGAACGTTATCGTCATCCGGGAACGCTGGTGACATCAAATACTTCGGGCATTCCGATACATTTATTAAACGAAGGCCGGACCGATGATTTCAAAACTCACTTCTGCGGAACTCATTTTTTTAATCCACCCCGTTATTTGAAATTGCTGGAAATTATTCCTACCACTCAGACCAATCCGGAGGTTATCCAATTCCTGATGGATTTTGGCAAACACTTTCTTGGAAAGCAAACAGTGGTCTGTAAAGATACACCAGGGTTTATAGCCAACAGAATTGGCGTTGTCAGCATGGCAAAAGTTTTTGAACTTACTGAAGAATCAGGTCTCAGCATTAATGATGTAGATAAATTGACAGGACCTGCCCTGGGTCGTCCAAAATCAGGCACCTTCCGGCTAACTGATATCGTAGGTATCGATACCGCTTCTTTGGTGATTGAGGGACTTAAAGCTAATTGTCCGGATGATCTGATGGTACAAAATTTACAAACTCTGAAAAGTATTCAGTTTTTATTAAAAAATAAATGGTTTGGCAATAAATCAGGAAAAGGTTTTTATGAAAAATCACCTGATAAAGATGAAAAAGGAAAAACAAAATTTCTTTCACTTGATCTTAAATCACTGGAATTTAAGTCAGATACAAAAGTTCAACTTGAGAGCCTGGCCCTATCAAAACAGATTGATGATTTACCACGCAGGCTGAACACCTTATTAAAATTATCGGATCAGGGTGCAATATTGATACGCAAGACTTTAGGATTTTTATTTGCATATTCCTCTCACAGGGTTCCGGAAATATCAGATACGATTTATTCTATTGATCTCGCTTTAAAAAATGGTTTTGCCTGGGAATTAGGACCTTTTGAGTATTGGGATGTAATTGGTTTTGATAAAGGTCTTCAATTGATTGCAGAGTGTAATGAACAAGCTGCTGGTTGGATTTCAGAAATGCAATCTGGTAACCTTACTTCCTTTTATATTGATAAAAACAGATCCAGATATTATTATGATCTGAGCACGAAAAATTATGAACTCATTCCCGGGCTTGAAGATGAAATCCGGTTTTCATTATTTGAAAAAGAAACAGAAGTATTTAAAAATAACGAAGTTATTTTACATGATATAGGTGATGATGTATTATGCCTTGAGTTTAAGAGCAAATACAATGCGATAGGTGAAGGAATTTTAAAAGGAATTCAGGAATCAATACACATAGCAGAAGCAGGAAAGTGGAAGGGTCTGGTGATTGGAAATAATGCCGCTAACTTTACCGTGGGTGCCAATCTAATGCTGGTTGGCATGATGGCTTTTCAACAGGAATACGATCAATTGGATCTTGCTGTTAGAACTTTTCAACAAACATCCATGCGATGCAGATATTCATCCATTCCAGTTGTTATTGCTACACAGGGTTATGTCTTTGGTGGTGGAGTCGAATTAGCAATGCATTGTGATGCTGCAATTTGTGCAGCAGAATCCTATATAGGTTTAGTTGAAGTTGGTGTTGGTATTTTACCTGGAGGAGGAGGAACAAAAGAATTTGCATTGCTTCTTAGTGACGAACTTAAAGAGGGTGAAGTCCATACTCCTCAACTTATAAACCGTTTTAAAACAATTGCAACAGCGAGTGTGGCTACTTCGGCATTCGAAGCATATGACCTGGGATATTTACAATCCCATCGGGATGAAATCAGTTTATTAGGAACCGATGCCATTTTCAGAGCCAAACAAAAAGTATTGACTCTATCAGCCCACTACGTAAAACCCATACCAAGAAATGATGTGATGGTGTTGGGAAAACCCGGATTGGCTGCATTATATGCTGCGGCTCATACATTAAAGCTTGGGGGTTATGCAACAGAGCATGATATAAAAATTGCCCGCAAAATTGCCTACGTGCTTTGCGGCGGGGATCTGAGTTACGCTCAAGCTGTTAGTGAAAATTACCTTCTCGACCTGGAACGCGAAGCTTTCTTAAGTCTTTGTACCGAACCAAAAACACTGGAACGCATTCAATACATGCTGGAAAACAATAAGCCATTACGAAATTAAATCAGAAGATCTTTACACACAATTTCATGGGTCTTTAATCTTCATCAGGGTCTTCGTCTAATTCTTTTAAAGATAATCTTACACCCGAATTGACATAAGCGCACCATTCACAAGTTGGCTTACCACAACCGGGTGTAAATTCCCGGTTCATAATTTTAGAATACGTGCTTTTTATCAATTCTTCTATCAATTCAATATGTTCTGACTGCGGAATAATTTCAGACTTTATGTATTTTTTATCAGGAGTCTGATTGACAAAATAAAAAGTCGATTTAAATTGTCCTGAAACAGAAGGAAAGATGACTGGTTTCTGATGTTTCAACAAAATCGCGTAGAAAATCATTTGAATCCAGTAATCCGTGCCAAATGGCTTATCCGGACCGGGACCCCGTACTTTTTTAGAAATATTAGGTATACCAGTTTTATAATCGACAACTCTAATACCATCAATGGTCATATCGATACGATCCAGTTTTCCTGAAATAGGAATGCCATTAAATTCAGTATTAATTTTACGCTCAATAACAGGATCAATATCCAAATTCCATTCTCCTGCAAAATGTTGAATAAATCCGGGCAGCACAGTAATACCTTCCGTGAGATATTGATTGTATTCCAGTTGAGTAAAATGTGATTTAAATCGTTCCATTCCTTTTTTAAAATGATTTTGTACAGATTCAAAATTTTGATTTCTAAGGTTGGAAGGATTTCGCATAAATAATTCCAGTGCGTAATGTACAGCATTACCAAATCCCAGGGCTGCCGTCCGAGCTCCCGGAACCTGTAATACTTTTTCATAATAAAAACTAAGCGGACAATCTAAAAATTTGGTTAATGCAGTTGGATTTAATCTAAAACGATCTATAAATTTTTCAAATAACTGATCTTCAATAAGCTGATAATCTTTTTTTAGGGGACTCAGATCGATTAATAACTGATCAATTAACTGGTTATCATCAGCTTGATATTTTCGTTTTTCAGGAATTTCGCTGTCCAACATTTCAGATATAAAACGGCACATGGTGTCTTGTTTTTTTCCAGTACCGAGATTATACGACACCTGTAATCCCCATTTAGCTCTGGTCAATGCGACATAAAACAAGCGCCTGTTATCTTCATCGGAATTAATTTCTGTATCCACATAGGAAGGAGGTAAAACAAATCCATGACGCGTTCTGCTACTCCAGTTCTTTTCAGAATTATTTATCATAAAAACATACTCATATTCCTTTCCTTTGGCACTATGAATAGTTGACAGCACTACGCCCGATTGGCTTCCTATAAATTGAGTATTTGGAATTACAATGTTATTTTTTTTATACTCTTCGATTAGTTCAACAAATTCAACCAAACTCATCGATGCGTTTTTCCGGGTCTCATTTTTCAGGAATTCAAAAAACGAATTAACAACATGTAACCATTGAATCTTTTCTTTGTGATTTAATATATAGTTCAGCACATTTAATTCCTGCAATATGGTTTCAAACATACCCTGAGGTGTTAGATCCAGAATTCTGGAACGCAATGATTTTAACTTTTGACTAAATTCAATGCAGGACTTAATTTCAATAACACCGGCTGTTTGCAATTCTGCTTCCTGAGCCAGAATATATTGTAAGGTATTTTCGGGTTTTAATTCCTTAGAATCATTTTCTTCCTGTCTCTTTTTTTGCAAATACCAGGCGATTCTGGAAATATCTTCAATCGGAATATCGATAAAAGGTGCATGTATAATCTTAAATAACAAAGCATCGTGCTCATAACTTTGCTGATATTCTTTTACGATAAATTCTTGAAGATTTAGTAAATGCCGGATAATTAGTTCATCCAGAATATTTATTTGACGGCTTGTTTGATACGGAATATTTCTGGATTCAAATAATTTTATAAAGGACTCAGATTCTGCATTTTTTCTGAATAAAACTGCAATTTGATTGGGTTCAACTCCATTTTTAATCAAGCTTTCAATTTGATTTGTTATGTCCAGCACTTCAGCCTGCAAGTGCTCATATTCAATATAAACAGGACGTTGCGTAAAGTTTTTATTTATAGCTGCTGAAAATAAAACTTTTGACAGAGTTTCATCTGTATTGACGAGACGTTGACGATTATTGCTGATGACGGATTCTGAAACATCAAGTATATTTTGAGAAGAGCGATAATTGTTGACCAAAACAATTTTTTCAGGTTGATAGGTTTTATCAAAATCAATCATATTTTGAACATTGGCACCCTGAAACCGAAAAATGGCCTGATCATCATCGCCTACCACAAAAATATTAGCCGACTCAAAATAACTGAGGAGTTGAAACAGAATTCTGTTTTGAGAACCATTGGTATCCTGATATTCATCAACCAACACATATTGATATCTCTCCTGATATTTAGCCAGTAAATTTTCGTCTTTTTCAAATTTCCGGATGACCCATTGAATCATGTCTTCATAATCATATCTGCTCAGATTATCCAGCTCTTCCTGATATGTAGAATACAATTCAATCGCAGAACGGGTGCGATCAAATTTTTTGCAATAATCCTGATATGCATTAATTTTTAGATCACCTGGATTAAAATTTCCAGTTTTGCGTTTATAAATCATTGAGTCATCATACTTTTTATCTTCCAGGTGTTTATCGATATCTAAGAGAATTTGTTCCGGCAACCAATTTTCTTTTTTTAGTTTAGAAAATAACTCAATGAAGTTTGAAAATTCATGTTGGTATTTCCCATGATACTTATAAAGTACATTAGTAGGCGGAAGTGATTCAAGAAGCTTTAAAATAAGCTGAATTCTTTCCAGGTCTGAAATCACTTCAAAGTCACTATATTGATCAAATACATCCGGATTTTCGCGAATGATAGAGTTGCAAAATGAATGAAATGTGTTAATGCTAACTTCATAGGCAGTCGGTCCAATAAATTTAATCAGGCGCTGCCGCATATTTGTTGCACCGGATTCTGTATAGGTAAGGCATAAGATGCTCCTAGGATCGGAATCCGTTTTTAACAAGATATTTCCAATACGAACGGCTAATATTTGAGTTTTTCCGGTACCCGGTCCTGCAATGACCATTAAAGGCCCTTCTATGGAATTGACCGCCAATTGTTGCTCGGCATTTAATTCCTGATATGCTTTTTCAAATTCCGGAGTACTCTTAAGTTTTGTCATTGAGGATGAAATAACCAATTTAATAAACCAAATAATTTTAATAATGTCACAACCATAATAAAAATTAAAAACCGATATGCCAGAGTTTCTGCATTTGCCATACGACCGGCGTAATGTGCTGTGAGCCATCCTCCTAATCCCTGCCCAATGGCAATGGTTAAACCAATTTTCCAATTGACCAGTCCAAAATAATGAAACAAAGGAAGTGCAATGCCGGTATAGGTAGTCACCATTACTACTTTTAACGCATTTGCCTCAATAAGCGGAAATTTCATATAGAGAATCATAAATGCCAGCAAAAAGATTCCCATACCCATTTGTATAAATCCACCATAGAATCCAAAACAAAAAAATACGGGAACATAAATCCAGGGTGATATCCTGTGTTCGGGTAATTCAGTCCGAATCACATTTTCACCATGAAAAATCATAAATAAAAATAAAGCGAGCAACAAATATTTATAAACAACAGTAAAACCATCAGCTGAAATCTGAATAGCCAAAATGGTACCGGCAATAGCACCAATTACACCCCAAGCTAAATATTTCCAGGCAATGCCTAATGGTATTTTTTTATTCCGGTAAAATGCTTCCAGACTGGAAGCTCCTTGTACTATAATTCCTATCCGGTTGGTCCCATTAGCAACATTACCCGGCAAGCCCATAACCTCAGTCAGGTATCCCAAAGTGATTACAGAACCATTACCCGATAAGGTATTTACGCAACCTGCAATAAAACCACCGATAATGGCAAAGCCAATTTCATAAAGACTCATCCGGAGAAATTTGCTGACACAACTCAATCAAAACTCCATGAGACGATTTTGGATGCACAAAACACACCCATTTATTATCAGCACCCCGTTTTGGCTTTTCATTTAATACTTGAAATCCATGAGCTTTTAACCGCTCCATTTCCATTATAATATTTTCAACTTCAAATGCTATATGATGGATGCCTTCACCCCGTTTATCAATAAATTTTGAAATGGCGCTGTCAGGGTGCATTCCTTCCAATAATTCAATTTTATTATGACCCAGCTTAAAAAATGAAGTCATCACTTGCTCAGACTCGACATATTCTTCTTTATAGGAAGCTGTGTTCAATAGTTTTTCATAAACCTGATTAGCTTCATTAAGCCTTTTAACTGCAATACCTATATGCTCTATATACTTCATGTTATGGACAAAAATTACGTTTTGTAAATTTAAGTTGAATTTTTAGAAAATTATTAAAATTTACACAAACCACCAACCCAATATGATCACCATTAAAAATACTATTAATAATATCACTGAATACATCAATCCCAAAGCAAGCATTTTAATCGCAATGTTCATCCTGCCTGAAGGATAATTTAATTGCAATGATTTCGCGAGATACCATAATAATAAAACAAATAAACCCAATCCAATAAATGAGCTTAATAGTATAAATATTGAAACCAGATGAAATATACTTAAGGTGATAAAAACTAACGTATGGTAATGTATGGAAAAAATTAAATACTCATAATAATTAATACTTCGTCTGAAATGTAACAGATAAATTATAAATGCAAATGCCGGCATTAAAAAAAACAAACCGACTGAAGCAAATTTATAGGCTTTCTCTCTCAGACGTTCTATATAATTTTCATCTGCATTAATTGTTTTAAGATATTGTTTGAATAATTTCCGGGTAAAGTACCCCGGAGTCATACCCTCTGCTATTATTATAGAATCTATTTGATCAAAACTGACATTTTTAAATTTTTTATTTTCGTTATTATTCAAAATTAATTTAAAAATACCTACTTCTTCTTCCCGGCTTGAATCTTTTATAACAGATTGACTACTATCGATTTTAAGTAAATTTTCGGAATCATTTATTTCTGTATGATGGGAAGCAGTACTATCGCTGATTTCATTACCAGCCTTGGTACTTATAATTTCTGTCATTTCTTCTTTAGAAGGAAACTGCAATAAAACAAAATAAATAAAACTGATAAAAACATACAATCTTACCGGAGGTGTATAACGGGCTCTTTTATTTTGATTAAACTCCAAGGTTATTTTTCCCGGATATCTGAATAAAGTTTTTAATGTTAAATAAATTTTACCATCGAAATGAAAAACAGACTCAATCAGTTCATGAAAATAATACCGGATAGGTTGATTTGGGCTGTGATTCTCCTGACCACAGTTAGGACAAAAATGTTCACACTGTAAGAATGTATAATCGCAATTAGCACAGGTTTGTTGCCTGATCTTTCTGGACATAAGGTAAAGAAAGAAAAATATAGCCGATTTTACTAATTATTCTGTGATATAAAAATAATTTTTAGAATTTGTTTTTCCACATCATGCTTTCGACCGGATGGGTGGTTCGTTCGTTATATTTAGCGTTTTGTTTGCGGTTATAATAATTTTCAATATCACCAGCCACCTGAAAATAGATTAATTGTCCTATGGGCATACCTGCGTATATACGCACCGGTTGCACACAACTAATCTCAAGGGTCCAGGTATTACAAAAACCGACATCACCTTTTCCGGCTGTGGCATGGATATCAATTCCCAATCGACCTATACTTGATTTACCTTCCAGAAATGGCACTGTATGATGGGTTTCTGTATATTCCAGGGTCACTCCAAGATAAAGCACGCCGGGCTGTAAGACAAAACCTTCTTCCGGAATTTCAATATATGAAATCGTATTATGCTTTTTAGCATCAAGTTCATGGTCATTATAAGTAGCTAAAATCTTTCCCAGATGGACATCATAAGAATTTGTCCCAAGGCATGATGGATCAAAGGGTTGTATAATAATATTGCCATTTTCAATGGCTTCAAGAATTCTTTTATCGCTAAGTATCATTGTTCATTTCTAATTTCCATCCAAATATATGACCATCATCACCAGCCGAAAACAAGATTTGATCATTCATATTCCACAATAAACTATTTACAGAATGCCGGTGGGCCGCAAATTTAGCTGTTGAAATCTCTTTTGCCAAACTCCAGTCTCTTTTATCCCAAATCCGGATCGATTTATCTCTGCTGGCGGTGGCCAGATAATTTGTACCCGTTAAATCGCAAATATCATTGATACAAAACCAATGCGCTTTAATGTCCTGAAGCAGTCGATCCTGCTGATCAGAAATTTGTAAATGAGCATCTAACCCACCTGATATCAGGAGATTACTTTCGTCAATATACTTTAATGAAAAGACGGTCTTTTGGTGCCGGCTTAATGTCTTATTGACCAACTCCAGTCCGGGCAATCTAAGTTTCCAAATATGTCCTTCTGAATCACCTGTATACAAAACAGAGTTTCTGGAATCAATACTCAGGCTTCTTAATTTAGAATGACTTATTTTTAAATGGTTTTCAATCGCTGCGGATTCGTAATTCCATAATGATATAATACCGTCACCGGCGGCAACAACCATAAGTTGATCCCACTTTTCCATCCGATATATTGAGCCCTGGTGAAATCTGAATCGTTTTACCTGATTTTCAGCATGATATTTTAACTGAAACAAATCGCCAGACATGGTGCCACAAAAAATGATTCCGGCCTCCGGAAAACTAATCAAATTAAAGATACGCTCCCCCGTACTGCCCATTATTTCGCCCTGATCACTTTTGTCAGGCGACCATTTGACGATTAGGCCATCGCTACCTGCACTCAATAATCCTCCTTGCCGAAGTCCTGCGGTCAAACTGTAAATTGCTGATTTATGACCTTTTAATTGATAAAGCTGGTGGACAAGATTCAAGCCCATAATGTTGGTTGGTATTAATAACGAAAATCAATAATGAAAACAAAATTCATCCAATTGTTTTCGATGAATTGAAGGAACAGTGACTTCGTCTGCCGGATAACCAACAGGTATTAATAAAAATGGTTTTTCGTTTTCAGGTCTCTGAAGAATTTCCTGTAAAAAATTCATTGGGCTGGGTGTATGTGTCAGACAAACTAAACCTGCATAGTGTATCGCCGTAATTAAAAACCCGCAAGCCAGTCCGACGGATTCTTGTACATAATAATTTTTTCGTTTAATTCCATTTGTTACATCATAGGATTTTTTAAAAACCACAATCAAATAAGGAGCAATTTCAAGAAAGGGTTTTTGCCAATCTGTTCCTAAGGGAGCCAGATCATCTAACCATTCCTGCGACATTCTTCCGTGATAATTTTCGTATTCTTCTTTTTCAGCCGCTAATCTGATTTGAGATTTTATGTGCTGATCGCTAATGACACAAAAGGTCCAGGGTTGCTTATTGGCACCAGAAGGCGCCGTACCGGCAGTTTTAATAATTTGCTGAATCAGCTGAATCGGCACAGGTCTTGAAGAAAAATCGCGCACTGATCTTCGATAATCCATTAATCCATAAAAGTCATCTGCACGGCTTTGCATTTTTCCTTCCGTATAAATGAACGGATTGTATCGTATAAATGGAAATTCACTCATGTCTTACTGATTATATATCACCTAATTGAGGTCGTATTAGTATTTCTTCCAATACAGCTGACGGACTCATTTCAACAGCACAAACCACTGCTTTTGCAATGTCATTTGCTTCTATAAACCGTTCATCCGGAAAACCAGAACCAGACCAGGAGTCTGTTAGTGTGGCTCCCGGTAAAATAGAAGTCACCCGAATACCTTTAGATTTTAATTCTTCTCTAAGACATTTACTGAATGCATAAAATGCATGTTTGCTGATACAGTACGAACTTCCATTGGGATATGCAGCTATACTTGCCACAGAACACATATTAATGATATGACCTGATTGCCGACTAATCATATTGGGAAGCAACAAGCGGGTAAGTTGATAAGCTCCCAACAAATTGGTTTGCAAATGTTGCTCAAGCTTACCCTCTTCTTCTTCCGATATGTTACCCGGTGTAAAAATTCCGGCGTTATTAATCAGTATATCCACCTGATTAAAAATAGAATTTACAGAATTTGCTAATTCAACAATATCATGTCTCAGCATAAAATCACATGATTTATAATATACTTTGACATTTGAATTAACCAACTGGATTTCCTGTTTAACTTTATCAAGGTCTCCTTCAGACCGGGAAGTCAAAAACAAATTAATATTTTTTTGAGCAAAAGCCATTGCAATCGCTTTACCAATACCTTTGCTGGCACCAGATATTACTGCATTCATAAATGATGGATTCGTTGTAAAAAATTACTTTATTTCCAATAAATTACCAGATCGTGATCCATCTGAATTTTTGATGACGATAAGATAAGAACCCGGGGCATAATTTTTTAGATTAAAAGCTTCGTTGTTGTATAATTTCCTGGCGTCTAATAATTTTCCATCAAGATGGTAAACTTCCACTTCAAGTTGACTAAATTTTTGATAAAAAAACAATTGTGATCTTGTTGGATTTGGGTAAAAAAGGGAATTAGGATCAATATTTAAATCAGAAATTGTTTTTATTTCAGGAATAGAAAAGACATTCAATCCATGGTCATACCATTCTGCTGAAAAATCTGGATCCAATTTCAAGATATCATTTGTTCCATTGGAATAAATATAAAATAATGGCAAGTCCTGGTTCCAATTCATTGCATCTCCGGAACTCCAACTTACTACTAAACTGTTTCCATTTGTATTAAAATACGATTTATCTAATTGCGAATTTTGAACTAAAATAGTTTCAGAATCAGGGTAACTGATTTTAAATTGAATGCCGTATATTTCTTTGTTTGATTTAAGATAAACGGGAATCCATTTATCAGTCCTGGAATTTCGCTGAGCTCGTACTAAATATACATCTTCTGAAAAATTCCGATTTTCCAATTCAGAATTTTTTAATCCATTATAACTTAAATCAATATCACCCATCTTTAAAACAAAAACATCTACATTAGTCAATGGAAAATTTGGCACGTTGATTCCTGAAAACTCGATATCTGCAATCGGCTTATTTGGCTTTGCTACGCTTCGCCAATCTTTTCTTAAGAAGTACCAGGGTTTCACCACAGTAAACGTTTCCTTAATGCCCAGAATAAGTCTTCGTATTTCGGTTACATCTGAAGCTGTGATATTAAAATTATAATTTACATCGGCAGCGATATTCTGAAGTGTGTCTGTAAATCTTGCAAGTCCCAGAATGTGCCGTTGTATCATGACTATATCCTTTGTACTGATTCCAGCTCTGGCTTCAGAATTTTTTACAAAACGGTAGTTGTATTGTCCTGTCATTCTGTTTTTAAGTGTAAATCCATAATGAATTCCACTCTGTTGGGAAATGCACAACTTACTTATCTGAGATGGATTTTCAAAAATTAATGAGTCTGGAATAACACGGATACCAACATCAGTAATAATCCTGCCTCCAATATCTGCTCTTTGAGACATGGACAATAAATTATAGTTCATACTGACAGTACATCCAAACCGGTCTGTAACGGTAAGTGTATATGTACCATGGGATTTATTAAAAATGGAAGGCAAACTATCACCTGTACTCCATTTATATTTATAGGGTGCAAATTCGCCAACTGGAGTCAGACTTATAAATCCTTCATCGACACAAATGGCATCTGATTGCTGATTGATATGTTTGAAGCTATTAAAATATTTATGAATATTTAAAATGGTTGAAACAGATCGCACCTGTGATGTACATAAATCTTCTAAAGACCATTGCCGGCGTATTTTAACAGGTTGATTACAATTTTCGGATATCCGGGTGTCAAAATAACTTAATTTGAGAGAACCGAATGTCTTAGGAATATTCAGTATTTTATTCGTCAGGCTCGTCAAACTATCCGGGTAATCCAATGTTGTATCACTTGGAAAATAGACTTCGTTTAATCCAAGATGAGTCAATGTAATATTTTGATTACATCGTACCTGATCTCCCATAGCATTTGTAATAGTAAAAATTCTTGTAACAAAATCAGATTTATTGCGACAATCTCCTTTTTGATAAACCTCTAGCCAGGTTATTGTAACTTTTCCTCCATTATTAAAAGTAACTCTGGGGGCACCTGTAACAGCTGTATCATATTTTGCACCTTCTTTTAAAGTCACTGAGGGAGGACAATCAACCATCAATGTTGAAGGACTCCTTTGTCTGGACAAGATACCTGTGCAAATCAATAAAACTAGAAAAATGAATACAATTAAAAAACTCCGTCTCATCTCAGTGGTTTTAACAAGTTTAAAAATACTAAAGCATCTTTAATCAACAAAGCGTGTAACTATTCGCTAATGTTAAAATTAAATATTAATTAAAAAGTTGATTTATATCTTGGCGAATTGACGAGGGTTACCAACCAATTAAAGACTAATATAAACAAAAAATATGTTTTGGAAGTTCATAGCCGGGTGATTTTTACTAAAATTGTTTATTGATCTGAATACTTTATAAACCGGATATTTTTTTTTATTCCTTCTAATTTTGCCCGTTTTAGAGGTGAATTTTTAAATAATTGCTGAAATGAATCTTCTCTTAAATCAAGCCAATCTGTATATGTCAAGTTTGTAATTTCATTTAATTCTTCAAAATCTGTTTCCTTGGTTTTAGTTGAAAACCTGTTCCATGGACAAACCTGCTGACAAATATCACAACCGAATATCCAATCATTCATTTTTCCATGAAAGGATTCAGGAATATTATTTTTCAATTCTATAGTCAGATAAGAGATACATTTACTGGCATCCAAAACATAACCATCTGCATGAAAGGCATCGGTAGGACAAGCATCTATACATCTACGGCATGTGCCGCAATAATCTTTAATCTGATGATCGTATTCAAATTTTAAATCTGTCAGGATACAACTCAGAAAAAAATAAGAACCCGACTTTGGATTTATCGATAAGGTGTTTTTTCCAGACCAGGACAATCCCGCTTCATTAGCCCAAACTCTTTCCATAACAGGACCAGAATCGACAAATGATCTGGCAATTATGTCACCATAATACGATCTCATCCATTGGATGAGGTCTTTCGTTTTACTTCGAATGACCTGATGATAATCTTTTCCGTAAGCATAATTTGAAATATTAGGATGCTCGTCCGATTTCTTTGATTGGTCTTGATAATAATTGATACCCAGTACGATAATAGAATTTGTTCCGGGCACCAATTTGTCAGGATCGATTCGCATATCAAAATACCGTTCCAGGTAATTCATCTCGCCGTGATAATTCTGATTCAGCCAATTTTCTAATAAGACGGCCTCTTTGTCCAAAACTTTTGACTTTGCGAAACCGATCCAATCAAATCCAAGGTTTCGAATGTATTTTATTAGCTCGTCTTTCTGGCTGACCATACTGAGTTTTACTGTCGTACCGTAAAAATAAACAAAGTCTGATAGTCCTCATGTTTCCCATTGACATTAAAAAAAAAATAGCCTGTAGTTCCATTGATCTACAGGCTGACCACATTATGAAGAAAGTCAAACGAATTTAACTCAAGATGAAAATTCCAAATTAAAATATTCATCTGTAACGTTGTGACTTAACGGCAATTGCATCATATCCTGCCGCAATCAGGATTTTAAGTTTATTTTAACACCGGTTATATAAATAACCCATAACCAAAGTTGAATTAACCAAAATTTAAAAATCAATCCAAATACCGGATTCAATATTTTTAAAGTCATTTCCTTTCCACAGCCGGTTTAAATCAAAATTTGCAAATAGTTTTAACGCACCGATATCAATTCTAGCACTGATGCCATACCTAAAGTCTTCAAATCCAAAATCTTCATTCGTTTCAATAAACCGATCCGGATTTTCTGTTTCAGTTTCCAATTGTTGACAAAGCAAAATACCTCCATATACTCCGATACCAGCTCCAATTCGTCCCAGCCCTTTGATTTTTTTAGATTCTGTATAAAAACCAACCGGCAATTGTAATTGATGAATAATAAACTGTGAAGAACTCAATGCGTCATTATTCATATAAACCAATGTTTTATTAGGTTCAAAATCTACTTTGTTTTTAAATTCAAACTGCCCGATTCGCCAACCTAAACCGGTCATTAACATGAAATGTGGAGAACCCAAATAAATTTTAGTAGGTAAAAATGTAAACGTATATGACCAGGATCCCCAGTTTTTCAGCTTTAAATCATTTTCCATCTGCTGTGGAACTGATCCATCTACCCGAATAAAATTAAGCCCGAAATCGATGTCAAGAAAATCGATATCCGCAATCTTTTTCCGATCTTCTTTTTTTCGTTTCAGTTTAAATTTTTCTTTTTTTTCAGGTGATACATTTTCGTCCCGATCAGCATGAGACCGCTCACGGTCTTTTTTTGATCGATTCATTTCGATTTTTGAATTTTGCAGTTCTCTTTCTGCTTCCAAAAGTTCTTTTTCCGCTTCCATCAAATCCTTTTCTGATTCTTGCAGATCTCTTTCGGCTTCCAGCAGCTCTTCATTAGTTTCTTCCATATCGGTGTCCCGGTTTTCCAGGCGTGACTTTAATTCCATCATTTCTTCCTCCAGTTCTTTTTCCCATCCGGAAGATTCGTTATCAGAATTTGATTTATTGTCAATAATCAATATTTGTTTATCCCCGATTGATATCCGGGTTGTATCCTGCTTTGACTTTTCAGAAGGAGGGGCCGGTGGATTTGGAGCTTTGGGTGGCGCAGGCGTCTTCGGTGGAGCAGGCACAGAACTAGGTTCTTTTTTAGTATCAGGACTTGGGCTAATCTGTCCATTCAGCGTGACAAATCCTAAATAAATCAAAGTAACTGTTAAAATAAATTTAGTATTCATGGTTAAAAATTTATAAAATTTAATCTTTGGTATTTTTAATTTTAATTTCTTTAGAAAATTCCAGTTTTTCCGTTTCAAAGTGTACGGCCAGTATCTGCTTATGCTCTGTTTCTTTAGTTTCGAGTGTCAGTGTATTACCAGACCATTTTTTTGCTTTTTTGAATAAAAATCCAAACAATCCTTTTTTGATTACAGAAGAAAGACTTTGGAATTCAGCAGCTGGTACTTCTGTATCAACTTCCAACTCTTCATCAACCTGAGTGACTGTTTCGCCTGGTTGTTGATCCTGAGTTGGATGACTTGCTATTGAGGATTGATTAGCAGATTCGACGAGATGTGCCGGATCTGCATCCAGCTTCTCATAAGAAGCCGTGGAAACTTTATCTGATTTATTCTGGCTTGAATCCTGAAGTTTAGAATCATCATTCATTTGAACAAGTAAATGCGGAGAATCATGATTTTCATTATTTTCAGAGCTTACATTTAATTGCTTGTTCTTAGTTGTCAGATTACGTTGATTAGTAATAATTTCTGTTGCTTCTGTGGTAATTACTGCCTGTTTGGACATTTTCCTGTCCGGTTTGTTTTCTATTGCAACTTTTTCATTTAGTTGTTTCTCACCAATGATCGTATTAATTGTTGAAGCTGTGTTGATGATTTGTTTAGTGTGAAAAGCCGATTGTCTGGAATTTGGAAATTGCTGATCTGGAAACATCAGAAATTTACCACATATAATCACTAAACTCAATGAAGCAGCTACAGCCATCCATTTAATAATTATTTTGGTTGATTTGAAAGGCCTATGAGTTTTTAGATGTTTTGATTCATACCCTTCCATAATCTTATCAAACAGATCAGGTTTTGGTAATTTTGAATCAAACTTTGATTTAGACTGCTGAATGTATGTTTTCAATTTGTCGGACATGGTGTTTCTTTTTTTTTATTATTTCGATCAACTTTTGTTTTGCCCTGAGATATTGAGATCGCGAAGTGCCAGAGACAATACCCAGCATTTTTGAAATTTCTTCATGACTATAATCTTCAAGGACATGTAAGGTAAATACAGCTCGGTATCGATCCGGTAATTCTAATATAGCAGAATTTATTTCTTCGATACTTTGTTGAAATTCCACTTCATTGATTATTTCGTTTTCTTCTTGCATACTAATCATAGCCGGTTGATCCTGTATGCTGTCAAATTGTACTTTACGGTTTCGCTTTAATGTCTGAATCGCTGTATTGGTGCAAATTTTTTTAATCCATCCACTCAGCAATTCTTCATTTTTTAATTGACTGATGTTCTGAAATATTTTAATAAAACTTTCCTGCAAAACATCATTGGCATCTTCCTGATCATTCATCAGCCGAAAGCATAGATTATACATCGATTGCGAATATAACAGATACAATTCTTTAAATGCTTTTTGATCTTTTTGCCTGAGTCTTTCTACAAGATGCATCTTGCCTAAATCGTTTGCTATATTGTTAAGATACTAAAAGTAACATTTTGTTGCATCGATTACAAGAAATGTTTAAAAAATTAGAATATATTGTAAATCAATAATTTACAATTTTACCAATTACAATTTTCTCCATATTTTGTCAACCATTGCTCTGCTTTCTCAAAATCCGGCATTACCGTTTTGACCAGGTTCCAGAACTTTGGCGAATGGTTCATATGGACTAAATGTGACAGTTCATGAATAATTATATAATCTGTAATAAACTGAGGCGTTAATAACAACCGGGAGGAAAGATTTATTATTTTATTGGTACTACAACTTCCCCAGTTGCTTGAATTTAATTTTAGTTTTACTTTTTTAATTTCCTTTTTAAAGTGCAATTGATTTAACTCATGTACTCTTTTTGTGATATCGGGTAAAAAGTAGGCCGAAATAATCCGGCTGATAATCGTACTACAGATTTTGTGTTTTTGAAATGGGTCAATTCCGGCAGGAAGCTCTATATAAATAGTGTGATTAACTAAATGACCCATAGCTGTTTTACGATTGAGCTCTTCTTTAACATTTAAAATAAACTCGTGATTTCTCAATTGAATTATCTGGCCTGTCTGATAATTTTTTGGAATATACCGGTTCTTTAAAGCTGGGTCGCTTTCAAATCGTTTGTAAATCCAGGATTTTGCCCAATCCAGGTGTTGTTCTTTTTGGGCCGTACTTAAAAGGAAAGGCAGTCTGAGAATAGCTTTATGTTTTGCGAGGCTGATTCTTGCAGATTTTCTTTTTTCATAAATTATTTCAAGACAAAGCTGAAAGTCTTTGAATAATATACGGCTTAGTTCCGATTTATTTCTTAATTCAGGCATGCTGCTTTTCAAATGTCTGCATCAGATCGACCAAAGTATCAACGCTTTCCTGTTGTAAAGCATTATACAGTGAAGCTCTGAATCCACCAACGGATCTGTGACCATTTAAACCAACACAATTTGCTGCTTTACATGCTTCCAGAAAACTAATTTCCTGATCCGGATTGTGAGCTCTGAATACTACATTCATAAGTGAACGGTCTTCTTTTTCAACAGTCCCATAAAAACATGAATTGCGATCTATTTCATCGTACAAAGTTTTTGCTTTGTGTTTATTTTTTTCTTCTAAATTTTCTAATCCAATCTCTTTTATCCAGCGTAATGTTAGCATGGTTACATAAATACAAAATACAGGCGGTGTATTGTACATACTACCTTTTTCAATATGATTCCGGTAATCCAGCATGGAAGGAAGTTTTCTCTCAATTCCGGATAATAGCGACTTTTTCAAAATAACTATGGTAACACCGGCAGGTCCCAGATTTTTTTGTGCACCGGCATATAGTAAAGAAAATTGTGAAAAATTTATTTTACGGCTTAATATATCGCTTGACATATCTACGAACAAGGGAACTGAAGTTACAGGCCACTTATGGTATTGTGATCCGTAGATGGTATTATTGGAAGTTATATGAAGGTAACTTGCATCCTGAGGAATATCATATTTTTTTGGAATGTGATTAAATTGTTGTTCTTCCGAACTGGCGACGACCCGGGTATTGCCAAAATTTTTTGCTTCTTTTATAGCGCCTTTTGCCCAAACACCGGTATTGATATAACAGGCAGTTTTATTTTCATTTAAAAAATTCATTGGGATCATATAAAACTGACTGCTGGCACCTCCTGATAAAAAAAGTACTTCGTATTCATCATTCAGATCCATCAATTCTTTAATCAGGCATTTAGCTTCTTCGACTACGCCTTCAAATTGCTTGCTGCGATGAGAAATCTCCAGAATCGACAAGCCCATTTGGCTAAAATCCTTCAGGGATTCAGCAGCCTGTTGTAATACGGTATCTGGAAGTATTGCAGGTCCGGCATAAAAATTATGTTTCTTCATGTATCTTTTAAACTTTCACACAAAGTTAAGCAAGCGTATGTAAATATCCACAGCATGCGCAATCAAACATTAAACTATTCTACAATAACATATAAATTTTACTACTTCTCCATTCATTTTACATAGAATATCTGGATTTTTATACATCCTTCAGCTATATTTAAATAAATCCTATAAATGTATTCATCCCTGTTTAGACCTTTAATTTGAAAATGATTGAATTTATTTTAGATTCAATTTGAATGATTCCATTTATTACTTACAATTAAATGCCATTTTATGAAAAAAACAGTTACATTTATTTTATTACTACTTTCTCAGGCACAAATGTACAGCCAGGGATGTGTCGCTATACGCTCTAACGGAGCTTCATGTCAGAGTATGTATAATGACAGCGACTATGGATCGGACTGGCAGCTCAATATGGCATACCGATATTTCAAGTCGTTCAGACATTTCAGAGGTTTACACGAAGAAGAAAACCGGGTAAATGAACAAACTGATGTCCGTAATTTTACCAACTTTCTTGATTTTACATTGATAAAAAATGTCAATGAATATTGGTCTTTTGGAACGAATCTGCCACTTTCCTACACTTCACGTTCGTCCCTTTATGAACATGACGGAAAGACACGGCATACTACATCTTCGGTCGGCCTTGGTGATCTACGTATATTTGCGCACCGCTGGTTATTTAAGCCTAATCACAGAGCTAATGTTCAACTCGGATTGGGTATCAAATTTGCCACGGGTGATTATAAATATGGAGATTATTTTTATAAAAACGATACGACAGAGCTTTATGGACCAGTAGATCAATCCATTCAATTAGGAGATGGCGGAACCGGAATATTTACAGAGCTAAATTCATTTGTTCATATTTACAAAGGACTTGGGGCATATGGCAATTTTTATTATTTATCCAACCCGAGAGATGAAAATGGTGTATCCACCAAACGGGGCGGCACTCCAAGCGCGAATGATCTCAAATATAAAACAGGAACTATGAGTGTTCCGGATCAATATGCCATCAGAATAGGTATCAATTATTCGATCCAGCAGTTTACATTTAGTGCCGGGCTCCGTACAGAGGGGATTCCCAGTGAAGACTTGATTGGAGAAAGCAATGGTTTCAGAAGACCCGGATATTATATTGGATTTGAACCTGGCATGGTGTACAGAAAAAATAATATCGAAGTGTTTGCGTCGGTTCCAGTGGCCCTGGAACGAAACCGCGTTCAAAGCGTCTCTGACAAACTTCGCACTCAGGACAGCGGAACACTTGTTCAGGGCGATGCAGCATTCGCAGATTATTCAATTAATCTGGGTATAAGTATTCGATTTGGTCAAAAAAAGACTCATCACTTGGTTCCTTCAGACGATCTGAAAATGTAATACCTTCATGCTGTTTCTTGTTTTTATAGTATTGTTTAAAACTCATCAAATTAGATTCACATAAGCGTGATGAATAAATACAGATGGCATTCTTTATCTTTGCAATTATCTTATAAAATCATTGGGTAAATGCCCAGAATCTCAATTGCCATAAAAAATGCCATCGTATATTTTATACTCCTTGGCCTGACATCTATATTTTTAGGTTACTCAATTTTTAAAATCAGCTCTAACAAAATAATTGAGAACGCAACATCCACTTTAAGTCATAACAACGAATTAGTAGTCGCTCAATTTAAAACATTTATTGACGACATTCAAAAAGATATACTATTTATTTCTAAAAATCCATTTTTATATGAGTATATAACTCATCCAGAAGATTTCAAATTAGAATCTAATTTATCCTCAGAATTTCTGGCTTTATTATCTACGAATAAACAATATCTTCAACTACGCTTAATTGGTATTGAAAATGACGGAAAAGAATTAATACGTGCTGAAAAATTTTCGACAGGTTCAAAAATTATTGAAAAATCCAAATTGCAAAAAAAAGGTGACCGTGACTATTTTATCGAGACCATGGAATTACCTTTAGATTCAATATATTTTTCAGAAATAAATTTAAATCAGGAATATGGTAAAATAAACATTCCCATTGTACCAACAATGAGAATTGCCAAAACAATATTCCATAATGGCAAATCATTTGGTATCATTATTATAAATATTGACCTGCGTTATGTTTTTGATGAATTAAAAGAAATTGCAGGTACAGCATACAAATTGACATTATTTAATCAGGATGGCTATTATCTTATTCATCCAGATACCAGTAAAACCTTTGGATTTGAATTTGGAAGGCGTCCGGTGGTAAATCTGCCGGCCAATTTCAAATTTACGGATCGGAAAAGTCAGTATCAGGATAAAAATGAATTATACTCAATCATACATTATACTTATAAGCGTTCAGGATATCATTTATTTTTTAGTTTGAGTGCAGATAAAAATATGCTTTTTTCTGTTTTTAATCAATGGAAATCTGATCTGCTTTGGATTACTCTGTTCCTGACATTTTTATCTTTACTGATTGCAATATGGTGGGCACAACGACAGTCCCGGGTGTTTTCGTCTTTAATTCGATCGATAACAGAGTTTGGAAAAAATCCGGATACAGTACGATTACAACTTAACCGAAATGACGAGATCGGAGATGTCTTTAAGTCATTCCAGGAAATGGCAGATCAAATCAATATACATCTCAGGGAAAAGGAATTAGCTAAAACGGAAGCGGAAGAAGCTAATCGGGCTAAACAGGAATTTCTGGAAAATATGAGTCATGAGATCAGAAATCCACTTCAATCTATACTAGGAATAACAGGAATGCTTGAACAAAATAATCCGCGTCCGGATCAGGAAGCCTTTATTAATACCTTGAAATTTAGTTCTGAAAATTTATTAACACTGGTAAATGATATCCTCGATTATCGAAAATTAATACGTGGTCAGATTGAATTACACAATAAACCCATTCGACTTAATTATTATCTCGATAACATTATAAAAAGCCATAGCTATGAAGCCACTAATAAAAAAATACGAATAAGACTTAGCCTTGAAGACTCACTCAATACAAAAATGCTTTATGCAGACCCTGTCAGACTTAGTCAGATATTACATAATCTGTTATCAAACGCAGTAAGGTATTCAAAGCCTGATAGCGAAGTAATGCTAAGTGTATATAAAACGAATTCCAATTTAGTAGAATTCTCTGTTTCAGACAAGGGGCCCGGATTATCAGCTGATAATATTTTTAATATACTACATCAAAAACCCGTAAGCGGAGCTTCCAGAAAGTTACAAAATGTTGGTTTGGGATTACCAATAGTTATCAATTTACTTAAACTTTTTGAGTCAAACCTGGAAATTGATTCTGGTATAAATAATGGTTCTGTATTTCGATTTGCCTTGAATGCTAAATTTATACAAGATCAGCCAGGCAATAATTCAATTCAAAGCAGTCATCACTTTTTGGGGAACTATATACAAAATGTAGTTTGTCTGGAAGATGATCCCCAAAATGCTTTTTTATACAAAGAGATTTTTAGAAAATTAAATATTTCAATTGATGTTTTTACATCACCTGAAGAAATGTTTAAACAAAAATCTACATTATACGATCTCATAATAACGGATTTTAATTTTGATTATGGAAATCTTAAAGATCACTTTCCAGGAATAATTAAATCACGTCAGGCTAAAGGTCTTATTTTTATTATTACAGCAATGGAGGATCTGCCGGAGCAATTAAACCCTAACGATTATCCTTATGATGCATATATCAAAAAACCAGTCAGCTCATCCGAACTGATTGACATGATTTCAATTCATCTTTTTAAAAACCATTTTGATTTACCGGATTTTTCTCAGCTTTTTGAAAATTATGATCATCAAAATGACAAAATTATAGTTGCTCTGGATATCACAATAACAGAATGGAAAGAAATGTACGATGGTATTAAAAAAGCAATACTTGAAAGGAATTCAGATTTATTTGATAAAGTATTTCACAAATTGATTAATTCGCTTCGCATCTTTAAATTAAATGCTATGCAGGTCTTATTAGAGATGACCCGGGCAAAATTAGTTTTAGAAAATTCAAATCCTGAGATATTAATTGAATCAGTCACTTATCCGTTTATGAAATATATTAAAATATTCGAAAGCGAAATTAAGAAACTCAATCATATAATTTAAAACTCCTTGATGTGTTTTAGTAATTCGGCTTTATATTTTTCACCTATTGGAATTTTCTTATCTTTTAATACAATTTCATCCTGATTTATGATTTCCATTTTTTTTGTATTAACTATAAAGGAACGGTGAACCCTTAAAAAATTTGGAGGCAGTTTAGATTCAAGGTCTTTCATGCTCATCAGACTCATGGTTTGTGAATGTTCCTGAACGAAATTTGCATAATTACCTTCTGACTTAATAAACAACAGTTCATCAAAATTGATTCTGACTAATTTAGTACCATCTTTAATAAAGATGAAATTATGACGAACTTCCGGCTTTTGTACCCGGTCCGTACCTTGTATAACCCGGTCGATTGCTTTACTGAACCGATCATAATTTAAAGGTTTGACTAAAAAGTCTACAACCTGATCATACTCATAACTGCGGGCTGCAAATTCAGATTCAGAAGTTACCATAATGACAGGAATTGGAATCTGCATCAGTTCCAGAAATTCCTGCCCTTTCATGTCGGGTAAGTTATAATCTAAAAATATAAGATCAAGACCACCCGCTGTTAGAAGATTCAATCCATCATTGGCATTTAAAGCAGAAATACAAAACTCAATATGATCTGATTTTGTGCAGAAGTGTTTTATCAGATCTCCTATCAGGGGATCATCATCAATGATGAGGCATCTTAGGTTCATTACGACACAAAATTACAAAAATACTTTCTCACCCTGAGCATTCATTTACATATCCAACATGGCCTTTAATCAATTATTTGAGCCAATTGGTGTATTGACTTCCGGAGTCCTTCGATATAAATATAATTTTGTTCCATCAATGAATTAAAAATTCCAATCGTGGAATTACTGAGTACAAGAAAAATAGATTTGGTTATCTAATAAATACATACTTGTAGATTTTATCATACAAACTCAGTCAACTTTAACAGGACAATTTATCATGGGTTTAGAAATTAGGGTTGACTGAGTTTTGTTTATAATTTTTTTTTGATTAACAATATCCAAAATAACTTAATATGAAAAATTCCTATTTACTGTTGAGCATTCTCTTCTTTCTTTTTTTAAAAATCGGAACTGCTCAAATAAAAGAGTCTTCAAATTTTCAACCCAGTATTGCATACAAATGGCTTGATGTAGCCTTGGAAGTTACGGCAAATGATGTTGACAGGGTTGGAGCTAAACCCACGATACAATCCCGGACACTGGGTATAGCGGTAACTGCAATGTATGATGCCTGGGCAGCTTATGACGAAAAGGCAGTTGGTACCAGATTTGCCGGAAAATTAAGAAGACCTTTGGCTGAAAGGACAACTAAAAACAAAGAAACTGCCATAAGTTATGCCATGTACAAAGTCCTGCTGGATTTATATCCTTTAGATAAAAAATACATCAAAGAAAAATTTATCCAGATGGGCTATGATCCGGACTTAAATATTCAGGTAACAAATAAACCAGAAGGTATCGGAAATTTAGTTGCGGAAGCATTAATTAAATACCGTCATAATGATGGAGCGAATCAATTAGGCAATGAACCCGGATGTGATGGAACACCCTATTCAGATTACACTTATTATAAACCTGTTAATGATTATAAGCATGTTATCGACCCGGATCGCTGGCATCCCTTGCCTTTTGTACATCCAAATGGAGATACTTTCCTGGTTGGTTTTCTTACTCCGCACTGGTATAGAGTTAAACCGTTTGGATTAAAATCGTCATCCCAATTCCGTGCACCAGATTATCCAAAAGTCGGTTCAGAACAATTGAAAAAAGAAGTTGATGAGGTAATTGATTTTAATGCTAATCTTGACCATACCCGTAAATCAATTATTGAATTTATGCGCGACGGACCCAGATCTACCGGGCAATCAGGTCACTGGCTGCGATTTGCACAGATGGTATCTCAAAGAGATAAAAATACGCTTGATCAGGATATTAAATTATTTTTTACGGTGGGTAATACAGCGATGGACGCGTTCATAGCCTGCTGGGAAACCAAGCGATATTATGACAGTGCCCGACCCTGGACTTTAGTCAGACATTATTATAAGGGGAAACAAATTCAAGGTTGGGGAGGTCCAGATAAAGGAACCCAGACTATATTAGCTGATTATTGGCATCCTTATTCTCCAGCCAATTTTGTTTCACCACCTTTTCCATCTTATGTATCAGGTCACAGTACCGTCAGCGGAGCATGTGCAAAGGTCTTAGAATTATTTACCGGCAGCGATGAGTTTGGAGAAACAGAACACCGGATTTGTGGTATTATTACTGAAACTCCGGGTGATCCGGTCTCACTACCTTTACCAACATTTTCGGCAACTGCAGAAATGGCAGGAATTTCCAGAGTAATGGGAGGTTATCACATTCAGGCGGATAATATTGAAGGATTAAAGATGGGCCGAACCATCGCTGAATATTTATGGAAACGTGTTTTTCAAAAATACTTTGATGGCAGCTATACTGATAATAACACCATGTAAAATATTATAGAAGATAATTATTTAGAAGCGGTAGTTTAAAAGCTACCGCTTTTTTATTTCAAACTTATTATTCTTCTTTATCCTTTTCCTTTCGTTTATGCTTTACAACTTTGGCATCGATATAAAATATTATTTCTTCGGCGATATTCTTAGACTGATCTCCTACGCGTTCCAACTTTCTGATAATTGATAATACATGAAGGGTCTGACGTCTGAAGTCAGGAAAATTATCAAGACACTCGATGGCTTTATAACTGGCCACATCATTGAGTTCGTCCAGCATTTTATCTCGCTTATAAACAGATCGTGCCAACTTGGTATTTTCCATAAGATAAGCCTCTCTTAGATCTTTTACCATATCAATGGCAATACCTAACATTTTATCGGCCTCCATATGTTTGATAATTTCTTCTTTAAACTCTCCTTCTGTATCAGAAATAAACTCTGCAATACCACAAGCAATATCAGCCACCCGTTCTAAATTTGTATTAATTTTTAAAGTAGATAATACAAATCTTAAATCAGATGCAACAGGTTGCAACAACGCAATAAAATCTTCGCAGGCATTATCAATGGAAACTTCGTAAGCATTCACGCGCCGTTCAATTTCCTGAATTTCCAATGCAAGATCCCTGTCAAAGGTTCTTAATGATACTTCAGTTTTATCCAGTTGTTTGATGACCAGATCCCACATGGATAAAAGCTTATCTCTTAATTCCTGTATTTCGTTTTCCAAATGGAGCATGTACTATTAATTTTTAGCCAAAACGACCTGTTATATAATTTTCTGTTTGTTGATTTTCCGGATTGGTAAATATTTTTTTTGTTTTATCAAATTCGACAAGATCACCTAAAAGAAAGAAACCTGTATAATCACTTACACGACTAGCTTGTTGCATATTATGTGTAACAATGATAATAGTAAAATTACTTTTTAAATCATAAATAAGTTCTTCAATTTTACTGGTTGAGATAGGATCCAGGGCTGAAGCTGGTTCATCCATTAATAAGACTTCTGGCTCGACAGCCAGGGCTCTTGCTATACAAAGTCTTTGTTGCTGTCCGCCAGAAATTTCAAAAGCTGATTTTTTCAATTTATCTTTTACTTCTTCCCATAAAGCTGCCTGCCTGAGGGATTTTTCAACTTGTTCTTCTACTTGTTTTTTGTCATTAATACCATTAACCCGTAGACCATAAGCTACATTTTCAAAAATACTTTTTGGAAAAGGATTAGGTTTTTGAAAAACCATACCTACATTTCTTCTCAACTGATCTACTCCTGTAGTCTTGATCTTATAAATGTCTTTATTATCTATCAGAATATTACCGGAAATTTTAACTCCTTCAATTAAATCATTCATCCGGTTAAAAAGCCGAAGAAATGTTGACTTTCCGCAGCCAGATGGTCCGATTAATGCGGTAACCGTTTTTTCCTGTATCTGTGTTGATACATTTTTCAATGCATGAAAATCTCCATAGTATAAATTAACATTCTTTGTTTCAATTTTATAACTCATACACTATTTAAATTTCACTTTTCTGCTAAAATAATTTCTTAAATAATTGGCCAGTAAATTTACTATCAACACTATTAAGATCAGAATAACGGCAGTGCCGTACGCTATGGGTTTACTTGCCTCAATATTTGTACCACTTGTTGAAATAACATACAGATGATATGGTAATGCCATACATTGATCAAACACAGAATCAGGTAACCTAGGAAGAAAATAAGCTGCAACAGTAAATAGTATCGGTGCTGTTTCTCCGGATACTCTTCCTATACTTAAGATTAAACCGGTAATAATATTTGGAAAGGCAATCGGAACTACTACTTTGCGAATCGTATGCAGTTTAGAAGCCCCCAGTGCATAACTTGCATGCCTGAATGTGTCATCAACTGCTTTCAAACTTTCTTCTGTTGTCCGGATAATAATTGGCAAAGCTAAAATAGCCAGGGTTAATGATCCTGCTAAAATGGATGCCCCAAAATTGAGTTGATTAACAAACAAGGCCATTCCAAATAATCCAAATACAATCGATGGAACACCAGCCAGGTTATTCGTCATCAGTTTAACAAAATCCTTAATCTTCCCATTTCTGGCATATTCATTGACATAGATACCAGATAATACACCAATAGGAAAAGCCACTAACATACTCCCTAATACGAGATACAATGTACCGATTATCGCTGGATAAATTCCTCCTTTGGTCATTCCGTCTTCAGGCATGGCAGTAAAAAATTCCCAGTTAATTACACCAATACCTCTTTTCAAAATAAAATATAATATTAAAATCAATATTGCAATGATTGAGTAAGAAACCAAACTGGCAAGCCAGAACATAATTTTTTGTGTTCTTTTTTTCTTCTTATCAATTGATTTAGGAAATACCAGCATAGTATCAGTTTAAGAAAACTTTCTTTTTTTGGAAATTCGCTCAGCTACTAAATTTGTCAACATGGTAATTAAAAATAAGATACAGGCTAAAGCAAATAATGATTTAAAATGTAAACCACCAAAAGGAGCTTCCCCCAATTCGGCAGCAATGGTTGCCGGAATAGTGCGCACTGGTTGTATCAAACTTTCAGGAATTATGGCCGCATTTCCAGTTACCATCAATACAGCCATAGTTTCTCCAATGGCTCTTCCGATTCCCAAAATAGAAGCGGCTGTTATACCAGAAGCTGCATAAGGCAATATAACCCTTCTGATCGTCTGCCAATGGGAAGCTCCTAATGCGAGGCTTGCTTCCTTAACAGCTCTTGGACAAGTACGTATAGCATCTTCCGATACAGTAATAATTGTCGGTAATGCCATGATAGCTAAAATAATAGACCCTGCCAGAGCCGTTTCACCAACCGGTAAATTAAATAAGTCCTGTATTAAAGGTACGACAACGACTAATCCAAAAAATCCATAAACTACGGATGGGATGCCCGACAACAATTCGATAATCGGTTTTAATATTTTCCGAATGCGTTCATCGGCAATTTCCGCCAGATAAATAGATGCCGCTAATCCTAAAGGCAAAGCAAATAGTATGGCAAAAAAACTAACCAGCAAGGTACCTAATAACAAAGGAAGTGTACCCATAATGGCTACCGGTTCTGAAGTAGGAAACCACTGATTACCACTAATAAAATTCCAAAGACTTATTTTTTCAATTTCAATTTCTTTAGATTCAGGAGAAATACTTAGAATTCTTTTTGAAAAAAATGCAAGCGAGCCAGGTACACTGTCTATAAAATGATTCACCCTAACGCTGAGATATTCATAATCACTTCCCAGTTGCTCTTCTGTAAAAAACGATTCAAGACTATTAATAGTCATGGTAATGATGGAGTCATTATTACCTCCTAATTCTGACCAGTTGGTTATTTTTCGATCAAAAATATCTTTAACCTGATGATCAGTAAGTTGACTAAGCGGATTTTTGACATTTACAAACAATCCATAATTCTCTTCCAACGGAGATGAATTGATAAATAATATTCCCTCTCTGAAAAGAAAGAACACGATCATAAGAACAACAAAAGCTGAGATAAATCCACAGCCTTTGATGATCCATTCTATTATTATTTCAAGAAATCGCTTCAAATTTACTTAAATTAAAACAAAGGAATATATCCAACTTCTTCAACAATTTTTTGACCTTCAGCCGACAAGCAAAAATCAACAAACACTTTTACTTTTTCAGTTGATTTTTCGTCGTAAATATAATACAAAGGTCTTGAAATTGGATAAGATTTATCTTTGGCTGTAGACATGCTTGGAACTATATAATTTGCCCCCTGATCATAAGAAACAGCCACCGGTTTTACCGAATTATTCATGTAAGCCAGACCGACATAACCAATGGCGCCTTTTGTCTGACTTATGGACTGTACAATCGCTCCGGTAGCCGGTAAATTCAAAACAGTACTTGAATAATTCTTTTTATCCATTACATGCTCTTTAAAAAACTCATATGTTCCCGAGCTATTTTCCCTGGAATAAACAACCATCTTAAGGTCGTCACCGCCAACTTCTTTCCAGTTTGTTATTTCTCCGATAAATATTTTTTCCAATTGTTCTCTGGTTAATTTATCAACTTTATTTTCAGGATGTACAATAACGGCCAAGGCATCTACAGCAATAGTCTTAACTTGGACCTGAATTTGTTTTTCCTGTAATCTTAATTTTTCTTCTCCCTTTAAATCACGGGATGACATGGCGATGTCTGTATTTCCATCCATCAAAGCTGTAATACCGGTACCGCTTCCACCACCCACAATGGTTATAGACAATTCCGGATTGGATTTCATTATACTTTCTGCTTCTTTTTGAGCAACCGGCAATACAGTATCACTACCTTTTACTTTAATAGATTTAGAATCAGCGTCTTGTTTTTTCTGTGAAGGATTATTACAAGATACTAAAATAAGCAGCAATGCTAAAATAAAATTTATTGATTTCATATATTCAGATTTTTTAAAATTTAAATTGAGTTCTGATTGTAAATACATTGTCTTTTTTATCCGATTCAAACCCGATCAGGTTGGGTGCTTTTTCATTTGTTACCAGATCATAATACAACATCACAGTTATATTTTTAAAATAATAATTTAATCCCAAGCCCAGTGTAGAAAATTTAATATCTGTCCCACTTAAATTGCTTCCCACGATACCGATTTCATTGGCATCCGCTTCTGTATTGGGATCATACCAGTCATATTTGACCATAAGCTGAAAATTTGATTTTCCGATTTTATGTATGAAGTAAGAGCTCAGTGCATTAAATTTTCTGGAATAGGTATCAAACGTTGGAGCTGTACCTGTTTTTGGGCTCTCGGTCGAAACCAAAGAACCTGGCTGAGTTCCGCTCATCCATTCTGTACGAAGAGTTGTTTGTCCAAGTGCATTGGAAAATGTATATTGTAGGTCTGCTCCAAAATACTCACGTCTAACAGAATTTCCTTTTAAATTAACCAATGTGTCCTGCAAAACAAACCGGGTAAAATTATTGATGTGCTCAACTTCAAATAATTTATTATTGCCTTGCATAATTCCTCCATGATAAAAAGAAACCCCGACTGATAAATTGGAAGATTTTATTTTTTTATCGAATGAAATTCTTCCAATAAAATCTTTGTATGAATCAAAGTCAGATGCTGTCGAATTCCCATTGAAAAAACCCAATTCCACAGTTATTGGCTGAAGATTGATATAACTAAGAGTAAATCCTAAATCTGCTTCAGATGGTAATAAAATATTTGAAAATCTGGCTCTTTCAGGGCCTTCATTTTTGCTTGATGAAAAATTTTGTTCGAAACCAAAAGGCCTTGGAAACAAACCGATGGTATATACCAGTCCGGCTTTTTCCATAGTATACGATGCATACATATCATGCAATCCAAAGCTGCGTTCAGTATTTTCAGTGACTAATACTACCTCAATATTATTTGAGCTATATGCCGTTTTTAATCTTGCCCGTCTCAAACTAAAGCGGTTATCTACATTAGCAGCAAAATCTCCACCGTGATATTTGATTCCTTTTTCTTGAGCGTATTGAAATTGAGGCTGCACATAACCACTAATTTTAATTTTTTTCAGAATCTTTATTGCCTCAGATTGAGCTGCAACTGTGCTGTCCAGCGTACTGCTTTGCGACTGAGCATTTGTTGCTAAATAAAAAACCATTAGAATGACCATCCATTTTTTCATAAAATACATTTTTTACATTTATTACAGCACAAAGGTAAAACACCCCGATCCGGAAGGCCCGATTTCAATATTAAGAAATGGTTAAGTCTGTAAGGGAGTCTCAAGACTTACGAGATGAGCTGATTTTTAAGGGTTTATCTTAATTAATTGCCGTAAAAGCTTGAAATAGGGTCTTAATTAACTGCTCTATATGCCGAAACTACGCTATTATTTGGCGGTCACTTTCTATCTTTGAGCAATGGGAAAAATGGAACAAAGCAAAGTAGTCGAAGGAAAAGCTACACCCAGAGGTAAATTTCCTCATATACGCCGTGCCGGTGATTTTTTATTTGTCTCCGGAACCAGCAGCAGACGTGCTGATAATAGCTTCGATGGTGTAGAAGTTGATGACATGGGAACAACCTCCCTGGATATCAAAGCGCAAACACGCGCTGTCATCGAAAACATAAGGGATATTTTAAAAAGTGTGGATGCCGATTTATGTGATATCGTTGAGATAAGTACTTTTTTAGTGTCTATGAATGATTTTAAAGAGTACAATGAAGTTTACGGAAGCTATTTTGATTACAATGGACCCTGCCGCACCACGGTCGCAGTCCATCAGCTCCCCCATCCACATCTGTTGATAGAAATTAAAGCCATTGCATATAAACCATTATGAGTGACGAAAAAAAATACAGCTCCATCCATTATGCTTCCTATCTGGGATTAGATAAAATATTATCAGCACAGATGCCTCGCAGCCGTGAATTAGGTGATGAAGCTCATGAAGAAATGTTGTTTATTATCGTTCACCAGGTTTATGAATTATGGTTTAAACAAATACTTCATGAAGTAAACACAGTCATGGAATTGTTTAAATCGAATAATGTCGATGAAAAAAATATCGATATTGCCGTTTCAAGATTGGAACGCGTCAACGAAATACTCAAATTGCTCATTCAACAAATCCGGGTAATTGAAACAATGACGCCATTGGATTTTCTGGACTTCAGATCGTATTTATTTCCTGCTTCCGGGTTTCAGTCATTTCAATTTCGTAAACTCGAGGTGATGCTTGGTTTGAAAATGGAAAAACGAACCAGTTATACGGCGCATCATTATTACCACGAATTTTCCGAAAAAGACCAGAAAGAAATCGTTGATCTTGAATCCGCTCTTAGTTTATTTCAATTGATTGAATCCTGGCTTGAGCGTACTCCTTTTTTGGATATTCATGGATTTGATTTTAAATCAAAATATATGACAGCCGTTGATAAGATGCTTCAACGTGAACAATCTGCCATTGAATCTTCTGATTATCTTTCTGAAATGGAAAAAACCATGCGTTTAAAAATGAATGGTGACAGCAATACATTTTTTGCAAATGTTTTTAATGAATCGTATCACAATCAACTCATAGCAGAAGGTAAAATGCGATTATCTTACAAAGCAACCATCGCTGCCTTATTAATTCAATTGTATGGACATGAACCTTTATTGCAATTGCCATACCGTTTACTTAATGTGATTACAGAAATGGATGAGTTGCTGACCGGATGGCGTTACCGCCACGCTCAAATGGTCATGAGAATGCTGGGAAGAAAATCCGGAACCGGAGGATCATCCGGCCATGATTATTTAATGGAGACGGTTAAAAAACACCAGATCTTTATTGATTTTCACAACATCTCAACTTTGTTAATTCCAAGATCTGAATTACCTGAATTACCTGTTGATTTAAAACGGACACTTGGATTTTATTACAATCACATTCCAAAATAAATTTTACTTTGAAGCGCATCGATATACATACACATATTATTCCGGAGCAGTTACCTTCCTGGGCTGATAAATTTGGTTATGGTGGATTTATTCAATTGGAACACCACAAAAACTGTGCAGCCAAAATGATGATGGATGGTAAATTTTTCAGAGAAATTCAAAATAATTGCTGGGATGGGAAACAACGCATCGCTGAATGTGATGCACATCATATATCGCTTCAGGTACTGAGTACAATACCTGTTTTATTTTCTTATTGGGCACAGGCCAAAGATGCATATGATGTAAGCCGTTTTCTGAATGATCATATTGCATCTGTTGTCAGAAACTATCCCGACCGGTTTATAGGATTGGGTACACTGCCGATGCAGGATCCACAACTAGCGATACAAGAAATGCAGCGATGTATAGAGACCCTTGGATTGGCAGGCTTCGAAATAGGTTCCCATATTAATAACTGGAATTTAAATGCCGTAGAACTAAATGATTTTTATGCAGCCGCTGAAGAATTGGATGCCTGCTTATTTATTCACCCCTGGGATATGATGGCCAAAGAAAAAATGCCAAAATATTGGTTGCCCTGGTTGGTAGGAATGCCGGCAGAATCTTCCCTGGCGATCTGCAGTATGATTTTTGGTGGCGTGTTTGAAAGGTATCCAAAATTACGCGTGGCGTTTGCTCATGGTGGCGGTGCATTTCCGGGATCCTACGGAAGAATAAAACATGGTTTTGAAGTTAGGCCCGATCTTGTAGCTGTTGACAATCCCCACCATCCGGATCAGTATTTGGGTAAATTCTGGGTAGATTCACTGGTTCATGATCTGGATATGCTGGATAAACTGGTCTCACTTTTTGGTATCGACAAAGTAGCTCTTGGTACAGATTATCCTTTCCCATTAGGCGAATTAAGTCCGGGTAAACTAATTTCTGATTCCGGTTATGATGACGATGAAAAAAGCTGGTTGTTTTATCGCAGTGCTGAAGCCTGGTTGGGAATTTTATAACGTAGATTTTGATATTTATCGTTCATCCAAGTCTTAGTGCTTTTTTAAAAATCCAAAAATCTTTCTCGTCTTTAAATAATCCGGATCTTTTTCATGATGGTATGCCTCTTGTTCAAAGCGGATCATCCTATAGGCCATTCTTCGGTTGCCAGTTTGTATGTAATAATAAAAAAATTCTAAAAAATACCACAGGTAAAAAAAGAAGATTAATAATTCCAATTGCTGACACAAATGTATTTTTTCGTGGTTGATCAATACAAGATCGCGTTTCATTTCTTTTTTTCTGATGAAAATAAATGGCCATATGGTTATGGCTGTGGCAAAACGACCAGTAAGGAGCCTCAATATGAATCCATTTACGATGACCAACTATTTTTGTTTTCGTAAATGTACTATTTTACAACAAAAGTTATAGACCTGCTATAAATAAATTTTAAACTGTAATATTCCAAATGTAGTCTAAAATCATTTTTTAGAAATCATAATTCTATTTGTTTGAACTTCCTGAAAAGTCTAGATTTATCAATATCCGGGAAAATAATTCAACTTCTGATTGAAGATGCAGGAAACTGTATTGCGACTCTGAATGAAATCGTTGCTTTAGTGATTCTTCCCGTTTCTGCTATCTTTGCAACTTAAATTATAGATATGCGATTACTATTAAAATTTGTATTTGTACTAATTCCATTTATTGTATTTACTCAAACCACGACTCCTTCATTTGTGCGGGATAGTTTGGATATATATATTGAAAGGGGTATCAAAAACTGGAAAATTCCAGCTTGTGCTGTTGCAATCGTAAAAGATGGCAAAGTAATTCTTAGCAAAGCTTATGGTTATAAAGATATGGACCTTAGGGATCCGGTTGATGAACATACGTTATTTATGATTGCCAGTAATACCAAGGCAGTGACCGGAATCAGTCTGGCTAAACTTGAGCTGGAAAATAAATTAAGTCTGGATGATAAAGTAGTGAAATGGTTACCCTGGTTTAAGTTATATGAATCCAACTCCACGCAGTTGGTAAGCATTAAAGATATGGTGACACATCGCATTGGATTTGAAACTTTTCAGGGAGACTTCTGCCATTGGTCAACAAATACAACCCGCAGAGAGGTTATGGAAAAAATGGCCAAGATCAGGCCCGTATATGACTTTAGGGACAAATGGGGTTATTGCAATGCTGGCTATGTAGTAGCCGGAGAGATTATGGAAAAGGCTACTGGAAAAAAATGGGAAGATTATATCCGGGAGACATTTTTCATTCCTCTGGGTATGCAAGAAACGTATTCCCTGACTATTGATTTTAAAAATGCCAAAAATCGATGCACTCCACACACCATTTATGATGAGCGTTTAATAAAAATGAATGTTCCCAATATTGACAATCTCGCACCGGCTGCCAGTATTTGTAGCTCTGTGTCTGACTGGAGCAAATGGGTCCTTATGTTATTAAACAAAGGAAAATTTGAAGGCAAAGAAATTGTTTCTGAAAAAGCCATTGCCAAAAGCATGGAACCGGTTTCTGTGAGGGGTGTATTTAATCCACTTTACAACAACGGTCATTTTGCATTGTATGGACTAGGCTGGGTTATCAATGAATATCAGGGTAAAAAATTAGTCTCACACACCGGTGGTGCGGATGGATTTGTTAGTTCAGTTACTTTAATGCCTGAAGAAAATTTAGGAATTATCGTATTTACGAATACAGATGCCAATAGCTTTTATCAGGCACTAAAATGGGAAATTCTGGATGCCTATTTGAATCTTGACTATCGCAATTACAGTGAAATAAGTTTACAGCGTTATACAAAGTCAAAAGAAAAAACGATAAAATGGTTACAGGATGTACGGGATTCCGTAAAAATGAATTTGAATACTACGGTACCTTTACAATCCTTTTCCGGAACTTATTACAACGAAGTATATGGAAACATGTATTTACAGCTAACTGGAAATACCCTTACCGCAAATTTTGAACATCATCCCGATCAGTATGCTACACTGGAACACATTGGATCAAACCGTTTTTTATGTACTTACAGTAATCCCTTACTGGGTATTAAAGTTTTTCCATTTGAGGTAAAAAAGAAAAAAGTGAAATCTGTGATTGTGAGTTGTGATGATTTTGTAGAATTTACCACGTACCAGTTTAAACGTAAATAGCCAAAAATTAACTGCTTTTCAGAATATCGGATTAGGAGCACTTCGTCCTGCAATATTAAGCTTTTCTTTATAAGAATTCGTTGCTTTAAATGTACTCTGTGTTTTGTGTGCGCCCAGTGTTCATTTATTTAGTAGATTTGTATCGCCCTTTTTCAGGCCACTGGCCTGATTTTCAAATTATTTAAACCAGGCTGTGAATTATAAAATTGACATATTAATTTTTTTTTGTTATTTTTTACCTTATCAATCAGTAAAATGTCAGGAGAGATCGCTCAATACGCCGGCTGAAATTTTAGGAGACTTTACGGATACGGTCTATCAATACAATCCTGTTACAAAGACACATGAATACAAATTAAATAAGCATACGCTTTACAAAAGGGTAGAAAAAATGCCCGTCTTTCAAATCTGTGATACGGATCCAAATCCGGAAGAATGCAGTAAAAAGAAGCTAATTGATTTATTATTTAATATTATCAAATATCCACCCGAAGCAAAAAAACAACGGATTCAAGGTGTTGTCTATTCAAAATACATTGTAAAGGCTGATGGCAGTTTATCTAATATTCGCATTGAGCGTGGCATTGGTAGTGCTTGTGACGAAGAAGTTCTCCGTTTTATTGATTCCTTACCAAAATATAGTCCGGGTGTTCAAAATGGAAAGCCGGTGCCGGTTCAAATCACACTTCCCGTTAAATTTAAGTTGATGAAATAAGACTTTGCTTACATGATAAAAGTGCAACAATCCTTTTGAATCAGTAAAACCGGGATAGGTTTTGAAGAATTGACCCAGGTGTTGCACTTTTACTATGGATGTTCAAATCAAAATATTAAGCTTCAATTTGTATTTTTTAAAAATCCGAAGCAGAATTCAGAGATTTTATTAAAGATACATCAGGTTAGCCCGGGCGGCATTTGCATGCTTACCTTGTGATGCAGCCAGTTGCTCAAAAAGTGTTTTTGCTTGTTTACGTCCATCTACCATTTTAAGCAGACATAATGCATAATACCATTTAATATCTTCGGCATTTTCAAGATCTTTTGTCGCATTTAACATTGAAAGATTACTTATAGCAGCAGCATATTTTTCGCGATTCATTTGAGCCATACTCAGATAAAAACGCGCATCAGTATCTGCAGGATATGTTTCTACATAAGGACCTAAAATTTTCATTGCTTCATCATAATTGTTTTCTTCATAAAATTGCATAGCTTTTAAAAATGAATCTCTGGATTCTGTGCCAGAATCTACCATACCAAAATTCATAGCTTTTTCTTTAGCTTTGCTTACGTATTCCTTTTCCGGAGAAAAACTATTTGCAAAGATTTCATCCGGTGATTTTGATGGTTGCCAGAGATAAAGATAAGCTACAATTAGTAAACCTATTGCTGCGGCGGCTCCAATCCAAGTCTTGTTATTCATAATCCAAAAAAATTTATTTGTTTGTAAATGTGATTTTGTTTGTGCTTTTTTTATGACTTCATTAATTTTTTTTCTTTCTTCATCAGCTGATTTACTTTTAACTGCTCTCACCATATCATAATAATACAATTCTTCTTCCGTCAATTTGGATAAATCTTTATCCGGGCCGATTTTTCTTATTATTTCTGAAAAGTCTATATGTTCCATACTATTTATTTATAAGATTACATCATTTTAGATTTTAACTCTTTCATGCATCTGAATTTTTTTACTTTGATAAAATCATAGGTATAATTCATTTCTGTGGCGATTTCATTTAAAGGACGCTGATAATAATAAAACCAGGTTAATAGTTTTTTACAATCTTCACCTAACAACTCAAAATGTTTATAAAGACTTTCCTGTCTTTCATTTTCAAGTTGTAATGTATCGGTATCTCCATCAGCTATATCCATCCATTGTTCGCTGATATTATCCAGAACTTCCACATTTCTGATCTTATTCTTTTTAAGTTGACCTAACCAAAGATTCCGGATTATCGACATAAAGTAATTTTCAATACTTGTGGTCAATGCAAAATTTGGATTCCGTATGTTGTTTAAGAAAGCAATCATTCCATCCTGAAACAAGTCTTCTGCATCTTCAGTATGTCCGCTGTTTGATACGATATAATGCCTTACTAAATTAAACGTCCGGTCATAGATTTCTTTAAACCCATGTGAATCACCTTTTTTCAATAACTCCAACAGTTTATTTTCATCTGTCATCGAAGTTTTAATTTTCATAAGTTAATAGATTTATTAAGCTCAAGTTATCACCTAATCCATTGAAATTGATTAAATCTCCGGAAAAAATTTCCCAAAATTACTAAAATAATATTAAAATCCTGACTTCCAAGTAACTAGCCCATATAGTGACTGTTTATAATATTATGATAACTAGTCCGGAACTTTGCCTATATAATAAAAGCATTTGTAAATTTGTATTTTGAAGACCTTATCCTATATCGTTTATACTCTTTGCTTCCTGGCGCCGGCAATGCTTCCAGGTAATAGTCCGCACCGTGTAGCTACCACAGTACTTGACCGCTTATATGAAGTCCATGGCCATTTTAATCCAAACAAACCCAAACTTTCAGTTATAAAGGCTAAAAAAAATGTAGCCCGATATTTAAAATACAATAACACGATTGAGTTGGAAGAAACTGCCTATTTATTATGCCGGGATTTTGGAAAAGACTCACTGGATGCTCTGGCTTTTATTTTAGGGCATGAGTTAATCCATGCCGTTCAGGTAAATAATGTGCTCCCGAAAACCAGCTTCATATCCTATGATCAGACCTTAAACAGTTCGCTTGAAATTGAACAGGATGCCGATATTCAAGGGATTTTTACAAGCTACCTCGCCGGGTTTAAAACCATTGAGCTTATTCCACGGATTATTGATAAAATGTATGATGTCTATGAGTTAAAAAACAAACAGATTCATGGATACCCTTCAGAACAAGACCGTAAAACTTCTTATCGGCATGTAACTAATCAGGCTAATGAATTAATAGAATTGTTTCAACTGGCAAATCAAATGACCAGCATTCAGGAATACACACTTGCAATACAATGCCTTGAATATATTTCGAGGTTTTACCAGGGACGGGAAATATATAATAATCTTGGGATGAATTATACTTTGCTGGCTATAAATCATACCCGATTAAATATTGAAAACTATATCTATCCAATCGAACTGGATTGGAATATACGTATTAAAAAACCAAAAACAGGCCGTGGCGATGATCCATTGCAAACCCTGGAAAGAATCCAGCAAACTCAGTATTTTAATAAAGCTAAACAAAATTTTTCAATCGCCCTTAAACTGAGCCCAAAATATCTCCAGGCAGAAATAAATATTTTTTCATTACTGATTATGAAAGGCGAACTAGAGACAGCGAATAATTTTTATAAGAATCGCCTTAGGTCCTATTCAAGAAATAAAAAACTCCAGGATGAATTTTTAAAAATTAAATCCGCCAATGCTATCTTACTCGCTAAAGAAAATAAATCTGATCAGGCCCTCGCAATCTGGTTGGAACTGTTGAAAAACCCTAACAAGATCATCGCATCTCAAGCTGAACAAAATATTTCAAAATTACAGTCCAACAATTATGTATTTCCAGTCATTTCTGAAGAATGTGTTCCGCTACAGTCGCCAAATCTTCCCGAATTAAGCCTTAAACTCCGTAATACAGACACGGATTCCTGGATTCGGCTGGATGCTGAAAATGGAATTGAAAAAAAATCATTTAATACTTATGCATTATATAGCTCGGTTGTCAAAGGATATAAACAATTTGTAGTACAACATATTCCCGTTAAAATCAAACAACAACTGAATGTAGAATCTTCAAAGTTACGATCCTTAGGAAATGATCAATGGATGTATCATTGTGAAAAAGAATCTTATGTTGCCATACTCGACCAGGGAAAATGGTTGCAGTCGGTAATACGTTACTACCGCTATAAGGAAATTACGGGATATTAAGTAACTGAATATTGCGATTTTGACTTCTAATTTATTCAGTTCCAGATGATATGGTTATTTTTACTGATAACAATTGATACTATTTTTCTATTTAATACTATAGAATAAACTTAAAAACTTATTGTGATGTTGACCACCTTGTGTAATCGAGTAACTATCAGCTTATTCTTGCTGATACAGTGCATGTTATTCAACTCTGAATCACGTGCTCAGGATAAATTTGCATTTTTGATGGGAATCAGTGAGTATCCTGTCAATTCTCAATGGCCTTCTACCTATGCCGACAATGATTTAAATCTGATCCAAAGTAGTTTGCTGTACAGAGGATTTAAAAAGGAACACATCTATCTATTATTAGACAGCCAGTGTACCAGGGCCGGGATTTTAAATACATTTACCGATTCACTGTTGCCTCAACTGAGCAAAGGAAGCATGGTTTATATACACTATTCCGGACAAGGACAACAATTTGTAGATCTGGATTATCTTGAACCTGATGGTATGGATGAAGCTATTGTCCCTTATGACGCTCCACCAAAAAATATCGAAGCTTCATTTTCTCCTTCCAGGTTTATATTGGATGACGAATTGGAAAATATTTTTGCTATGATTCAAAAGAAGCTGGGTCCTGAAGGTCAGCTTTTGATAACCATGGATTGTTATTCCGCTCCAGACCGGGGGATGACCAAAAATAAAGGAAGGGGAGATTTAAGTCAATTTGAATCCGAACAAGAAGATTTTAATACTTTTTTATCAGCTTCTCCTTCACAAAGCACCAAAGCTCCGATGATCAGCATGCATAATTCTGATATTAATTCAGGAATTCAGGAATATTATACACGGGAATTTGGATCATTTGGTTTGTTTAGCTATGCAATAGGAAAATCCTTGATTGAATTAACCCAAAACGCTACATACGAAAATTGGTTTTGGGAGATAAATACTTTTATGAAACATCAGTCTGTAAAACAAAATCCAATCATAATGGGTGACCTGAGCACATTGGTTTTTAATAATTTGCTTACAAAAAATAATACTTCATTTAAACTGGATAAATTTTATAGTCAGGACCTGGTTAAGATAATGGGCGGGAGTCTACAAAAACTTGAGAAAGGAACCGAACTAACTATTTATGCCCCAAATGTTGAAGACACTATGGGCCATAGAGCCATTGGTCGAGGCATAATCGAACAAGTAAATTTATTCGATTCTGAACTGAGAATACTTGAGTCAGTTACTAAAGAAATACCGGAGAATGCCTGTGCATTTATATCTAAACTTCATTTTAGGCCCCTCTTGTTAAGTCTGGAAGTAAAACTTGGAAAAACATCATTAGCCGAAAAACTAAAAACTCACTTTGCTTTCTCATCATTTATCAGAATGGTGGATATGAAAGCTGATGTCGAAATAACAATAAGCAAAGAAAATCAACTCATTATGACCACCCGTGGTGGTGATAACTTATATACAGAAAAATTAGAGAATATAAATGAACATGAAATTGCATTTCATTTAAGTGATCTTTTGGCCGATTTTAAAAGAGCTGATTTTTTAAAAAACCTGAACTTCAGCAATCAAAAGGAACATGAGCTGCAACTTAAGCTGTTGACAAATATTGAGCGGAACGATAAGTCTGCAATATCGAAATTTAATATTGGCAGTCGCTTTAAATTGCAAGTTAAAAATAATTCTGATAAGCCTCAGTATTTCACCATTGTCAATATTCAGGCCGATAATAAAATACAAATTGTCATACCTTTTGACAAACCAGCTTCAGAGTATTATTTAGAGCCCGGACAAACGTATACCACAGATTTTGATTTGAAAGTTACCGCACCTGCCGGCATGGAAGTATTTAAATTAATTATGACGGACAAACCACTTGATTTACGTCCTGTCATTGCCACCCGGGGTGTTTACAATATTATAGACGAAAAACCCAAGAGTAGTCTTGAAATGCTATTTGGAAATTTATTTGTCGAAAATCCAGTAACAAGAGGTCCGGAATTAAAAATCGATGTATCTGAAATACAGAGTATTTCGGAGTTAAATTTTGAAGTAATTGAAATACAATAAAGTCGATATTCCATAGATGAAAATTGATAATTTGAATAAATTACGTATATTCGTACATTGCTATAAAAAAAATGATTTGCATAAATTGAAATCATCAGTTTTAAAATAATCGAATACCAGATCATTTAAATCATGGAAGTGTTTTCAAATAAAATTTTTGGCAATTACCGCACATTGGAATATTTGGGCTGTGGTAATTTTTCCGCCGTATATATCTCTGAACATATATATACAAAAGAAAAAGTGGCCTTAAAAATTGCACATACCAATGACAAGCAGATTATTGAAGAGTTTAATAAAATTGTTAAAAGTGGACTTAAGGGATTACTTAAAATTCAGCACAAAGACATAATCGGAATAAGAGAATACTTTAAAGTCTCAGAAAATGGTACTGATTTCTTTATCATGGTACTTGATCTTATCAAAGGTAAATCCCTTGATAAAACTCCAGCTGTAGAAGTATTGGCAATACAAGATAAATTACAAATGTTTATCAGAATTTGCGATGCTATTGCGTATGCACATGAATTCGAATATACGGATCAAAATGAATACCAATCATTTCGTATAAAAGGATTATTTCACGGGGATATCAAACCCAACAATATTTTAGTGGATGATCATTATAATCCAAAGATTATTGATTTTTCATTTCTCAATTTAAAAAAAGCTGCAGAAGAACATATTACGAAAGCCGGAAACAAAGATGTTAATACCGGTGCATTTGGAACAGAAGGATATATGGCCCCGGAGCAGGAAAAGACTGGTGTAATTAATGAAAAAACCGATATATATTCTTTGGGTATTGTTTTAAAACAATTAATATATGGTTATAAATACGATAAACAGGTCCCTGCTGATCCTATTTATAAAAAATTAGATGCTCTTATTGACAAATCAACCAATGTTGACCCAACTAAACGATTTGATAGCGTCAGATTGCTACAAAGAGAATTAGAAAAACTAGTGGCAAGCCGTTTTACATTTAAAAAATGGTTGCCACATATTGCAGCAACCGCCCTGATTATTATTCTGGCTGTTGCGGCTATCCGCTTCAATTCTGATGCACCGATTTCTGACCCATCCAATGAAAGCAGCCTATCCCAGCATTCCGATGACGCTCAGCGGGGCATCAAACCACTTAATACTGATGCAAGTCAACTCGACATTACTAAAAATAAATATTACGCTTTACTGATTGGCAATAACAACTATCAGTATTGGAAAAAGTTACAATATCCTATCAATGATGTTGAAAAAATGAAAACGACACTGGTTGAAAATTACACATTTGATGAGGAAAATATCAAAATCATAAAAGACGGCACGTACGAAAAAATATATAAGGGTTTCGAATCTTTTACTGACAATGGTCCAAACACTTACTTGTTGATTTATTATGCAGGACATGGTAAATATGATAAGGTTACAGACAAAGCTGCTCTAATTCCTGTGGACGCAGAAGAAAACTCAGATTCTAAAAATATTACCAGTGATATAATAAAAGACTTATTAAAAAAATGCCGCATTCACAATATTCTTTTTATTTCTGATGCTTGTTATCTGGGAGCCATGGCTTCCCGCGGCGAACTGAATGATAGTGTTAAGCAATATGATCTCAGTTCATTTAAAAATTTTGCTTCAAAACAATCCAGAAAGTTTATTTCCAGTGGAGCTAAAGAAACAGTACCTGATAAATCCTACTTTAATGAATACCTGATCAAATATTTAAAATCGAATCCTAATAAAATTACATTTGAATATACTTTGTTTAATGAAATTATCGAACCTATCCGGAATAATACTCAAACATCTCCGGTTTACGGAATATTTTTTGATACTCGGGATGAAGGTGGCCATTTCTTTTTTGTGAGACGTTAAGTCGATTAATTCATTTAATTTATTGAAAAAAGCTATTTAAGTCATTCTCACGTAAAGTAAAGCATGAAAATAAAATTCCACTGCATCCAATTTTAATAACTTATTGAAGTCTTCAATTTCTCAACAATAGAATTTTTACTTATAGATTCTAATACTCTAAGTAAAAATTATTATTAAATTCCAATAAAAGACAAGGCAAAGATTTTCAGAAGTACCTAAAATTTGTATTAAGGAAAAATCAATTTTGAACTTAGACAGAGAAATTCGCGAATATTGAGTTTCCCAGCTGCAGGTAAGTCAGGACATTATTTATAGCTTTAGAGATTCACTCTTTATTGTTTTTATCCAAAGCTTGATTTAACGGAGGTATTTCGCTTTTAGTTCGAGATATCTTGGTGTTTTGATAAACTCTTTCAGATCCGGTTCTGATTCAATTGCATTCACATCTTTGAAACCATCTTTAAAGCCCATTTCTATTGCTTCGTATGCTTTTTCTTCTTCACTTTTCATTAAATAAATACAGGTCAATGGTAAATAAACATATGTGTCAGTAGGATATTTTATTTTATAGTCATTTATTATTTCACCTGCCTTTTCATAATTTTTTTCCATATAATACATAGCAGCCAGATTCATTAATGCGTGGCGTTCTTTCTTATCAATATCGAGGATTCTGATATAGAGTTCTCTTGCTTTTGACCAATTAGACTGTAACTGATATCCATGAGCCAGATTAAAATACCCTAGAGTAAAATTTGGGTTTAAAGCAATTGACCGCGATGCTGTTGTTAAACCCTTTTCAATTTCACCCTGATCATAATAGGACATGGCTATGTTAGCCCAGGGCAAAACCCATGTTGGAGAATGGACTAATGCCTGATTAAAATACATGATGGATTGCGAATAATTTTTTAACCTCCTTTGTAGCAAACCCAATTCATTATAAGCATATGCTGCTGCTGAATCAAGTTCTATTGCCTGATTCTGTTCTGAAATGGCCTTTTCAAATAAGGAATTGTCATTGTTGCGTTCTCCTGCAAGACGTTGGTTTAGTCCTGTAAAATAATGTTCTCTGGCCTTTATATCCCTGTATAAAAAATGTTTGCTACCTAATAATTCAGCCGCTTTATTGAGATATACAGGAAACCGATTATAGTAATCATTTAAATTCCAACGCCTTCTCAAATCTTCGGGATCTGCTTTAAGATAATCATTAATCGCTTGTTGAGCCTGATCCTGTAAAGAAGCAGCCAGACTGCTTTGAATGGATAATAATTCAGCGGCGACAACAGGAGAGTCTTTTATTTGCTGATATAAACTCCAGGCCGAATTTTCCTCCGGAAACATCAGGTGGCCATCTTTCAAAGCTTTTTTAAATAAATTGTATTTTTCCTTTATGATCGGATCGTTCTGTGATTTATGATCCGGTTCGCCGGAATTCCGGTAATTAAAAGCCACCAGTTCACCGCTGTAGATATCCTGGTCTTCATTTTCCTGTAAAGCCAGCAAGCTTACAGGGTCCACCAGACTTATAACTGTACCTTTATTACCAATGGTAATTGGTATCTGAATTTTTGGCGAAACTGCTTCCGGCACTTTGTCTCCGAGGAATCGTTCAATTTCAAATAAACTAACCATGCCATCTTTGTTTTTATCTGCCAGGCCGGTAATTCCGTTTAAAAAGTAATATGAAAAAACTCCACGACCCCCACCCCATTCTGGTCCTTCAAGGGATAATTCGTCAGGTTGACATGACATGATTTTAATTTCATTGGCATATTGCTTTGCAAGATTTGCAGCAGTAGCATGAGGACCTCCAATCTCACTTCCGGCTAATTTCCCTGATCTACATGCATCCGTTATAACTATAACTTTAGCCTTGGATTGCAAGGATAAGGTAGAAATAATTTCCTGTAGATACACCAAACCAAATGTACCACCTCCCATATAAACTTTCGATGGTGCATTCCAACAAAGTAAGAATCCGGGCTGAGTGATTGTTTTTCTCTCAACATCACCATGGCCTGAAAAAAATATGATAGCTTGATCTCCTTCTTTCGTTTTTTCCATCAACCAATCCAGTGCCGAAGCAAATTGAGCCGCAGTGGCTTCTTCATTCAGCAATATTTTTATATTGCTTTCCGGTACATTTCCACCCGCTGGACTTTTTAAATATTGACTAAAAGCAAAGGCATCCTTATGAGCATAAATTAAATCGGGAATATCAGGATTTTGATAATCAGAAACACCGACAACAACCGCATATGTTGTGCCGAGTATAGATTTACCAGGGTCTGAAATGGGCGAAACTCCTTTGTTGTTTTGCGATGCGACAAAAGTGATATTCGCAAATAGAAAACAAATGAATAATAAACCCTTTTTCATTGTGAATTCAATAATTATTTAGGAGAAAGAACCGCAGCATCAGCCATCACCGTTTGACCACCTCGCATCCAAAATGCCGCATGCAACATTTTCACCAAATTGTTTTCCGGATTTTTTTCTTTCAATCTTTTGAATATTTGTGACACATCGTAATACCATTGGTCTTCTTCAAATTGTACAGCCTCAATCAGTGATTTTGTTGTCTCATCTGCAGTGGCATAAATCCTGGACTTGTTTATTTTGTCAATGCTTGATTGTTTAGCATCTTCAGCTTGAACAGCAAAGTCGTAAATATTAGATTCTGAAAATCCACAATAGGCATCAGAAACTCTCCAAAAATAAACTTCTTCAACATTTAAATTGAGATCTTTTATATTGATATCAGAAAATGTATCCTTGACAATAGTTGAAAAAACTTCCTTCCCATTCATATCTCTGATTTCAATTTTATATGCACTTGTATTAGCTGGTCTTGACCACGAAAAATGAGTTGGTTTAGCTTCCAGCTTACCAATTGGCATAATCAGATGTATTCGTTTTCCCTGACCGCCCCAGCCGTCCTTTTGTTGCTGGTTACCCCAACCATCTTTTTGTTGCTGATTGCCCCAACCGTCTTTTCCTTGCTGATTGCCCCAACCGTCTTTTTGTTGCTGATTGCCCCAACCGTCTTTTCCTTGCTGGTTACCCCAACCGTCTTTTCCTTGTTGATTACCCCAACCATCTTTTTGTTGTTGATTACCCCAGCCATCTTTTTGTTGCTGATTGCCCCAACCGTCTTTTCCTTGCTGATTTCCCCAACCGTCTTTTTGTTGTTGATTGCCCCAACCGTCTTTTCCTTGCTGATTGCCCCAACCGTCTTTTTGTTGTTGATTGCCCCAACCATCTTTTTGCTGTTGATTTCCCCAACCGTCTTTTCCTTGCTGGTTACCCCAACCATCTTTTTGCTGTTGATTTCCCCAACCGTCTTTTCCTTGCTGGTTACCCCAACCATCTTTTTGCTGTTGATTTCCCCAACCGTCTTTGCCTTGCTGATTGCCCCAACCATCTTTTCCTTGTTGATTGCCCCAACCATCTTTTTGGCGAAGATGTCCCCAGGCATCTTTCCCTTGTTGATTGCCCCAGGCGTCCTTTCCTTGTTGATTGCCCCAGCCATCACCGGATTTATTTTTATCGTCAATAATAATTGCCCAACCGGAATTATGGCCATTTGCTATTACAGCAAGTTGTACACCGGACAAAATACTTTCGGCAAACTTTCCATCTACATTCAGACTTGTTTTATAATCTGAGCCCTTACATATTTTTTTTAGTTTATGTTTACCTTTCTGTACCTGTATAAACTCTCCATTATAAAATAAAATAACCGAGGCGCCTTCTGACAATTCCAAAATGCCGTCATGCTTCAGGATTGCACCCGGAGCAATTTTTAATTCTGCTTTGGAGTCAGAGATGTAGTTAATCGCTCCGTTGGCTGACACCACAACAATTGGTGTTGCTTCTGCCATTAGAGCAGAGTAGGAAAACAAGCAGCAAAATATGATGAGTAGTTGCTTTTTCATTTTAGTATAATTTTAGTATTTATAAATTTTATTCTTCTTTTGAATACACCATCCACTTTTCCAATTTATTATTATTTCCCGTTACAAAAATAATTGCTTTATAAACCAGAATTTGGCCAAGTGGAGTTTCTATCGTCGTTTTAGGTTCACCGTACTTTGTAATAATATCACTTCGATCATCCCCCAGTTTTATTTTTCGGGAGGTTTCGCCTGAATATTTTGGTTTAGTGCAATGAAAAAATATCCTGGTATTTTTCTGGTCATTTTGACCTATAAATAAAAAGGAGCCAGGTCCCTGAGATTCGATTCGATGAAAAAGTACATTATTATTAATGGTTAGTGATTTTACACCGACAAATGCATCTTCCAGGATCAGTGCTTTTAAATTCTGCCCGTCAATTTGTTCTGCTTTTGAAAAACCTCCAAAGCTTGCCAGTTCGGTACCAATTTGTTCGTTGTTTAAAATTTTTAAATTGAGTTTTGCCAATTCACTTCCATTTTCACCTGCCGAAAAAAATAAATTTCTGGCTGACTCGATATTTCCAGAAGTTGCTTCCAGAATACCCTTGAGAATATTTAGGTCTCTGACTGTTTTTGCATCTTTATTTTTTATTGCAATACTTCTTGCTTCGACGTCGCCATAGAATCTGGCACGTTCAGTTTCACCAAGTAAAGCATATGCGCAGGCTTTGTTTAGATAAGCTGGTGCATAATTAGGATCCATACTTATTGCTGCATCAAAATGTAATAAAGCTTGTCGGATTAAATTTTCTTTTGCGTTGGCAAAACCATCTCCTCTCGCTGATGAACTTAAATCCAATTGAATTGGAAATCGATATTTCAATTCACCATCACTAAAATATTCCAGGGCATTTAATAAAGCAGTAACTCCCAGATTATTGTAAATTTCTCTGCTTTGATAATCCTGTAATACAAATCGGTAGTACTCGTTAGCTTCCGCATAATTTCCAACAGCTGTCAATAAATTTGCCATATCAAATATCTGAATCAATTGTTTGAGTTTTTGATTGGTGCGTTTACTCATAGTCTGACGATCAGACAATGATGGATAACCTGGAATTTTATTAGGAATTTTATAGGCTTTGTAAAGTGATTTGATTATTTCACCACCTCTGTCAAACATTCCGAAGCCTGCAGAATAAGCCAGAAAACCACCGATATAATCTGCTTCTGTTTCATTCGCAACATCATCCTGTATACTATCCATTTTCATTCCAATAGCCAGGTCTTTAAAATCAGCAACAAATCCTCTTTTCCAGGCGTGTTTTTCATAATAATGGGACAGTTCGTGGCCCAATAGAAATGCAATGGCTGCATCTGCAGAGTCACCCATCATCATACAGACATCATAGGCTTTTTCCTCCAGGTCAATTTCCAACTTTTGATAATCCATGCTTGCGACATACTGCACCGTTTTGGACATAGTCAATGTTGGAACCGGATGCCTGAAATCACCTCTGGCTTCAACCAGTTTATTAAATATTTTTAAAGCATGTTGGTATTTAGGAGAATCTTCCATTGATCCTCCGGAACTTGTATTGCTTCTTTGATTTGTTTTTTTATTTACAAGAGGAAGCGTGCCAAAACTTCGTTTTTGAGAAGTCAGGACACCACTACCAAGAATAAAGATAAAAATCCATAAAAATTTGTTCATAAGCCTTATTATATATAATCTAGTGTTTGTAAAGTTATCAATTTTTTCAATCAAATTTTAATATCAATTCAGGATTTTTCCAATTCAGATTAAATCTTTTTTAGTTTAAATAAAAATAGTATTCGTATTTGTTTATTAATTAATCAATGGAGTAATTTTATCAAAGATATTTTGAATCAGTTCCGGAATTTTAGTTTTATCGCCTGCAACTTGAAATTCTCCTGAAGAGATATTATTCTTAAATAATTTTCCTTTCAGATCAATGGCGTTTCCATTTAATTTATACAATCCTTTTATTGAATAGGCATTATCATATTCATTTATATCAAAATAAATCAGCTCGGCTTCTGCACCCCGTGATGTAATATTTCTGAAATAATCTGATAAAGCGGGTGTAATTCCTGCATCATCCGCAAAAGTTAGTTCGTTCATAAATGTATTGCGTATAAAAACAGGTTTCGCTTCAGCTACTTTTATTTTTACACTTGCGTCGACAATACCAATATCAAAGCTTCCGCCACTTTTTGGTGATGCCACGACAGGTACTTGTATGCGGTTAATTGATTTTGCTAATTCAGGTACTTTGTCTCGTGCATATTGAAATAAAGTCATCACATCTACCCTTTTATCATCAGTCAGAGCTAATCCGCTCATACCCTGAAGAAGACTATACGTTAATAATCCTTGTCCATATTGACTCGCTTCAAATGATACTTTATCGGCAGCGCTGCCAGTTAGAATAAACATTCCTGTCCTGTCTTTCATACGATCCAAAGCTCTTATTTGTGAAGGGCTTAAATTTCTGGCTCCAATACTTTCAAAAGATTCAACTACTTTGCCCGAGTGACAGGCATCAATAATCATAACTTGTTTTCTGGCCGGAATGGCATTTAACCAATTAGTGAGATCATTGGATGAAACTGTATAATTATTGCGAATATCAGGGATGCTCAAATCTTCTGATTCGATATCTTTGGTAAGATAATGAAATTGCGATTTTTCTGCATCTCCATAGGTAGTACCATGACCTGAAAAATAAACCAGCAAGACATCTCCGGGATTTGCTTTTGAAGCATACTCTTTTAATGTTGCTTCAATATTTTTTTTCGAAGAAATTGATCCAGCCTGATTGGGATCAGCAGTTGTTAATATTTTCAGATAAACCCGGTCTTCAAATAATACTTTCCCAACAGCCTGTAATGCTCCGGCCATAGCTTTAGCATCAAAATCGGGAAACTTTAAATCCAGCTTGGCTCCTTTGTAATCTGAGGTGCCGACAATTAAAGCATATAGACTTGGTTTCCCTTTAAATACCACAGCCTGTCCTGAATTGGCGTTTTGATCATTGCCTCTGCTGGATACAGAAAATGCATAATCAAGATCAAATGATTTGCTTTTTAACCAGGCTTCTTTATTGTACACTCTGAGCGAAATGGTATTTTTTCCAGTTGAATAAAATTTTTCAAAATCAGCTAATTTTATTTTTACTTCAAGTTTCCGGTTAGGATTGGCATCTTCAATTAATTCTTTACCATTTACAAAAAAACTGAGCTTACCGATTCCACCGCTCCGTTCTTTCAAACTGACAATAACTTCATCGTTTGCTATTTTAGCTTCCATTTCAGGATACAATGCCTTTGCAGTAAAATTGTCAACGTCTCTGGATTCATTGTTTGTAATTCCAAGAACCTGACTTAATAATCCAGGTTGATAATAGCGTTCTTTGAGCTGATCAAAAGCTACCACTTCCATTCCAAGCTGATAGTGCATTTTGTCCATAGCGCCCTGTGAAGCATCAAACAAACCATCCGGATTGGTTACCACCCAATCGATGGAATCCAGCGAAACCAATTTAATTAATTCCATTCGGTTTTGACTATTCCAGAGTTTGGAAGTACCATCGGCACTTGAAGACGCCAAAACTTTTGAATCAGTTGAAAAATCAAGTGATGTAATTTTATTGGAATGTGCATCTATTTCGACAGCAGTACCTCCTTCGGCAGGATAAATTTTTATGATACCGGCGCTGTTTCCTGTAGCAATAAATTTACCATCACGGGACGTGGTTACACTAAATAATTCATCTCCAGGTCCACCAAGATTTTGCACCAAATCACCTGATGCGACATTCCATTGTTGGCATAATCCATTAAAATTAGCGGAGAAGACTTGTTTCCCATCAGCAGAAAAACATAAATCATGAACCATAGAACCAACGCTGATGGATTTTAATTTAGATCCTGAAATATCAAAAAGATTAATAAATCCTTGATAACCTGAGGTGGCAATCATTTTACCATCAGGTGAAACAGCCAATGTACTGACAAATTCTATTTGTTGAAACCTGGCTAATTCTTTTCCATTTATATCCCATAATTTAGTGCATCCGGTGTAACAACCTGTTACTATTTTTTGTCCATCCGGTGAAAATGCAACGGAGGTTACTGAGTGATCGAGTTTAAATCTTTTACTTATATTTCCTTGATGATCCCATAAAATTGCCGTTTTATCTTCGCCACCTGTTAAAATATATTTTCCATCCGCCGAAATTTTAGCGCAGTTAACTTTTGCTTTGTGTCCTGCCAGGGTTTTATATTGATTGTTAAAAGCATCCCATAAATTAGCATGACCATCACTTCCGGCTGTCAGTATCATCTGTCCATTTTCTGAGAGATGAATGGAGTTAACCAGCGAGGCATGGCCTTGGTAATTTTGAATGGATTTGCCTTTTAAATCCCATTGTTTGCAATGACCGATTTCACTGGTGGTTACAAACGATTTTCCGTCAGGAGAAAACCGAACTTTACTAAGGCCCCACTCATCTGCTTTAAAAGAATATAACAACGTACCGGAAGTATTCCAGATTTTAACCATTCCATCAAAACCAGAAGACACTATCGTTTTATTGTCGGGTGAAATATCACTACTCAAGACTCTGTCAAAGTGTTTCATCTGATGTCTGATTGTACCATTTCGATTCCAGAGTATCGCCAAGCGATCATCACCTGAACTCAAAATATAATTTCCATTATCGGTAATACGGGCGTCTTTAACAGCGGAGCGGTGACCTGTAAAAGTTTGTAATTTATTTCCCTGTAGATTCCATAATACGACTGTTTTATCGCTGCTGCCGGTCAGGATCATTTTACCATCATTTGAAAAACAAACTGAATTTACGGCCCCAGTATGTTTGAAGCTTACTTTTAAATTTCCATTTAAATCCCAAAGTTTTACGGTACCGTCATCACTTCCGGATAATATTTGATTGCCTTGAGCTGAGAATGCTACTGAATTGATAAAATTTGAATGTCCGTTAAAAATCTTTATAATACTGCCGCCGATATTCCAAAGTGCCATCATTCCATCTGTACTTCCTGTCAATACCATCTTGCCATCAGGTGAAATTGCTACAGCCTGAATTTCATTATTAACTTTATAGTTTTGAATTTCGCGGGCATTCTGATCCCATAAAATTGCTGTGTAATCCCTGCTTCCAGTAAGGATATAACTTCCATCTTTAGAAAAAGCCAAAGAGGTAATGGCTGCAGTATGACCTTTAGGGATGACCAATCTGGGAGATTGACAAATTGCAAAATGAGAAAGTAATAATAAAATATTTAAAAATCCAGCTTTCATAATTATATAATTCTCTAAAAACCAAAGAGCAATCTTTAGTTAAATCAAATAGTTTGCCAATAATTAGAGTATCTCGCCGGGGTTAATTAAATGACTGGCTTTACGCTGCAGGTAAGCGTAAAAGAGTTTTAAATTTAAAGTACTACTATTTAAGAGGGTCTAAACGACCTGTCTAATTGGAATTCGTTAAGACTCTGAATTCGGTTCGACGATTTTTTGCATGTTGTTCTTCTGTACAATTTGATCCGTTGGGACAAGGTTCCTTTAGTCTGGTTTCACCATATCCTGTAGCAATGAGTCGTTTTCTGGCAATTCCTTTAGAAACCAGATAATCTACTACTGACTGCGCTCTGCGTTGAGACAGATCCATATTGTATTTATCAGAATCCCTGGAATCTGTATGTGAACTAATTTCAACACGGATTCTTTTTTTCTCTGTCATTAAGCGTAAGATCTTTTCGTCAATAATATTTTTTGCTTTTGATGATAGTGCCGCACTATTGAGGGCATAAAATATTGGCAAGACATTGTAATTTGTGAGATCGCAGGAAATTTCTTCCCATACAGTTACACCTCCTGCTTTTTCCAGAATACGGGTTACCTGATTTTCATATTGTGGTTCAACATTGATTTCCCTGACTGTTTCATCTTTAACCAAAACCCGTTTTTTTACTGTTTTATAAACAGCTGGTATTTCAATTTCCTTTACAGTTGCTGGAGAAACCAGCTCGTCTTTGGTAATTACCAGAGTTTTAGAGACTTTAGGAGTTTTATTATAGGTAGCCACTGCGCCAATTTCTTTTATAGAAAAAGGCATGACATGCTCTGGATACTCAACATAACAAAGAACTTCACAATCCAATGGATTTTTTGATTTACAAGCTTCCATAGATGATCTGGTCTCAAATCTGGCATAGGCAGGTTGAACGATCACTTCTTCAATGGCATCTGTAAATTTAACCGGGACTAAACTAATTTTATTAAATCCATCTTCGACTGTAATGGTTTCTGTAACTTTTTTGAAAACGGCAGGTACGATTTCGAGTTTTTTATAAGCTGGTTTAATCATAAGCTTTTCTTCAACCATTTTGTATTCAGCAGGTACGACTTCCAATTTAACATGACCTGGTACTTTGGTGATTTGTACGTTTTTTTCGCGCCAGGTATCTTCTTCCATACAGCGGATGTAGCACATGCCAGGTTTTGGATTTGTCGGCATAGCTGTTTGACCAAAAGCCAGATAAGTCGAAATACTAAATAAAATGGATGACAAAATGATTTTTAACATATAGCTTATTTGATAAAGAACGAGAACTCTTAAGGCAAAAATAACGAAAACTGTTATAAATCAGGACTTTTAAAAGGTTTTTTCTCTGAAAAACACAAAATTTATCCCTTATTTTGTCCTATGTTGTGGAATACCCTGATCAAATTTTTATCGTTTGGGATACTTCTGATGATGGCTCGTTGTGGAACAAGTCAAATGAAATCATTAGAGCAAACTAACGGCCAAAAAATAAGTGAACGACTTGAGCTGATCAAGTTATCCGATTTATCCGGAAAGTCTATCCACCTTCATGAATATGCCGGCAAACCAATTTTTCTCAATTTCTGGGCTACCTGGTGTATGCCTTGCAAAGCCGAACTAATTACCATTCAGGAAGTTGCAAAGCGTTTTGACCCTGAGATTATTTTTCTGATAGCCAGTATTGAGGAGCCGGCCAAAATAATCAAATACAAAGAAGATCACGGGCTGGACTTAAATTTTGTCAGACTTGAAATGCCTTACATCGATGCGTATATCATAAAATTACCGACAACATTGCTTTTTGACGGCAATGGTCAATTGATTTTAGAAGAAGAAGGTTACCGGAACTGGACCCAGGGTCAGTATATCCGGGCTTTAAAAAACCTTTCTAAACGTACAGATTAATTCCATCTTTCTCCCGAAAGTATCATTATCAGTGCGATTAAAGCTAAAAAAAGCAATGGGATGGCCGGTATTAAACTTAAGGCCAGCGATGTTTTTTTAAAAGAAGTTTTTAGAAATAAAAACAGAATAACTAAAACATATCCTAAATAGAATACAGCAAATGGATTGGTTTTAAGATACTGAAGTTGCCATTCACTGATACACCACCAGATTGCTACAGCAAAATCGATAATCCAGGAAATCCAGAAGATGCTTTTCATTATTTTGAAATTAAAATACTATCTTTTACAAAAAAATAAACTTGTCAGTTTAAAACAACTCTTGGTTTTTTATTTGGAGTAATTTGAAATTTAATTCCTTCGGATGATAATAACTCTATTTGCTGATTTATTCCACCGGGAAGTTTTTCATTTAGTGTGCCATCGTCGCGGACCACTCGCCAATATGGGGGAATTTTTTTTACTCCTTCGGCTTTCAGTTCTTCTGCATATTCGGCACATATTCTCAAAAAAATTCCAGTGGTCATCGGACAAGCATAATCGGCTTTACATTCATCCGCAATATGTTCCCGAAGCTGTGTCAGTGTCCAGATTTTTCCTTTTTTAATTTCAAATAATAATTTTTCGATCAAGCGGGGAGTAGGTATTACCATTTTGGTACCACCATATCGCATGTTCCATGGTTCCGGGCCTTGTTTTATTTCAGCAGTGGCTGGGCGGTCCATTTTTAGTTTCCAGGGAACGTTGGATTTCATATCATTGAAAATTTTAAGTGATGAAATAATTTAGAATGCGAATAAGATGATCATTGCAAATAATTTTTAACAAGATCTGCTAATTTTATTTCCGAATAATTTCTGCACCAACCGCATTCAGACGCTCATCGATTCGTTCATAACCACGGTCGATTTGATGTATGGCATGAATTTTACTTTTGCCAACAGCTGACATGGCGGCAATCAATAAAGCAACCCCGGCACGAATGTCCGGCGAGGTCATTTCAATTCCCCGGAGGGGATATTTTCGATTGAGACCAAATACAGAAGCCCGGTGAGGATCGCATAAAATAATCTGTGCGCCCATATCAATTAATTTATCGACAAAAAACAACCGGGACTCAAACATTTTCTGATGAATCAACACGCTTCCTTTGGCTTGAATCGCCATTACTAAAACAGCACTCATCAGATCAGGAGTAAATCCGGGCCAGGGTGAATCATAAATAGTCATAATGGATCCATCCATAAAACTTTGAATTTCGTACTCATCCTGTTCCGGAATGATGATATCATCCTGTTCAAATTTTAATTGTATTCCCATGCGTTCAAAAACGAATGGAATAATTCCAAGGTGTTGGATGCCGGCATTTTTAATTCGAAGTGTCGATTGGGTCATTGCTGCCAGACTAATAAAACTTCCGATTTCGATCATATCCGGCAGCATCCTGTGATTTGTACCCTGAAGGGATGAAACGCCTTCAATACTGATCAGATTTGAACCGATTCCGGTAATTTTTGCACCCATACTATTGAGCATTTTGCATAACTGCTGAATGTAAGGCTCACAGGCTGCATTATAAATTGTTGTGGTTCCTGAGGCTAATGAAGCTGCCATAATTACATTGGCAGTACCTGTTACTGATATTTCATCCATCAGAATGTAAGCGCCTTTGAGTTGATTTGCATTAATCCTGTATTCAGATTTTTTTTCATCATATTCAAAAGCAGCATTTAATTTTTGCAAACCTAAAAAATGAGTATCCAATCGGCGTCTGCCTATTTTATCTCCACCGGGTTTGGGTAACACAGCACGTTTAAACCTGGCCAGTAATGGCGCCAGTAACATAACAGATCCCCTTATTTTTTTTGCATTAGATTGAAATTCATGAGTACCAAAATAGTCAAGGTCTACCGATGCTGCTTCCAAAGTATAAGAATGTACATCATGTTTAATCACCTTGACTCCTAATCCCTGAATTAATTCGATCAGATGACGGACATCCAAAATATCGGGTACATTGTCCAGGCGTACGGGTTCGCTGGTTAATAAACAAGCACATAAAATTTGTAAGGCTTCATTTTTGGCACCCTGAGGTTGTAGTTCACCATACAATTTTCTCCCTCCGCTTACTTCAAAACAATCAGATCCATTCATATTTACTGAATAAAAACCAAATGTAAGAAACGATGAATTGTCACAAGAATTTATTTGCCTTTTTGTTTATGATGGTATATTATTTTTTAAAAAAATAAAATTAAAATTATAGAAAATGCTGCGATAATCAATGGATTTGAAATACTAGAAATCGATCAAGGTGGAAGCAACTAAATATGTCAAGTTGATGAATCCTGAAAACGTATAAACGAATATTTTGCCATAATTTCCAAAGGAATTAAATCGATTGATAGGGTGTGTTTACTTTAGAAAATACATCAGAAAATTCTTCAAGGATCATTGCAGTGGCGCCCCAAATTGTCAATTGATCTATTTGTATAGTAGGCACTATCATAATGGGACCTTCCGTAGTTTTAAGTTGTTGTGTCAATCGGTTTTTTGGATTATATAAATCAGAAACTTTGACTTCATGAATGGAGACAATTTCTTTTAATTCTGGTACAAACTGGCTTTCACCATGATAATAAGCCACAAAAGGAAATACGTGGTGATAGCTGACAGGAATATACAGAGGTGATAAAGCGCCAAGCATTTCGATTTGTTCGGGTACGATACCTATTTCTTCGGTACATTCCCGGATACAGGTCATCATCATATTAGAATCTGAGTTATCTTTTCTTCCTCCCGGCAGCGCAATTTGTCCACGATGTTTATCTTCTATATGATTTGAAGTACGGGTAATAAGCGGGAAATGTATGGCGTTATTTTTTGAATATAACAAGATGAGAACTCCTGCCTGATATGCATCTTCAGGGATGGTATAATTTAACCTAGCGGCAAAAGGAGCAAGTCTCATGTGTGCATTTTTTCCGGGAAGTGGTTCGGATAGTTGTTGCCGGATAGATGCAATAAGATTCATTAGTTTGACAATTAATAAACAGATACAAATTGTTCTTGCTTATTGTTTTGGTTTACTAACTAAAGCAACCAAAAAACTAACATAATTTAAAAGAAGTATCAGGTTTTATTGGATCGCTTTAAATATTCCTCAAGCGCCATAGTCATAGATGGGGTCTCCACTGTAGGCGCCTGAATATCCAGAATTAAACCGGCATCCTGTACCGCTTTGGAAGCTGAATTTCCAAATGCAGCGATGCGAGTATTTCCCTGGACAAAGTCTGAAAAATTATCAAACAAGGATTTAATTTCCAACTGACTAAAAAACACGATCATATCGTATTTTATTTCTTTGAGATCGGAAAGGTCTGCGCTTATGGTGCGATACATGATTGAATCATTAAATTTTATTTTTAATGATTTTAGATAATTCGCAATTTCATTACTTCCGGATTCCGAACAAGGCACTAAAAACGGACCGGAATCTTTATGCTTATTAAAATAACTGGTTAATTCTGTCACTGACTTAAGGCCATTGAAAACTTTTCGTTTTCTGAAGACAATAAATTTTTGAAGGTAATTGGCTATGGCTTCTGTGGCACAAAAATACTTATTCATTTCATTTACCTTAAAACGCATCTCATCTGCAAGGCGGAAATAATTTTCGATAGCATTTTTACTGGTAAAAACCACATTTGGATATTCATCATACCGTATTCTTTGTCGTCGGAATTCTTTTTCCGTGCATCCTTCGACCTGGATAAAAGATCGCCAATCTATTTGAATATTATATTTGGTTTCTATATCAAAATACGGAGATCGCTCCGGTTTGGGTTGTGAGATTAAAATGGTTTTAACCTTCTTGCACCTAGTGTCTTTTTTTGATGCGATGGTTGTCGTTTTAGTCGGCATATCCTTCGGCTTTTCAGATCACGCCCTGTCTCGATAGAAACACTATACAAAGAACAACAGGCGCAATTTCGAAGGTGCAAAGATACAACAAAAAATGAAAAATGTGCTGGCGCCACAAATTGACAGAAAATATAATTTCCCGAAATTGCCGATAGAGGTATAATATGATAAAGATTATGAAAATCAACCAAATACATTTACGACCCAGCTCCGGATTGACAAATGTTATTATAAAATCAGCCGGAATGAGTATAATGGACATAATACAGGAGGATATGACAATACTGAATAAATACCGGTCTGCTTCTTTATAAACTCCATAAATAGAGCCAATTAATTTAAGACTCAGGTGTCTTAAGGCATAGACCAGGACTACAAATGCTGAAATATATAAAATATAAACCGGCGATTTCAGACCTTTAAATTGTAGGATGCTCAGATAGATAAACAAACTTAAACCAATAAAATACAGACCATATAAGAGATAATAGATCAATCGGTTTTCTTCTTTGCTTTCCCTGTATAACAAGCTCAGAAAGTTAAGATTAATCAGACTTCGGTATAATTTAAGGGTAACACTCCGGTTAATATTTAAGGCAATGGCCAGCAAAAAACTAAGAAACAACAAGGACCAGAATAACAGGGACTGAACCTCACTAAATTGAGCCTTGCTGGTATCTGCCTGATTAATCCAGCCTAATACCTCTTTCTTTTTTGTATCATATTCCCAAATCGATTGTCTGGGCACTCCAGGTTTTAAGTTGAAAGGATTCTGGCCAGATAAATCACCTGAAGTTTGTTCAATTTTTGAGATTGAATCTGAAATGGGTGATAGGGCCCTGATTTCAAAAGGATTGGTTTGAGATGAAAGCCTAATAATCTGAAAACCAATTACTAAAATAATTATTAACGATGTAGGTAGTCCTTTTATGGGCATATAAATTTAAATCCGATTCCGTGGATATTATCAATTTTAATTTGAGGATCGTCGGCCAGATATTTTCTGAGACGTGATATAAAGACATCCAGACTTCTTCCCATAAAATAATCATCTTCCCCCCATAAAGATTCCAGGATCATGGAACGCTTGATGACTTTATTTTTATTTTTTAATAAAAAACTAAGCAATTCACTTTCCCGTTGGGTCAATACCCTGGCATCTGTATTTAGGACCAGCTGATATTCAAGCGGCATATAGACATAATTGCCAACCTGAATTTCTTTTTCTTCGGTCGGAGCTTCGTAAACCTTACTTCTTCTTAAAAAGATTTCAATTTTAAGAATCAGCTCTTCGATACTGAAAGGTTTGGTCAGATAGTCATCCCCTCCCAATTTCAGGCCATGTATCCTGTCTTCTTTTAAAGATTTGGCAGTTAAAAACAAAATAGGCACCTGATGATCTTTTTTGCGAATGTTTTCAGCTATGGTAAATCCATCCATTTCCGGTAACATGACATCCAGAATGACCAAATCAAAACTTTCGTTTTTAAATTTATCAAAAGCCGCTCCTCCGCTGGAACAATGGATGACTTCATAGCCTTGAAGCTCAAGGTGATCCTTGGTTATGAACGATAAAGTTTCGTCATCTTCAGCATATAATAACCTTGCTTTTTTCATTTATGAAAATTTTTGACCAATATACGTACAATTGTGCCTTTGTTGTATTCACTTTCTATGCTTAAGTCAAATCCGTGCTCGTCACAGATCCTTTTGACATAGTACAAACCGATTCCAAAACCTTTTACATCGTGGACATCCCCGGTAGATACTCTATAAAATTTTTGAAATAAATAAGGCAGTTCTTCTTTTTTAATACCAATGCCCTGATCTTCAAATTCAATAACACAACTTTGATCTTTATCATAAGTCCTGACATTGATATGTGGTCTATCCTTACTGTATTTAATGGCATTATCCAATAAATTTGAAAAAACATTGGTGAGATGAAAACGATCAGCTTTTACCCTGGTATGATGTGCTGAAAGTTCGTATTCCATGGTTCCACCGGTATCCCTCAGACGCAGTTGATGGTGATTACAAACTTCTCGTAAAATATCATTCAGATCCAGCTCTTCCAGTTTTAATTTAAAAGTGGAAGATTCCATTTTTGCAATATGAAGTATTTTTTCTACCTGATCATTCAGGCGCTGGTTTTGATCTTTTATAATACGGGCATATTGAATTAATCGTTTGTCTTCTTCAATGAGCGGATGATTCATCAGGACATCAGCTGAAATTTTAATAGACGAAATGGGCGTCTTAAATTCGTGTGTCATATTATTGACAAAATCTTTCATGAGGTCTGAATATTTTTTCTGACGCAGAATGATAAATATTGCAGAAGCCAGAATGATACAAGTCGCCAGAATCAATCCGGAAAAAAACAATACGTTGCCCATCTTTTGATAGACATAGGACTTTTTTTCGGGAAATTTTACCACAAAATAATTGGTAGCGTCCGACTTTTTAGCCCTCTTCTTTTTGACAGAGGATACTTTTGCCTGAGTGGGTACATTGCAGCATTCACTATAAATCAGCTCATTGGTACTGCAGTCATAAATACCATATTCAAATGGCAATTGTAATGCCTGTTTGTCAAATTCTGTTTCAAGTAAAACAGCCAATACAGACTGGTCAATAGGTGTGTTTACCTTTACTTCATAAAAATTACTGGACTCCCTTACGATCAAACCTTTTTCAGTAAGTTTGGCATTATTATACTTGGCAATTCCTTTGGCCGTGTTACGCAAAGCAACACTCACAGATTGATGAAATTCCAATTCTTCTTTATTAAAACTCTGTTTAATAAAATAGGCCTGCATTCCCAGGATACCCAGGATGACGACCACACTAAAGATGATGATTACTGCAATTTTACCCGAAGTCAAGTTTGCTCTTTATTTTTTTAAAAACTCAAATACTTTCAAATAGTTTAATTTATCCTTCCATATTGCCTTTTAAACAAAACAGATCAGGCACTTTGTTCGACTAATTCCATCCACCTGCATTCTTTCTCCTCCATAAGTTTTTGGATTTCCAGCAGGCGCTTATTCAATGATGTAATTTGATCATGATCCGGATTTTCATTAAATTTTAAAACCAGTTGATCCCGTTCAGCTGATAATTTTTCCAGCTCTTTCTCGATTTTGGTCATTTCTTTTTTTTCATTGTGACCCGGAGATTTCATTCTTGTTTTATCAGGAATGGGAGAACTTGCTTTAACCTCTGTTTCTTGTCTTTTGATGCGATTATCTTCAGCATTTCTGTAATCCGAATAATTCCCCGGAAAATCCTGTACCTGTCCACCCGCCTGCAACACAAATACATGTTGTACGATTTTATCCATAAAATAGCGGTCGTGGCTTACAATTACAATACATCCCGGAAAGTCCAGAAGGTATTCTTCCAGTACATTCAGCGTAATTATATCCAAATCATTGGTAGGCTCATCGAGAATTAAAAAATTGGGATTACTGATCAGGACAGTCAGCAAATACAATCTTCTTTTTTCACCCCCACTCAATTGAGAGACATACACCTGTTGCTGAGCCCTTGGAAATAAAAATCGTTCCAGCAAGGCCTCTGCAGAAAGTTTATGGCTTTTTTTAAGAGGGATATAGTCCGCAATTTCCCGTATGACATCTATGACGCGTTTGTCTTCACTGAGGCGAATTCCATCTTGCTGGTAATGACCGAATTTGACAGAATCTCCAAGGATTAATTTGCCGGAATCGACTTTTTCAATGCCGGTCATCATGCGGATAAAGCTGGTCTTGCCTGATCCGTTGGGACCTACAATGCCTATTCTGTCGGTATGTTTAAACTTATAGGAAAAATCCTGGATTATTTTTTTATCCCCAAAGGCTTTTGAAATATGATGCATCTCGAGCACTTTCGTTCCTAAGCGCGGAGAATCGATTTCGAATTCTATGGTACCCGCTTCCTTAGGGCCTTCCAGGCTTTCTTTCAAATCATAATACCGGTCAACTCTGGCTTTGTGTTTGGAGGTCCTTGCTTTGGGCATCCGCTTTACATATTCCAATTCCTTGCGGAGTAATTTTTCGGTTTTGTCGCGGTATGTGGCTTCCTGGCTCATACGCATCGCTTTTTTTTCCAAAAAGCTCTCGTAGTCGCCCTGATACTTATAGAGTACACCTCTGTCCAGTTCGTAGATCTGGTTGCAGACATTGTTGAGAAAATACCGGTCATGAGTAACCATTAATAAGGTAAGCTGTGCACTTTCCAGATACTCCTCCAGCCATTCGATCATTTCCAGATCCAGGTGGTTGGTAGGCTCGTCGAGAATTAAAAAATCCGGCCTGGTACAAAGGATACGGACCAGAGCCAGTCGTTTCTTTTGTCCACCACTCAGATGTTTGACTTTAAATTCAAAACCGGGTAATTGAAACTTGCCTATTAATTCCCTCATGGTGGTATCCATTTCCCAGGCATGATGCTCATCCATGAGCGACAGTGCTTTTTCCATTTCCTCCGGTGAATGTGTAAAATGGGCATGATGTAAGGCTCGTAAGGGCATCATGGAGTCATTATCTGAACTCAGAATAGCATCCAGAATGGTATCGTCCTCATCAAAATCAGGATCCTGACTGAGATAGGCCATCCTGATATCTTTATTGACATAGATATTTGCCTGATCTCCATCAGAATGATCTTCGCCGGCAATAATGCGCATTAATGAGGATTTACCCGAACCGTTTCGTGCAATGATAGCTGCTTTATCGCCTTGATTGATCATGATGGACAAATCTTCAAACAAGACTTTTTCGCCATGTATTTTGGTAATATGTTCCAGTGTCAGATAATTCATCGGGCTGCAAAACTATGAAGAATATGTCTTGGGTTTACCAAAGATTCAAATTGGTCATTGTGTGATTCCTGCTAATTTAAATCTATCCATCTCCCAACAACAAACCGATATTTATTTACCCAATGTATTTTCACCCAATGGCGACAATATTAATGACTTGTTTTTACCTGTTTTCAATTGCGAACAAGTCATTTTTTACCATATGCAGATTTTTGACCGCTGGGGTAACCAGATATTTGAAACCCATGAAAAAGACAAAGGATGGGATGGCCGGTCAGGCAGTCAAATCATGATTCCGGGTGTTTATCCGTATGTGATAGAGTATGAAGTGCATTCCCAGTCGCGGAGATTCAAAACCGGTGAACTAACATTGACGAGATAGATTGGAAGTTGAGGCTTCAAAAGACTCCCAAATTAAGAAGCCGGCAGGCTAAAAGCGTGAGGGCTGGGGTTCGCATTAAATGGCTGCACAATTCAAAAGTCACAATTCACATTCAACTTGCTAAATATGTTTCGTACCTACGGTACTGGAAAATGGTTCACACCTAAGGTGTTTTAGCAATACGACAATTTTCGGATTTTTTATAACGGTCAACTTATTTTAGGCATTGTCAATTACAACTTCTCACTCTTCCTGCCTGCGGCAGGCAGGCCTGCCTGCGGCAGGCAGGCACTTCTCACTCCTCACTGCATTAACCGCATTGACTGCTTCACTGCATTGACTGAATTGACTGAATAAACTGCATACGGCAAAAGAATTTGCCTATCACACCGACGTAGTAAATACTACGCCGAGTTGTGCAAATGTTGATTTATGAACAAGGATTTTTGATTTGTTAAGTTGGTTTACGAACAAGGAACAAGGTTTTTGAATTTTGAAAAAACTTGATAATCAATGCTTATGGAATCTCTATGGATATAAATACCTAAAACTCAAATTTGATTCCCTGTGCGAGAGGGACTTCAGAAGAATAATTAATGGTATTGGTTTGGCGGCGCATGTAGGCTTTCCAGGCATCAGAACCACTTTCGCGGCCACCGCCGGTTTCTTTTTCACCGCCAAAGGCGCCTCCGATTTCCGCTCCGCTTGTGCCAATATTGACATTAGCAATGCCACAGTCCGAACCGGCATGGGACAAAAAGTATTCTGCTTCTTTCAGATCATTCGTCATAATTGCTGAAGACAATCCCTGCGGCACTTCATTTTGAATATCGATGGCTTCCTGTAGCGTTTTATATTTTATGAGATACAAAATCGGGGCAAAGGTTTCGTGATGAACAATAGGTAAATCATGTGAGACTTCCGCGATACAGGGTTTTACATAACAGCCGCTTTTGTAATTATCTCCTTCCAAAACACCACCATTCACTAAAAACTTTCCTCCTTGTTTAATAAGCTCTTCTATCGCTTTTTGATACGTATCTACGGCTTGTTTGTCAATAAGCGGGCCGACATGAATTCCGGGTTCAAGGGGATTTCCGATTTTTAACTGACTATAGGCTTTCACCAGGGCTTCGACGACCGAATTATAAATGGTCTCGTGAATGATTACCCTTCGTGTAGAGGTGCATCGCTGACCCGCTGTACCGACAGCGCCAAAGACTACAGAAGTCAACACAACTTTTAAATCAGCACTCGGGCAAATGATCATGGCATTATTGCCTCCTAATTCTAAAAGAGATTTTCCAAAACGCTTTGCCACTTCAGAACCAACTGTTCTACCCATACGTGTTGATCCGGTAGCAGATACCAAAGCAATACGCGAATCTTTTGTGAGAAATTCACCTACTTTATAGTCGCCATTTATTACAGATGAAACACCATCCGGAATATGATGTCTTTTGAATACTTTTTGAACGATTAGCTGACAGGCGACACTACAGAGAGGTGTTTTTTCTGATGGTTTCCAAATTACTACATTTCCGCAAACCCAGGCTAATGCCGCATTCCATGCCCAGACAGCCACCGGAAAGTTAAAAGCAGAAATTACACCGACTATTCCCAGAGGATGCCATTGTTCGTACATGCGGTGCATAGGCCGTTCAGAGTGCATGGTCAGTCCATACAATTGTCGGGACAGTCCAGTGGCAAAATAGCAGATATCGATCATTTCCTGAACTTCCCCAAGACCTTCCTGCAGACTTTTCCCCATTTCATAGGATACCAGTTTGCCGAGCGATTCTTTTTGAATCTGCAATTCGTCACCGATTTCGCGAATGATTTCACCGCGTTTAGGAGCAGGAATCGATCGCCAGAAAAGAAAGGCTTCCTGTGCGGATGCCATTAATTGATCGTAATCATTTTTTGAAGTAATTCCTGCCGAGCCTATATACGCCCCATCCACAGGTGAATGGGAATCAATGAACTCAGTTGATGAATACGTATGCGATCCGCTCCAGCTTCCTGCATTTTTATCGCTAAGCTGAAGGGTTTTTAAAAAATCTTTGTTCATAGTCTAATGGATAACCAACTTAACTACTTTGGGTGTTTGATTCCTGTAGCTAAGGTTTAAAAAATAGAAACCCGGTAACAAAGAAGATGTTTCAATTTTAAATTGATTATTTTCAAATAGGGGTTTGATCGCTTGTGGTTTTCCAGATGCTGAGATGAGTTCTATCTGAACTTCCAGTGGAATGGTATTTTCTTTTAAGGGTACGTACAGATAATCATGAGCAGGTTGTGGATAAACCTGGCTGATCCAGTCATGTTCACCATCGAGTACTTTGGTACTTAAATCTGTAAAAATTTCAAGATCATCGATATAAAATCCATCATTAGCTTCTGCATTTTGACCAGCTGAAAGATACAGCTGTAAGAAAATAATTTTACCCAGATAGTCTTTAAGATCAATCCATTCGGATATCCAGGCTGTTTGTTTTCCACAATATACAGGTTCCTGATATTGTTGTGAAAAAGTGCCTTGTTTGGTATATCTGCCGCATAGTGATTGAAAGACAAGGGAATTATCAGCTACTCTGATTTGTGCAAAATCCACATCTTCAGCCATACTCCATTTTGCATTAAATCTTAAAAATGCATATTTGACATTTCGGAGATCGATGGAATTTATATTCTGAAAAACTTTGACAGTGTTTGGCGTCATAGGTTCCAGCGGACTATCTGTAAGAGAATTTGGAGCTGTTACAAAAGATTCTGTGGTCAATTGCCAGGGTGAAAGGGAAGGTGTAAACCATTCCGAATTGTCATCAAACTGATCTACCAGACCTGGTTTCCCTGTAAAGGTTTTCTGAAATTTCAGGGACTCATTATAGAGACCAGTACTAAGTTGTACCTGAAATAAGATGCTGTCACCTCGTTTTGGGTTACCCTCTATGACATAAGCGAGTTGAATATTTTTAGATTCACCGGCATTAAGACTTAAATTGATACTATTATCGAGGAAACGGATATACGATTTATCAGCCTGGAAAAGAATTTTTATAGGGGCTTGTTGTAATCCGGTGCGGGTTACCTGCAAATTGAGATAATTGGTATCAGAAGTAATGGCGACGGGTGATTTTTCTTTCACATGGGCGCACTCAGCTGCATTCCAGGCAGCCATAAAATTCATGTATTGTGTCGATTGATTTAACTCAATAATATCCTTACGTTGAGGCCAAAATCCATATCCTACTTCAGGTGTAAAGGCAAATATCTTATTCTTTGTTTGTTGTTCGCCATACATCCAGTCATCAGCAACACCATTTACTTTATAAGCTAAAGTTTGCAGCGAAGTACCTACTTCAAAATTATTGTAGCGGGTCATTTCATCTGCCATACTCATATAAATAGCCGAATCTTGTGTTGGCTTATCCAGGTATCCCCAGGGAATGATCAGTTTATTTCCATGACTGTGATAATTCATAGCGATAACAAAGTTTCGGTTTTCAATAAACCGACTCAGTGTTTTGGTTTCCATTTCTGAAAAAGGACTGACTCCCCGATATGTTTCTGAAGTCCCTAAAGGAGACGAACCATCATTATCAAATGCCCAACCTTCGTCGTAATTGCGATTCAGGTCAGTACCGATGCCATCTGCATTCGGATTTCTGTTTTTACGCCACATACCACCACCAGAGGGATCTGTCGATTCATTAAATAAATAACCATCGGGATTGACACAAGGAATAAAGAATAATTCGCGGTTATTCACCAATTTGGCAATTGTAGTATCTCTGGAGTAGTTTTCTAACAAATGCCACATAAAAAACATCATTTGTGACATACTTAAAGGCTCCCTGGCATGATGCAAGGCAGTGTATAAGACTTCAGGTTCGTTTTCATCGATGTTTGGATTATCAGAAATTTTGACATAAAAAATCTGATTATTATCCACGGTTCGGGCAGTTCCAATTGGTTTTTTGACGGTTATTAGATTAGGATAAAGGGCTTCCATTAATTCGAGGCTTTCATATATTTCGGATAAGCTCAGAAAACCATTTTGCGAACCAAATTCATAATAACTTGGCAAAGGATAGACCGGTGGGATATCCTGGATGATTTCACAATTATCCGGTGCGTTTCTGCTTTGAATAGGCTTTTTTTGATAACTTGTCAGGTTAATTTTAAATCCGGCAGTATGAATGCGTTCTAATTCGTCCGTCGTAAAATCCCCATGAAAAGATTCCCCCGGATGATAATGACCGTGATCAAAAGCGATACCTAAATCTACTAAAGATTGTATGGATTTTCCTTCCAACAGAATGGTAGCAGCCTGCCATTGTGTTTGAGAACTAAGGGAAGAAAAAATAAATAATAACAGGAAAATGGGGATCCAGGACAAACAACGCATATTTTCTTACTTTGCGACGGACAAAGGTAAAAAAATATCATATAAATAGTGGTGAATTTACAGACATATTATAAAAATAAATTATATGAAGCCGGTTGTGATGAAGCCGGAAGGGGGCCGCTGGCTGGTCCTGTATATGCCGCTGCGGTAATCCTCAATCCGGATATTCCTATAACTGGCTTGAATGACAGTAAGTTATTAACGGAAAATGAGCGTAATGATCTACGAAAAGAAATCCAGGAAAAGGCATTAGCATGGTCTGTTTGCAGTCAGAGTGAACGGGATATTGATAAATACAATATACTGTATGCCAGTCTGAAAGCCATGAGAGCGGCTATATTAAAACTGGCCATCCAACCAAAGATTATTTTGGTAGATGGCAATAAAACCATTCCGCATTTAGATATCGAACAATATTGTATGATCAAAGGCGATAGCCGATTTCAAAGTATAGCCGCAGCTTCCATTCTGGCCAAAACCTACCGGGATGAATATATGATGAAAATTCATAAACAATTCAGTTGCTATGGCTGGGATGTAAATAAAGGTTATCCTACCTTTAAGCACAGACAGGCGATACAACAATATGGTTTATGTAAATATCATCGAAAAACTTTTCATATAAAATTACCTGAACCTGAATTAGGCTTATGAGTTTATCAAAAAAATCCCTTGTATTTGCCAATCCGGTAAATGATCTTACCATTGCAAGATATCTGGCAGCCATGGAAGTCAATTTTTTAGGTATCGATTTGGATCAGGCTGATTATAAAAAAACACAATTGTTAATTCATCAAATCAGAGAATGGGTTTCCGGACCTAAATTAATTGGAGTATCCGCTATGCCTTCAAAAGATATTGTTTCCAGCTATCCTCTGGATGGATATTATATAGATGCTGATTTTAATTTTGAAGATCATTTGATTTTATTTCGTTCAAAATCTTTTATGGATTCCAATCCTCAATGTAAAACAGATTATACGATATGTTCCAATGCCACCCAGGCAGTTTTGAATCAAAATTCAATACTCAATACCTCTTTAAATACAGACCTTTTTTATAATGAATCCATTGCCGGATTTATGATTTCACCAGGCAAAGAAGAAAAAACAGGGATTTATGATTTTGAAAAACTGGATGAGTGGTTTGAGAAGTTGGAGAAGGGAAGGGAAGGAAAGTGAGAAGTGAAAAGTGAAAAGTGAAAAGTGAAAAGTGAAAAGTGAAAAGTGAAAAGTGAAAAGGGCCTGCCGTAGGTAGGTAAAGGGAAAAAAGTTGACAATTATGTATATTTATTCCATAGAATTATTTCTTAATTTTGTCATTAAACCATTTAATAGTTTACTAATATTTTTCAATGCATTTTGTATTTCTACTGATTCTTTAGAATCAAGATATTGCAATTTAATAGACAATAAAAGTAAAGTATCTAATTCTGCTAAAGATCCTCTCGCAATACTTAAAAAATAAATAAATTCTTTGGATGATTTTCTTGCGGCACCTTCCGCAATATTTGTAGGTATTGAAACGGCTGCTCTGCGGAATTGACTTGTAAGACCATAACGTTCTTCTACAGGAAACTTCTGGGTAACAGCATAAATTTGAATGACATTTCTAAAACTTTCCTTCCATAATTCAAGATCTTTATGGGTTTTATACATAGTGTGGTTTTTAATAGGGCAATATAATATTATTTACCAGGATTAGCTTCTCCTTTACAAGCCACTAACAAATTACTTCTCACCTCTCACTTTTCACTATCCCCATATCACCCCAGCAACTCTTTAACAATTGCCGATATCGCTTTTCCATCTGCTTTACCTGCTAATTTTTTAGAAGCAAGGCCCATGACTTTGCCCATATCTTTTGCCGAACTGGCACCGGCTTCTGAAATAAGTTGTTTGAGAATTTCCCGAAGTTCGTTTTCATCCAATTGTGCCGGAAGATACTTTTCTATGATCTGTATTTCTTCACGTTCGACTTGTGCAAGATCATTTCTGCTTTGTTGTGTATAGATATCTAATGATTCGCGCCTTTGTTTTACAAGCTTTTGTAAAATCTGGATGGCTTTTTCATCGTCGACTTCTTTACCAGAGCCATCCGTATTGGCCAATAAAATAGCCGCTTTTATTGCACGTATAGCACGTAAGGCAACCTGGTCCTGCGATTTCATGGCATCTTTTAAATCTGAATTAATTTTATCTGTAAAACTCATATGGAATATTTTTTAAAAATACTGGAATTGTAGAAGGTAACAAAAAAAAACGAAAAAAGATTAGACGCTAAATAGTTTCTCAAAATATGGATTATCCATTGAATAAAAGTAATTTTATTCTTTGTTTAGCTAATAGGAATGAAACACATTGACATTTTATCCAAAGACAAGCGACTTTTGAAACTGATACAATCCATCCCAGAGGAGCGTCTTCATGAGCCTGGATTAAAATCAGACATACGGGAATATCTTGTAGGCTCTATAATCAGTCAGCAGTTATCCACAAAAGTAGCCCGCGTAATTAACGATCGGTTTATTCAACTCTTTAATAAGAGGTTTCCACCTAACAAAGCCATTTTAAAAATGGAAGACGAAAAATTGCGTTCCATTGGATTGTCCTGGTCCAAATTATCCTATATCAAAAATATTGCCCAGTTCTTCGAAGAACATAAATTACATAAAACAGATTGGTCACAACTGGATGATGCAGAAGTTACACAACTATTAACTCAAATCAAAGGCGTGGGTCAATGGACAGCAGAGATGGTGCTCATGTTTGGATTATGCCGTGAGGATGTATTTTCTGCCGGAGACTATGGTATTCAATCTGCTATGAAAAAATTATATAAACTCGATCTGGAGAAAAAAGAGTTGCAAACAAAAATGCTCAAAATTGCAGAAAAATGGAGACCTTACAGATCCATTGCGTGTATGTACCTTTGGGCATCTCTTGATAATTAACAATGTACAATGTACAATGTACAATGTACAATGTACAATGTACTTTTAACAATGAACAATGAATAATGAGAGATCAAATAAACAATGCCTGCCTGTGGCAGGCAGGTACAAATAATATTTGTAAATTCATTTAGTATACACGAATTGTAAATTTGATTATCCTTTCTGAATTCTTATATTTGAAAAAATTGTTCATTGATTTGCATTTGTTCCTACCTTTGATACAAGAATTGAAAATTTGATCAAAGAATCTGAATTTTTATATTCGTAAAAATAATTGTTAATTGTACATTGTTAATTGTTAATTGAATTCCATGATCGAATCACATCAGCTGGATGAAACCATCATCCGTTTTGAAAATGATGCTAAACACATTGATAAATTACTGGATCATATTCAGGAAGAGCAATCTTTATTGCTGGACATTCTGGTAGGTTCTCATGCAGAATTACTCACGGAAGAAGAAATGGATTATTTATTATTTCTTTTTTTAGGGATTTACGGCACATTTCAGAAAGTCTCTGAGATCCCTGTTTTTAATGAACAGGATATATCCAAAGCAGAAGAATTCAGTTGGAAAATTCTCAATGAACACAATGATTATCAGAAAGCGATGGATACGTATTTTGAGGTAATCAAAGAAACCGAAGTTATGGATTTTATTGATTTATCCATTGCAGCTGATGATGAAAATGAAATCAATATCAGTGATCCAGGTCGCCTGATTATCTTAGCTGTTTTAACGGCATTGACAAAATTATTGGAAACAACAATACCCGAAAATTTGAAATAATTCTTTCCAACTGTAATTCAGTTACTTTATTGCGTCAAAAATTTTCAAATTTCTCAATTCGAAAATCCACAAAGGGTTTAAACGTTTATTAAAATATACATTGTGAAATTTTATGTCCAAGCTGTCGTGGCATCAATACTTCATGATATAAAGACAATGCGTCACAAAGACAACATAGCTTTTTACAATAAATTCACTATAACAATAAACATTGAAAGCTTGCATTTCAAAATTGTAAAGCCGCAAAGAATTTTAATGCTCATGTAGTTATATCTGCCTTTTTTAAGATTTCACACTGAATAAAAAGCAACTGACCCCATTATCCGGCGGCACGCTTTTTCTCATCGTCTGCACCTGTAGACCGATTGCGGCTGGCAGATACTTTCGTATTCCCAAACCGATAATTAAAACTAAGATTTATTTGTCGCGTTTCTCTCTTGACATCAAAGCGCTCAATATAGTCCCGGTATTTAATAGTAGCTTTTGGAAGATTTGTCCAGAAAATATCAGTAGCTGATAATTTTATACTAGCCTTTTTATCAAAAAATTGTTTTTGAATTCCCAGATTTATTCCCCACATAGTTTCCAAATTCATAAAAGCATATACCTGAGGTGTCTGATACCTCAGGCTGAATTCGCCAAGCCAATTACCTGCTACATTTATGGTATTTGTGAAGGAAATATTTAAAACCAAATTACCATCCCTGAGTAAGGTATTGGCATATTGTCCGGTATATTTTCCATACCAAGCTGTAGCATCGATTATTCCTGACCAATTTTTTAAAATATTCAGGTTTGTGTTTGCATTAACCGAATAATTTTCAAAACGTGCCAGGTTGCGATCAGTCTGAACAGTAATTCGTTCCTGCCCTTCTACCGGTCCTATCACTTCGGTGATATTGTCTGTAGTTGAAGTATATGATAAGGAGATATTACTGTTATTAATTAGCGTATGACTCCATTCGATAATCCAGCTGAATTGAGGATTCAGATAAGGATTTCCTTCTTTATACGTACTCGGATCCAGGAAAAATTTAAACGGATTTAATTGCTTATAATTTGGCCGGTCCAGTCGCCTGCTTAAATGTAAAGCCATGGCATATTTTTCAGATAATTTGTAATTTAAAAATAACGAAGGAAATAAATTAATATAGTCATTCCTGAAATTTTGATCATAAACAACCTGATTACCTTCAGAAATAGTTTGTTCGGCTCTGATTCCAGCTTGAAATTGAAACGCATTCCAGTCATGATGATAATTAATATACACCGCATTAATATTTTCAAAATATAAAAAATGATTGCTTTTTGTACTATCATAAACAGGTTCAGAATTACTTTTATCAAAAAATGCTAAATCATTATCAGCATGCACCCTACTACTTTTTGCTCCTGCTTCCAGTTTACTCTTTGAAGAAAGTGATTTTGAATAATCTACTTTAACTGATTGAATACTAAGTTTTCCTTTCAGATCTCCAAATAAATAATAATCAGGCGCTATTTTTTGATCTGATGTATCCAGATAATTGGTGATAAAATTTTGCGTAGTGGCATTCGAAAAATTTGCATAATCCACATCCAGATTTATTTCTGAAGCAGCACTAAAATTATGCCTGGCATTAAAATTTATCGAATAACTTGGCCACTTATCATAACTTTGATTGCTGGTATTAAATTTAGAAATTTTTTGATAAATTTCATTTTCTACATCTGAACGATTCTGACCTCGTGGATTAAACTGATTTAAGGAAGCTGAAGCGACAAAACCAATAATCGTTTTGGAATCCGGAAAATAATAATCAGCACCCAGTTTTCCCGAATATAAGTTAAAAGGAAAAATCAGATAATTTTGCTGATCATAGGCACTGGTCCGCTGACCATTTTCAAAAAATTCCCTGTACAGATTTAGCTTATTCAGACCTTTGCGATAATTATAATTCAGATTTCCAAAAATATTCCAGTTTTTATTGCGGTGATTAACGTTAAAGCCTGCACCAGCTTTAGGATAAACGCCCTGACCATAATTAGCAGAGAAACTTCCATTGGTACCAAAACGCTGGTCCTTTTTCAGTCGTATATCAATTATTCCGGCATTTCCCGCCGCATCATATTTAGCAGAAGGATTTGTTATAATTTCGATGCGATCCAGACTTGACGCAGGTAAAGCCTTTAAATAATTGGCAAGATCTGCCGCTGACATCGGACTTTGTTTGCCATCGATCAGAATGAGCACGCCGGATTTACCACGCATTGTGATAGCATCTTGATAATTAACGGAAACCCCAGGGGCTTTTTCCAATACCTCAAAAGCACTATTACCAGCCGCAATAATACTTTGATCGATATTCATTACAAAACGGTCTGATTTTCTTTCTAAAAATGATTTCCTTCCGCTGATTTCCAATTCTGATAGCCCATGTTGTTTTGATTCAAGGGTAATATTACCAAGATCCAAATGGTTTATGCTGGACAAATTTGAATCAATGGCAACAAATTGAGACTGGAAAAATGTCATGGAAATTTCCAAAAAATAGTGTTGCGTTTTATATAAATCCAGTTCCAAATGAAAAATGCCCGAATCGTCACAACCGGTTGCTCTTAAAAAGCTGCTGTCTTTTTTTAAATGAATACTAACCATGGCATAAGGAACAGGATTCTGATCTGAATCCATAACCTTACCTGTAATTTTTAACATGGATGCCGCATTAGCAGCTAAGCTTACATTGGCACAAAACAATGCCATGAGCATAATTCGCATCATACCTCCTGAATTAATAGATTAAATTAAAAATTAGTCCGTAAATCTCTTCAAAAAACAAATATACTACAGAACTACGAAATATTTCGTAGTTCTGTAAAATTTTTAATTCTTTTTTAACATAAGGGATGCAAGGAGAAAAGAATTGTTATTCCCGGTATTATGTCACTATTTTCTACTTTATAATTTTAATTTTTCTTGCAGAGTGGCCTGTGCGAAATGAATCAGGCCACAAAGGCACATCGGCACGAAGCTACACGAAGGCTTTCTTCAGCCCCAATTATTAATTATTACCTATTAATTTCTTAAGCAATTTTACCTACCTCCGGCAGGCAAGCATTGTCCCTTTCTACGGCAGACAAGCATTGCTCATTGTTTTCTCGCGGAGACGCGGAGGCGCAAAGATATCCTTATGCAATTATTAATTATTACCTATTAATTATTCATTTTTTATTTCTTCTTTGTGGTGTCGAGTCGTTGTGGCAAAAAAGATGATGGCCACTAAGGCACAGCGGCACGAAGGTACACGATGGCTTTCTTCAGCCCCAATTATTAATTATTACCTATTAATTTATTAAGCAATTTTACCTACCTCCGGCAGGCAAGCATTGTCCCTTTCTACGGCAGACAAGCATTGCTCATTGTTTTCTCGCGGAGACGCGGAGGCGCAAAGATATCCTTATGCAATTATTAATTATTACCTATTCATTCTTTATTTCTTCCTTGTGATCCTTTGTGTCGTCGTGCCTTCGTGGCAAAAAAGATGATGGCCACAAAGGCACATCGGCACGAAGCTACACGAAGGCTTTCTTCAGCCCCAATTATTACTTATTAATTATTACCTATTAATTATTCATTTTTTATTTCTTCTTTGTGCTCCTTTGTGTCGTCGTGCCTTCGTGGCAAAAAAGATGATGGCCACAAAGGCACATCGGCACGAAGCTACACGAAGGCTTTCTTCAGCCCCAATTATTAATTATTACCTATTAATTTCTTAAGCAATTTTACCTACCTCCGGCAGGCAAGCATTGTCCCTTTCTACGGCAGACAAGCATTGCTCATTGTTTTCTCGCGGAGACGCGGAGGCGCAAAGATATCCTTATGCAATTATTAATTATTACCTATTAATTATTCACTCATGTTTCGCATGTTAAAATTTCATTTTAGAAGCGATAAAGGATAAAAAAAT
>CAZALD010000009.1:0-122726 GCA_964486185.1 uncultured Saprospiraceae bacterium
TTTTAAATTTTTCCAAAAGATACATATTTTTGTGAATATTTAGAAGTACCCTTAACTTAGCCACTGTATAATATTTAATGTTACCCTGAATTTAAGCAAAATGTGCTGAATTCAGGGTTTTTTGTGACAAAAAGTTTTCCACATTATGTTAATAATGAGATACTTAGAAATTTACCGAATCTCCCTAAGTAGTTTGAACTTTAAAATTATTGCAACGAATTAGTTAACTTAAATTTTCTTTTCAAGAATAATACGGTTAATATTTTCAGAATAATTGTTGCCAATTGGAATTTGTCGGCTTTGGTTTTTAACAATGATTTCTATGTCGTCTGAATGAATTGATTTTATTTTATGAATATTTACGATGTAAGATCGATGGACCCTCAGAAATATCTGATCCGGTAATTTTTCTTCCAACGATTTCATTGTTTGTAATGTAACTATTCTTGCCTGATCTGTATAAATGATAACATAATCCTTCAAACCTTCTATAAACAGAATTTCTTCATAATTCAGTTTTATTAATTTTTTATCAGCTTTGACAAAAATGAAATCCTGATTGGAAATTTCTTTGATCTTATCTGTGCCATACATACCCGCTGTAACTTTATTGATTGCTTTAAGAAATCTATTAAATGCTATAGGTTTTAAAAGATAATCAACCGCATTTAATTCAAATCCCTGAATAGCAAATTCCGGATATGCTGTTGTAAAAATTACTTTAGGAGGATTGGTAAGACTTTTTATTAATTCTATACCAGTCATTTGTGGCATTTGAATATCCACTAAAATCAGATCCACTTCATTATGTTGTAATAAATCATTTGCTTCAAGTGCATTATTACATTTACCTACTAATTGTAAACCTGGTATTTGATTTACATAAGTTTCCAGAATTTCAATAGCAAGAGGCTCATCGTCAATTATAACTGTTTTGATCATTATTTGGTTTTTTTAAATTTAGTTTCAATTTTATTGAGTAGATATCGGGCATATCGTCGATATCCAAAGTGTATCTTCCTGGATATAATAATGCAAGGCGTTTTTTTACATTCGATAAACCAACGCCACCTTGCTTTTTAATATGCAATTGACCGGGGATAACAGATGGTTTAGTATTTACCACCGAAAATATCATATAATCTTTTTCACTTTGTGCTATAATCTGAATGGATGCATTTTCAAGACTTGATCGAATTCCATGCTTAAAACTATTTTCTACAAATGGAATCAAAAGCAACGGAGCAATAAGTTGTTCCCTTAGTTCTTCATCAACCTGAAATTCGATTTGAGTATTTGAAGAATGCCGCAATCTCTCAAGTTCAATATAATTTTCAATGTATTTAAATTCTTTTTCCATGAGAACCTCATGTTCATTACACTCATATAGCATATATCTCATCATATCTGACAACTTTAAAACAATTTCAGGTGCTAGTTCTGATTTTTTTAAAGTCAAGGCATATAAATTATTTAATGTATTAAATAAAAAATGAGGATTTATCTGATTTTTTAATGATTGAAGTTCAGTTTCTATATTTTTTGTAACCAGTTCATTTTTCTCAGTTTGCATTTTTAACCAATCGAGGGGAATTCTTACCAATGATGACAATGCTGTAAATATTAATAAATTGACAAAATGAAACTGCGGCAATAAAAGCCAATTAGGACTTTCCAGATTTTGTTGAGAAATAAACCAAATATTAAACATGCTTAAAAAAGGTGTCAAAAGCAACGTTAATCCAAGTAAAACCGCCAAATAACTTAAGAAAGACTGAGCAAACATAAACCGTGGCAATAAATAGAATAGATTAATATTAACTGATATCACAAAAAAGAAAATATTACCTAATGACCATATGAGCGTTGGTACAAGCTTCCAGTCACTTGGTCTGATATAAAAACCAATAATAAAGACTAATAACCAAAACAATAATTGCACCCATATACTTGGTTGATTGGTCGGATTAGTTAATTTAGTCAAAGTATTCATAAACGTGAACCGAAATTAGTACTAATTTGATTGATTTCTATTTTTTTCGATTTGAGACGGATTTCTTTGGATTAATTAAAAAGGATTATAGATTTGGCAAACTTATCAGCTTTCAAATCGTTAGAAATTCTTAAAATTAAAAATTGTGCAAGAACTGAAAAATCCTCAATTAAGGGACCATTTTAGAAGTATTTTGGATACTTTGGAAGAAGACAGTGGGAGAGAAGGGCTGCTCAAAACCCCTGAAAGGGCGGCAAAAGCCCTTGAGTTTTTTACTCAGGGGTACCAACTTAATGCTGAAAAAGCCTTAAAATCGGCATTATTTAAGGAAAACTATAGTGAAATGGTCATAGTTAAGGATATTGAATTATATAGCCTTTGCGAACATCACATGTTGCCGTTTTTTGGGGTCGCGCATATAGCTTACATCCCGGATGGATTCATTGTCGGCCTGAGTAAATTACCCAGGGTTGTTGATATCTTTTCCAGAAGACTGCAAGTACAGGAACGTCTCACACATGAAATTTTACACTGCATTCAAAATACTGTAAATCCACTGGGAGTAGCCGTTGTCATTGAAGCCAGACATATGTGTATGATGATGAGAGGAGTACAAAAGCAAAACTCCATTACGAAAACTTCTGCATTTACGGGTATCTTCAAAGAAGCTGAAACAAGAATGGAGTTTTTTCATTTAATTAAATCAAATTCAATGTAATATGAATAAAACTGCATTCATCTTTCCAGGTCAGGCTAGCCAATTCCAGGGAATGGGCAAAGATTTGTATGAGCAGTATGAACAGGCCCGGCAACTATTTAAACTGGCCAATGATATTCTCGGATTCAATATTGCAGAGCTTATGTTTGAAGGTTCTGAAGAAGAACTTAAGGAAACTCGTATTACCCAACCTTCTGTTTTTCTTCATTCAGTGGTTAAAACCTTATTATTTGGGAATGAATATTCGGTTAATGCTGTTGCAGGACATTCGTTAGGAGAATTTTCCGCGTTGGTAGCTGCTGAAGTACTGGATTTTAAAAGTGCATTGGAATTAGTTAATATCCGGGCACATGCCATGCAAAATGCATGCGAATTAAATCCAGGCACAATGGCTGCAATAGTAGGCCTTGAGGATTTAAAAATTGAAGAAATTTGTAATGCAATGTCGGATGAAGTTGTAATTGCCGCAAATTATAATTGTCCTGGTCAATTAGTAATATCCGGTTCATTAAAAGGAATTGAAATGATTGAAAAACAAATGCTTGCGGCAGGTGCAAAGCGATTTATTATCCTTGCCGTTGGAGGTGCGTTTCATTCTGAATTAATGGAGCCAGCCAGAGTTGAATTAGCAAAAGCTATTGAAAAATCAAACTTTAAAAATTCTAAATATCCAATTTATCAAAATGTCGATGCCTTACCGGATGTCGATTCGAACAGAATAAAAGAAAAATTAATAGCTCAATTGACTTCACCGGTAAAATGGACACAAACTATGCAAAATATGATTTCAGATGGAATTTCTCAATTTTATGAAATAGGTGGAAATGGAACAGTATTAAGTGGATTTCTTAAAAGAATTCAACGCGACATACCTGTTAGACCTTTATAAGCCAAGCTATGAGTCATAATCCGAATTCCAATAAACCAACTACTGGTTCTGTATTAATTTCAGAACCCTTTATGTTGGATCCTCATTTTAAAAGATCTGTTGTGCTGTTGGCGGATCACCATGCTGACGAAGGGACTATTGGTTTTATTCTAAACCGTAAAACAAATTTAAAATTGTCTGAAATTACAGATGATTTTGGAGAGTTTATCTCAGATGTATATTATGGGGGTCCTGTAGATACCAATTCTATGTATTTTATTCATAATGTAGGGGATTTACTAGAGGATTCAGTTATGGTTTCTAACGGCGTCTATTGGAGTGGCAATTATTCTAAACTAAAAGTATTGATTGACTGTAAACTCATTCAATCTGATAATATCCGATTTTATATTGGCTACAGTGGCTGGTCAGCTGGGCAACTAGAAGAAGAACTTAAAGATCCTTCCTGGATTGTATCCGAAATGGATCCAAATTTTATTTTTAATTCCAACTCTGAAACTTTATGGAAATCGATACTTGAACTTAAAGGATACCATTATAGTGTTCTTAGTCAAATTGAAGGAGATGAATTAATGAATTAGAAAAAAGTGTTGTGATCAGATTACAGGATGTCAGTTTGTTTTTTGGTGCCAGAGTATTATTTGATAATCTGTCATTTACCATTTCACCTGGTGAGAAACTAGCTATTTGCGGAAGAAATGGTTCTGGAAAAACCAGCTTGTTTAAATTATTACTTAAACAAATGATCCCTGATAGTGGATTTATTGAAATCCAGGGAGATAATACGATAGGTTATTTACATCAGGAATTACCGCCTGATCGGGGAAATTCAGTTATTGAAGAGGTGCTTGAGTCATTGAATGAAACTCACAGCTTATTAAATGAGTTAAAAGATCTTGAGGCATTTATAGAACATGAGACATCTGACGAAAAAGCCATTTTAGATTGTTTGCATCGTATTGAGGATATTCGCATGCGACTTAAGTTCTTAGAAGCTGATAAGATAATGGGAAAAGCAGAAAAAATTTTGGCAGGTCTTGGATTTAAAGAAAAAGATTTAGCGCGTAAAGTTTCAGATTTTAGTGGTGGTTGGAGGATGAGAATAGAAATTGCAAAATTATTAATGGCAAAACCAGCAATTTTATTACTTGACGAACCTAATAATCATCTTGATATTTTATCGCTTCAATGGCTTGAAAACTATTTAAAAGAATACGAGGGTACAGTATTATTAATTTCTCATGATTTAATGTTTCTTGATAATTTTGCTAAACGAATTATCGAAATAGATCGGGGGAAAATTTATGATTTTAAAGGAAACTATACCGAATTTAAATCCTATCGGGCAGAACGAAAGGAACTGGAAATTAATGAGTTTAATGCTCAGCAGAGAATTATTCAACATAAAGAAAACCTGATTGAAAAATTCCGGTACAAAGCCAGTAAAGCAGCCTTTGCCCAATCACTAATCTCTGAGTTGGACCGAATGGACAGAAAGATTTTGCCAGATGAAGAACTTTCATCTATTAAATTAAGATTCAAGCCATCTATACAAAGTGGAAAGATTGTACTTGAAGTAAAAAGTGTGTTCAAATCGTACGGTAATCTTGATGTATTGAGAGATGTAAATATTGTTGTTGAAAGGGGATCAAAAATTAGTTTTATTGGTGGGAATGGTAATGGTAAAACTACTTTGGTAAAGATGATTTGTGGTAAAACTGATTCCACTGCCGGTATTATTCATATAGGGCATAATGTTAAAATTGGTTATTACGCTCAGGAGCATGGTGAAGTTTTTGTGGAAAATAAAACTGCATTAGAGGTTGTTGAAGACTCTTCTTTAGCTGAAATGAGACCTATGGTACGTAAAGTTTTAGGGGGTCTTGGATTTTCAGGAGAGGATGTAGAAAAAAAACTATCTGTTTTGTCGGGTGGTGAAAAAGCCAGAATTCGTTTGGCAAGCCTAATTGTAAATGAACATAATCTGTTAATATTGGATGAACCCACTCATCATTTGGATTTGTCATCAAAAGATCGATTAAAAGAATCGCTGAAACATTATGAAGGAACCCTAATCGTCGTATCGCATGATAGAGACTTTTTAAAAGGATTGGCTGACAAAACAATTTTATTTGAGAAACAAGGGATCAAAGTTTTTGAAGGTGATATTGAATATTATCTGGAAAAAAATCAGAATAATACAATTTATTCTACATGTCGTACATCAGAATCCAAAAACACAGAAGAAGTTAAAGTTTCCGATTTAAATCATCATGATCGTAAAAAACTGCAACGTCAGGCACAATCTCTGGAAAAAGATATTTTGAAACTTGAGGAAAGTATTGCAGTTTTAAATTTAAAAATGCAGGAACCTTCATTTTATCAATCAGCAGATTATGAATTTAAAATGAAGGAATACCAGGAACAAAAGATTAAGTTGGATCAGACAATTCAGCTTTGGGAAAATTTAGTATCTAAATTATCCTCTTAAAATAAAAATGGCTTTAAAAAAATATTTTAAAGCCATTGGTGTACAGGAAATGATAAAACTAAGACAAAACTTTATATATTAAGCATAGTCAAGTTTTTAGTTTGACCAAGAAAAGGACTACCGCTTCATAATTGTCAGAAAATATAGATTGTAATTCTTCTTGAACTACACGAAGCAAGTGAGTTATGTTAAATCAACTCTTAAAAATTCCCTAATAATAACCAAACCTAAGAAATGTAAGATCGGTAGTCCTTTTTCCTGGTTCCCATTTTCAATATTCAAATCAAGCTTATAGAATCATTAACGTTTTAATGTTTCCGTTGATACAAAGGTCATATAAGTTACATCCTTAAACATCATGAGAAACCCTGATTTTTAAAAATCAGGGTAAACCCTTAGTTTTTCAGACAATTTAATGAAGTGGAATTTGCACTAAGAATAGAGTGCCTTGATTATCAGAGGATTCTACGTTAAATTCTCCTCGTAAATAGTTAACACGACTGCGGATATTTTCTAAACCCATGCCTTTTTTTACATTTTCGGTTGAAAAGCCAATACCATCATCTTCTACTGTAATGGTCATTTCATTAATTGTTTTACTTATCTGGACAAAGATCTCTTTGCACCTGGCATGTTTGATGGCATTATTGACTAATTCTTGTATTATACGGTAAATATTGAGAGCTACATTCGAGTCTATAGTACTCGGATAATTAAAACCAAAGTACTGAAATATGATTTCAGGACCTTCTTCCAATTTATAGCGGTTTAATAAATCCTTTATTGCTTCAAGTAGACCTAATTTTTCCAATGATCCCGGCTTTAAGTCATTAGAAATACTCCTGACTTCAACACATGCAGCATCAATAAGATTATATAATTTTAAATAGTCGTCTTTATCCGATAAAATTTTATCATGCTTTAATTTGTCAAATCTTAATTTGATGGTTGATAATAAGCCTCCTAAACTATCGTGCAGCTCCTGTGCAATTCGTTCTCTTTCTGATTCCTGACCGTCAATCAAAGATTGCATAGATTGGAGTTGTATATTGTTTTCAAGTTGTTTAATTTTTTGGGTATTAATTTCTTCAGTTTGATTATGAATAATATTGTTTGTCTCTAACTTTTGCTGGTAAAATAGAATTACAAAATATCCAGCCAATAATATCGCAACAATACTAAATATTAGACTGTACAGTGTAAAATTGGACCGCCTTGACTTTAATTCAAATAACCGCTTACTTTTTTCAAGATCAATTTTTTCTGATTGAAGTTCTCGTTGTTCGTATTTTCCTATAAGTTTCAAAAGAGGCTCAGAAGTACTGATTTGAAACATTGTATCATTATATTTTACAAAATTTAATAAATTTTCAGAAGCACTTTTATATCTTCCGGAATTATTATTGCATTCATATAATCGAAAATAAAATTGTTTACAGTAATCCATGTATTTAAATGCCTTGGCAATATTTAAGGCTTTTTTGTAAACAGACTCTGCTTTTTTAAAGTTTGTTTGTTGAAAAAAATATTCACCTAAAACTTCTAGCGCTTTTACTTGCAATTCGACATTTCCAATTGATTTTGCATAAATAAAAACTTCATTAATTATACCTGGCGATTTTAATTGATTTAAAAATAAATAAGCATCAATTAATTGATGTTCATACCTGCAAAATTCATTAAACTTATCCGCCTGGCCATCTTTGCATTGGCCAAAAAAGTAAAAAGCCATATCAGGGTTTCCTGATTTTTTATAAGCATAAGCTAAGGAATGTTGCGTTCTGATTACATCCAGATCTCTTTTTGTTTGTTTAAAATACACATGACAATATTCAAGTGTGATAATGGATTTTTGAAGAAAACCTAAATAGAGATAAACCCTTGATAATATTAATTTGTAATAATAAACTTTACTTAAATCCTTTTCCAGATTATAATAATCAATTGCAGCTAATATTGAAGTTATAGCAGATTGATAATCATATTCAGTTATATGCTTTTCAATTTCTTTTTCAAGAATTTTTGGATCCAGAATGCTAACCTCGGTAGAATCTATAGAATTATTTAAACTGTCTTGTATTGATGCAGAAAATGCATTTAAAACAGAATACATTAGTAAAATCACACACTGAAATAATAGTCTGCAGGACCGCATATTGATTAACTATTCTAATAATTTATACTGAATAGCAGCACGCACAAGACCAGCCGTGTTTCTAACATTTAACTTAGAAATTAAATTTGCCCGGTGTGATTCGGCTGTTTTCATGCTAATGTATAGTTTTTCGGCAATTTCTGGAGTTGTATATTCTTTAACGATTAATGCCAAAACTTCCTTTTCCCTGCGTGACAGCTTTGGTGCTGAAAAAATACTCGATTTTTTTTGAGGATTTTTCTTTAACAAGCTTCCCATGATTGTCTCAGTTACCTCTTTACTAAAATACGTTTGACCTGAAGCCACGGTTTCTATAGCCAGGATTAATTCAACGCGGTCAGTATTTTTTAATATATATCCTTGAGCCCCGTTTTTTAGCATTTCCGAAACGATACTTTCTTCATTATACATGGATAAAGCAATTATTTTTACCAAAGGAAACTCCTGGTTTATTCTCTTGGCTACTTCTATACCACTAATATCCGGCAAATTAACATCCAGTAAAATAACATCAATTTGTCCATGTTCAAGCATGCTAAAAACAGACTCCCCGGTATAGCATTTATCGACCAACTGAATACTCTCTTCAGTATTCAGTATCGATTCAATGCCATCAACAAACATGGCATGGTCATCGGCAATAGCCACTCTAAGCATAAACCTGATTTTCGTTTTTCTTGAAATCCAAAGACATAGTTAATTAAATATTTTAAAATATTATAACTTTGAGGATATTGAATTCCACTTTTTTAATTGATTTTGAAGTGCTTTTAGATCTTTTGGCAGCTTGGCAAACAGCTCATAGTTCCTATTAAATAAATTAAAATTTAGTGAACTGGCATGCAAAGCGGTCCTTTTTAGTATTGGCAACAACTCTTGATCGCCTGATAAATTGATTCTAGACTTTAAATCTTTGATTGTTAACTCGGATCGTTTTCCATACAATGGATCGCAAATTATAGGACAACCTATTGAAGCCAAATGTACCCTTATCTGATGTGTTCTACCTGTTTTTGGAGAAGCATTCAGCATGCTAAACTGCTTGTAAGGTTCAATCAAAGAATAAAATGTCTGACTTGCTTTCCCTTTAGGGTGTATAATCATTTTGCCGGTTTGGTGAATCGAATGGGCAATGGGTCTATCTATTAACCCTTCCATATCCATGGGTCTGGATTCCGTAAAACAAATATATTTTTTTAGTATCGAATGACTCTCAAAAGCTGAATTTAATTCTTTATGTGCCTCTTTCGACTTGGCAAACAAGATAATGCCACTAGTTTCTTTGTCAATTCTATGTACAACATAAAGCTCAGTTATATGATTTTTGACTAAATTAAAAGCGTTTTCTTTGGTTGAGATATATCGGTCAGGGATGCTTAATAATCCTGATGGCTTATTTACAGCTATTAAATATTCGTCTTCGAAGAGAATTTCTAAGTCAGTAATCATTTTTTTGAAAAGTACTGATCTGGTAAATCCGAAAAACACCTGTTTCCTGAAAAATAATACTGCAAAAATATAGAGGCTCTTAGTATTCCTTTTTTATTATAGCTTTTATAAGCTAATTTTTTTATTACTTGATCAGCGTGATTTTTTTTATGTATCAAGTAAACGGTATTTATTATGGAAATGATATATGCTTGAAGTATTTTATAAGCTATAATAAATTTACCCTTAAGTATATAACTGAAAGCTATTAGAATATCAAGAGCCAATCTAATAGGTAATATATAAATTAGTTCCAGCCAGCTTGAATTTTTGAAAATTGTAAATAGATTATTTCTAAAGTTTAAATATGTTTTTCTTGGGTTTGAATAATCCAGTGTCCCTCCTCCTAAGTGATAAACGACCGATTCTGGATAACACATTACTTTTCCACCAATTCTTTTTATTCTCCAACATAAATCAATCTCTTCCTGGTGTGCAAAATAGTCACTATCAAAACCATTTAAAGCTTTAAAAGCAGATGCTTTTATAATGAAAGCTGCACCACTTGCCCAAAACACATCTGTAGAATCATCGTATTGTCCTTTGTCTTCTTCTATATAATCAATGATGCGGCCTCTGCAAAAGGGATAAGCTAATATATCCATAAATCCACCACAAGCGCCAGCGTATTCAAATTTTGATTTTTGTACAAGATCCAGTATTTTGGGTTGCGCTACCAATATACTGGAATCTGCTTTCATTTTTTCAATTATGACACCAATCCATTCATTTTCAATATATACATCTGAATTAAGCAGAACAAAATAATCTGCGTCAATTTGAAACAATCCTTTATTATAACCTTCAGCAAAACCATAGTTTCTTTTTAATTTAATCAATTTTACTTCCGGAAAATTATGCTCGAGATATATACAACTGTTGTCAGTTGAGTTATTATCTATAACATAAGGTACAGAATTATCAGGTAAATGCTTAAGAACTGAAGGTAAATACTTTTGCAATAAGGAGGCTCCATTATAATTCAGTATAACAACTGCAATTTTGATCTTGCGTATTGGCGTAAAATGGATCTTGTATCGTTGTATTGAGTTTTGTATTATTGCTTTATCTTGATTTATTTGCTCAATTAATTGATAATCATTTTTAAAATCAATATTTTCCCTAATAAATTCAAGTAAATAAACTGCAATCGTTTGACCATAAATTTCCTGAACAAAATCAAAAATATTTATTTCCAAATATTGTTCCGTTTTATTATTTAAGGGTAAAGGTATATTTATGTAAATCATACCATCAAGAAGCTTGCCATTGACCAAACATCTTGCGGAGTATACTCCATTTGGAGGAATTAATTTAAACCTATTATTAATCTGGATATTAGCAGTAGGAAAGCCAAGTTCTCTTCCTCTTCGGTTACCTGGAACAACTTTTCCGCGAAACATATAAGGATATGCTAATAATCGATTAGCCTCTAGTAATTGTTTATTATTTATATAAGATCTTATTCTACTGGAACTAATACTGGATTGTGCTAAAGTTTGGACTTCTATTTCTTCAAAACTAAAAAAACCTTCGGCTGCATATCGCTTCATTAAAACAATATCACCCTGGGCATCTTTTCCAAATCGATGATCATACCCAGCTAAAATTCTTTTAGGTTTAAATTTGTCAATGATAAAATCTTCGATATATTCTTCCGGCATCATCATTGAAAAAGAGTAATCAAAAGGCACTATTACAAAATAATCTAACTCGGTCTCTTCCAAAATTTGAATTCTTTCTTCAAGGCTGGTTAGCATCTTAAAGGATGTGTCATTAGTGTCCAAAATGGTTCTTGGATGGGGGTCAAAACTTATTAAAATACTATTTCCTAAAACTTCCTTGGCTGACCTGATCAATCTGTTAATGATCATCATATGGGCTTGATGCAATCCATCAAATGCTCCAATAGTTAAAACCGGATTTATAAAATCTGGAAAGGGGTCCTTACCATAAACAATTATCCTCATATTACCTAGTCTGCAAAATTATCAAAATTTAAGCACCTGTAGTAGTACAAATTAGTCTTATTTTTGCCTTATATGAATCAAATTGTCGAAAATATTGCCAAATGTTTACTTGACATCATAGAACCGGATACCGGGCTTGATATTCTCAAGTTAAAGATGGTCAGGGATCTAAAAATGGAAAACAACCAGTTGCATTTTAATATTGTGTTAAGTTCTCCAAAATATACGCATAAAGAGTATTTAATTACAGAAATTAATACTCGATTATCAACGAGTTTTCCGGAGCTTAATGTGCATGTACATTTTATTAACCAGGCTGTTTATGCAGATGTCCCAAATACAATACTGCCTCAGATTGATAACTTTATAGCAATTGCTTCAGGAAAGGGTGGAGTCGGAAAATCTACGGTTTCGGTAAATCTGGCTTTAACATTGAAGCATGCAGGATACAAGGTCGGTTTGTTGGATGCAGATTTGTATGGTCCTTCTATTCCAACCATGCTTGGTATCAGGGATAAAAAACCCAGGGTGATTGAGGTTTCGGGTAAGCCAAAAATGTTGCCTATAGATGCTGCGGGGTTGTCTGTTGTTTCTCTTGGAAATATTATAGATCCAGAACAAGCAGTGGTTTTGAGGGGTCCAAGGCTTGCAGCTATAATCAAGCAATTTTTTTATGATACAGTATGGCCTGAACTGGACTATTTAATTATTGATTTGCCGCCTGGGACTGGAGATGTTCAATTGACACTTGTCCAGACCATTCCGATTACAGGAGCTATTATGGTCACTACTCCTCAGGAAGTAGCCTATGTAGATGCATTAAAAGCGGCAAATATGTTCCAAATGGAACAAATAAAGGTTCCGATTTTAGGAATTATTGAAAATATGGCATGGTTCGAACCCGAAGATTTACCTGATAAGAAATATATGATTTTCGGGGAAGGCGCCGGAATGCGATTGGCTGAAAAAACAAATTCCAGTTTGTTGGGTCAGGTACCTATACGTACAAGCTTAAGAGCGTCATTTGATTCTGGTGAATCATCTAATATTGATCCTTATTATTTAAATATCTTTTTGAAAATAATTGACCAATTAAATCAAAAATTAGTTTTACGCCACATGATATTTGCTCCTTCACAAATTGTTTCGTCAAACTAAATAATGACACAATAATGAAAAATGCAGAATATATTGCTAACCAGATAGATCTTAAAAAATCAATGTTATGTGTAGGACTTGATCCCGATATTCAAAAATTACCAGGCACCTATCTGAAATGTAACTATCCGTTGTTTGAATTCTGTAAAGATATAATTGAATGTACTCATTCATTTGCTATTGCCTATAAAATAAACATAGCATTTTTTGAAGTACACGGTTCTGTCGGTTGGGAACAACTTGAAAAGATAATTTCCATCATACCACCCGAATGTTTAATCATAGCTGATGCAAAGCGGGGAGATATTGGTAACACTTCCAAGTTTTATGCTGAATATTATTTTAATAAATTAAAGGCGGATGCTTTAACATTAAATCCTTATATGGGAATTGATTCCCTCGCGCCGTTTTTAAACTATAATGAAAAATGGTCTATTATTCTTGCGCTGACTTCTAATCAAGGAAGTGCAGACTTTGAATTAATTGATTTGAAGTCTAATGTACGTTTATATGAATTTGTTATAAAATCGTTTTTAAATTTGAATCCTAATGATAATATCATGTTTGTATGTGGCGCTACTCATCCGGAGGAATTTCTAAAAATACGACAAATTTGTCCAAATCATTTTTTACTTGTGCCCGGAATTGGTGTACAAGGCGGAGACATAAGTAAAATAATAACAGCTGGAAAAAACAAACAGGGGGGGTTATTGATTAATGTTTCCAGAAAGATTTGTTATCCGGACGGGTCTGGTGATTTTAAAACGGATGTTACTCGTGCTGCAATCTATTATCAAAAAGAGATGTCCTCATATTTATAACAAGTACTTCTTATAAGTAGCATCTTTTTGCAAATAATAGTCAATAATCCGGTTGCTTTCAACATTGCCTTGATAGCGTTCTAAATGATCTTTCATATCCGATGGATTATTTATTAATTGATCTTTTGAAATATAGCCAAAATATCTGCAAAATCCTTTTTCAATTATTAGAACCGAGTTTTCATCAATAGTTCTGCCATTAGATAAAATATAAAATTCTTCTTTAAATATTTTATTTATTTCTTTATAAGCCACCAAAAATCTGATGTTATATGTTTCAAGTGATTCCTTATTTACACATGCCCCATGGCATCCACCCAATTGGAATGATAAACATGGCAATCCATCAATGGAATAATTATTAATTTTTTTGCATAAATTATATTTATCCAATAAAAACTCTATGTGCTCAAGTACAGATTTACGATTTGAATAATGGTTGACCACTTCATCCTGAGAATCCAACCATTCCATCTCTTTTGCTTTAAATGTAAAAAAATCATTTTTTTGCAATTGTGCTGTTAACAAATGTGCATGCGATCGTTTGCGTAATGCTTTATTAATTTCCGGTTGAAGAGATTTTATTTCCTTTATTTCTAATAAAGAAGCCATTAATTCATTACCCGTTTCAATAGCATCTATATGATAAAGATTATCAAGTAATTTTTTAGTTTTTACGCTGGTATCGTTAAAATGTTGAAAAATCCTTTCCCTGATATTTTTGCTTTTACCAATATATAATGCAACTCCCTCTTTATTACGCATATAATAAATACCTGCACTTTCCGGCAGGATATTTATATCGTCCAACTTTAACGTTGAAGGAATTTTATTTTCTTTGAGCAATTCAGTGATACTTGAATACTCAGATTTAGACTTAGTTGTTTTTTCTATTATTCTGGTAAATACATTTAAAGTAGCCTTGGCATCTTCCATAGCACGATGTCGTTGCAAAACAGGTATGTTGAAATATTCAATTAATGATGCCAAAGAATAGGATCTCAAACCTTTAAAATATCTTCTGCTTAATTGAACGGTACATAATTTCTTTCTTGAAAATGTATAACCTAGTTGAAAAAATTCTTCCTTAATAAAATTATAATCAAAAAATACATTATGAGCAACAAAAATGCATGATTCAGTCAGTTCTAGAATTTTTTTCGCAATTTCATAAAATTTAGGGGCGTCTTCAACCATTTGATCAGTAATACCCGTGATTCTGGTTATCTCATGTGGAATACTTCTTTCAGGATTAATCAAGGACTCAAATGTCTCAATTATTTGATCCTGGGAATAAACTATTATGGCAATTTCAGTAATTTTGTCACGCTTGGCGATTCCTCCAGTAGTTTCAATATCTATAATGCAAAAACGCTCTGTACTAAAATTCATCACTTTATACTGGATTATTAACTTAATCTGCGGTTCAAATGTATCTTCTTTTAACGATTTTTATGCAAGCCATGAGCCAAAAATTTATCCCGGAGCGGCATCTATTCCTGATTATTTACCTTTACTTAGGAATAAAAAAGTAGCTTTAGTTGTAAATCATAGTTCATTAATTAATGGGACCCATTTAAGCGATACTTTAATCAAATTAGGTGTTAATGTAACGGTATTATTTGCTCCAGAACATGGTTTTCGTGGTGATATACAAGCCGGTGACAAGGTGTTAAATTCAGAGGATGAGAAAAGTGGTCTCCAAATTATATCATTATATGGTAAAAATTTTAAACCAGAACCTAAGGATCTGCGAGAAATTGATATTATGGTATTTGATATTCAGGATGTTGGGGTTCGTTTTTTTACATATATATCCACCTTGCATTATATAATGGAAAGTTGTGCTGAAAACAAGATTCCCTTACTTTTGTTAGACCGACCAAATCCCAACGGACATTATATCGATGGACCTGTGCTTGATACAACATTTAGAAGTTTTATCGGTATGCATCCAATTCCTATAGTATATGGTTTAACCATTGGGGAATTAGCATTAATGATAAAAGGGGAGTGCTGGATTAATAAATGCAAAGAATTGGATATTAAAATAATAAAATGTAAAAATTATACGCATTCCTCCAGAGTTAGACTAGATATCAGACCATCCCCGAATTTGCCCAATGAACGAGCAATATTATTATACCCTTCGCTCTGTTTATTTGAAGGAACTTCCGTTAGTTTAGGACGAGGTACCGATTTCCCGTTTCAAATTTTTGGGCATCCTAATATGAAACAAAGTGGAAGTTTTGAATTTATACCCAGGTCAAAACCTGAGTCTATAAATCCTCCCTGGAAGGACAGTTTGTGCTTCGGTATAGATCTACGAACAATTTCTGTGGATACCTTATTAAATCAAAGATTTATCAATTTATCTTACCTACTTAACTCATATCATTTTTTAAATTTCCAATCTGATTTTTTTCTTTCCAATAATTTTTTTGATAAGCTAGCTGGTACAAATAAGCTTAGGCTTCAAATGCAAAGCAGACTACCTGAATTGGAAATTAGAAAAAGTTGGAAAAAGGAACTAAGCTTATATAAAAGCAAATGCCGCAAGTATCTTTTATATGAATAAGGAAGTATTACTTTTTATAAATAAGGCCATCAATTTTAAATGTGAAGGTGCCACATTCTTTTCTGGGTGCCTTTAAATCTTTACAAAACTCGTATTGCTGCATTTTCTTGGTAGCTTCATAAACAAAAGTTTTTTCCTTAGTTTTTGACAACCGCGTATTAAATTTTATATAGGTTACAGCTCCATTTTGGTTTATACACATATCAAATACAGCTGTTTGGACATATTCTCTTGCAAGATCCATTAGATTTGCCCGTTTACATACAGCACGTCTAAGTGGACCTGTTTCGTCAAAATTCACCCCAACTCCATCACCAGAACCAGACCCAGAACCACTACCAGTATTTCCACCTCCGCCAGTCCCCGAACCATAATTTGCACCACCAGATCCTGAACCACTACCTGAACCGGAACCACTTCCACCCGTGCCAGTAAAATCATTATCGCCGGTTGAAGCGCTTCCGCTTGTTCCTTGCCCACTTTGACTTGGTTTGCTTCCAGTTTCTCCAACAGGTTTACTTTCAACTGTTGTGGTTTGGGTCGGCGGACTTGGATTATTGACAACTACAGGTGGATCTATTTTTACTACCTGAGGTGTTGGAGCGACAATAATTTGTTTGGTACTTGGAGGAGTTACAGGAATTGAACTGGGCTTAATAACCTCAATTTCACTGGGTTGTCTTTCCATTTCTTCCAAAGCCGGTGGAGCTTCAGCCCCTACAGAGCCACCTTCCTGAGGTTCTTCAGACTCTGGACCTGGACTGGAACCGCCTCCTTTTATTAATTCCTCTTGCTTAGGGTCTGTTGGCTTAATAGGCATTAATAACTCAACAGATATTGTTTGTTCTTCCTCCACCGGAATTTCCAGGAATCTCCACAATATGATCAATAGTAATAATGCATGCAAAATTGCAGATACCAGAAACCCCAGCCTATTGTTACTATTTTCTATTTTAGTAGCATCGTAATAAAAAGTGCGCTCCATAAAATGAAATTTTGTGTAAAGTACGTGATAAAATACTAAATTATTATAATTCTTAGCTTAAAACATTATAAAATTATCTATTTGATTGGACAACATAGACAATAATTAGACCTGATACGACCATAAAGAGTTTAATGCCTATAGCCCATAAATAACCTAACTCATCAATTGGATTCATTATTGTCAATCTGACGTTGACTAAATTGAGAATCAAGGAAAGCATTCCAATGATAAATAATGCAAATCCTGTAATGAATAGTATCGTTTCTTTCCTTTTTTCCATAGTACTTTTGGATAAATAAATTAGTATCTTAACACCTGGCGTATCTTTAAGTTTATATGGCCGAAATGGTAAAAATAATTGAATGTCCCCGGGATGCCATGCAAGGTTTAAAGTCGTTTATTCCGACGGAATTAAAAATAGCGTACCTTCAAAAACTGATAAATTCCGGATTTTCAGCATTGGATTTTGGTAGTTTCGTATCACCCAAAGCAATTCCTCAGATGAAAGATACGGTGGAAGTTCTTGAGGCATTGGATTTGTCTAATTCAAGTACACAATTATTGGCAATTGTTGCCAATAAAAGGGGAGCCCTCGAAGCGTCAAATTTTAACAAAATTAAGTTTTTGGGTTATCCCTTTTCAGTTTCAGAAACTTTTCAGATTAGAAACACTAATTCTGCAATTCCGGATTCATTTGAAACCGTAAAGGAAATTTTAGAAATATGTAAAAGCAATAATAAAATACTGGTTATATATCTTTCAATGGCTTTTGGGAATCCCTATGGTGATGAATGGAGCGCTGAGATAGTGACAACCTGGGTTGAAGAACTAAGTAATATGGGTATCACCATAATTGCCTTATCAGATACAATCGGCGTGGCGAAGCCTGCCAGTATTTCGTATCTATTTAAAAAATTAATTCCCTCTTACCCTGACATTGAATTTGGTGCTCATTTTCATACCACTCCACCTTTGTGGAAGGAAAAAATTGAAGCGGCGTTTGAATCAGGGTGTAAACGATTTGACGGTGCTATCAATGGATATGGCGGTTGCCCGATGGCAAAAGATGAATTAACAGGAAATATGCCTACAGAAAATCTTATACTATACTTTCATGAAAAAAATCTAATAAATTATTTAAAATTAGATCAATTTTATCTTGCCATGAATTATTCTAAACTCATATTTGAAAATTATCATTAATTTATGGAAAAAATATGGTTTACAAATATTGAGTTTTTAACTCCAGAATATGATGCTTGTATCAGTTTAAGAAATGAATTATTGAGAAAACCTTTAAATTTAGAATTTACAGAAGAATCACTGGAGTTAGAAGCGGATGAATTTCATTTTGGGATATTTAATCACTATACCGAATTAATAGCTTGTCTTAGTCTAAAGCCTCTAAGTTTAAGTATCGTCAAAATGAGACAGGTAGCTGTAAGCCAATCCTATCAGGGCAGAGGAGTTGGTCGGTATTTGATTGAAGCATCAGAAAATTGGATGCGCAATCATAATATTAATCGGGTTGAATTAAATGCAAGGGATACAGCTCTTGATTTTTATTTAAAACTCAACTACAAAATAGACGGTCAGATGTTTAAAGAACTTAACATCCCTCATTGGAAAATGATTAAAATTTTAGACAATGCGAAAAATTGAAATTTTACTTTCAACATATGGTGCTAGCCATCAGAATAATATCAATAAGTTAATACATTGGGTTTGTGTTCCACTTATCATGTTTAGTTTAACCGGCCTCATCATGTCAATTCCATTTTTTACTCAAAAAAACATGATTTTTAATTGGAGTTCTATTGTTTTGGCAGTTGCACTAATTTATTATTACCGACTTTCATTTAATTTATTTGTAGGGTTTTTATTAATTAGTTTGATTCTACTATTTGGTAATTGGGTTGTAATCCAATATTGTCATAATTCAGAAATACATCCAATATTATTTTTTCTAATAGTTTTTGCGACAGCCTGGATCGGACAGTTTATAGGCCATGAAATTGAAGGGAAAAAACCCTCATTTGTAAATGATGTCCAATTTCTTCTAATTGGCCCTGCGTGGTTATTGCATTTTTTGTATAAAAAATGGGGAATAAACTATTGATTGTGTTTATAAATGTATTACTTCACCAAAAGCAGCAGCAGCAGCTTCCATAATGGCTTCAGACATTGTTGGATGGGGATGAATGGATTTAATAATTTCATGCCCTGTTGTTTCCAGTTTTCGGGCAACCACAATTTCCGCGATCATTTCTGTGACATTCATTCCAATCATATGAGCGCCTAGCAATTCGCCGTATTTTTTGTCAAAAATTAATTTCACAAATCCGTCTTTTGCACCGGATGCACTGGCTTTACCAGATGCCGAAAAAGGAAATTTACCAATGAGGATATCGTATCCGGACTCAATTGCAGCTGGCTCAGTATAACCAACAGAAGCAATTTCTGGACTGCAATAGGTACACGAGGGTATATTGTTATAATCAATAGGAGCAGGTTGATGCCCGCAAATGGCTTCAACACAGATGATTCCTTCGGCACTCGCAACATGGGCCAGGGCTTGACCTGGAGTAATATCGCCAATTGCATAAATACCCTGAATATTTGTTTTATAGTTAGAGTCAACTTTGATTAGTCCTTTTTCCACGATAACACCTAAATCCTCAAGTCCTAAGTTTTCTATATTGGCCTGAATACCTGTGGCAGAAAGTACAATGTCACAGTCAATTTTAGATTCAGTAGCACTTTTTCTGTCCTTTATTACTACAGTTAAGCCCGATTTTTCATTGATTACTTTTTCTACGCTAGTATTTGCATAAATTTTTATACCGGCTTTTTTAAAGCTTTTTGTAAGTTCTTTAGAAATGTCTGGATCTTCTCTGGGTACAAGTCCCTGTTCTAAAAATTCAACTATACTGACTTGTGCGCCCATGGAATTATAAAAATAGGCAAATTCTACTCCAATTGCTCCGGCACCTACTACAACTAAGCGCTTTGGAATAGTATCCAAAATCATGGCCTTGCGATAATCAATAATTTGTTTGCCATCCAGGGGTAAATTTGGCAATTCTTTGGCTCTTGCACCTGTGGCGATTATTATATGATCCGCTTGATGCAGTTCTTTTTTTCCGGAAGGATCGGTAAGTTCCACCTGTTTTTGTTTCGTCAGCTTGGCAGAACCTTGCAGCACCTGGATTTTATTTTTTTTCATAAGAAACTGGATTCCCTTACTCATGCCATCTGCAACGCCACGACTACGTTTAATAATGGAGGGAAAGTCAGCAGTAGCTTCTTTAACCTGAATTCCATAATCTGTTGCGTGCTTGATATATTCAAATACCTGAGCACTTTTTAATAAAGCTTTAGTCGGTATACATCCCCAATTAAGACAAATACCACCTAAAGATTCTCTTTCAATAATGGCTACTTGCTTTCCTAATTGCGCTGCTCTTATTGCGGCAACATATCCGCCGGGTCCAGAACCAATGACAATAATATCAAATTTCATAATAAAAAAATATTGTGCCGCGAAATTACTTTATATTGAAGTAATTAGAGTATTCCTACTCATGATATTTGAAAAATTATTATGCTATTTTTCTGATTTTCCATATTCACCGTATGAGACTTAGAATTGAAAATTAAGTTACATCTGGTTCTAGATATTCTACTTTTTCAATAATTTGAAAACTGTTATAAGGCATTCTATTGTATTTTAGCAGCAAAACATGTTGTATTTAATTGATTTACAGCTTTATAGAATAATTTGCTAAGTTTTGTAAATTAGGCAGGATCTCAATCAAATTGGCGGACTTAAGATATATCATCAATAATACAAAGTCTGTCTTTTAGAAATATTACTTTATTGCTTGAAAAATTTAAGGATTTCTTGCTTTTTTAACATCAAAACGCAAATTAAATTGTTCACGATTTGTCACATCTGCAAATAAATTATTGTTAGACTTTTAAAAGCTTGAAATTTTTTTAATTCATCATGAATCAAAAATTATCTTTACTTAAAATAGACAAAATAACTACATTAGCACACTACTACTTTTCTGAATTCTGATATGAGTAAAATAGCTGTTTTTCCAGGATCGTTTGATCCAATAACCAATGGGCATCTGGATATTATCAATAGAGCATCACCACTATTTGATAAATTTTATGTTGCTATTGGCGAAAACAGTCAGAAGAAAAGTCTATTCTCCCTGCAACAGCGTATAGATTGGATAAAATTAATTTTCAAAAATTCTGATAATATTGAAGTAAGCAACTATCAGGGCCTAACTTCAAATTATTGTAAAGAAATTGGTGCCAATTATTTAGTACGGGGAATTAGAAATTCTTCTGATTTTGATTATGAAAAAACAATTTCACAAATAAACAGTACATTATTAATAAATCTGGATACCGTATTTTTCATAGCAAGGCCTGAATTATCGCATATCAGTTCCACCATTGTCAGAGAATTAATTTTAGGAAAAGCCGATTTATCTGCTTTTATTCCAAATCAAATATTAAATCAACTTTAATCTTTAAATTTTTTTTAAATGAATTCAATTTATCATATTCCAGTTACAAAAAATGAAGCCATATTAGATTATAAATCCAATTCAACCGAAAGAAATAATCTAAAACTAGCCATACATAATTTGCGAAGTTCGGTCAAGGAGATTTGTATGGTTATAGATGGCAAGAATATTAAAACGGATAAAACGATAGAAATCTTTCCACCACATGATATACATCATAAAATTGGGTTTTACCACAAAGGCCATAGTGAACATGTACAAATGGCCATTGAAGCAGCTCTCAAGGCAAAAGAAAAATGGGAACTTACACCTTGGCATGTACGAGCTTCTATTTTTTTAAAAGCGGCTGATTTGATTGCTGGAAAATACCGGGCACATACCAATGCCATGACAATGCTCGGACAATCTAAAAACGTTTATCAAGCTGAAATTGATGCCGTTTGTGAATTTTGTGATTTTTTACGGTTTAATGTGAAATTCATGACTGAAATTTATAGTCAACAACCTGAGTCATCACCCAATGTATGGAATCAGATGGAATATCGTCCACTTGAAGGATTTATTTTTGCACTAACGCCATTTAATTTTACATCAATCGCTGGAAACTTGCCTTCTGCTCCAGCTTTAATGGGAAATGTAGTAGTTTGGAAACCAGCGGAAACACAAATATATTCTGCATCGTTAATCATGGAAATTTTTAAAGAAGCAGGTTTGCCGGACGGTGTAATCAATTTGGTTTTTGTTGATGGAAAGACAGCAGGAGAAATTATATTTAATCACAGAGATTTTGCCGGAATACATTATACGGGTTCGACAGAAGTCTTTCAAACCATTTGGCAGAATATATCTTCTAAACTTAATTTGTATAAAACATATCCCAGATTGGTTGGAGAAACTGGGGGTAAGGATTTTGTGTTGGTTCATAATTCGTCTGAAGCTCAAATAGTTTCAACTGCTTTATTACGGGGTGCTTTCGAATTTCAAGGTCAAAAATGTAGTGCTGCATCCCGCGCTTATATCCCCAAGTCTTTGTGGCCTGCAATTTCTGAATTTTTACTTTCTGATTTACAAAAAATAAAAATGGGTGGAGTCGAAGATTTTCAGAATTTTATAAATGCTGTAATAGATGAAAAATCTTTTAATAAGATAACTAAATATATAACGGATGCTCAAAATAGTCCTGATGTTAAGATTATTGCGGGTGGTAAATTTGACAAATCAAAAGGATATTTTATTGAGCCAACGGTATTATTAGTCAATAAGCCAGACTATATAAGTATGTGTGAAGAAATATTTGGTCCTGTTTTGAGCATTTATGTTTACAATGATGACGAATTTGATAATATATTAGAAATTGTTGATCAAACATCACCTTATGCTTTAACTGGGGCCGTATTTGCAAAAGATAAATCGATCATTCAGAAAGCGAGTTATAAACTGAGAAATGCAGCTGGTAATTTTTATATTAATGATAAACCGACTGGTGCGGTTGTAGGTCAGCAGCCTTTTGGTGGTTCAAGAGCTTCTGGTACAAATGATAAAGCCGGATCTTTAATTAATTTATATCGCTGGGTATCGCCGAGAACTATTAAAGAAAATTTTGATCCGCCCAAAAATTATAACTATCCTTTTATGGAAGAAGCCTAACAATAATTTTACAATCCAAATTTTACTACTAAACCCAGAAATAGACCAATTAAAGCGCCATAATAATGGGCTTCATGATCAATATTATCTAAAGAATTTTTTGATGCCCAATGGGAGTAAATAAGATATAATACTGCCATTGCAATCCCTGGCAATGGAATCATACCGAATAAATAGAGTAATCGGAAAGGATAATATAAAATATAAATAAATAATATTCCTGAAATGGCACCAGAGGCGCCTATACTTGAGTATCCGGGATTAAATTTATTTTTATTATATGTTGGATAACAAGAAAAAACAAGTACTAAACTATATATTAATAAGTACAAAATTCCACCCATTAAAAACCCAAATTTCGCTTTATAAATAAACTCAATAGCCGATCCAAATTGCCACAATACAAACAAATTCAAAAATAAATGAAACCAATCTCCATGCAGAAATCCACAAGTGAACCATCGGTAATAAGATGACTTTAACTTCTCCTCATAGGGATAATGTTTTAATAGTTCAAATAAATTACGGTTTGAAAATCCAGAAATTGATATCAACGAAATGGCTAGTATTAATGAAATGGTCATTAAGGGTAATTGTTCATTCATGATGATAAGGTGAGTTATTAATTATCGAAAATGCTCTGTAAAGTTGTTCAAAAAAAAATAAACGTATCACTTGATGATTAAATGTCATTTTGGACAAAGACAATAATTCATCAGCTTTACTTTTCATCTCTTCAGAAAAACCATATGCGCCACCAATTACAAAACACAATTTATGACCATGCAAAAATTTTCGTTTATTAAGCCAACTTGCAAATTCCATGGAAGTGAAAGATTGACCTTTGTCATCAAGAAGTATAACTTTTTGTTTAGTTTTTAATAAATATTCATTGATTAATTTTTCTTCAGCAAGTATTTGTAAACGAGGTGATTGAATTCCTTTACATTCTTTAAATTCTTTAATAATTATTTTTTCGTAATTGCTAATCCGGTTTAAATACTCATTAATTCCAACTTGCAGAAAAGTTGGGTTAGTTTTTCCCGGCCAGCAAACTGTAATTGACATCAGGGCTTATTAGTAAGAATAATGGCTTGATAGGGACCGAGGCTAAGTTCTGTATTCTTAAAAAAACTTACCTGATATTTACTAAAAACATCATAATAAGAGTCAAAATCCTTATTAATCTTGTAATTAACTATTGTATCCGTAAGATTAAAAAAACCAACACAAATAGAGCTATCAGCCTTTCTTTCTAAAGCCAAAACACTTTTTGAATCTGAAATTTTTAAAGGCAGATTGTTTTTATTGAAATTCCATAATGCGGGATGTTGTTGTTTTAATAAATTTAAACTTCTGTAAAAATCGTTATTGTATTTATATTTTCTGGAAAATGGTCTACTGGAAAATAAACTAATTGATTCAAATTGAGGATCTTCTTGCCCATTTAAAACCCAGGGAATTCCAGGTAAAAAGTAAGTTAACGTGTGGTAATATTTATAAGCATTATAAAACACATTAACATCTGATCCATGTTTGTCGGTTAGTAGATAATCCTGTAAAAAATTTACAGAATGATTATTATTAACATGTATCAAAATCGAGTCTAAGTCAGAAGCAGTTAAAGTACCTTCATACGCCTTTTTAAATTGCTCAAACAGCGAAGTGTTAATATTAAAATGACATTGAGAAACAATATTATCGGAATTATTTATAATCAACATCGGTCTGATTGAATTTAAGGATGTAATTAAATCATCAATATAGGTGTTAGGAAATTTATCAATATTGTACAAAACAATGCCATCAAATTTATTTTTCTTTAAAAATGATTTTATGACTTTTAATAATTCTTTTTGCAAGGACTTATTTGAATGATCAAATTTTACATAGTCTTTATTGTATCTGTTACCTGTTTTAACAGAATCACTTAAATAATATTCATTGTTTGTCGATCGCCAGGAATGATGGGGTCCTGTACCAGTAAAATTCCATTCGAGAAGCACCTTAATATTTAATTTATGAGCGGAATCAATTAATTCATTTAGATCGGCGGAAGTGCCAAACAGAGGATCAATGACTTCAAAACTTTTTACCGCATATGGGCTGTTAGGATTATAGGCATTATTTGATTCGTCCCGTTCGAATACAGGTAACAGACAAATACTATTAAAATGCATACTTTTAATCCTGGTTAAATCTTCTTGAATTCCTTTAAAATTTTTTTTATCTGAGTATTGTTTGGTCATTATTTCATAAATAGTCAACTTGTCAGCCCACTCCGGAGGCTTATTTTCACCTGCTTTCTGTTGACATGATGACAATATAATAAATGTCAAGAACAAATAATTAATAAATTTCATGATACTTTCTTAAAGATTTAATATAAACTTACGATTTGGTTGATGCTGCTTTAGTTTTTCTTTTAAATTCCGCTGCAAGGATACAGAATAAATTTGTTTTATGTTATTAAAAATTGATTGCAGGGTTATTTTTGCTTTATGACCTGCAAATGAATCTAAATACTCCTTTAACAATATGGAATACATTGCAATCAACTGTGGATGGTACTCGCTTGGAAACTTTGAATCATATTTACTAAGATCATCCAAATTGGCCGAGCTTTCCAGTAATTTGATTAGTAGGTCCCATTGCCGGCTATGCATTGCTATAGTCATCTTTTGTTTGGTAGTTAAAACAATTTCAGAAAAATTTTCAGATAAACTTTGAATAAAATTATTTATGAAATTCTTATCATTCTCTTCTTCACTAAAATAAATTTCAAGTAACTTTTCAATCCCGGTTTCAAGATAATACTTAATCAATATAGATTTATCGCATTTCTGTTTAGTACTTGCAAATAGGTCAGCTATTTTTAAGGCAATGGCATATCTAAATTCTTTAGAAGATATTAGATATATCTGGTTGTAAAAATCAACTAATGTATTCAGTGACATTGTAGATTTATGTTGTTCGAGCCATGGCAACATCCAATATGGATAATTATCTGATTTGCATGAGCCTATAAATTCACTAATATTGCTTTCATTTAGTGAAAATAAAAAGTCCAGAATGTTTATTTTGTTCTCATCTGGTATACTTGTCGCAAGTTTAGTTATCAAAGAATTTAGGACTTTTTTATCTAGTTCATTTTTTTTATTAATCGATTTATAAATTTGAAATAAGTTTGATTTATTAGATAAAATTTGATATTCATTCATTAATAACAAATCATAAATGAGTTTATTAACTTTTGTCAGAGCAGTCGGAGCAATAATAGAGCTAATAAATCTTTCGAGAGCTACATGGTATCTTTCATTGATTACTTGTATTCTGGTTTTGTTTTTTGCCTCAGTCAGTAAATACCAATTATGCATTTTGTAAATTCCTGCAAGTAATGAATTTACTGCATTACTAATATTTGATTGATTATAATGATAAAAAGAAATATTGTATAATTCATCAAACAATTGAAGTGTATATTTTAACTTAGAGGCATTGTTTTTTGTATAACTACCTATAAATTCTAAAAACCTGGTAAGTATGGAAGAATAAGTATTAAAATCTTGATTTTTACTGTCTCTTGCAGAGATAAAAAATTGAACCCATTCCTTATTAAAATTATTTTGACGAGATAAAAAATTTATAAAATAATGTAGATCTTCAGTTGTAGAATTATGCAGTTTTAATTGTTCTCTGTTTCGACCAATGATTGAGTGGTCCTTTTTAGTTAAAATGGTCTTTACATGCCAATAACTTAATAACTGAACATGTTTGCACATTTTTTTGGGTGATCTGGCGCCACATGCACATATAAAATTTTTAATATTCGATTTATTATAACTTATTTCAGTTTCCAAAAGTTTATCTTCAGTTTTTAAAAGGTAATGCCATTTATTTAAAGCTAGTTGATCTACTTTCTTGATACAACCTTGTTGTATATTCTTCTTAAAGGATTCAAGGTCTTTTTCAGCAATCTCAAATTCTATCAATTCAAAATTTATATTTGATTTAGAAGATTTCACGTTTTATGATACTTAAACCAATAAAGGTATTAATTTTGTATGAACTTAGCTAATATTTTGAAAGAACTATTTTTAATTAGACACGCTAAATCTTCATGGGATAATCTCTCATTAGCTGATATACATCGGCCTTTAAATTATCGAGGAAATGCCATTGCGCCTTTGATGGCATCTTATATTAAAAATAGAATTGAAGTTGATAATTTTACTCTGATCAGCAGCCCAGCCAAAAAAGCAATTTCAACAGCTTTATATTTTGCCCAGGAGTATAATTATCCACCAGAAAAAATTATTCAATTTGAACCACTTTATTATGGAAACGAAAAAGATTACCTGAAATGCCTTCACACTATACAAAATGAAGTTTCTACCGTGTTCTTATTCGGTCACAATCCCATTATTGAAAATATGGTCGGTTTATTCGGCAATCCTTATCTTGGACCTGTACCTACTTGCGCTGTTTTTTATATACAGCTGAATTCCAATGACTGGAATGTATCTGATTTTTCCCAACTGAAAGTAATAAATTATTATTTTCCCAAATTAGTTTTGTCAATTGAAAAATAAATATAACATAGTATTCATATTAGGTACTGTTTTATCTTGTACCAATGTTACTGAACAGAATTTTTTGGAAGAAGATAAAATGGTGGAAGTCATTACAAAAGTACATTTTATGGAAGCTCATTTTCAGGATTTAAACAGTAAGATCAGGGATAGTGTTATTTCCCTTAAAATACAACAAGAATTGATCAAACAGGGAATTAATCAACAAGATTTCGAAAAGGCAAATCAGTATTATTTAAATAATGAGGAAGCCCAAAGCAGACTAAATGATAAAATTGTTAAAAGAATAAATGCAAATTACTCAATTAAATAAGAAGTTTTAAATCTATGTAAATAATTAATAAAAGCTTTATGAGTAATTCAACAATCTTAATAGTGGATGATGAAGAAGATATCCTTGATTTTATTGGATTTAATTTAACCAGAGAAAAGTATTTAGTAAATACTGCTAAAGATGGTCTTGATGCCATTCAAAAGATAGAAAAGTCTGTACCTGATTTGATATTACTGGACATAATGATGCCTAGAATGAATGGGATCGATTTTTTTAAATGGTTAAGGAATAACCCAGATTATAATAGTGTTTCGGTTTTATTTCTTACTGCCAAGAAGGATGAAGAATCTGAAGTCACAGCTCTTGATCTTGGTGCTGATGATTTTATCAATAAGCCTGTAAAATTATCGATTTTGGTTAGCAGAATCAAAGCGATTTTAAGAAGAAAACAAACAAGCAAATATAGCGCAGACATTAGCGACGAATTGATTTTCGATTATCTGACAATAAATAAGCGAAAAATGGAAGTTGTATTCAAAAATCTTAAGCTTGAATTGGCAAGAAAGGAATTTCAACTTCTGTATTTGCTTGCATCTCAGCCTGGTAAAGTTTTCAGGAGAGCTGAAATTTTAGAAGAGATTTGGGGAAAGAGCATTATTGTAGGTGATCGAACCATTGACGTACATATCCGTAAATTAAGGGAAAAGCTAGATAATTCATTTATCAAAACAATTAAAGGGGTTGGCTATAAATTTGAAATTTAATAGTATAAAAAATATTTCGATAAGAAGTTTCGGATTGTTTATCAGTCTAATACTTTCTTTAATTTTTTTCTTAACTTGTTATCTTATTCTCATACATATAAGATTAAATTCAATTTGGTTTGTTTATTTTTCCACTTTGGTATTTTTTCTAATTAGCTTTTTTATTATTTATTACTCATTTAATACTTTGTATTTTAGAAAGATTAAGCTAATTTATAAATTAATAACAGAGAAAAAATTTAGTGATAGCACTACATCCGGTACAAGCCAAGATATGTCGTTAAATCTTACTAAAGTTGAAAATAATGTTGAAGATTGGATCAAACTAAAAAATAAGGAATTTGATCAAATGAAAGAATTGGAAAAATACCGAAGAGATTATTTAGGAAATGTTTCACATGAACTTAAGACTCCTATTTTTAATATTCAAGGTTTTCTGGAAACTGTCTTAAATGACCAAACTATTTCAGAAGAACAAAAATCTTCATTTCTTTCAAAAGCTCTAAAAAATGCTTATAGAATCCAGCATATTGTTGAAGATTTAAATATTGTTGATAAACTTGAATCAGGTCAAAAAACACTTGATCTGCAGAATTTTCAACTGAGAAACTTAATTGATGAAGTTATTGAAGAAAATCTGCCTTTCGCTCAAAAAAGGAATATCAGAATAGAATTTAAAAAAGGGGCTGATCACAATTATATAGTCCTTGCTGATAAGGAACATATCCGTATTGCTTTGAATAACATTATTAGCAACTCCATAAAATATGGAAAACAAAATGGTTTTACTAAAATCGGGCTTTACGATTTAGAAAATGTGATATTACTTGAAGTAAGTGATAATGGTATTGGTATTTCAGAATCCCATTTAAAGCATGTATTTGACAGATTTTACAGGATAGAGCAAAGTAGAGCTAGAAATGAAACAGGAGGGTCGGGTATAGGTTTATCAATTGTAAAGCATATAATAGAATCTCATGGACAAAAAATACATGTAAGAAGCAAAGAAGGTGTAGGTTCTACCTTTGGCTTTACTTTGGAAAAGTCTTGATTATGAATTGGAATTTTGATTTAAGGCAGTATTAAATTGAATAGATTGAAATATTTTGACAATTTCATCTCGGTGTTTTAAATAATCTTTCAACTCATTGGCCGGCAATGGTTCAGGAGCTGGAAAAATTAATCGCAAGTGATTGACCTGTCTGCCATTTTTCCAGAATCTAAAACACACATGAGGACCCGTTGCAAGGCCGGTGGAACCAACATAACCAATTATTTGACCTTGACTGACTGATGTCCCTTTTCTGATTCCTTTAGCAAACCTGGACATGTGAAGATACTGTGTTTCATATGTCTTGTCGTGCCTGATTTTCACATAATTACCATTTCCAGATGTGTAAGATGCCGCTAATACAACCCCTGAGCCAACAGACATGATCGGTGTACCGTGTGGTGCTGCATAATCTGTACCAAGATGTGGTCTGTGGTATTTAAGTACCGGATGTAATCTTTTAGGATTAAATCCTGAACTAATTCTTGAAAACCGTAATGGTGCCCTTAAGAATTTACTTTTCATTGGACTTCCATTCAGATCATAAAATCCTTTTTTATGATTTACATTATATGATATTGAATAATGTTCTTTTTTATCGGTATCAAAGTAAGCAGCTACAAGCTCATTAATGTTGGTAGGGCTGCCATCAATATACAACTTGTCGTATACAAGCTTAAACGTATTACCTTTCTGAACATGATGAAAATCAACAGATGTAGATAAGGCGTCTTCCATTTGATCAATCAAATCTAACGATATATTTTGATTTTGCAATGCACTCCATAGTGATGATTCAATTATGCCTGCAGAATACTCTCGTTTAAATTCTTTATGACGCTCATATATGTTTATACAATGATTCCCTCTAAGTTCACTAACCAAGTAAGACGTTGGGCTAATTTCATAAATAAAATAATCCGGAGAATAGCATAAATTACCCGATACTAAGCATATCGTTTTCCCGGATTTGAGGCTATTAACATTAATATATTCGCTAATATTTTTTATTAACTTGTCTGAAACTTGTTTAGGGATGTTATAGTTACTAAAAATAGTGGATAAGGTTTGACCAGGAAGTATTTTATCTAAACTTATGTGAAAATCATTTGCGCTAAACCCAAAGTAGCTTTTTGCAGGTAGCACCTCGCAAACAGCGGTACTTACTAAACTACTATCTTTGTCTTTGATGTAGTCAATTTTAAGAATATAATTAAGTATGAACCCATTGATTAATAAGAGAGCAGTTAGAGTAATCAACTGCATGACATAATTGGCTTGCTTTTTAAAAAACATCCTTTACTTGCATTGAATAATGAAAATGATGACAAAAATAGACTAAATTTTTAATTTCTTAAAGCATATTGCAATATATTGATTATTAATTCATTACGCAAATAAAAAAATTCAGGATAATTTTACCTTATAAAATTTTAATCTATTGAATATCATTGATTTAAATAATATTTTTTATAAAAATTTACCCATTCCATTACTCATGGGTATCTTAAACTTGGACCAGGAAAGCTTTTATTCCCCAAGTATTTCTAAAGACATTAATTCATGCCTCCGTCAAATTGAAAAAATGTTACTAGATGGAATGGATATTCTTGATTTAGGTGCTTTTTCAAGTCGACCAGGTTCAAAAATTCCTCCGCTTGAGTCAGAACGCAAGCTATTAATGCCCTTTATCAAATCTATCACGAACCAATTTCCAGATCTGATTCTGTCTATTGATACCATGCGTTCTTCAATAGCTCAGGAAGCAATCGAAAATGGTGCTGCCATTATTAATGATATAAGTTCAGGGAAATTTGACCCACTTCTACCGGAAATCGTTGCCAGGCAAAATAAAATATATATAGCTATGCATATGAGAGGTTTACCCGACAACATGATGAATCATTCAAATACTCAATATGATGATGCTATTAAGGATATGCTTGTTTTTTTTAAAGAAAGGCTTATAGAATTTAAAAAAATAGGGCTTCAAAAAGTAATAATTGATCCTGGTTTTGGGTTTAGTAAAAATTTAGAAACCAATTATGAAGTATTGAAAAACCTGGGTATTTTACAAATTTTAAATAAACCTGTTTTAGTAGGAATTTCAAGAAAATCGATGATTTGGAAGACTTTAAACTCAAGCCCTGATGATGCATTAATTGGTACACTAATTGCCGAGTTTTATGCAATTCTTCAGGGATGTCAAATTCTTAGGGTTCATGATATCAAACAAACTAAAGAAATGTTATCTATATTTTATCAACTAACTAAAAATAATTATTGAGGTTTAATCAAAATGTCAAACACAATTCCAAAAAAAGAACAAAAGCCAAATGAAGTAAAAGGTATTCTTTTACTTCTGGTAAGGATTGTAGCTGTGTTTGTGTTTTTAACCATTATATACATTCTAAGTCTACGGCTACCTATAGTTCAAAACTGGACGAAAAATCTGGTTTTAAACTATATTAATTCTGCCTATAAGCAAGATATACAGATTAATAAATTTTATTTTGATCCTATTGATGGGTTTGCAGCTGAAATTTTTATTCCGGATCATCACCAGGACACCTTATTCTATACGGATAATGTTCAGATCGGCCTTCTTAAGAGTTTGGTAACTCTATATCAAAATTCCATTGAAATTAAAGATCTAAAATTCAATAAATTAACTAGTAAGATTATCCATTATCCAGGAGAAAAGGAAAATAATCTAAGTCATTTTACCTCCAGATTTAGTAGTACCGGAACTTCTGATCCAATAAATTTCAATATCAAATCTATTTCCTTAAATTCTTCAAGAGTTCTTTATAAAACCAACTCTTATGATGCTATAATTCATCTGGATAAATTCAAAGCGGTCTTTGATTCTATTAATACTCAACTAGACTTTTACAAAATAAGAAAAATTCTTGTGGATAATCCACGAATTGACCTGGTGAAACTTAATACTGATATTAATAGTCTGACAGAATTAATGCCAGATACTCAAAATCAGGATACTTGTAAAGAAAATTATATTTTGGCTCTCGATTTTTTAAATATTAATAATGGTTCTTTAAATATGATTTATGAGAAAGACAAGAGCTATAAATACTATGATTTTAATAAAATATTTTTATCGGCGTTTCAACTTTTTATTTCCCGTGATTTGGCACAGTTTGATTTTTTACATGTTAATGCAAAAACAAAAGATGAGTTTGTATTAAAGAATGCAGTCTTCAATCAATTTAAACTAAATAAACACATTTTGTTTTTTAACAATATAAAAATTGAAACTGGCAGATCAAAAATAGAAACTAAATTTCAAGTTGATGCAACCAATCCATTTCAGGGAAATTTTCAAGGCGCCTTTCTTAGACTAAATGTATTAAAAAGTTTAATTGACCCTAAGGATGTCAGCTATTTTTTGCCAAAATGGAATTTATATAATTTTATTCGAACTAAAACAGATCTACCTTTTTATCTTCAAGGTGAAATATTTGGAAAAGCTGAAAATCTAAAAGGTAAAAATATTTCATTTGTTTTTGAAAATAATCTTTCTTTTAAAGGAAATATTCAAACCAGAAATCTGTTTGTAAAAAGTAAAGCTCTAATCAACTTAAAAGTAGATATTCTATCCACCAAAGCATCATTTATAAGAAAACTACTTCCTGATTTTAATATTCCTGAGACTTACAATAAATTTGGAAACATCAGATTTACGGGAAACTATGATGGCTATTTTCATGATTTCGTGGCCTATGGTACATTTAGAACTGACCTTGGAATTTTTCATTCAGATATTAAATTTAAACTTCCTACAAATCAGAATATTGCGCTATACAGTGGATCTTTCGAAGCAATCGACTTGAAGCTCGGCAGTTTATTGGAGGATAAGAATTTAGGTAAAATTAATATGAAATCAAATATTATTAATGGCCGGGGATTATCGAGAAATAATTTCTTTGTAAATATTGAATCATCAATATCATCACTGGAATATAGGAATTACATTTATAAAGATATCCGGTTTAAAGGAACTTTGAAAAAAGATCAATTTACAGGTGAAATAAAAATTCAGGATGAAAACATTGATTTAAGTATTAATGGAATTGTAGAAAAAAATATTGATGCTTATAAAGTAAACATTCATTCAAGAGTTAATAAGATCAATTTTCATGCTTTAAATTTAACAAATGATACAATAATTTATTCTGGTATATTTAATAGTAATTTTGAAGGCAGCGATGAAAGTAATATCTCGGGTCATCTCTCTACTTTTAAAACTACTTTGATAATAAATAATAAAAACATAACTTTAACTAATTTTAAAATTGAGCAATCTGTAAGTAAGAGTAGCAGAAAGCTGATTTTAAATTCTGATTTTGTAGCTGCTGAATTAGATGGAGTATTTCGTCTAGATGACTTAAAAGACAATATATTCGATTATTTAAATAAAAAATACCCGGAATTAGCCACAAGTTTAAATTTAAAAGTCGAAGAACAAACAAAAGAGTCTTCTGTAAAAGGTTTCATTTATGTCAAGGATGGTCCTTTGTTAAGTGCAATATTAAATATTCCTTTGATTTTTGATAAAGCTGATTGCGACTTTAATTTTAATTCGCAAAAAGAATTACTGGAAATAAACTCAAATCGATTTGACATTTTATATAAAGATATTGTTATCTCTAAAATGAGTTTTTCTTTAATAAGTTCAGATAATTTAAAGTTTATCTTTAGTTCGGACTATTTTTCAAAGGATGATAAAAAACTAGCAGGTAATTTTAAATTTAGTTCCAATTATGATGGTCAAAGCGGCCAATCCAGTTTACAGATTTTTGATTCAACTGATACCAAGATTGCATCTAATATTCTAACAAAATATTATTATAATTCAGATACATTTAAAGTTTCGATATTAAATAAAGATCTCTTTATTAATAAATCCCGTTGGAAAATTAATGAAAATAATAACATTCAAATTACTAAAGGTACATTTTCTATACAAAACTTTGAGTTGACTGATAACGATCGGTATTTAAGCCTGCAAGATAATCATGCTAATGGATTGGTAATTAATACAGATGGATTTGATATCTCATTTGTTAATCAATTTATAAAAAATAAAAGCATTGCATTTTATGGATTATTTGCATCGGAAATTAATATTCCCGACTTGAAATCATTTGTCAATTCAACAGCAAAAATTACTATCTTTCAAATGCACTTCAATCAGGATAATTTTGGCCCTTTTAATATTAATGTACTCGTCGATGATTATAATGAGCCCTGGAACATTGCTGTGGAAAATATTTTTCAAGAGCATATTATAAGAGGAACAGGAACTATTAATATCCCAATTAAACCCAAATCATATCAATATAAACCATTTGATTTTCATATTGATTTGCAACTAACATCATTCCCAATGAGTTTTCTCGATAACTTTATTTCAGGGATTAACAATACAACAGGTTCAGCCAGTGGAAAGTTAAAATTTTATAGTAGAGATCATGATTTGATTCTTGAAGGAAATGCTCTCGTTAAAGAAGGTCGATTTTTCATAGATTATTTGAGTGCTCCTCTATTTATCAAAGATCAGACACTTGTTTTTCAGGAAAATTTAATCGTTTTGAAAAAAATTAACCTCTTGGATAGCTTAGGTAATCTAATGTATTTAGATGGCAATCTAGCTCACACTTATTTTAAAGAGTTTTCTGCAAATCTTAGATTGATTGCTCCTAAAGCTTTACTATTAAATACTAAAAAAGGAGAAAACCAATCATACTATGGACTTGGAATTGGCAGTGTGGACGCAAAGTTTTCAGGATTAATAAGTAAAATGGATATGGATGTCAGTTTGAATATGCAAAAGGGTACAAAAATAAATATTCCTGTCGTTACCGGAAACTCTGCAAATGATTTACAGTTTATTCGATTTACTGATAAAAACCAAAATAATGTTATCATAACAAAAAAAGAAACTAATAATGAAGGTATTTCGGGTTTGAATATTAATGCTCAAATTACATTTACTGAAGATGCTGAAATTGCCATAATTTTTGATGAACAAGCCGGCGACATTTTAAGAGGTTTTGGAAGAGGTAATCTAATAATCAAATCTTTACGTAATGGTTTATTTACTGTAAATGGAAGTTATGAAATCGAAGAAGGTCAATATCTTTTCACACTTTACAATTTTGTCAACAAACCGTTTACTTTGAGAAGAGGAGGATTGATTACTTGGACAGGAGATCCCATTAATGCAGATATAAACCTGGAAGCAGTTTATGAAGGACTAAATACTTCTATATTGCCTTTAATCACAGAATATGTTACTTCTGACGAACGAAATGAATTGCGTCAGCAAAGAACAGATGTAAAAGTACGTATGCTTTTAACTGGCCAGCTTCTACAACCTAATATTAAATTTGATATAGATTTGCCTGAATTAACCGGCAACATTAAAAATTTTGCTGACACAAAATTACGTTATTTGCGAAGTAATGAAGACCAACTTAATCAACAAATATTTGGATTGCTTGTTCTTGGAAGTTTTATTAATTCAAATAATACAGGTAGTGTTATTGGCAATATACAGGCAACCGGAATTAATACAATTAGTGAGATGCTCTTTAATCAGGCATCCTTATTTGTTTCAAACATATTAAGCAATGCATTTGATGATGTGGACTTTATTTCTGGAATAGATTTTAACATTGGATATGATCTAAATAAAGAAAATTTAGGAGCAACAGGGATTAATGAAGGAGAAGTTGTCTTAAGTGTAAAGCCTAGATTCTGGAATGATCAATTGATTGTAACACTTGGAGGTAATTATAGATCAAATTCCAATGCTTCCTTATATGGTAATTCAAATTTTAATCCCGAAAGTGTTATCGAATGGAATACTCCAGTTAAAGGATTAAAGTTGAGAGTATATTACAAGGGTAACGAATCTATCGAAGGTATCAAACATAAAATTGGGACCGGAATCAATTATCGAAAAGAATTTGATTCATTTCTTGATTTTGAAGGAGAATTAAGACAACTTGTCAAAGAAATTAAGAGTAAGCAAGATGCAAACTAAAAAAATTGATCTGCATGAATTTTTTATAAAATCTCAACAGGCAATTGAATTTACAAAATTATTGCAAATATTATCTGAATTTGCAGTCACCCAAGAAGCTAAATCCATTATAATAAATCTCTTGAATCAAAAATTGATTGCTAATCCGGAAGATAAACTTGAATTAGTTCAGCAAGCCAAAGATTTTATTTTGATTCAAGAAATTCCTTTAGGTAATTTTAATAATATTTCAAATGAAATACAATTTTTAAAAATTGAGAATTTCCATCTCACTATGGAATCAATCAAAAATTTGTATTTGATTATTATTAATGTAGAAAGATTATCCACCCTAAAAAAAAGCAACAAATTAAAAGAACTTCCTTTATTGAATAACTTTATTAGTGAATTGCCTGAATTAAGTAACGCATTAAAATACATACAGCAAATATTTGATTCAGATTTTGAAATACGGGATAATGCTTCTAAGGAATTATTGAATATTCGCAATTCAATCCGAAGTTATAAAAAAGTTATATATCAAACTTTTAAAAAGGAGCTTGAGTTTTATCGTGGAATGGGAATATTGGCGGAAGGAGAGGAATCAGTTAGAAATGGAAGATATGTATTAAGAATACAAGTAGAGCATAAGCGTAAAGTGAAAGGTATAATCGTTGATGAATCAGATAGTGGTAAAACATTATTTATAGAGCCCCAGGTATGCCTGGAACAAAATAATGAGATAGTACAGCTGGAGTTAAACGAAAAACGAGAAATCTCAAAAATTCTGTTAGACCTGACTTCAAAACTAAGGGTGTACTCAGGGGATTTTGAATTGGCCTATCAAAAACTCTTAGAAATTGATGTTTTACTGGCAAAGGCCCGCTTTGCGTTAAAATTAAATGCAGTTAAACCTATTATATCTAAAAATAAATCTATAAAGATCCGGAATGCTTTTCATCCATTGCTTTTATTAAAATTTCTTAATTCTGAAAGAACTCCAGAATCATTAGACATCTTATTAGACGAAACTAATTACCTGCTTTTAATTTCCGGTCCTAATGCTGGTGGCAAAACCATTGTTTTGAAAACTTTAGGATTATTACAGTTTATGTTGCAAAAAGGAATTTTAATCCCTGTTGATAAAAATTCTCAATTCACAATATTTAAAGACATATGGGTAGACATTGGAGATTGGCAATCATTAGATGAAGGATTAAGCACATACTCTGCCCGGTTAAATTATATGAAAATAATTTTGGAAAATGTCTCAGATCAATCTTTGGTTCTGCTGGATGAGTTAGGTAGTGGTACCGAGCCAATTATTGGTGGCGCTATAGCCGAAAGTGTCCTTTCAGATTTGGTGAAAAAAAATGTGTATGGTGTAATCACCACTCATTATATTAATTTAAAATCCTTTGCACATAATACATCAGGTATTATAAACGGAGCCATGGTTTATGATGAGAAAAATATGGAACCCAAATATAAACTACAAATCGGAAAGCCAGGAAGCTCTTATGCATTAGATATCGCCAATAAGCTGAGATTTCCAAAACACTTAATTCATTATGCCAAACAAAAGTCTGGAAAAAATGTAGTCAATCTGGAGACATTGATTTCAAAGCTGGAACAAGAAAAACAAACACTGGAGAACACAAATAAGGAATATTTACTTAAAATTACAAGTTTAAATAAATTAATTAAAGCATATGAAGACATTCAGAAACAATATGAATTAAAGCGACTTAAGTTAAAGTTGGAAAGTAAAGAATTTGAATTTCAAAAACTTCAAAAACAAAAGGATATCAGTAATAAGTTAATTGAAGAGATACGTTCTAAACTGGATATAATTCAAGCAAAAAAATTACACGAAGACAATCAAATAAAAGTGAATCATGTGACAAAGACCTTAAATGAACTTTCAGTGCAATACAATAAGTTGGCTTCTGATTCAAAAATTGATAAAGAAATCAGAAAAGGTGATAAAGTATTTTTAATGAGACATCATATGACAGGTACAGTGTCAGAAATTAATGGTGAATATGCAAAAGTCATAACAGAATTTGTGACGTTTAATGTAAAACTATCTGAAATAAATCCGGTAAATGACAATATAATCAAGAAAACCAAAAAAACAATAACACTTGATTTGAAAGAAACAGCTATTCAATTCAGCTCAACTCTTGATATTCGCGGTCAGGCTCCACATTTAGCCATTTTGGCATTAGAAGAATATTTAGATAAAGCGATCCTAGCTAATGTAAAAGAAGTCAGAATTATTCACGGTAAAGGTACCGGTGTTTTAAAAAATCAAATTCATAATTCTCTTAAAAAACTAAAATATATTGAAGAATTCAAACATCCTGAACCTGAATATGGCGGATTGGGCACTACGATAATAATTCTTAAATAATTGGCCATCTGGCTAATGGAGAAAAATTATCGGCAGTAAATTCATTTCTCAAAAATTTATAATATCCGGATATTCCAATCATGGCTGCGTTATCTGTGCAATATTCCAGTCTGGGTATGATTAATCTGACTCCAAGTTGATTACATAATTTTTGAGCAGACTTCCTCAAAGTAGAATTTGCAGCAACGCCTCCGGATATACCGACTGACTTAATTTTATGTTGACTTATGGCAAGTGCGAGCTTTTCAAGTAAAGCATTAACAATATTAAATTGAATTGAACAACACAAATTAACCAGATTTGATTTAATAAAATCCGGGTCACTTTTCAACGAATTTTTTAAAAAATACAAAACAGAAGTTTTAAGACCGCTAAAGCTAAAATTATATCCTGGAACTTTTGCAATAGGAAAGGCAAACAACGGCTTCCCTGATTGAGCCAGTTTATCCATTTCTGCTCCTGCTGGATAAGCTAATCCTAATAGTTTACCTGTTTTATCAAAAGCTTCACCGGCAGCATCATCCAATGTTTGCCCAAGGATTGTGACATCATTTTCGGAACTCACTAATAATAATTGCGTGTGCCCTCCTGAAACCGTAAGGCAAATCATTGGAAATTCTACCGTATTTTCAATTAAGAGTGAATTAATATGCGCCTTCAGATGATTAACTTCAATAAGTGGTATTCCAAGACTCAAACTAAGTGCTTTGGCAAAGGAAATGCCAACCAAAAGAGATCCGATTAAACCAGGGCCTTTTGTTACTGCTACCGCTGACAGTTGATTCTTCAGCAATCCTGATTCAAGCAATGCAGCTTGAGTTAAATGTACAATCGATTCTACGTGCTGCCTTGATGCCATTTCAGGAACTACACCACCATATTGCTTATGTACCCACTGGCTGTATATTTGATTGCTCATTACCAATCCATCCTGAATTACAGAAACCGATGTATCATCACAGGAAGATTCTATTCCAAGTATATTTATTGATTTCATTTAGTGCGGGTATTTGTATGACTATCGAAAAATAACTAATATTGCAATACAATTTATATCTTGCATAAATATTACTCCAATGTCATTAGAATTAAATTACGAAACAGATTCCAAAGTAATAAGTTTTAGTGAATTTTGTATTAATAGCCTCAAAGAACCCTCAACTTTTTCAGAGGTGGCATATCATTTTCCTAAATTCCAAATTATCACAAATGCACTCAATAATCCGGTTGGATTTATTCATTTTAGCTTAGTTGAGGAAGATTTCCAACAATTTAAAGACTCTGGCAAACAAATTCATCATATTGCAGAATACCTTGATAATTTTGAAATAGACCCAGTGTACTATTCCGGAAAAATACTTTATATCTATATTGCAAGCCAGGTAGCTTTTATCTTTGCAAAAAGAATTAATGACTATATACTAAGCCGAATCGTTCATTTTGAGACGGCAGAAGACGTATTATATCATTTAGAATTCTCCTTTCAAAGTTTAAATATGTCCAGAGATACGGACAGAGTAATACTTGGTGGCTCCGTTACATTAGAGTCTAAAATCGCCAAATTGATCTCAGTTTATTATCCTAATCTGAAAATTACTGATTTAACTTTATCAAGTCTTAGCAATTCATGAGAATTACCGGAGGACAATTAGCCGGAAGAATTTTTGTTCCTCCAGCAGACCATTGGCCGACCAGACCAACGACTGATATTGCACGTGAAGCTTTGTTCAATATTCTATCTAATTTTCTGGATTATGAGCATATCAGGATGCTGGATTTATTTGGTGGGAGTGGAGCCCATAGCTATGAAATGGCTTCCAGAGGCTGTGCTGATATAGTCTATGTTGATAAATTCGGACCCTGCATTAAATTCGTTAATAATATGGTAAAAGAGTTTAAATTAGAAAATTCAATTACCTTGATTCAATCAGATTATGAGCGATTTATAAAAAGCAAACCAAAACCATTTGGATATATATTTGCAGGTCCTCCTTACAATTTGACATCATTAGGGCGAATTCCTGAGTTAATTCTTAGCTCAAATTGCTTATTACCGGATGGTTTATTCATCTTGGAGCATAATCCGGATCATTCCTTTTTAGACCATACCTGTTTTTGGCAAGTCAGAAAATATGGTCAAACAAATTTTAGTTTCTTTAAACCATAGTTTTCTTATCTTTACCCAGGGATATGAAACATCTTTCAGGTCTATTTTTGGATGCTTTTTCTTCGCTTTATCAATATCAGGGAACTCAGGATGAGTTTCTAATTAAATTTTGTTCTCCTGATTTTAAAAAGGATTACACGTTTATATTGTTTTCATGGTCAAAACGATTAAACATTTCAGCTGAAGAACTTGGCCAGGCCGTTGGACAACATTTACTGAATAGTAATAAAATCTCCTCGTATGAGATGGTTAAAGGATTTCTAAACTTTTCTCTTCCGGAATCCTATTGGATTAATATTTGTAAGACTATTTCTGAAAGTCTAATTTCAGATTGGGTAAAAACAACTGACCCCAAAAAAAAATATTTAATAGAATACTGCTCTCCAAATACTAACAAACCATTGCATTTAGGTCATATTAGAAATATATTATTAGGTTGGTCAGTCAATAAAATATTAAATTCATTAGGTCATATCGTTGAAACAAGCCAAATTATAAATGATCGTGGAATAGCAATTTGTAAAAGTATGCTGGCATGGAAAAAATATGCCAACGGAAATACTCCTGAATCTGAACAAATAAAGCCTGATCATTTTGTTGGTAAGTATTATGTTTTATTTGAGAATAAACTCAAAGAAGAATACAAGGAGTTTCAGACAACTTCTTTAGCTAAAGAGGTATATCAAAAATTTAAAAATACAACTGAAGAGGAGATCGAATTTTTTAAGCGCTTTAAGAATGAATACTTTAATAAGTACAGTATTCTTGGATCAGAAGTTCACCAAATGCTAATCGCCTGGGAAAGTAATGAAGCAGGTACTATTCAATTATGGAATAAAATGAATTCCTGGGTTTATGAAGGATTTGAGGAAACATACAGAAATCTTGGTGTAACGTTTGATTACTATTATTATGAATCTCAAACGTATTTACTTGGAAAAGATATAGTTCAGGAAGGACTCCAACAAAATATTTTTTACCAGGCAGATGATCAGTCTGTTTGGATCGATCTAGAAGACAAGGGTTTGGATAAAAAGCTGGTGATGCGAAGCGATGGTACTTCAGTTTATATAACTCAGGATCTCGGCACGGCGAGATTAAGGCATAAAACACATCATGCAGATCAATATATTTATGTAGTTGCCGATGAACAAGATTATCATTTTAAAGTGTTATTTTCAACATTGGAGAAACTGGGTGAGCCTTATGCAAAAGGATTATATCATTTATCATATGGAATGGTAGATTTACCTGAAGGCAAAATGAAATCAAGGGAAGGCACGGTGGTTGACGCGGATGATTTAATCGAAGAAGTAGTTAAAGAAGCTAAAAGCACAGCTCTAGAACGTGGAGAAATTGCATCATTATCACTGTCGGATCAACATACAATTTGCACTCAAATAGCAATGGCTGCTTTAAAATATTTTATTTTGAAGGTTTCTGCAAAAAAACGAATGATTTTCAATCCTAAAGAATCTGTAGATATGCAAGGACATACGGGGCCTTACATTGTAAACGCTTATGTAAGAATAAAATCCATCCTACGTAAATCACAGGCTCCAATTCAATTTTCGATACCAGAAGAGATACAATTTGAAGAAAAGAATTTATTAAAACAAATGCACAGTTATCCTGCCATTCTGTACGAAGCAGGTAAGTCTTTGGATCCGTCTCATTTATCAAATTATCTTTATAATCTTGCAAAAGATTTTCATAAATATTATCACGATTATAAAATTTTAAATGCAGAAACAAAAAATATTATTGAATGGCGTTTATTACTATGTACAAATTTATCAGCAATACTAAAACACGGCATGGATTGTCTTGGAATTCAAATGCCGGACAGAATGTAAAAAGAAGATCATGAGTGAAGAAACTAATAAAAGCTTAAACTTCATTGAAGAAATTATTGAGGAAGATATTCGAAGTGGCAAGCATGGAGGAAGAGTTCATACACGCTTTCCCCCCGAACCTAATGGTTATCTTCACATTGGCCATGCTAAAGCAATTTGCCTTAATTTTGGATTAGCCAAAAAATATAAAGGAAAAACAAATTTAAGATTTGATGATACTAATCCAGTAACTGAGAAAACTGAATATGTCGATTCAATAAAAGCTGATATTCGCTGGCTTGGATATGACTGGGAAGAAAGAGAATATTATGCTTCTGATAATTTTGATCAACTTTATCAATTTGCATGCAGGCTAATTAAAAAGGCTAAGGCCTATGTAGATGATTCAAGTTCTGAAGAGATAGCATATATGAAAAAATCTCCACAAGAACCTGGCATTAATAGCCCATTCAGAGAGCGAACAATTGAAGAAAATCTTGATTTATTTGCCAGAATGAAACAAGGAGAGTTTAGAGAAGGCGAAAAAGTTTTAAGAGCAAAAATCGATATGAGTTCGCCTAATATGTTATTAAGAGACCCAGTAATTTACAGGATTTTATTTAGAACCCACCATCGAACAGGAGATACATGGTGTATTTACCCAATGTATGATTTTGCACATGGGCAATGTGATTCGATAGAGGGTATTACTCATTCTATTTGTACTTTAGAATTTGAAAATCATAGACCTCTTTATAATTGGTTTATTGAAGAACTTGGAATATTTCCATCTCAGCAAATCGAATTTGCCAGATTAAATCTGAACTACACGGTTATGAGTAAAAGGAAGCTTTTGCAGCTTGTTCAGGAAAATATAGTATCCGGATGGGATGATCCCAGAATGCCTACAATTTCTGGCTTTAGAAGAAGAGGTTTTACACCCCGATCTATACGGAATTTTGCCAATGCCGTTGGTATTGCCAAACGTAATAATGTGATTGATTTGGCATTATTGGAATTCACAATTAGGGAAGATTTAAACTTAATTGCAAAAAGAGTATTAGCTGTAATGAATCCAGTAAAATTAATTATCACAAATTACGCTGATACGATAGAATATCTTGAAATGGAAAATAATCCTGAAAACAAAGAGGATGGTAAAAGAATGGTACCCTTTGGTAAAGAATTATATATTGACGCTGAAGATTTTATGGAACAAGGATCAGCTAATTACTTTCGGCTAACCCTAAATGGCAAAGTTAGACTAAAGGGTGCTTACATTATCGAATGCCATGGATTACAAAAATCCGATGATGGTGAAATTCTGGAACTGCAATGCAGGTATTTCCCTGAGAGTAAAAGCGGACAGGATACATCTAACATCAAAGTCAAATCTACAATACATTGGGTAGAATCAAGTATGGCTATACCCGCCGAGTTAAGATTGTATGATCGCCTATTTACCGTTCCTGACCCAGACAATCAAGAGGGTGATTTTAAAGATTATATTAACCCAAATTCATTAATTATTAAAAACGCATTCTTGGAACCTTCTTTAAGCCAGGCAAAGCTTGGAGATTATTATCAATTTATAAGAAATGCTTATTTTACACCGGATTTTGATTCAACGCCAACACGGCTTATATTTAACAGAACTGTCAGTCTTAAGGATACATGGTTGAAATTAAAAGATAAAAATTAAGGTGAAAAAGAAGGCCAAAATTATATTGACTTCCAAGGAAATGAATATCGCAATTGACAGATTGTGTTATCAGCTTATTGAACATCATAATAATTTCGAAAATAGCTGTATAATTGGCATACAATATAAAGGCGTTCTTTTAGCAGAGAGAATTATCAACCGAATCAAACAATTAAAAGGATTAAGTTCACTTCTCTCAGGAAAGCTTGATATAACATTTTCCCGAGACGATTTTAAATCTAACTTTAATATCCATTTGACTTATCCGACTGAAATAAATTTTTTGTTGGAATCAAAAAGAGTAATACTTATTGATGATGTACTTTATACCGGAAGAACAATTCAGGCTGGATTACAGGAATTGCAGAATTTTGGCAGACCTTCTCAAATTGAACTCCTTGTATTAATTGACAGGAGTTTCAACAGACAAGTTCCAATTCAGGCTGATTACTACGGTATAAAAGTAGATGCCTTAAATGAATCGTATGTCAAAGTAGATTGGTTAGAAGAAGATGGGAGTGACCGGGTCTTGTTTTATGAAGCTGATAGAATTTAAATTTTGAAAATGTCTGATCAGAAACTTAGTTCAAAGCATCTTATAGGAATTAAAGATTTATCTTTAAATGACATTAATCTTATTCTGGAAACCAGCAAACAATTCAAAGATGTACTTCAAAGACCAATTAAAAAAGTTCCATCATTACGTGATATTACAATAGCTAATCTCTTTTTTGAAAATTCTACAAGAACAAGAATGTCTTTCGAATTAGCCGAGAAAAGACTCACGGCAGATGTAATAAATTTTTCATCGGGTGGGTCTTCAGTCACAAAGGGTGAAACTTTGCTTGATACGGTTCAAAACATTCTCGCAATGAAAGTGGATATGATTGTGTTAAGGCATCCATCAGTTGGAGCCGCTAAATTTCTTTCAGAAAGAGTACCAGCCCACATTATCAATGCAGGAGATGGAACACATGAACATCCTACACAAGCTTTGCTGGATTCTTTTTCAATTTTGGAAACATTGGGTAAAATTAAAAATATTAAAGTTGCTTTAATTGGAGATATCTTGCATAGCAGGGTTGCGCTTTCAAATATAATATGTTTAACTAAATTGGGTGCAAAAATCAAAGTATGCGGACCTCCAACATTAATTCCAAAACATATACATAATTTAGGAGTTGACGTGGACTATAATTTAGATTCAGTATTAAACTGGTGCGATGTAGCCAATGTGCTTAGGATACAAACTGAAAGAATGGAATTGCAATATTTCCCTTCAGCCAGAGAATATTCTCAATTTTTTGGAGTATCAAAACATATCCTCGACAAACTCAATCATAAAATTGTGCTGATGCATCCAGGCCCTATCAATAGGGGAGTGGAATTAAATACAGATGCTGCCGACTCTGACTATTCAATTATATTGGATCAGGTTGAAAATGGTGTCGCTGTCCGTATGGCAGTTTTGTTTTTACTTGCTAGCCATAGAGTGCAGTATAATTGATAATATTTAATGTCCACAAAATACATTTTGCATATTGCTAAATGGTATCCTAATATGGATGATGACCTTGAAGGAGTATTCGTAAAACGCCATATTGAAGCTACTCACAAATATTACAATTCTATTTTATTCTATGCACGCTCTTTAAATGAAAAATCATCAGGTCATATACTGATTATTAAAAAGCAAGTTTCAGGAAATAACCGTGAATATTTAGGATATTATCGAAAAATAATTACAGGTTTAAAAAGTATTGATCATTTAATTAAAGGTTTCCTTTATTTTCTTTTAATGTTTAAATTTTTAAGAGATTTATACAAAGACAATATTCGTCCTGAAATTATACATGCTCATGTTTTGCTAAGACCAGGCATAACAGCATTTATTTTTTCAAAGATCTTAAAGGTTAATTATATTCTAACTGAACATTCTACTATATTTACTAATCCAGGAGGGATTTCGCGGTTTGGTATTAAATACTACTTAAGTAAACTTATTGTAAAAAAAGCAAATGAAATTATAACGGTATCTGAAGACCTTGAAACCGGAATGAAACAATATCAGCTTTACAATAAAAATTATAACCGGATTTATAATTGCGTTGATATCAATCTATATTATCCAAAAAAATTTGTTAGAAATAGTTTTTTTCAATTTTTACATGTTTCAGAATTTAAAGATGATCATAAAAATATTACAGGCCTTCTAGAAACATTAAAAATGCTGGTGGATAGGAATGTATTATTTAATTTGCATTTGGTTGGATATGGCCAGGATTTGGACAAAATATTAAATAAAATTCAAGTATTAGATTTAGCTCACTGCATCATATACCACGGCAAACTGTTGAATAAGGAATTGGCAAATATTTATCATAATGCTGACGCATTAATATTGTTTAGTAATAAAGAAAATATGCCTTGTGTTATCGCTGAAGCTTTATGTTGTGGTTTACCCGTAATTTCAACTAGGGTAGGAGGTATACATGAGGTAATCAACGAAACTAATGGTATTTTAATTCAAAAAGGTAATAAACTGGAGTTGCTTAATGCATTAATATTAGTAGCAAGCAGAAATCGTACATTCAATCCAGAAACAATATCCAAAGAAGCCATAGCTAAATTTAGCCTGCATTCAATTGGAGGTGAATTAAAAAAGATATATGAAAGGAATATTCGATGAATCATTTAGGTTAAAATATTGTTATTCTCATTGTTGATTTAATTAGGATATAAACTGACTTTTACCTTTGTAACTTTATTTACATATGAAGAACCGGCAATTCACCTTTATTAACTGGCTTAAAAAGGGTATATTTTTAACCCTTCTGCTAACAACCCTTAATCTATTTAGCCAGGGATATAATATTAAAGTGACTATAAAAAATTATAAAAATGACACTTTACTGTTAGGATATCATTTTGGAAACAAGCAGTATATTAAGGACACTGCATATCGCACTAAGGATTATTTTGTGTTTTCAAGCGACACCGTTCTTGAACCTGGAATGTACTTAATAGTGCTACAGCCAAATCACGACTTTTTTCAACTATTGATAGAAGAAGGAAAGCAACAATTTAGTTTAGAAACCAGTGAAGAACGCCTCTCTGAAGACCTTGTATACAAAGGGTCCAAATTAAATGAAGCATTTCTGAAATACATCGATTTTATTGCAGAGAAAAGACTCAAGGTTGATTCATTGTCAAACTTAATTAAAACGGAAACAGACTCTATTAAAAGACTAAAGTTGAAAGCCGATATAGATGAACTGGACAAACAAGTTAAAAGCCGACAATCCTATATTCTAAAAGAACAACCTAAAAGTTTACTAAGTCTTATCATTCGCTGGAGCCTGGATGTAGATATCCCAGATTTTAGTTCAGTTTCGAATACTGAACGAGATCAGTACATTTTTAATTACTATAGAGAGCATTTTTTCGACAATGCAGATTTTAGAGATGACAGATCCGTAAGGTTGCCTTTAGTCTTTCCAAAAATCGATCAGTTTGTCCAAAGATTAACAATGCAACATCCTGACTCAATAAGTCTTGCTTTGGATATTATTCTGAATAAATGTGATACAAGCTCCGAACTTTATAAGTTTTTACTATCGCATTATTTAAACTTTTATGCCAATTCAAAATATGTAGGAATGGATGGAGTATATGTCCATTTGGTGGAACATTATTATTCAACCGGAAAAGCTCCTTGGATTGATGCAGAAAATTTGGCCAAAATGGTTTCTGACGCCAAATCACTTAAGCCTTTATTGATTGATAAAGTTGCACCAAATCTAAAAGTTTTTGGCAGAGATTCTAGTCCAATATTTATACATAATATTGATAGTCAATTCCTTATATTGTTTTTTTGGTCTCCAGATTGTGGCCATTGCAAAAAATCTATTCCATATATGGTAGATTTTTATAATAAATATATGGAAAAAGGTGTTGAAATTCTTTCAATTTGTACTAAATTAGGGCCCGAAGAGAAAACTTGCTGGGAAACCATTGACTCCCTTAAGTTAACCAAATGGATAAATGCTACTGACCCAAGTCATTCTTCGAGATTTAAACTGGTGTATGACTTAAAAACAACACCTCAAATTTATATACTTGATCGAAGAAAAAAGATATTAACAAAAAAAATTGGGGCAGAACAATTATCCGATGTTATGGATAAGTTGTTGAAAACCAATGCAAACGAAGAATAACCAAATTAGATAGACTGCTATACAAAAGGTTTTATTTAATAAACAATTATGTATTATAAAAATTTATAATATATTTGTGTATTATTAAGTTGATAAGTTTTATTAACTTTTAAAACCAATGAGTATGATTTATCTTAGAACCCGGATAACATTATCTGTTATCATTTTAAGTCTGCTTTTTAGCTTTTCTTGTAATAAAGATGCTAATTACTCCCCTCCGCCAAGTCAATTATTAAATAATGCGCAACCTGTTTTGGTTAAGGATTGGACTAAATTGTCTTTGGAACTAGCTTCTCAAAGTAATGGTTTTAATGATTTAATTACCAGCCGGGCGTTGTTCTATATTTCTGTAACAATGTACGAAGCATTATTACCTGGTTTGGAAGGTTACATTTCACTTCAGGCCAGAATACCTGGATTTAACACAACCTTACCCCAAGCTGAGGCTAATTTGCAATATGACTGGATGATTGTTGCCAATCAAGCCCTTGCTTTGGTTTGTTCAGAATTGTATAAATCTTCCGGAAACACTAATTTACAGAAGGTGATTACTTTACGTGACAGCAATATTTCCAGTGCTTCCACAGGACTTTCTGTTGAAATGATAAATAACTCTAAACATTTAGGCAATTTAATTGGATGGAAAGTAATAGAGTATTCATTAAATGATGGAAGATCAGATTATTATCTTCAAAATTTTTCTGATGTAAAAATGCCCCCAAAAGAAGGTGCCTGGATACCAACACCTCCTGATTATGATAATAAACTTGTTTATCCGTATTGGGGAGATTCAAAACCTGCTGTAATTTCCAATATGACACAAATTAAGCCTTATAAACTATTGGAATATAGCACATCAAGTAATTCAATTATTTGGTCGGAAGCAACTGAAGTATATAATTTTAGTACCAATTTAACAGAGGAGCAAAAAGATTTAATTAATTACTGGAGTGATTTTGAAAACAGTAATTCAAGTCCACTCTGCCATAATATGTTGCTTTTTTGTCAGTTTCTTGATGAAAAAGACATAACTCTTGATAAAGCTGTTGAGCTATTTGTTCTACTAAGTATAACTCATTATGATGGCTTTATACTGGCCTGGAACACTAAGTTTAAGTATAACTTATTGCGTCCTTCTAGTTATATCAAGCAGCATTTGAATAAATATTATATTCCAGAATATTCTTGTATGGCAGTTCCAGAATTCGCATCTTCGAAAGCATTAATTTATACCGCTAGTTCGGAAGTGTTTGCTAAGTTTTTTGGCCATAGATCGCCATTCACGGATCTAAGTCAAAGCCATCGAACAAAATTAATTAAAACAAAACGGACATACAGTTCATTTACTGAATTTGCTAAAGAAGCATCGTATACAGATCTATATTCTGCCACCCATTTCAGATCCAGTATTGATGTTGGAGCTCAGATGGGTTATGATATTTCGCAATTAACATTAGCCTTAAAAATGAAAAAATAAATATTTCTTACTTTTTTTCTTTTTTAAAAGGGTTCCAATCTTTGAGTTTATCTTTGATTTGGTCAACTTCTTTGACTTCTTTAGTAAGAATTTTTTGAGAGATACTATCCAGAGATTCTTTAACTTTATTCGCAATATTAGAATCAAGTTGATTGTGTATTTGCTCCTTTGATTTGTCAATAAGTTTATCTTTTAATTCCTCTGCTTTTTTCATGGCTTCATTTGATAAACTATCTTCCAGCTTAGAAACCTGATCATTAATTTTGTCTTTAATATTTTTAAACTCTTCGCTGGCTCTATTAGTAAGAGAATCCTTTAGTTTAGATTTAATTGATTCTGCATATCCCTCGTACCCTTCAGAATCTTTGCCATTTTCATCTACTAGCTTATAATTATATTCAGGACTAAAGACATTGCCTTTTATATTAATTAACAGGTTAATATCGCCTGACATATTGGATTCTAGTCCTACTTTATTTAACAGGCCACCCAGTTTTTCAAGGGTTTTATCAAGGTTGATAGTAGCTGTAAATTTAGATATTTTGCTTTTTGGTATTTTTAACCATATTTTATAATCCATTGGGCCACTAATTTTGTGATTTCCCACGACCTTAATTTCGTAATCCGCAATTTTTTTTGTAAATTCTTTCAGAGATACTATTCCATTGCTTACTGAGATCCAATTTTTAGTATTTTTTAAATTTAAATTCTTCAATTCAGCGATTTTAAATTTATTGGCTAGTTGATCAAGAGGTTTAAATCCATTTATTGCACCATCCAATGTCTCTATATACCCATCAACACGAATACTGTCCAGGTTTGGCATCATGGCTTCAGCTAAAACACCTTCAAGAATAAAGTTTGCATTGAAAAATCCCTTAATATATTGCATTACCGGTGCCATTAGCTTTAATGTTGTAAAGGAAGTCCAGGCTTCCGCAAACGGCAGTTTGAGCAAATCCAGTTTTATATTATAATAGGGTAGATTAGGATTAATCGTATTATACAGACCTTGCATTTTAAATTGTCCGCCAGCAATAATCGCTGATAAATTCTCAAAGCGAATATCATTTGCTATTATATGGATACGACCTTCCGCATTTTTTAATAATAATGGTTTGTACACTATTTGATCTGATTTAAACTCAACTAAAATATTAAAATTGTCTGGAACAATAAAATTTAAAGATTTCTTGATTTCGGCAGATTTATTCGATAAGCTTAGTGAGCTACTCATAAATTTATTAGCATCAAAAACACTCGAGTATATTTTTATTTTTCCCCCCAATTCATTATCTTCCATAATATAAAGATAAAGGCCGCTAAATTGCCCTGAACCTGTAAGGTAATTTTCATTAACACTACCACTAAATTTTGTTAATTCCAGATTATCACCTGTCAAAAATCCTTTGGCAGTGACATTTTCGATTTTATAATCTTCAAATAATAAATTCTTAATTTCACTTTGAATATCTAAATTTAACTTTGATACATAAGGAGGAATATAATTGGTTTTTATAGGTTTACTTGAAGAATCATTTTTAATAGCTGGCTTCATCCATTCATCTACATCAAATAAATTACTTTTGGCAAAAATAATCCCACTCACTTTATGATTTTCTGATAAAAAATTAAATGGTTCCTTAATTTCTCCGGATACTGCCAGATCACTATGTCCAATTTTGATTACTGAATTTGTTAGATTTAAGGACTTTGAATTAAACACAAGCCCTGCTGTTAATATACTAAACTCCGGCTGCGCGATTTGCTTATATTTCAAATTATCAATATTTACTTTACCAGTTAAATCTATTTTATCATAATTCTTGTTATTAATATCTTGTTCAGTAAAATTAAATCGCAAATCACAATCCAATTTACCCGAAATTTCCATGTCTTTTCTCAAAGGATAAAAGTTACTGATATCAGCAAGATTAAGTAGTCCATTTAAATTTCCGACAACATTATAGTTATCTGTCAATTTATCCATTTTAAATTGCCCAGATAGATTTTGTTTATTGAGTAAAAGTGAAAAAGTATTAAGATCAATATAAGCATTATTTAAATTAGGGCCTGTATTTTCAGATAACAATTTTAACTGCACATTTTCTAACTCAAGAAGTTTATCCGGATATTTTAAAAATCCATTTTCAACGGATAAGTTCAGTTTCCAGGATGGATATATTTTTGAATAAGAATTATACACGCCATTAAGTGACAATCCAAAATTAAAATTACCATTAGCCTGTACCTTATTATAGTTTTCCGTTAAAGCATTTGGGAGTATAGAAAATAATTCTTTAAATTTATTGTTAGGAGCGCTCAAGTTTAAGTCCATTTCTACTGAGTCTCCAAGAATTGAAATAAAACCTGTGGAAATTAAATTTAATTCATTTAATTTAAACTCCGCATTCACAATTTCAAAAAATGCCCTTTCTAAATTTATATTTAAATTTAAATTTGAAACTAATTTTAATTTTTGTAATAATGAAATATTATTTTTTAACAGGGCAATATTTTCTATTGAAGTTTGGCTTTCTAGTTTATAGTTTTGCTCTGAATTACTAAAACTACCTTGATGATTCAGAAAAGATAAAATCATTTTCAGATTAGCTGTATAATCATTAAAAGTAACTGCACCATTGATAACACCATACGATTCAATGTCAAACGAAAGAGCTGATTCACTAGGATTTTTTTCTATTTTAGTTTTTGGAAAAATATTGTAATTAGCAAGTGTACTATCATATTGAATTATGTTAAAATTAGGTTTAATAAGAAATATATTTGATACGACAATATGATCTTTATCCATAATTAAATTCCATATATTTATACCAAATTGAACTTCAGAAGCTTGAAACAAATTACTTGTATCATTATAAAAATAAGTCGTACATTGAATATCGGAAATTACTAAGGAGAGGTTTGGGAAGTTTTTAAAAAGGGAAACATCGAGATCTTTAAATTCTATCTGAGCCTGCAAATTGGCATTAATTGTTTTTTTAAATTCCTCAATTAAACGATCTTTAAAAAGGAAAGGCAGTATTAATAAAATGACGACAAGGCCGGATATTGTAATTAAAATTGGTTTTAGATATTTTCTCATAATTTGTTCATTCTATAAGCTAACGGAATTCGGACAAAATTAATTGGTTTCGGAGATATTAAATTTAAAAAATTAGTAAAAACTAAGTTAATTTGTAGTATGAATTTGCTGACAATACGGGATTTAAGCATTCAAATCCAAACAAAGTCTCATCAAAAACTTGTAGTTGATAGGTTAAATCTCGATATTCCTGAAAATAGTATCGTTGGATTAGCCGGAGAATCTGGTTCAGGTAAAACTTTAACAGCTCTTTCCATTCTTAGATTAATGGAGAAGAATGCTACGATCCAGTCTGGTTCCATTTCATGGGCCCGAAATACAGAATATCAAGATTTAACTAAATTATCTGAGGAAGAAATTCGCAAATACAGGGGTAAGGAAATTGCTATGATATTTCAAGAACCACTCTCAGCACTTAATCCGGTATTGACTTGTGGTTTTCAGGCTTCTGAAGGCTTAGTCGCTCATAGATTTGGTAGCTCCACTGAAATAAAAACCAGAATACTCGATTGTTTTACAAAAGTAGGATTACAGGAACCTGAACGAATTTATCAATCGTATCCATTTCAACTTTCAGGAGGTCAGCTTCAAAGAGTACTAATTGCTATTGCAATAGCCAATAAACCTAAATTGATAATAGCAGATGAACCTACTACAGCCCTTGATGTCAGTTTGCAGAAACACATAATTCAGTTGTTAAAGGACTTAAAAAAAGAATTACAACTTTCGATTTTGTTTATTAGCCATGATCTGGGAATTATTAAAAATTTTTGTGATAAAATCGTTATTTTAAATCAAGGCAGGATCATCGAATCAGGGACTGTAGATGAAGTTTTTAATAATCCAAAACAAGCCTATACCAAAGGATTATTAAATTGCAGGCCACCCCTCAAACATAAACTTCAGAAGCTAAGAACAATTGATGATTTTCTTAATAATAATTTAACTGAGGATCAAATTATACACGACGATCTAAATACATTTAATAATTCAGAATTGCCTGAAGTTACAAAACTTATTTGCGTATCCAATTTAACTATAAGTTACATCCAATCCAGAGGAGTTTTTAGTAAGCGAATAAATAAATATAAAGCCGTTAGTGAGGTAAATTTTACGATAAATGAAGGAGAAACACTCGGCCTGGTAGGGGAGTCGGGTAGTGGAAAGACTTCTATTGGCAGAGCCATTCTAAACTTAATCAAAATTGATTCTGGTGAGATTTGGTATAAAAACAGACAATTAAATCAACTAAGTAATGCGGAATGGCGCCCATTAAGAAAAGATATTCAGATCGTTTTTCAGGACCCTTATTCGTCATTAAACCCAAAGCAAACTGTAGGAAACGCCCTACTAGAGCCACTTGAAATACACAATATTTACTCAAATTTGGCTCAACGAATCGATTATTCCCACTATTTATTAAAAACTGTAGGATTAACATCTGAATACTTTACACGATATCCCCATCAATTATCAGGTGGCCAAAGGCAAAGGATTTGTATAGCCAGAGCCTTATCTGTACAACCTAAATTCATTATTTGTGATGAACCTGTATCTGCACTGGATGTTTCAATTCAGGCTCAAATACTAAATTTACTTAAAGAATTAAAAGTAAAATTTGGATTGAGCTATTTATTCATTTCTCATGATCTGTCTGTTATAAACTTTATATCAGATCGTATTGCAGTTATGCAAAATGGAAAAATCATAGAACAAGGTACTTCCAATGAAATTATCAATAATCCAAAATCAGATTATACTAAAAATTTAATAGCGTCCATACCATCATAATTTTAGAGAATGACCATTGATAAATTCTGTAATAGTCATTTTCCGTTTACCTTCTTGTTGAATTTCAAGAACATTGATATATCCAGATCTACAGGCAACCCATAATTGACCATCATTAATTATGATAGTACCCGGAAATTCAATTGGTTTCTGATGAATGGGTCTACACATAAATATTTTAAATATTCTGGATGCGTTTAAAAACCAGGCGCCTGGAATCGGATTTAAAGCCCTAATATGATTATAAACCTTTGATACATCCTGATTCCATTCAATTTGACAATCTTCTCTGTAAATTTTAGGTGCATTAGAAGCTTGACTGTGATTTTGTTTTAAAAAAACAAAATTTGGCTCCATAATTTTTCTTATGCATTTTAGCCAAAAATCGCCTCCTGAATTCATTAATTTTTCATAAAGCTCACCTCCTGTTTCGTCCACAGCTATTGGCATGACAAGCTGATCTACAATATCCCCTGTGTCAATTTCAGAGTTTAATCTGAATATGGTTAATCCTGTAGTCGATTCGCCCATCATAATTGCTCTTTGTATGGGTGCGGCTCCTCTATATTTAGGGAGTAATGAAGCATGCAAATTATAGGTGCCTCGAGGTGGTATTGACCATACAAGCTCAGGAAGCATTCGAAATGCAACCACAATAAAAATATCAGGCTTAAGATTCTTTAAGGCCTCAATAAAATGCTTGTTTCTTAATTTGAGCGGTTGAAGAACCTGAAGATTGTTAACCAGGGCAAACTTTTTAACAGCAGACGAATTCAAATGACGACCTCTTCCGGCAGCTTTATCAGGAGCAGTAACAACAGCAACCACTTGATGCTCTTCCATTATTGACTTTAAACTTGGCACAGCAAATTCAGGTGTGCCCATAAATACTACCCTCATAAAAATTAGCAGAATATTTGACAAAGTAATGTCATATTTCTCAATTTGTCATAGTTTTGTCCTAATTACTCCAAGTATGAACTTCTTTATAATAGTCATTTTATTTAGATTTGCTTTAGTGTTACCCGAGTCAGATAAGCGGATAACACCTATGCAGGATGACACTCTAACAAAAATATCATCCTCCAATTTCGTAAAATTTGTTAACTTAAGTACATGCATCAGTTTAGAGGTACAGGATACTGGAAAAATTCCTGACAAATATTACGTAGTTGCTGGTAGTTTTTTAATTCCGAAAAACGCAGAAAAACAATTGCAAAATTTGCAGAAAATAGGTTTTGCTAAATGTTATATATATAACTTTCCCGGTTCGGAATTTTATTCTGTGGTAGTTGATACGTTCAAAAATCCTGATCTGATTCCTGATTTAAAAAAACAATTAGAGGATTTAAAAATTGCTAACTTTACAAAAAGTGAATAAGTAATCATATCAGCCCAATTCCACTGTTTTTATAGAATTTTCATTGAGGACTCATGTTTAAATTAAAAAGAATAGACTCAATGCTTATCAAGGGATTTATCCCTCCATTTGCCGTGTCCTTTCTCATGGCATTATTTGTATTGGTGATGCAGGTTTTTTGGCTCTATATTGATGATATCTTGGGTAAAGGAGCAGGGATTTTGGTGATTTTAGAATTTCTATTTTATCTGAGTTTTTCTTTAACCCCATTAGCATTGCCAATTGGCGTTTTGATGGCGGGAGTTTTTTTATTTGGAAACCTGGCAGAACGCTATGAGCTTTCCAGTATGAAGTCATCCGGCATATCGCTAATAAGGATCATGTTACCAGCCATCGTATTAGCATTTTTGGTTTCTATCTTTTCTTGGGTTTGCTCAGATTACATAATACCCAGATCCAATTTAAAATACGTCAGCAGATTGCATGATTTGAAACGACAAAAGCCTACTTTAGGTTTAGATGAAGCAATATTTAATGAAGATTTTTATGGATATACAATCCGCATCAAAGATAAAAATGCAAATGGCAGAGATATTAATGATATATTAATTTATGATCACAGCAATACTGAAGCAGCAGGTGAAAAAACAATCATTACCGCCAAAACGGGAACTATGTTTGTTACACCTCAACAAAAATGTTTTGTTATGATTCTGTATAATGGAATTATTTATCAAGATCCGGGTAATAATAAGTCAAATAATTCCAACCTTCCTTTTATCAGAACAGAATTTAAAGAACTAACAAAAGTTTTTGATTTAAGTGAATTCACTTTAGATAGATCTGATGAAGATCTTTTTAAAAATGATAAACGAATGAAAAACAGTCAACAATTGCGAACTGAAATAGACAGTATCACAAGTAAATTAAACCAGAATAAAGGTGGCACTTTTAGGTTTATACAAGCTGTTTTTGATAGGAATCGTCAAGATTCTGAACAAACAGAACAAACGACTAATTTTTCATATTTATACAGCGCAGAATCTTTAACCAAACTAGATAGCTTGATTTTAAAATGGGATAGTGCTAATTTAAATTTATTTGAAGAATTAACTCCTAAAGTAATAAATAATTTAGAAATTATTTCAAATCAGAAGAAAGCGGAGAATGATGAAAAAAGAATTATAAGAGTTCAAAAAGCTAAATTTGAATATGAGCTGTATATTAAATATTCCTTTGCAGCCGTGTGTTTATTATTCATATTTATAGGTGCTCCATTAGGTGCCATAATACGTAAAGGAGGTTATGGTTATCCTTTAATTATCTGTATACTGGTTTTTATTGTATATATATTATTAAATACATTTTGCAAAAAACTAACAGAAGGACTTAGAATACCAACGATCTGGGCAGCCTGGTTACCTTGTATTATTTTAACAATTCCGGCTATCTTTTTGACCTGGTCAGCACTCAAAGACAGAAATGCGCTCCACGACATTCGTAATTTTTTCAAGACTATTTTCAAAAATAAATAAAGAATAAGTATCAACTAGAGTTTATTATTTGCTTTGCTGTCAGAGCCATTGGTTCCAATTTCATTTTCTACATTTCGCAATACTTCTTCGCAATAGTTTATTAAATATTTTGCTCGCTGGATCGTTTCTGCAAGCTCCTCAATCGGTACTTTTTCCTCTTTGATTTTATTAAATATTTCTTCAAGTTGAATATAAGCTTCCTGATAAGTTAATTTTTTATTTTTCATTACTAATAACTTTACTGAATAAAACACCATTTTTGTAATAGGTTTTTATTTGATCACCTATTGAAATAACTTTTCTCTTACTTAATAATTCATTTTCAATATAACTTATTGAATATCCCTTTTTAAATAATTCTTCCGGATCATTTGAATGAATCAACATCTTGTATTCTGCAATGCGTTTGAAATTAGAATGATATAATTGATACGATTTATTTGAAATAGAATAGTTTATAGCAGATAATTGCTTATATTTATTTAAAATAATCTGACTAATATTCGTACTGATTGCTTCTTTTATGAGAACTAGTGAATCTAATGCAGAACCAACCAATAATCTACAATTGGCTTCCAGATTTTCGAACTTAATATTAATTTCTAATTCACGATTGAAGTTATAATTAATAATAAAATCTGCTACTGCTGTCGGAGTTTTTAAAGACCTGAATGCGGAAAGATCTGCTATGCTTTCATCGATAAAATGTCCAATACCAGTTATTACTGGTAATTTTGACAAGGAAACTTCTCTTGCTATGTAAAAAGAATCAAAATCTATTAAATCAGTTTTTGAACCGCCGCCCCGAATTAATACTATTATATCAAATGATTTGGATTGAGAATTGATTTTAGTAAATGCTTCAATAATTTCAGATTTTGCGTTTTTGCCCTGAACACTGACATCATATTTATGCAATTCAAATTTATAATTGTAATTATTCTGACTCAATTGATTTTCAAAATCCAAATACCCTGCGCTGTTTACACTGGTTATTACAGCTATTTTTTTGATAACTACAGGTAGATGAGAATGATGATTCTTCTGCCAAAGATTTTCAGATTTTAATTTATGAATCGTCTGTAATCGAATTTTGGCAAGTTTACCTAGGGTAAAATCAGAATCTACATTTTGTACAATCAATTTTAACCCGTACCGAATATTATAATCAACAATTATTGCCACTTTAACTTCATTACCCTCCTGGAGAATTCCAAAAAGATCTTGTTGTTGCTTACTCATGATGGATAAGAGGGTGGAGCTCCAGATAATGGCTGAATTCTGTGCCTTAATAGAATCGGTTTCATCTTTCTCAGTTAGTTCAAGATAGATATGCCCATTCTTTTGTTTGAGACTAAAAATCTCTGCAGTGATCCATACAGGATCCTGAAAGTTTAAACTTAATACTCTCTTTATGTATAAATTTAATTTGCTAAGACTAAGGCTTTCCAATTATTGTGATAGGACTTTTTTAACTAAATCAGCAGCTTCTTGCAATAAAATAGCTGAGTGAACCTGTAAACCTGACTCATCGATCATTTTTTTTGCAATCTCAGCATTTGTTCCCTGTAATCTGACAATGATTGGTACCTTTAAATTTCCAAGGTTCTTATAGGCATCCACAATTCCTTGAGCCACCCGGTCACATCGCACGATTCCTCCAAAAATATTAACCAATATTGCTTTGACATTAGTATCCTTTAAAATGATTCTAAAAGCTTGTTCAACTCGATTTGCATCAGCTGTCCCTCCAACATCTAAAAAATTAGCTGGATTTCCACCGGATAATTTAATTATATCCATTGTAGCCATTGCCAAGCCAGCACCATTTACCATGCAACCAACATTTCCATCCAGATTTACATAATTGAGATTAAATTCCCTGGCTTCTACTTCAGTCGGATCTTCTTCTGTTAAATCACGCATAGCTTCAATATCTGGGTGCCTGAACAATGCGTTTTCATCAATTGCCATTTTGCAATCGACAGCAATAATTTCATCCTTATTATTTCTAAGCGTAGGATTAATTTCAAGCAGATTTAGATCAAGAGTAACAAAAGCATTATACAAGGATTTGGTGAACTGGATCATTTCTTGGAAAGCAGTTCCTTCCAGCCCTAGTTTAAAAGCAATCTTACGGGATTGAAAATCTAAAAGCCCTAAAGTAGGATTCACATATTCTTTGTGAACCAATTCCGGTGTATCTTCTGCTACTTTTTCAATATCCATTCCGCCCTGAGTAGAATAAATAATAATATTTTTATGAGACGATCTGTCAGTTAATATCGAAAAATAAAACTCTTTACAAGCGTTAAAATCAGGCGCATAAGAGTCTTCCGCAACAAATATTTTGCTAACCAGTTTACCTGGCCCTTCTAGTCCACCAGGAGTTTGTGGTGTTCTTAATTGCATTCCTAATATCGCTCCTGCATGTTCCAAAAATTCCTGCTCATTCTTTGCCAATTTTACACCACCGCCTTTACCTCTGCCACCTGCATGAATTTGAGCTTTGACAACGACAAATTTTGTATTTGTTTCTTCGATTAAGTTTTTATAATTAGTTTTAGCATCTTCAATACTATTAATTATTTTACCCCTTTGGACCTTAATACTAAAACGTTGGAGTAATTCTTTTCCCTGATATTCGTGTAAATTCATTTATTTGTTTTTAACCATTAGCTTATAAACTTCTAATTTATGACCGGACATAATATTTAAAATATAGAGACCATCTGGTAAATAATCAAGGTCTACTTTTAAATTATGCCCAATAAAATTTGCAGCTGTGGGTTTATATATCTTTCCATTTAAATCCCGTAAAGTCAAATGGCTTATCATTTCCTTGTCACTTGACCTTGTTATATGAATAGACCCATAAGAACTTACAGGATTTGGAAATAAAAGAGATGTATTTGCGGCAATATCTTGTTCATTATTTGAACTAACAATGGCTTCGGTTTTAAAATATCCGGCAGGAGATTCGGTTCCACAAAAATCAAATTCAGAATAGGCACGTACACGCCACCAATAATTCTTACCCTGAATTAATGAATCTATTTCTACATAAGGCACGGATAATAAAAGATTCTTAATTACAATTGTAAAGTTTTCTGTGCGGGAAATTTGAATAACATAATACCTAGCATTCTCAACTTGCTCCCAAGAAAATAATATTTTAGAAGTTGGAACCTGAACGCTATCGACTGGAAATGAAAGATTGATACTTGAAGAATTAATTAATTTAGGTGTCACATTAGGCCTTTTTAAATAAGGCCTAGAAACCTGTATGTTTCTATGCATGGCCGCCATTTGTTCATTTGAAAATCGATTCATACATTCATCGTTTGAATAAGACATAAACAAAGAACCATCCACACGAAATATTGAATCTTTAGTATCTTTTAATTTTGAATTACTAAAACCATCGGATCCACAAGTCCAGCGACTACTAATATAATCAGGGTCCGTGTCACAAAAGCGATCGGCTTGATTTTTACATAAATCCCTGCTGACATTTTCAATATTGGTAAATACACGAGACTGATAATCCTCTGTTTTCTGACTATTCGAGTATTGAATTCCTTCCCAACCATAAAAAGTGTGGGGTAATGAAAAATAATGCCCCATTTCATGAGCCCAGGTGTGACTCTTTTTTCCAAGACAACTTTTGTTTAGAGCTACACCATCTCCAGAATAAGTATAATAACCACAGTTTCCTGCAGGGTTAGCAACCAAATAACAATTAGCCATGTTAGAGACATTGCTTTTATTCATCATTTCTTCACCCTCATCATACCTTGCATGATCATTCCAGTTGCTATTTCTAATATAGTTAAAATCCCTTTCCAGAAAAAACTGAATTCCCGAAGGTTCAAAATCCTCATTTAATGTACAAAGGGTTTCGAAAAGGTTCCATGGTGCAAAAAATCCCTGAGAATTATCATTACTAACGTTATGAACCATCAAAGGAATATACATGATTGCATTTTTCTTTTGGAATTCGTTTGAAGCAAGAATGTTTTGTTTTGCAATTAATATCGATTGATCCTTTGCTGTTGTCCCACAAAAATTATTTTGTGCAAAAAGACAATGTACATAGCAGGATATTGCTATTAAAAAAAAATATCTCATACTATTATTTTAAATCTTAATAAACTTTGCTGTATTCTGTTTTTTGTCTTCGCTGATTATCCTGTAAAAATACAAACCTGGTGAGCTAAGAGTAAACGAATGTAGATTTTTACCTGAAGTAAGTTCTTTTGTTGTATTGCTAATCAACCGACCGTTGTAATCTAATATTTGAATTTTTGTATTTAATGATTCCGCGCTTTGAATAGTTAAAATCAAATCAGATTTATTTAATTGGGTAACAAAGGATGAGATTTTTTCATTTTCTATATTCTCACTGGCCACAGTCCAACTGGGAGCTCTAAAATTGATAATTTTAGGCACTACACAAAAACTATTTGAGTTGTAAGGAGTAACTCTCCAGTAGTAATTTCCGTTTCTTTTCAAATTAGTTAAAACAGTATCTGAATGATTTAAAATAAACGTCCTGGGGTTTAGATTAAAGCCTGTATTTTCAGCAATATCCAAAATATAAAAATCTGCATTAGGTACATCTTCCCAATCAAAAACTATGTTATCATATCCAAGCGGCAAATTGGAAGGAGTAGGAGAGATATAATTAACCTGATCCGAAATAGGTGATTTGGCTGTGTATGGAATTAGTCTTAAAAAACTTCTTTTAACAGAAAGTAAATCTTTTATTATAGCGTCTTTTTGCTCCTGAGAAAATGTTTTAATACAACTTAAGAAATAACTCATTAAATTAGTTTCTTCCGGGTCAATTTTAACTTCATCAGGATCTTTGGCGCAACCTGTATAAATGCAGCCCGGCCCTTGAAAACCAAGACCAAGATTATAATCTGGCGGTGTATCGCAGAAGCCATCTGCCGATTGTTCACAATGTTTGCGATTGGACGGTGTGCCTGGTTTGTTCCGATCTGCAAATTCAACCTGAACAGTTATCCCGCCGCCAATTGATACAGTCAAAGGAGTTTTTTTTGTGCACATGGAAGTTACATCGTCGTAAACTGTATTTTCCCAACCATAAAAAGTATGTGCCAGTGAAAAGAAATGGCCAATTTCATGAGCTAAAGTTGTACAATTAGATACTACATATAATTTATTGGTCACAATATAATCTCCTTGGGGATTGTAAAAAGCCAGTACATTAGGATCAGAAGCACGGGCTATATTTGCAACAAAAATGTTTACAGCATTCTTATTGGATAACATGATTTGATTGATATAAGCCGCTCCTAATGTAGAACTGGGATCGTCATAAATAAAACTATTATTCACATCTTTCATAGCTTTCAGATAAAAGATCACATCAAACTCCGAATATGTATTATTCAAGCAGCAAAGATTATCAATGACATTTTTATACGGCAATCTGCCGGATCCATCATCTCTTGCTACCAACCAATATGTAACGGGTACATAGATGGGTGCACCGCCACGCTGAAGAATTTTATTTTTCCATTCTTCCCTGTTTTCCATCATCCGTTGTTTTATCAGATAATTATCATGAGCCGAAGTCCCACAAATACCTAATAATTGCTGCGAATTAACATTCATACTAAATAATACAGCTAAAAAAACACTACAAATTTTTTTGATCATGATAAATATTTAAAATATAAGCAATTGCAAACACAAAATTAATACTTAGTTTTTTAGTTTTGTGCATTATTTTAAAGAACGTATTAAAATGAATAAAGTTACGGTAATCGGAGCAGGAAATGTTGGAGCCACAGTTGCTAATGTGTTGGCACACAAGGATTTCATTAAAAATATTGTATTAGTTGATATCAAATCGGAGATGAGTCAGGGAAAGGCACTAGACACCTGGCAACAAGCGCCTATTGATTATTACTCGTCCAGATTGACAGGCACCGATGATTATTCACTTACGGCAGATTCAGATATTGTGGTTATAACCGCAGGTTTGCCCCGAAAACCAGGCATGTCCAGAGATGACTTGATCAGTACAAATGCCGGAATTGTTAATTCAGTTACAAATTCAATACTTAAATACTCATCTAATCCAATTATTATAGTTGTGTCAAATCCTTTGGATGTGATGACGTATGCTGCTTATAAAATTGCCGGCTTACCAGACAACCATATCATTGGAATGGCTGGCATTCTGGACACAGCCCGTTACCGGGCGTTTCTGGCTGAAGCATTAGATGTTTCTCCAAAAGAAATTCAGGCCTTATTGATGGGTGGACACGGAGACTCAATGGTTCCATTGACCAGATTTACTACGGTCGCAGGTATACCTGTTACTGAATTAATCGACGAAGATCGATTGAATGCCATAGTCGAACGTACAAAATATGGTGGGGGAGAGTTGGTCAAATTGATGGGAACTTCAGCCTGGTATGCACCAGGAGCTGCTGCTGCCCAAATGGTGGAAGCAATTGCTAAAGATGAAAAAAGAATTTTTCCCTGCTGTGTTAGATTAAGTGGTCAATATGGCCTGAATGATGTTTTTGTAGGCGTTCCGGTAAAATTAGGATCGAATGGTGTTGAACAAATAATCGAACTTAAACTCACATCCGCTGAGCAAGATTTGCTGAATAAATCTGCAGAAGAAGTTAAATCTATGATGGATGTTTATGACAAACTTGGCTTAGAATCGAAATAAACCTTTTGTATCAAGCATTGTTTGCAATACATGAATTTTAATGGTTCTGCTGCAACATTATTACAAAAAATGATGACCAATAAGGGTACTTCTGTTTTAAAAGTATCCGAGAAAAAAAAAGTGCTGCTTATCTTTTTGCGTCATTTTGGTTGCACTTTTTGCAAAGAAGCCCTTCAGGAATTATCTGATTTAAAAAACTCCGACAAACTAATCGACACTGAGTTGATACTGGTGCATATGTCAACAGATGAAATAGCTTCAAAATACTTCGAAAAATATGAACTGGATAACATTTTAAGAATATCAGATCCAGAATGTTTTTTTTATTCCCAATTTGGTTTATTAAAAGGAACTTTTAATCAACTTTTTGGCTTCAGAAGCTGGATTCGTGGTATTGAGGCTGGAATTATCAAGGGTTATGGTTTCGGAATGCAAATAGGAGATGGTTTTCAAATGCCAGGTGTCTTTTTAATATTAAATGGACGTATTTTGTCCGAATTTAAACACAAATTTGCTTCAGATAAACCGGATTATTTAAAAATGATTCACTGCGTCTCCGAACAATAAACAATAGCTAAACATACGTTCCTGTTTAATGCAAAAATTATTATTAATTCTTTTAGTTGCAATTACAATTCAGACAGGTTTCAGTCAATTAACAACAAGTTTGGATAGTTTAAAATTTTATGGCGATGCCATGTTTTCTTTACGAAGTGCAGAACATAGAAAATTTGCAAATGAACAATTTATTAATTTAAGTAAAAAATTAATAATCACAACTAAAGACACAAGTTTACTGGCTTTTCATCCTTCATTTCTCGCTGTTCAAACCAAAGACCATTTACTGAAAATGATCACATGGCAAGTCGAGTTAGATCATCAGCAATACATTTATTATGCATTCGTTTTTATCGGTAACAATACGCCATTTCTTTTACAGTCGAAAGAAAGAAATCTAGATCGCATTAATTACGAGTTATTCACAGCAAACAACTGGTATGGTGCCTTATACTATGAGTTTTTACCCAATAAATTGGACGGATATTATACCGTATTAGGATACCGGCTTTCAAAAAATGGATTAAAGTACAGGATAATTGATCTCATAAAAATTGAAAGTAATACTTTAACTTTTGGCGCACCATTATTTAAAACTACGGATAAGCAGGGTGAAGAAGATTTATTATTTCGAAAAGTGATAGCTTATTCTCCCAGCGCCAATATGCTTATTAAATTTGATGATATATCCAGGATTATTTATTTTGATCATATAGAAAAATATACAGATCCAAAATCGGGAGAAATATTATTAGTCCCGGATGGAACCTTTGAGTCCTTTGAGCTTACAGAACAATTTTGGATTCACAATTCTTATCATCAACTTGAAAAATTAAAAACTGCTCCTATTGAAAAACCAGCTATAGATTCCAATAACACGGATCTTTTTGGACGTAAAAAGAAAAGTAAGTAAATTACATTACTTGAATTTTTTTATTGGTCTTTTTAATTTTCAATAATTTAATTTATGTCTCAAAAAGTTAATTAGTAACTAATTTCTTTAACTTTAAAAACTAAGGGTGCCTGTCAATTACTATACTGTTTGTTAGGTATCCAGTTCATGTGATAATATGATCTTGTCGCGTGATCCATTTTTGCTAAATCCGACCTGATAATACCTGTAATCCAAAGAGCCTGATTGGATGAAAATACAATGTAGCAGTCTTTTTTGTCTGGCCGGGATAATTTACTATTTGTAAAAACATCCTGGACTTTCTTCGATTTGCCATTCATACCTATTGGCATAATTTTATCTCCCTTTTGCCATTTTCTCAAAATTAAAGGAAACTTAAGTCCTTCAGAATTTAGCAAGACTTCATTGTTGGATTCGGGAAGTTGAAAGTCTCGTTTATCAGTAAAATATTTTTTCCAACTTAAAGTCCCTTCTTTCAATTTCAAAGTACCGGAATCAGAATTAATTAGAAATTCCTCTTCTTGAAAGTCGGATACACAATCAATTTGTTGAATAATCAATAAATCCCTGTCGATAAAAGCTATTTGCTTGTTTTTATTTAAAAATGTTTTACCAGATTTTTTGAAATTCATTTTGATTTTAAATATGGTTTCCGGATGAAATCCAAGATCAGTTAAATACAAACTCAGTAGGTAAAATTTTTTTAAATCAGGAACTTTTATAACTATTTTTCCGGAACTTTGAGTGACATTCTGCAATTTCCATTCCTCATAAAAATCCTCAACAAAATCATCCAGCTCTTTAAGTTGAACAATGGTTCTTAAAGTCATCTCGGAGAAAGCATTGATTCTTGAACCTATGATCGGCAATACCTCATTCCTGAAAAAGTTTCTCAGATATTTATTATCTAAATTTGTAGTATCAGTGCGATAGGCAATATGATATTTCTTTGCATAATTCAATATATCACTTTTGGCCTGATTAAGAAATGGTCGAATAATAAATCCTGATTTGTCCTTCATTCCCCGAAGACCTTTAATTCCTGCACCTCTGGATAAATTCAAAAAAAATGTTTCTAACTGATCATCCCGATGATGTGCGGTTAAAATATATCTGCAATTTTCCACTTTTCTTAATTCTTCTAAAAAACTATAACGTAATTTTCTTGCTTCAGACTGAATATTAGACTGTTTAGCTAAACTGAATGAACGAACTTTGAATGTAATATTGAACTTTAAAGCCCAATCTCTAACTAATAATTCGTCATTAACCGAGTCCTGATCTCTTAAGTTAAAATTACAATGAGCAATTATAAAAGAGAAATCTAACTTTAATAATACATGACATAAAACCATGGAATCAATGCCTCCACTTACTGCAACCAACAATTTGTCATTTTTGGAAAACAATTGCTGATTTTGGATAACTTTGTCCAGTTTTTCTATCATAAATAACTAAAAATAATGAAGACCATATACTTTTTACTCTTAAGCCTGATTATCATTTCCTGCAAAAATAAGGAACACAACAATGCTACCATCAATTCAGACGAAGTTAATCCTCAAATTCAGGAGGTTAAATTAATGGCACCTCCTATGGGAAAACTAGACGAAGCATTTATCAAGCTAGCAGATGCCCAGAAATCTGTTCCAGCCATAGAGGACAAATTATGGCACTATTCCTTTGTTTTGTCTTTAAAAGACGCCACGCCCAAAGAAAATATTTACAAAGGACAATGGCTCGATTTACTTCCCAATGGTCATTATGCAAAAGGATTATATAATGACACCCTTGAAAAAGGCCGCTTTATTTTTAATGAAGAGAGTACACTATTGGAAATGCGGTCTGAGAAAGATACTTCTTATGAATGGAAAATCAAATATGACCCTGCGAATATGATTTTAATCGGAACTGCAAAATATGGAAACAATCCATGGCAAATGAAATTAAGCCGGCAGGATAAACTTCCGGTAAAAGAATAAAGAACTTGAAGTCTGACTTATTAAATTAGGATTATTTGATATTTTCCTGGTTAAGCCATAATCTATATTTTCTGGCATTTTGTCCATGAGCTTCCAGCGTCTCAGCAAAGACATGTCCTCCATCATAGCCAGGTCGGGCACAAAAGAAAATAAATTCGTGTTCTCCGGCATTTAGAACTGAATCGATCGTACTTAGCTCAGGCATACAAATTGGACCTGGTGGCAGCCCTTCAAATAAATAAGTATTATAAGGCGACTCTACTTTAAGATGTTCTAAAAGCACTCTTTTAAGTCCTATCTGTCCCAATGCAAATACTACAGTTGGATCTGCCTGAAGCTTCATACCTTTCTGGATTCGATTGAGATAAACCCCTGCTATAATTGATTTTTCATTTTCTATTATCGTCTCTTTATCCACAATCGATGCTATGGTATAAACTTGATTTGCAGTTAATCCTTTTTTAATTGCTTTATCCAAACGATTTTTCTGAGACCAAAAATTTTCATGCTCAGTCTTCATTCTTTTTATAAATCGATCCGGACTTACAGACCAATATACTTCATAAGTATTTGGGATAAACAAGCTCAGGACATCATATTCATTATACCCCAAAATTTTTAATTGGTTACTATCCGTCAATTGCTTTACAAAAGCCGCTGAGTCGTACATTAGTACGGAGCCTAATTTGGCAGCTAATTGATAAATATCTCTGACGGCATTAATAGTAAGTTTGATTGGATCCTGAGTACCACTTTTCAGCTTATTGATAATTTCCACATTCGACATACCTTTCTTAATCAAATACCTCCCAGGTTTGATTTGTAATAAATTAAATAAAGCTGCGGATTGTTTGAAGGAACAGGTATCTATTAATATTTCATTCAATTTAAGTCCAATATTTGCAAAATTATCTGCCGGATAGATTTTTAATTCCCCATAATCAAGCTGACTTTTTACATTATCTTGAAATACAATATGATAGGCCAAGTAAACTGACACAGCCAGGGAAGCCATCAGAAATAACAAAATATATAAAAACGCTTTTTTAAACCTCATTAATACTGTTCAGAATCGTTTGGGAATTTTAGATTTTTGACATCAGAGGTATAGTCCTTAACAGCTTTTTGGATGACTTCGTACAAGTTTGCATATCGCCTTAAAAATCTTGGATGAAATTCATGATTAATACCCAACATATCGTGACTAACCAAAACCTGGCCATCAGTGCCGGAACCTGCACCTATTCCAATAGTTGGAATACTTAAATTAGAACTAACTTCTAAGGCCAATTTAGCAGGAATTTTCTCAAGAACCAGGCTAAAACAGCCAGCTTGTTGAAGGATCATCGAATCCCTTTTTAATTTTTCAGCTTCAGCATCTTCCTTAGCACGAACCACATAGGTGCCAAATTTATAAATAGATTGAGGAGTAAGCCCTAAATGACCCATTACCGGAATACCTGCCGATAATATCCTTTTAACTGAATCAGCTACTTCAGCGCCACCTTCCAATTTAACAGCATGAGCTCCGCTGGCTTTCATAATTTGTATGGAAGACTCCAAGGCTCTTTTGGTATTACCCTGGTATGAGCCAAAGGGCAGATCTACCACAATTAATGACCTTTTGGCAGCCCGGACAACAGATTGGGCATGATATATCATCTGATCAAGGGTAATTGGTAAAGTAGTCTCATGGCCAGCCATAACATTTGAAGCAGAGTCTCCAACCAATAGAATGTCAATTCCAGCTTCATCCAACAACTTTGCCATCGAATAGTCATAAGCCGTCAGCATGGCAATTTTTTCACCCTTTGCTTTCATCTCCTGAATCGTACGGGTAGTTATTCTCTTTTGGTCTTTTATAGCAGACATAATGCAAAGTTAGAAACTCCTATCTGAATCTTTCGCTTTAATATGAAATATCAATGAGTTCTTTTTATCTTTAAAATCATCCGTATATTTGCCTTATGTATAACATAAGTTTAAACATCTTATCCGCGATATTTATCGTACTCTTCCTGTCCACCTGCACAGAAGATTTTCAGCTAACCGAACCTTATAAAGATATTCCCGTCATCTATGCTGTGATAAACCGGACGGATTCGGCTCAATATTTTCGAATTGAAAAAGCCTTTGTCGACGAAAATATAGCAGCAACTCAAATCGCCAAAAACCCAGACTCAATATATTATCCTAACCCGGTGGTTACTTTAAAAAATTTAACTACAAAAAAAGATTATTTGTTAATAAAAGTAGATGGAAGCCAGGAGGGTATCACAAGACAATCAGGTCCGTTTGCCACAACTCCTAACATACTATATAAACTATTGACTAAAGATAAATTTTTAAATGGGGGAGATAGTCTGCTTCTTGAACTCAAGCCTTATGGTGGTCCTAAAACCATAACCGCCAGAATCATTCTTGTCAGTGATATTAGCTTTGTTATACCCGATGAAAACACCAGGCAAATTAAGATATTTTATAATTCCTCCTTTAATTTTCAATGGAAACATAAAGACAATACACGTGTATTTGATTTAAAAGCGATTGTGGACATTGATGAATTTAATCTCGTTACGCTAAAAACAGAAAAAAAATTAATTGAAGTTCCTTTAGCACGAAATGTATTTGGGAATATTGGCCGGGCTGATAATTTAAGCAGTACCAAACTTTTTGGTGCTACTTTTTATATATTTTTTAATGACAAATTAATCCCAGACCCATCCATCGAGCGATACATCAATAAAATTGATTTTATACTAATCGGAGGAGGACCTGAAATAGGAGATTACAATACTATATTAAATGCCAATACGGGTATTACTGCATCACAGGAAATTCCAAGATATTCCAATATATCTGAAGGATATGGAATTTTTAGTTCTACTGTCAGGATTATCAAAACAATTACTCCGGAACCACCCACAATTGATTCGCTCAATACTAATTCTTTGACAAGGGAGCTAAATTTCAGATAATTTTTTCTGACTTATTGACATATTACATTTAGTTGCTATGTCAAAATTTCAATATAAAAGAGCCTATTCTGCCATAATTTCCTAAAATTCAGGATGGCACAAGTATTGATCCCTATTAAAAAAAAATTATAATGGGAAAAATAATAGGAATTGATTTAGGTACTACCAATTCATGTGTAGCCGTAATGGAAGGTAATGAGCCAGTGGTGATTGCAAATGATGAGGGAAGAAGAACAACCCCTTCTATAGTCGCTTTTCTGGAAAATAACGAACGTAAAGTAGGTGATCCAGCCAAAAGGCAAGCAATCACAAACCCAAAGAAGACCATTTCTTCAATAAAGAGGTTTATGGGAGGTCGATTTGACGAGATGAAAAAAGAAATGGATCGAATGCCATATCGCGTTGTAAAAGGTGATAATAACACATGCAGAGTTGATATTGATGGACGGATGTATTCTCCTCAGGAAATTTCTGCAATGGTTTTACAAAAAATGAAAAAAACAGCAGAGGATTTTTTAGGACAGGAAGTGACAGAAGCTGTAATTACAGTACCTGCTTATTTTAATGATTCTCAACGCCAGGCAACTAAGGAAGCTGGAGAAATTGCAGGATTAACAGTTAAAAGGATTATAAACGAGCCAACTGCGGCCGCCCTGGCTTATGGCCTGGATAAGAAATCTAAAGATATGACCATTGCTGTTTATGATTTAGGTGGTGGAACATTTGATATCTCAATACTAGAGCTGGGCGAAGGCGTTTTTGAGGTAAAATCTACAAATGGTGATACCCATCTTGGAGGCGATGATTTTGATCATGTGATTATTGATTTCCTTGCAGAGCAATTTAAATCTCAGGAAAACATCGACCTTCGAAAAGATTCTATGGCCTTACAGCGTCTGAAAGAAGCCGCAGAAAAAGCCAAGGTAGAATTATCTAGTTCTGTAGAAACAGAAATTAACCTACCGTATATCACAGCCATGGATGGAGTCCCAAAACACCTGGTAGTTAAATTATCCCGATCTAAATTCGAGCAATTGGCCGATGATTTGGTTCAAAGAACCCTAAAGCCTTGTGAAGATGCTTTAAGAGATGCCGGAAAAACAAAAGGTCAGATCGACGAGATCATACTGGTAGGAGGCTCTACACGAATTCCCAGAATTCAGCAAGTGGTGGAAGAATTTTTTGGTAAAAAACCAAACAGAGGTGTAAATCCTGATGAAGTTGTAGCAATCGGTGCAGCCATTCAAGGAGGCGTGCTAACCGGTGAGATTAAAGATGTATTGTTGTTGGATGTAACTCCACTTTCATTAGGGATAGAAACGCTGGGTGGCGTATATGATGTAGTTATTGAATCTAATTCGACAATTCCAACTAAAAAATCAAAAATTTACTCTACAGCAGCTGACAATCAACCCTCAGTTGAAATTCACATATTGCAAGGAGAACGGCCAATGGCAAAAGACAACAGATCAGTAGGACGGTTTATTTTGGATGGCATACCACCGTCTGCGAGGGGCATTCCACAGATTGAAGTAGTTTTTGATATTGATGCTAATGGAATATTAAGTGTAAGTGCCATGGATAAAGGCACAGGTAAAAAACAAAATATCAGGATTGAAGCATCAACTGGATTATCAAAAGAAGAAATCGAAAAAATGAAAAATGAAGCGGCTGCCAATGCTGATCTGGATAAACAAATGAGAGAAAGAGCTGATAAAATTAATGAAGCTGATGCCATGATTTTTCAAACAGACAAACAAATGAAAGAATATGGTGATAAAATACCTTTAGATAAAAAAACAGCAATTGAATCCTCGCTTGAAAATTTAAAAAATGCTCATAAAGCTCAGGATATCGATAATATTTCCAGGTATCTGACTGAATTAAATACCGCATGGCAAGCTGCAAGTCAGGATATTTACCAGGCAACTCAGAATGAACAAACATCAGGCAATGGCAATGACAATACTTCTGAAACTAAAACTTCAGAAGAAAAAGTGACCGATGTTGAATTTGAAGAAGTAAATAAGAATTAACTAAACAAATAATATATCACTGACTAAAAGCCTGAGGATTAATCACTTCGGGCTTTTAGAATTTAATTTTGCTATTTGGATTTTTCACGTAATTTTACAAGGGTAAAATAATCCAAATATGCCTGATAATAAATGCCTAACCGGCGGACTGCAGGAATATATTCCAAGTCCGTCTAAACCATGGAATGAAAAGAGGATTCATCATCTTTATAATAAAATTTCTAATGGCGCTCCTTTATATCTTATTAATGCTGCAAAAGCTAATAAGCCATCCGTACTTATCGATTATTTAATCAATACTGCCGCTCAGCATCCGCTTCCGGGAGAACGCAAAGTAGGAGTCAGAACTTATGATTATACCTATAATTGGAAAGAACAAGATATCGCAGAAGACCCAAATGCTTATCAGAAATATCTGGAATTAGTCCACATGTGGTTCAATGGTATGGTTACCGAAGGAGTAAGACATAAACTTGCTTTGTTCTGGTCCAATCATTTTGTAGCGACGGCTGAATCATCCGGGTACAGACCAACTTGGGTATTTCAATACTATTGGATTCTACACAAATATGCTTTAGGCGATTTCAGGGAATTTACAAAAGCGATTGGCTTGACGCCTCAAATGATTTTATACCTCAATGGCAATTCTAATGTTGTAAACCGTCCAAATGAAAACTATGCCAGAGAATTACTAGAGTTATTTACCATGGGAATTGGCAACTATTCCGAACGCGATGTTGCTGAAGTTGCTCGTGCATTAACGGGTTGGAATATCCAATATTATCTTGGAAATAATGGACAATACTATATTGGTCCTTTACGTGTAGGAGAATTTGTGTTTTACCGATATAATCATGATTGGAAAGCGAAAGTCATTTTTGGCAAATCGGTTGGAAATAATGGTGGACAGGTACCTGCTGATGATGCAACCGCTTTAACTAAAGCCATAGCAGAATACAATAGTCTCCATGATCTGGTCATATTTGATGTTAAAAAGAACGAAGTAGCTAAATTTATTTGCACCAAACTGTACAAGTTTTATCTTTATACTGATCCTCCAAAAACCATAATCGATGGATTGGCTGCCATTTTCATCAGCAGCAATTTTAATATCGCAGCCGTTTTAAAGACCTTATTTAAAAGTGAGCACTTCTTTGAAGAAGAGTCCATGGGACTAGTCATTAAAAGTCATATCGATAATCTAATTCATTTTTTCAGAAGTCTGGATCTCGAACCCGGCAAAGATTTTTATAAATATAAATGGATAAATAATGCCTTTCAGGCTGAAGTTACCGATCCCGTAAACAACCCAAATACTTTTAACAGAGATTCCTTAAGTTTTATTTATTCTGCTTCAGCAAACCTGGGTCAAACATTATTCAATCCTGTTAATGTAGCAGGTTGGCCTGGACACCGTACCTGGTTAAATGAGTTTACTCTGGTTAATCGCTGGCGGTACAACAGAGATACTTTAAGCTATTATTTACCCTACGATAGAACTAAAGAAAAATACAGAGATTTTTTGAAATCATTAAGCAATAGCTCTAATGATCCAGATGTAATCGTCCGTGCTGTCATTACTTATTTTATCACCGCTGATTTATCCGAAGAAATTATACAAACAGCCATCGGGGTATTTAAATCCTTGGTTCCTGCCAATTATTATCTTGATGGAACCTGGACACTAAATTATGTTTCTGTCCCGAATCAATTTATTAGTTTAATGAATTTTCTAGTTACGCTTCCTGAATATCAATTATTGTAAATTCAAATTCGACAAATCATGTGTGATCAAAATAAAAATAATAATTTATTCCGTACTGACCTTGGAGAAAAACATAATGAAGATCATCTTTTGTGGAACAGAAGACAATTTTTATTAACCGGTGGTATTGCAGGATTAGGTAGCATGCTTCTGAGTGGCATTCCAGTAAACACGCTACTTTCTGGACCTCTTGGCGCTCCATTACTGGCTGGTGGTGACAATATCCTGGTTTTATTAAAAATGTTTGGAGGTAATGACGGATTAAATATGGTCTTTCCGCATACAGATTCTGCCGGAAAAGGCGAATACATCAATCTTAGACCGACTATAAGTCATAAATATGGTACTGACTATAATGATTCGACCGTTTTATCGGGTTATGGAGCGTCTGATTTTGCGCTGCCATCGGCAATGGCTTCTATTATGCCTATGTGGAATGAAGGCCAAATGACAATATTGCATAATGTTGGATATCCAAATCAGGATTATTCGCATTTTTCTTCAATTGATAATTGGTCAAGTGCGGCCAGTAATATTTACGATCCCAGATATAAATCAGGCTATATTGGCAGATATCTGGATCAGGATTTCCCGGTTTTTTCAGAAACTCCTCCAACAGTACCTCCTGCGTTGAGAATTGGGTATAATGCAGATTTAGTTTTTAAATCACCAACCAATCAACAATTTGAATTAGTGTTTAATGATCCAAATGAATTTTATCGGCTGGCTCAATATGGTCAACTTTATCCAACGGACGGGCTTGGAGATTGTCCGCAAGATCAGGAAATAGAATTTTTACGACAGCTCACAAATAATTCACTCCGATACTCCCAAACGGTTACTCAGGCCTACAATTCAACGAGTAATAAAGTAGCCTATCCGTTAAATACTGTTTCTAGACTTGCTGAACAGTTGAAAATAGTCTCCAGATTAATTAAAGGAAAATTGGGAACGCGTGTATATATGGTTTATATCGATGGATTCGATACACATGCAGATCAAAAGACCTGGCATAATGGACTTTTACGAAATATTGCCGATTCAGTTTCTGCATTTTTTTCAGATCTAAAGTTGGATGGGTTTGATAAAAACGTTTGCATGATGACATTTTCTGAGTTTGGCAGAACCATAAGGGAAAATGGATCACAAGGTACTGATCACGGAAATATGTCTCCAATGATGATTTTTGGAGAAGGCACTAAAGGAGGGTTTATCGGTAGTCCGATCAATTTAAATGATGCAACCTTGAAAGCTGGTGATACCAGGGTATATTTCGAATACCAATCCAGTTTAGATTTCCGGTCCATGTATGCCAGTGTTATGGAACAATGGCTTTGTCTTGAATCAGAACTCGTCGATTTTAGTCTTGGTGGAAACTATGCTAGATTAAATTTATTCGACAACCCTTGTACTGGCAAAAGTTTGGGCTCTAATTATAATTCTATTTTATTAGGTCACAATCCAAATGAAATAAATGCCAAAATTGTTGACATTAAATTTGCCCAACTTCAATCCAATCAGGTCAAGTTATTTATCAAATCATTAAATGGTAAAACCATTGCTGTGCTTCACGATGGCTATACACAAAAGGGATCCTATACGGTTTCTTTTGATCCATATAAATGGAAAATACCCCCTGGAGAATATATCTACCAAATGGATAGCGCAGGAAAAACTTTTATGAGACGATTTAATATAGTTTAAATTCAAAAGCTATGAAAAATTTTATATACATATTTTATTTTGCAGCACAATTTTTATACGCTCAGAATTTAATTATTACGGAACAGTTTTCTAATTGTACACTCCCTGGAAATTGGAGTTTAAATTCTGAATCAGGAAATTACAATTTTACAATCGCCAAAAGCAATTTGATGCCTCAATCAGATGCCACTTGTAGTGTCATCTATTCTCAATTAATTAGAAATGATAAATCACAGAAAAAATTTTCAATTACCACGAACGAGTTCTCCTTGTTTTCGTATGAAGCTTATACGCTGACTTATGGTTTGCGATTTATTAAAACCAATTTAAATGCATCATTAAAACTATATACCATAATAGATGGAATTAAAACACTTCATCAAAGCTATAATTCTGATGTTGTTCAAAATCCGTTTGTTTTGGTTGTACAAAGTTCTAACATTTCTGCTTCGGCATTTAATAAAAAAATACAATTTCAATTCGAATATACCAGCGATGGCGATGATTATAACACGTTAATATTAATTGATAATTTATATTTAAACGGACCTGACAATGACGATTGCACTAGAGCCGTAAATTTAAAATTAAATGCAAATTGTCTATCCGGAAATAATACCGGAGCATTTATGTCAGGTCCGAAAATACTATGCTCAGGAAATTACAGTCAAGCTTTGTGGTATTTTTATAAAAGTGATTTTACCGGAACATTGAATATAAGAACGGGTGCTACTTTTAATGACGCCATAAGTATCTATGAAGGAACTTGTCCATCTTTAACTGATATTCAGTGTTTTAATAATGATGAATATGGATTTACAGGAGAAAGAAATTATATTCAAGTAGCTAATGGAAAAACTTACTATTTCCGCGTTGCAAGACAAACAGGATTTTATGGGCGGGATGATTTAAGTGATTTGTGTATTGCCATTTCAAAAGAAGATCCTGTATATCCATCACATGATCTATGTGCTAACAGCATACCTGTTGTGGTCAATGTACCATGCACCAAAGCAAGTAATATTATAGCGGATTTCAGCAATCCAATTCCCAGCTTAAACAATAAATCAAGAGCAGATGTCTGGTATAATTTTAAACCAACGAGTACGCAAGATCTGATCATTTCCTCAAATGCAGATTTTGCGGATGTCATTACTATTTATAAAGGTAGTTGTAGTCAACTCGAAGAAGTTAAGTGCGAAGATTTAGGGGGTAAATTAGTTTTAAGTTCGCCTGTAATTGGACTTAATTATTTTATTCAGGTGAGCGGATATTTTTCTACAATAGAAGGTCATATATGTCTTGAAGTTAAAACCAAGTCTCAGGATAAACCATCAAATGAAGATTGTCTGACTTCAAAAGCAATCAATCTAAATAGCGGTTGCCAATCTATTTCTACCATAAATAGTACTAAAAGTAATATCAAACCAAGTTGTGTGGTATATACTGCGCCAGACGTTTGGTTTAGTTTTATTGCACCTACTGAAAAAAATGTTGCCATTCATATCGAAAGCGGATTTCTATATAATTGGGCTGTATACTCAGGGATCTGTACGAACCTACAGGAATTTGATTGCGGAAAAACACCTGATCCCTGTTCCGGATTTATTACCTTGAGTGGTTTGACTCCAGGAAAAGTTTATTATCTCCAAATTATATCAGCTGTTAATCCATTAAAACCTTCAGAAGGTCAACTTTGTGTAAAGATTGAAGAATTAAGTAAAGCTGTTCCATTTTCAAAACTAAATCTTGATTTACAGCTTGAATGTTTGCATGGGGTTTTAGGCTCTATAAACTATTTGGTAAGTGGTGGTATGGGTCAATATACCTATCATGGACCTGGGCCTTCAGAAATATTTTATCCTGGTACGCTTATCGAAGCATTTGTTGAAGATGAGACAGGCTGCAGAGATTTTAAAAGAATAACGATAGATTGTAAACCCCCAGTAAAATGTAAAAATTCCACGTTGGATTTATCCATTAATACTGAATGCTTAAAAGATTCATTAGGTCGCCAGACGGGCAAAGTTATATTGCATATAACAGGAAAGGGCGGGACCGGTGCTTATTATTATTATGGCACTCAGGATGGAAGCCAGTTAAACCATGAAGATACTTATAAAGTCATCTTGATTGATTCTGATTCCTGTTATATCATTGAAGAAGGACGTATAAATTGTCCACCTTTTGATTGCAATCAATCCAATTTGGCCGTTTCTGCAGATTATATCTGTGTAGATACTTTGTTAAAAGCCATCCTGCAAGTTGATGTAAAAGGAAATCTTGGCAATTTCACAATAACAGGAAATAAGCACGGCGATTTATTGGATCAGGGAGCTTTATACCAAGTTCAGGTTACAGATGAAGCGGGTTGTTCCAGTATGACTTCCGGAGAAATCGCCTGTAAATTTGATTCCTGTGCTTATTCCAGACCTGAACTTCAGGTAAACTACGAATGTTTACTTGACGAAAAAGGTCAAATTAATGGTAAAGCAAAACTATTAATACATGCCGAAAGTAAAGCTGGAGGTATCCAAATCAAAGGTGGAAACTCAGGAGATACTCTAAATCATCTGGACAACTACTTGATTAGTATGATTGATTCATTTGGTTGTGAATTATTTTTTTCCGGAACGATATATTGCAATGTCGTTAAGAATGATCAAAGTAAATTGAATTGGAAAACTATTTATTACCCAAATCCTGCTAATGATAAACTTACAATAAATTTACCTGAATATTTTAACCAGGATGTACATTTAAGCTTATTTACCAGCACCGGAAGTCTTTTGTGTAAAAAAATGTCTTATACATTGTCTAAATCCCATTCATTACAAATAAACCTTGAAAAAATAACACCTGGAATTTATTTTATTAAACTTGAGGGAATAGATTTTTATGATATAATTCGATTCGTTAAAATATAAAAAGAAAATTCAAAATGAACAAATTTACACTTGCAGCAATATTTATTTTTACCACGTCATTTCTAATTGGTCAATCTTCTGATAATTTATTAATAACCAAACAAAGTGAAGGCTCGAATCAATATTGGATTCAATTTTCAGATTTATCAAAACTTAGCGTACAAACTTTATTACAGGATTACAGACAACAGCTCGGTTTACAATATGGCTCTGATTTGTTCTTGGTAAGGACGGAAGAAGATGATCATCAATGGCAACACTCAAGATTTCAACAATATCATAAAGGAGTTAAAGTGTTAGGTGGTGAATTAATATTACACACAAATAATCAAACGCTTCAATCTGCGAATGGCAGAGTAGTATCAGATATTAACATTGAAACGACTCCTGTATTGGACCCGTTTAAAGCCGTAAGTGTGGCAATAAGCCTAAATAAAGCTCATAAGTATATTTGGGATACTGAACCAGAATTATTTCCGCAAGCAGAGCTGATAATATTTGATGACAAATATCCTGAAACAGGTGGCACAATTCATCTGGCCTATGTTGTTGAACTTTTCAGTATTTCTCCTCTTCAAAAAATCAGGTATTATATTGATGCTATGACGGGTGTTTTGATCAGATCAGAAAATATGCTGATGACATGCTTTGGAGGCAATCAGGGTTCTGCCCATACTTTATATCACGGTGTCCAACAAATGGAGACCACGGAAGAAAGTGGCTTATATAAATTACATGATTTAAGCAGGGGTGATGGTATAATAACTCAATCCGCTAAAGGCAGCCAATATACAGATAACGATAATATATGGGAAAAGGGTTCTTTTACTCAAAAAGTAGGGGCGCTGGATGTACATTTTGGATCTCAGAGTACGTACGATTTTTATAAATTATATTTTAACCGGGATGGAATCGATGGAAAAAATGGACGAATACTTTCCAAAATTATAGATACAACAACCTATGTAAATGCTTTTTGGGAATCTTCAACCAATTCAACAAATTATGGAATAGGGGACAATGTTTCTACTGGGCCCTTAACTTCCCTGGATGTAGTTGGCCATGAAATGTCACATGGATTAACACAGTATACATGCGGTTTGGAATATCTATATGAAGCCGGCGCATTAAATGAAGCAATTAGTGATATAATGGGTAAAACCATAGAATTTAAATATGATTCTGCAAATTTTAACTGGTTGATTGGTGAAAAATTTTTCTTTAAAGCGGATAGCGCATTTAGAAGTATGTCTGATCCAACTATTTTCAGAAATCCCAATTATTATAAGGGTAGATACTGGGTTTTTAGTTCTGCCGATAATGGCGGAGTCCATACAAACAGCGGAGTTTTCAATTATTGGTTTTATCTAGTAGTAACCGGTAAATCAGGAACCAATGAAGCAGGACAATCTTTCAAAGTAGATGCCATGGGTTTTGATGCAACTATTGATATAGTTTATCAAATGATGAAAAATTATTTAACTTCTACATCGTATTACCATGACGCCAGGGAAGCCAGTCTAAAAGTTGTTGAAAATAAATATGGTAAATGTTCTAAAGAATACAGAAATATTGCTGAAGCCTGGAAGGCTGTTGGAGTTGGCACCAATGTAAATGAAGGTGATTTGCAACTTGTCAATTATAAAATTCCCCAAATAACCTGTAAAGAAGGTTTATTTCCAGTCGAAGTTCGCTTAATTAATCAAAGTTGTGATCAGTTTATTCCACAAGGTACCGATATAACATTAACTATTTCTGTAGTGCAAAAAAATAAGATAATAGAATACTACACTTTAGATAAAGACCTTGGACCTGGAGAGTCCATAATTTACAAATTTAAAGATCCGGCTAAAGTTGACAGATCTCCTACCGTGGTTACAGTGGAAGCTATGATGATAACAGATTCAGACACGTCAAATAATCGGTTTACTATGTCTGTCACTAAAAACAATAATAATGAACATGATTTTAGGGTTAACCAAATTAATCTTACAGGCTCTCCATGTGAAAATAATAATTTAACTGCTCAAATACTCTCTACTTATAGCGGTTGCCATCCTGTCCCTGCTGGCACTGAACTTGATCTAAATCTGTCATATGACAATGTAGTTATTACTAAAAAATTAAAAACAGTTACTACATTATATCCGGGCGCTAACTATCGCTCCACATTATTTCAGATTGACCGTTCGTTTTCAGGATATAAAAAAATTGGGGCTTTTTTACATTATAGCCTTGACACATTACTTGCCAATAATTCTGCTTCCTTTAACGCAGTATATATCAATAATACAGAGCTTGGTTATTTAGAAACATTTGACTCCGGACTATTTGATTCTACTCTTTTGGCTTTGAAAATTGATTCTTTTCAATCCTTAGGCATACAGTCTTCTTTTTTAAATTCTGATGCTTTGATTTTTACTGGAGGAAAAATATTTGATGCTTCAAACAAATTCATACCTTTTAATGGGGCTACACTGGCTAATTTTATGAGTAGTAATCCTAAGTTTACAAGCACGATATATCTTTGTCTGGATACAAAAGATTTAACTCAGGCATTCCTTTCATTTAACTATATTCAAAAAATCGGCAGCACCAATTATGATTCAATTTTAGGGAGTCCAAGTTTTGCCGCCGGAACTCGGATTGTATTCAGAAATGATCGAGGTGTGACTTTAGGCAACGCTACGTACTTACAAAACGCCACGAAAGAGCACATAGAACGATTTCACGAACAGCCTATTCCTTTAACAGGAGGTCCAATCAGTATTGAAATTACAAATATTACTTTAGACGGAGGATTGGACTCAAGTGGAACCATTGATTTGAACAAGGATTTAGTTATTATGGATAATATTAAAATCTTTGGTGTATCTGTAAAAACAAACGAATCAATTAATGAAAAATTGATCATTCACCCTAATCCTTTTAATGAAATGATCAATTTAAAACTGGAAAAAGACATTGAAGAAAGTGTATATACAATTTATAATTTGCATGGCTTAAAACTGATGTCTGATAAAATTAATGGAAATTCAGTTAAAATAAAAACAGAAGACTTAAAATCGGGCACTTATATCTTGCAAATAAGAAATGCCTTTTCCAAAATGAATACTTTCAAACTCGTTAAATTATAGTTGAATCTAAAGCTAAATAAATACCAAAAACGACTTTGTTATCGAATTTGCGATACTGGGATAAACTGAGCAAGGGCTCCTTACTAAAGTTGATTTGATTGGGCGTCAAATTGACCATAATGCAACGTTCACATGGTTTTACAAAAATAAATTTTTTATCATTAATGATAATCTCCTTTATAGTATCTTCTTCATAAGGAATTTTCATGTCGAGGTAAATATTTGCTCTGAATCGCATAGGGTCTATATATAGTCCGCAACGAGATGATAGATCTGTTACAGATTTTAAATTTATCAAATGAACCGGCATACTATCCTGAAAACTTAATGGCACCAATCTATTGTCGGGTGTCAGCTTAGTTCTATCAGCACTGCTAACTATAAACACTTTTTCAGATAAATACTCCGAGAACCATTCTGAAAGAAGGCTTTGTGTTTTATAAGCTTTGAATTTTGTACCCCATAAACAAACTTCCAGTTCTTCTTCGAGATGCCCATCTTTCTTAAAGGATATATCCTGAAAACCGGAATCTTCAATCTTTAAAGTGTAGAAATAGGATTGATCGATACATTTAATTTTGTTTAACTGAGGAAATTCACGTTGGGTTACAACCATTCCATTACTCGTAACAATCATCCAATTCCGGTCATATTTTAGTCCCTCCCGCGAAAGCTCCAATTTATCCAACTTGACTGGTGAAACGGATTTTAAAGGATAAATATAAAATTCATCAATTTCAAACCTAAGCATTAACAAAAATATTTAAAATGAACTACCTTTACATCCCGTAACAAAGAAAACCAATTCTTATTTTATGTCCAAGTATATATTTGTTACGGGTGGCGTTACTTCCTCTTTAGGAAAAGGTATCATATCCTCCTCGCTGGCTAAATTACTACAAGCACGAGGTTACAATGTAACAATTCAAAAATTTGATCCTTATATCAATGTCGATCCCGGCACTTTAAATCCTTATGAACATGGTGAATGCTATGTAACAGATGACGGAGCAGAAACTGATCTAGATCTGGGTCATTACGAACGATTTCTTAATAAACCAACTTCTCAGGCCAATAACATTACTACAGGAAGAATATACCAAACTGTTATTAATAAAGAGCGTGCCGGGGATTATCTTGGCAAAACTGTTCAAGTCATTCCACATATAACCGATGAGATCAAACGAAGAATTGCCTTATTAGCGGATTTTGGTTATGACATCATTATTACTGAATTAGGAGGCACAGTCGGAGATATCGAGTCATTGCCATATCTCGAAGCATTACGGCAATTTCGAATGGATCACGGTACCGAAAATGTAGTTACTGTACATCTCACTCTTTTACCCTATTTATCGGCAGCCAAAGAATTAAAAACCAAACCCACTCAGCATTCTGTCAAAGAATTGCTGGAAACGGGTATTCAACCCGATATTTTAGTTTGCAGAACTGAGTGGCCTGTAACGGATGAAATAAGGGCCAAACTGGCATTATTTTGCAATCTGAAGACGGAAAATGTAATCGAAGCAATTGATGCTGATACCATTTATGATGTGCCTCTCTTAATGCTAAAAGAACGACTTGATATCAGAGTTCTTGAAAAGTTAGGATTATCCTCAAAAAATGAACCTGATCTAAAAACCTGGAAAAAATTTTTAGGTCATTTAAAAAATCCCAGCGAGCAAGTGCGAATCGGACTAATTGGCAAATACAATGAACTTCCTGATGCCTATAAATCTATTCATGAGTCTTTTGTACATGCAGGTGCAGCTAATGAATGCAAAGTAGAAGTTGTCGCTATTCATTCTGAAGATCTGGAAGATGAATCCGATGTAAGCCGGTTGCTTAAAGATTTAGATGGAATTCTGGTGGCTCCTGGCTTTGGAGAAAGAGGAATTGAAGGAAAAATACGGTCAATACAATTTGCCAGAGAACGAAACTTACCCTTTTTTGGAATTTGTCTCGGAATGCAATGTGCCGTGGTTGAGTTCTGCAGAAATGTACTCAAGATGAAAGATGCTTCTTCAACAGAAGTTAATCCCAATACCAAAAACCCCGTCATTGACATGATGGCGGATCAAAAAAAGATTAAAACAAAAGGTGGCACCATGAGATTAGGGGCTTATCCTTGCGTTTTAAAAGAAAAAACAATTGTTAAAAAAAGTTATAAAATCGAATTAATATCAGAACGACACCGCCATCGCTTTGAATTTAATAATTCTTACTTAAATGTACTGGAAGAAAAAGGATTAATCGCATCGGGCATAAATCCAGAGCAGCAACTGGTTGAAATTATCGAATTAAAAAATCATCCATGGTTTGTTGGTGTTCAATTTCATCCTGAATTAAAAAGTACAGTTGAAAATCCACATCCACTTTTCGTAAGTTTTGTCAAGGCCAGTATCTTATATAAGTCTAAAAAATAAAAAAGTTTGCTGTGAAAAAGTTAAGTCTTCACCAATTACAACGTATTAGCACTGAAGATTTTAAGAATTTTCATAAGTTGCCTTTGTGTTTTTGTGCTGCAGATATTAGATCTGGTCATAATATTGGTTCATTATTTCGGATTGCAGACGCTTTTGCAATGGAAAAAATTATTCTCAGTGAATATTGTGTAAATCCTCCTCATCCGGAAATAGAAAAAACCGCTCTGGGTGCCACAAAATCAATATCTTGGCAAAAAAGCTCAAATCTAATTAACGATTTATTGGCTTTAAAAATGAACGGCTATGAAATACTGGGAATTGAACAAACAGATCAGAGTGTAGCTCTGAATCATTTTAAAATTGATCTCAATAAAAAATATATATTCATTTTAGGGAATGAAATAAAAGGTATCGATCAGAATATTTTAGATATTTCAGATCATTGCCTGTTAATTCCTCAAACCGGTACAAAGCATAGCCTAAATGTCAGTGTGGCCGCTGGCATCGTTGCTTGGCACTTTGCCAAAGAATGGTTTTAATATCTTTTTTTCTTCTGAAACCAGATTACTCTCAACATAAGGTCTAGACGAATTCTGTCACCAGATTTTTGAATCAATACATTTTCATCTTTATTAAATAGATAGGTATCCTGAAACGTTTTAGATAAAACAATAGATGGACTAAAGGTGAATTTTTTATTAATTCCAATGTCAAGACCAGCTCCTAATCCTAGTTGATAACTACCAAATAAATCTACTGAAGCATTTCCAGAGTTACTTACTTCTTTAACAGAATATGGCAAGGATGAATAAATAATAAAGTGGAAACCTTTTTTAAATAATTCACCACTTTTATTAAAAGTTGGGCAATTACAATCATTACTAAAGTCAAATGGGTAAATTAAAACAGGCAGTGAAAATACCAGTGAATGTTCTGTTAAATCATTTGAATTGCCATTAGAATAATTTGACTTTGAATAGTCAAATAAAAGTGCAGGGTTAAACTCAACGCGCTTATTTTTTAAACGAAACCAATAGGAGGGACCTAATGAAAAGTGAATAGAATTTGATGGAGTCAATAAAATTGAATTAGCGTTTTCGGTAAAATCGTTAATCCCATTAAGTGATTGAAATCCAAATTGACCATTTACTTTGGTAAAGCAGAAAGCTAAAATAAAGAAAAGCAATATAAATCTAGGCATATATATAAACAACAATTGAATTGACATATTGTTATCTTTGCAAAAATTAGACATTTTCTTGAAAACTAAAAATAAACCTCAAAATAAAATTCAGGTTGTAACCTTAGGTTGCTCAAAAAACTGGGTAGATTCAGAAAACTTAATCACACAACTCAATCATAACGACTTCCAGGTTGAACATAATCCTGAAGCTCAAATAGCCAAAACCATAATTATCAATTCATGTGGCTTTATTGACCGGGCAAAGGAAGAATCCATTAATACTATTTTAGAATATGCCAGGTTAAAGTCCGAGGGACTTGTCAACAAACTATTTGTTACTGGTTGTCTGTCCCAGCGGTATAAAGATAAGTTGGAAGAAGAAATACCTGAGGTTGATGCTTTTTATGGAACAATGGAGATGCCTTCTTTACTGGCTAAGCTGAATGCAAACTATAAGCAAGATCTAATTGGTGAGCGAGTCATTAGTACACCAAGTCATTATGCGTATTTAAAAATATCGGAAGGATGTAACAGGACTTGTGGTTTTTGTGCCATTCCACTTATGAGGGGAAAGCATGTTTCAGTCCCCATGGAACTGCTTGTAAAGCAAGCTCAGCATTTGGCAGCATTAGGTGTAAAAGAATTAATTCTTATTGCTCAGGAATTAACCTATTATGGTCTTGATATTTATAAGGAACGTAAACTTGCAGAATTACTCCTTAAATTAACAAAAGTTGATGGTATAGAATGGATCCGCTTACATTATGCTTACCCATCTAAGTTCCCATTAGAAATATTAGATATTATTGCAACAGAAGATAAGATATGTAAATATCTTGATTTGCCCTTACAGCATATTTCTGATAAGGTATTAAAAACGATGAAACGACAAATTACTCAAAAAGAAACTTATGATTTAATTCAAATTATCCGGAAAAAAGTTCCGGGTATTCATCTGCGTACTACATTTTTAGTTGGATATCCAACAGAAAATGAGAAAGATTTTGAACAATTGCAGGATTTTATTCAGGAAATAAAATTTGAGCGAGCCGGAGTTTTTCAATATTCTCACGAAGAAGATACATCCGCTTTTCAACTCACGGATCAAATTCCTGCATATATTAAAGAAGAGCGAGCACTCCAACTTATGAATATTCAGGAAAGTATCAGTTACGAATTAAATCAAAGCAAAATAAATCAAACATTCAAAGTGCTGATAGATCGAAGGGAACAAGGTCAGTTTATTGGACGAACGGAATACGACAGCCCCGAAGTAGATAATGAAGTAATTATAACTCCAAATGTAAATCAATATCTACGATTAGGCGATTTTAGGAATGTTAAAATAGTTAATGCAGACTCTTTTGATTTAATGGCTACGGCAATTGATTAATATGAACAGAAAAAAAAGTTCTGTATTCTCAAAAACCTTTAGCCCTGCATACCAGGGAATAACCGTTCTTCTACTTTATTTTATAATAATAGTAATATTACATTTTCTTCAATTACTCGATTGGCTGCGAATAGATGCTATGGATTATTGGAAATACGCTAGTTCCATCATACTTTTTTACATTCTTCTGAATTGTGCTTTTTGCTTTAGCACTAAACATAAATTACAATATTACAGGGATTCAATTATTACTTATATTTTTTTATTATTTTTACTTTCAATTATATGTAAGTATCAAAGCAATGGTACAATTTGGAATGCAGAATCTTATTCCTGGATATGGATGGTTTTTAGTTTTATTTTTCTTGTATTATTGACCATCATTAATTTATCCAGAAAGATCGTAGAACTTGCAATCAAACAAGATCAAAAGTTGAACAATGAAAAATAGTTTTCTACTACTTGTAATTTATTTACTGGCAACCCAAGCATCTTGTCAGCAAAATAAATCTGCCTCTGCAGAAATAAAAAAAAGTGATATGGCAATTAGTGATACTGCAATCACTTTTCCTGCTACTATTGAAAGTATAAACTTATCTGATAATGAATGGCAGCATAAATTACCAAAGGAGTCATTTTACATTTTAAGACAACACGGGACTGAAAGGGCATTTACCGGTAAATATTGGAATTCCCATACCAAAGGAATATACCTTTGCCGTGGGTGCCAGCTTCCATTATTTACCTCAGATACAAAATTTGATTCTGGGACGGGATGGCCTAGTTTTTACCAACCGGTTAAAGACATAGCCATTAAGGAATTAGATGATTCTTCATTAGGGATGAAACGTACTGAAGTTTTATGTGCAAGATGCAAAGGTCATCTTGGGCATGTATTTAACGACGGCCCTAAACCAACAGGACTTCGATATTGTATTAACTCTGCATCGTTGGAATTTCTTCCGGGTGCGAAAATAAAATGATCTATAATTCCCTTACCAGGTATTCTTCATTAATATCGGAAAGTGAATTACATCCACATAAACTCATAGTAATTTTTAATTCAGAAGCTAGATTTTGAACATACTCAATGACACCTCTCCTGCCAGCTACAGCAAGCGAATATGCATACGGCCTACCAATACAAACAGCATCTGCACCTAAAGCAAGGGCAATAAATATATCCGTACCGCAGCGAATTCCTCCATCCATTAAAATTGGGTACGTCTCAGGTAAAACTTTTTTAATTTTATACAATGAATCCAGACTAGAAACGACACGATCCATTTGACGGCCTCCATGATTTGAAACTATAAGTCCATCTATTCCATAATCAAGGGCTTTTCTGGCATCATCTTCATGTAATACTCCTTTTAATAAAAGTGGCCTGTTAGTTTTATCTCTTAACCATTTGACATCTTCCCAACTTAATTCCGTCCTTGAAAATAAATTCAAAAAAGTTTGAACCGATCTCAAAGGATTTTTTGTTCGAAGATTATTTAGAAATGTATCAGGAAAAGAATTGAATAAAATCCACAAGTTGTGTAAGGTTTTAAAATTGTAAGTTAAATTAGATTGCTTAATGTTTGTTTCTTTTATTAATTGAAGAAAAACCGGATCTGAGGTATACTGTGCAATACCTAAACCATTTAAAAAAGGTAAATATCCATTATTTAAATCAATAGATCTCCATCCCAGAGAAGTGGTATCCAATGTTAATACAATTGCTTTACAGGCTGTATTTTCAGCCCGATGAATAAAGCTCTCAACCAATTCTCTTGATTTACTAAAATATAATTGAAACCATCTATCGGTGTTTTCCAACTCTTTAGCACAATCCTCCATGCTAAAAGAAGCCTGACTTGATTGAATCATTGGAACCTTAGTCTTCTTACTGGCTTTTGCGAGTTCTACATCTCCTTCAGGATGTGCCAATCCTAAAACGCCAATCGGCGCAAATAAAAAAGGAAAAGGCAAATAAGTTGTCAGCAAAGTGGAATCCAGGACAGGGTCTTCTTTACATTGCAGCATTTTTGTTTGCAATTTGTACTTATCGAATGCCTGCAAATTATTCGAAACACCTTGTTGAGCTCCGGCGCCTCCTGACAAATAACCAAATGCTTGAGTATTAAGAGTATTACGGGCAGCAGCTTCCAGCTCAGAAGCTAAGAATGGGATTGAAGATTTTTTACCTTGAAAACCATTTAGATAAATCTCTGCTTGCCGGTTTCGTCCTATGGAAAGCACTTTTAAGAAATTAATTCGATGATATATTTGTTTTTGCGTCCATTTTCTACCAGTAAAAATTTATCCAATAGAAAATCATTCCTTTGCAGGATTTGATCCGGGTTTGTAATTCTCAATTTATTGATTGAAAGTGCATTTCCTTGAATTGCCCTCCTGGCATCTGACTTTGAAGCAAAAATTGTAGAATTTTCACTAATAAAAGCCAAAAGGCTTTGCTCTCTCCCAAGCCTGGACTCATTTACTTTAAATAAGGGCAATTCTGATTTAAGCTGTATAAAAATATCTTCATTTAATGATTTTAAAAAATCGACAGTACAATCTTTATTAAACATTAATTCACTTACATGGAGGGCATTATCAAAAGAGGTTTGACCATGAATTCTTATTGTTATTTCTTCAGCCAGAATTTTTTTCAAAGATTTTGGATCACTGTGAAAGTCTTTTTCTATTTCTTCAATTTCATTTTTAGTTTTAAAACTAAAGTATCTGAATAATTTGGGTAAGTCTGCATCATCACAGTTTATCCAAAATTGATAAAAACGATAAGGCGAAGTAAGATTAGCATCAAGCCAAATATTTCCATCTTCTGTTTTGCCAAATTTTTTTCCATCAGATTTGGTTAAAAGGGGAGTCGTTAAGGCAAATGCCCTGGAACCAGGTAAACACTTGCCTATATACTCTGTGCCGGCTGTGATATTTCCCCATTGATCCGATCCTCCCATTTGAATCCTGCAATCAAAATTTTTATACAGACAATAAAAATCGTAAGCCTGTAGTAATTGGTACGAAAACTCAGTAAAAGAAATACCTGTTTCAAGACGTTTTTTTACTGATTCTTTGGAAAGCATGTAGTTGACCGTTGTGTTTTTTCCAACATCTCTTAAAAAATCCAACACAGACATATCTTTATAAAAATCATAATTATTGACATATAAGGCTTTATTGCCTTCTTGTTCAAAGCTTAATAGTTTCCGTAATTGCTTTTCCTGATAAAGGATATTTTCATCAAGCTCTTCATAAGATTTGAGTTCTCTCTCTTTATCCTTTCCGGAAGGGTCGCCGATCCTGCCGGTTGCTCCACCCATCAAGACGACAGGTCTATGCCCGGAGCGCTGAAGAAAATTAAGAAGCATAATCTGCACATAATTGCCTAAGCCCAATGACCGTGCTGTAGGATCAAAGCCTATATAAGCTGTTTTCACCCCTCCGGCCATAAATTCTTCTAAACCGGGAGTAAAATCCTGAATCATATTTCTCCATTGTAACTCTTCTAAAAAACTCATATTAGGCATACTTGATTAAAGATTGTAAGTTTGCAAAATTACAAGATTCTGAGTATAAGAATCTGCTAATCGATTTATTTTAATTCATGAATATTTCAAAATTTATAGCTCTAAGATCGTTTTCCAGCTTTAAAAAATCATATACTAAAAAGATTATTGGCTTATCCATTGCGGCTACTTCCCTTAGTCTGGCTGTTATGATTATTTCGCAGAGTATTTGTAATGGATTTCAGAATGAGATATCCAATAAAGTGTTCGGATTCTGGGGTCATATACATGTCACAGATATTGAAGTAAATCGTTCTGTGGAACCCCAATTAATCGAAGCGGACAACACCATTCTTCAGCAAATCCGTTCATTACGGCTGCCCGGTGAAGATAAAGAAGCCATCCGGCATATACAAACATTTATAATTTATCCCACAATTGCTGCTTCTAAAAGTGAATCAGAGGGTATATTTATAAAAGGGGTTGGGAAAGACTTTGACTGGTATTTCTTTTCTAAATTTCTATCCAGAGGTAACATTATAAATTTTAACGATAAAGAGTATCGTGAATTACTTATTTCAGAACAAACAGCCGCCAGACTGCGGGTTGATACTGGAGATAATATTATACTAAATTTCCTGGTTAATGACCAACCCTTAAAACGAAAAATGAAAATAACAGGAATTTACAATACAGGACTTGGAGAATACGATAAAAAATTTGCTATTATCGATATGTCTGTATTACAACATGTATTAGACAAAGATCCTACTCAAGTTACTGGAATCGAATTATTTTGTAAAGATTTATTAAAAGCTGATTTGGTCAATGATTATTTATATGAAAATATAATTCCTGCCACATGGTACTCAGAAACAATTCACTCAAAATTCCCAAGTATATTTGAATGGCTGGCCCTACAGGATATCACTAAATATTTTATTCTATTGTTGATTTTAGCGGTGTGCATTATTAATATGTCCACAACGACTATGATTTTAATTTTTGAGCGAACTCATATGATTGGTGTGTTGACGGTAATCGGCATGACGCGGTGGGCCCAACAAAAAATATTTCTTCAATATGCGTCTAAAATTCTGTTAAATAGCATGATGCTTGGAAATCTGATTGGTTACGGATTATGTTTTATACAACATAAATTCAAAATCATGACACTTAGCGAAAACGACTATTATCTGTCCTATGTGCCAATCGATATGTCCCTGGTGCCTATTATGATTCTGAATGCTCTATTTTTTATTTTAATTTTACTATTCCTGTTTCTGCCGACAGTTATAGTACAGTCTATACAGCCAGTAAAAGCTTTAAAATTTCGATAATTAGTATGACTAAATTTCAGATTAAATGTATAGAAAGATGGGAACCAAGTGATTATAAAATTTATTTTTAAATCCAATAACAATAGTTATCAAGTTATATAACACATTAAATCAATAAAAAAATAAAAGTCTTTGGTCCGGTTTTTGCTAATTTTGCCTTGGCACAATTTATATGTTCTAATGTTAATACTAATTTTCGAAAAAAGCGCTGATGATCCGTTATTATGCAGTCGGGACCCATACATTTCAGGAAACAGATGCTTTAGAGTCTTGTTGCTGGATTAATTTATCTCCACCATTTCAGCCCGGGGAGTTGGATTCTTTTGCTGCTACCCTTGGGATTGCCTCAGACTTTCTTACAGACCCTCTGGATATCGAAGAACGCGCCCGTTATGAAAAATATGATGAAGCCAGAAGTATAATTTTTAATATGCCAGTAATAAATGAAACCGAAAAAGAAAGCGATCCGATTTTTATTACTGTTCCAATGGGCATCATTTTGTGTCAGTCAAAAATAATTACAATTTGCAGTGTTGAGTCTCCTGTGATTGAAAAATTTCTGGATCATAAAGTTAAAAACTTTAATCCATCCAATGAAACTCTTTTTATACTTCAGCTTTTTGAACAAACCGTAAGATTATTTTTGGAATACCTAAAAAAGCTTAACATGAGAAGAAACCTGATTGAACAAGAATTATATAATTCCAGCCGAAGTGAAGAGTTAAGAAGTTTATTAAGAATTGAAAAAAGTCTTGTCTATTTTGTAAATTCATTAAGTGCCAATGAACTACTAAAATTAAAAATGAAACGTACCGATTTTCTTGGAATTCGAGATAATGAAGATTTTAATGATTTGTTTGAAGACATCATAGTTGATAATAACCAGGCCAGGGAAGTCGCGCAATTGTATACGAATATATTAAATGGAACTATGGAAGCATTTGTTTCCATTATTTCAAATAATCTTAATAAATTTATCAACAGGTTAACTGTTATTACCGTAATACTGATGGTACCAACTCTAATATCAAGCTTTTTTGGAATGAATGTACCTATTCCTTTTGGAGGTTCCTCTGCCTCCTTTTATCTTTTGGTAGTTTTTTCTTTAGGCTTTAGCCTTGCACTGCTTTGGTTTTTTCGCCGCAAGGATGTTATTTAAACAAACCATGTACCTGAGCCTGAACATCTGAAATTATCTTTCCAAGATGTTCTTTGTTTTCGATAAAGTCTAATTCATCTGCATTAATGATGATTACTGGTGAACTATCATAATTTTCAATCCATTTTTCATATCTAATATTTAGTTTTTTCAAATAGTCCAGACTCATACTGCCTTCATAATCTCTGCCTCTTAACTGAATATGATTTACCAAAGTCGGAATAGATGCTTTTAAATAAATTAACAGATCAGGCGGTTTAATTATACTCATCATAATTTCAAATAATGAAAAATAATTATCAAAATCTCTTTTAGACATCAGTCCCATTTCATGAAGATTAGGAGCAAAAATATTAGCGTCTTCATAAATAGTCCTGTCCTGAATTACTGTTCTTTCGCCTTGTTGTATTTGAATAATTTGCTGAAATCGGCTGTTTAAAAAATATACCTGAAGATTAAATGACCACCTTAACATATCGTAATAAAAATCGCTTAAGTAAGGATTAATATTTGTATCTTCATATAATACGTCCCAGTCAAAATGTTTGGATAACAACTCACAAAGGGTAGTTTTACCAGCACCTATATTTCCCGCAATTGCAATGTGTTTCATAGCCTCATAATAGTTGAAAAATGCCCATTACACTGCAAATTAGTAAGATTTTAATAAAAACGATTTAATTCATATCCAGAATTAAATATATCAATTACATCGGAAAATCTGAATAAATTGTCGGAAGATTGGCAGGAATGGGCTAATTGAGTAAATTCTATACTGATTATCTTCTTATTTTTGCGGGATTATATGAATACCAATATTATAGAATTAAAGAATATTAGCAAAGTCTATGTGATGGGCGAAGAAGTCATCGAAGCTGTTAAAAACATTACTTTAGACATTAAAAAGAACGAATATCTTGCATTAATGGGGCCATCAGGAAGTGGCAAATCCACACTAATGAACTTAATAGGCTGTTTGGATACACCAACTTCTGGAAGTTATATGCTTAATAATCAAATGGTAAGTGAATTGTCTGATGACAAACTGGCTGAAATCAGGAATAAAGAAATTGGCTTTATTTTTCAAACTTTCAATCTTTTACCCAGGATTTCAGCCCTAGAAAATGTTGCAATGCCTTTAATTTATGCCGGCAAAAACAAATTGGAACGAGAGCAAATTGCAAAGCAAAAACTGATTGATGTTGGGCTTGGTGACAGAATAAGTCACAACCCAAACGAATTGTCTGGAGGTCAAAGACAGAGAGTTGCCATTGCAAGAGCTTTAGTCAACAATCCTGCCATTATATTGGCAGATGAACCAACTGGAAATTTGGATTCAAAAACCAGTGAAGAAATTATGAACATTTTAAAGAAAATTCATGAAAATGGGAATACTATTATTCTGGTCACTCACGAAACTGACATAGCCCAACATGCACATCGCATTGTAAGACTTCGCGATGGAGAAATAGAATCAGATATCATTAATAAAACTCCATGAAAATATACACCAAAACGGGAGATAAGGGCCAAACTTCATTATTTGGAGGTAAGCGTATTTCAAAAGATGATTTACGCATTGAATCCTATGGAACTATTGATGAATTAAATTCTAATATCGGCGTCCTTTGTGCTTTCATTAATAATGAAAGCATTACCCTAAAATTGCAGGATATTCAAAATTATTTATTTGTGATTGGATCCAATCTCGCCGTTGATCCGAATCAAAAAGAGTTAAAAGTGCCTCTTTTGGATTCAAACAACATTACAATTCTTGAACAAGAGATTGACTTCATGGAATCCCATTTAAAACCATTGCAGTTTTTTATACTACCCGGAGGTGATGTCTCTTGTGCTCATGCTCATCTATGTCGTACAGTTTGCCGTAGGGCAGAACGCAGAGCCATTTCACTTTCGAATACAGAATTTGTTGATATTCAAATAATTATTTATCTTAATCGACTATCGGATTATTTTTTTGTGTTGGCCCGATATTTAGCCTTTTTAAACAAATCAGAGGAATTGTATTGGAAATCGTAAAACGACGCATTAATATGGGCAATGCCGGCACCCTGAACCGCAACAATATCCTCGCTCTTTTAAATATTTCTCTGTAAAAACATAATATCCATTCTCAATATAGTAATCTCCATTGTCAAGAAGTTCAATTTGTTTATCATTTTCAATTGAACTCATAGGAAACAGATCTTTTCAAAAATAACCAATATAGACTAAAGATGGTCATAGTATAAAAAATGGTTCCTGCAAGTTCGTTCATGAAGAATGGAATGGCATTATAATAGCACAAAAATAATCCTGACAAATCAGGTGTGTACAATATCTGCGAATTAATCCAAACACCAAAGTTGCTTATTAGAAAAAATAAAAGCGAAGCGGCACTACCTGAAGCTAATAATTTAATTGGACTTAGAGGATTCTTGATAATTTTATACAATATACCATATACCATAACATAGGGTATAATTATCCACAATATACCAGGACTAATCCAATAAAATGATGAATTTTCATAAATTAAATTATTGATTATAAGGTCTGATACCAGATATGATAAAAGTATAAATATGAAAGCTTTATGACTTTTCAGAACCGACACACAAAATAGTATTACGGCCAAAACTGAGGTAAAATTAGGGGGATGGGGTAGCAGGCGGCTTAATATCAGTATGATACTCAATCCTACGATATAGTTTCCTGTTTTATTTGTTCTATTGATACTCATAAAGACAAAATTAGTATAAAATTTAACATCCCCATAATTAATCTATTGAATACATTTGCTGATAATTACAGATTTTAAAAGTTTGCAATCGTGTCAATTTTTACTCAACTCAATTTATAACAAGTCTAATAAATATTATTATCAATTTATGTTAAAAATACTCCTAACTTTAATCGTTTCCGGTTTAGTAAGCCATATTTCGGCCCAGACATACCGTTGGCAACAACGGGTTGAATACAAAATGGAAATAGATTTCGACGATAAAAATCATCAATTTCAGGGAAAACAAATATTAAAATTATGGAATAACAGTCCGGATACACTTTCAAAGATATATTACCATTTATATTTTAATGCTTTTCAACCCAACAGCGACATGGATATTCGGTCCTCTCAATTGCCGGATCCTGATTCCAGAATTGGCGACAGGATTGGATATTTGTCTGAACATGAGCAGGGATTTCATACGATTAATTTGATAAAACAAGCTAATGCAAAACTCAACTTCAGTGTGGCTGGGACAATACTGGAAGTCAAACTTCATAAAGTACTTCCACCAGGAATGAGTACTCAAATTGAAATGAATTTTAGTTCACAGGTACCTGTTCAAATACGTCGAAGTGGGCGAAATAACCAGGAAGGTATTGCATATTCAATGGCACAATGGTATCCAAAATTGTGCAATTATGATGAACAAGGATGGCATACATCACCCTATATAGCCAGAGAGTTTTATGCACCATTCGGCGATTTTTTTGTCACCATATCTATGGATAAAAAATATTGTATTGCAGCTGGTGGGATTTTATTAAATCCACATGAAGTCGGATGCGGTTATTCCAATCAAAGTACAACAAGAGTTAAAAAGATCTGGAAGTTTTCTGCTTTAAATGTCCATGATTTTGTTTGGGCGGCTGATACGGCTTACACACACACAACTTTTAAAAGAAAAAATGGCTGTTTGCTAAGATTTTTTTACAAAAAAAATGAAAAAACTGCAGATAACTGGTCTCGGCTTCCAATAATTATTGACAAAGCATTGGATTTTATTGAGCCAAAATATGGCCCATATCCCTATAAAACGTATTCATTTATACAAGGCGGCGATGGTGGTATGGAATATCCAATGGCCACACTAATTACAGCTAACAGATCAATTAATAGTTTAGTCGGAGTTTCGATTCATGAATTAATGCACAGCTGGTATCAAATGATGCTGGCTACAAACGAAAGTTTATATCCCTGGATGGATGAAGGATTTACATCTTTTACAGAAGCTGAAGTAATTAATTATTTAAAAAAAGAAAAACTATTGGAAGGTGAAGCAGACCCTGATCCTCAATTGGAAAATATTCTGAACTATACTTCCTTTGCAGTTAAAGGACAGGAAGAGCCTTTATCTACTCATTCCGATCATTATAATACCAACAGAGCATATGGTGTGGGTAGCTACGTAAAAGGAGCAGTCTGTTTAGCTCAATTAAAATATATTATGGGCCAGGAACCTTTTGATAAGGCATTGCTTGATTATTACTGGAAATGGCGATTCAGACACCCAAATCCCAATGATTTTTTTAGAATTATGGAAAAGGCTTCTGATCTTGAATTGGATTGGTTTAAAGAATACTTTGTTTATTCTACCAAATTGGTAGATTACAAAATTGATACTGTTTTTTCTTCCAATCAAAATACAATATGCAAACTTCAACGTGTCGAACTTTTTCCAATGCCGGTAGAAATAGAAGTTACTTTAAAAAACAATACAAAAAAAATGTATTACATTCCATTGAACTTAATGCTGGGCCGGAAACAATTTCCTTTAGAAGAAAATATCATTAATTTGCCAGCCTGGTCCTGGGTTAATCCCAATTACGAATTTACAATAAATGAAAATATTTCTAATGTACAAAAAATAAAATTAAATCCACAACAACAATTAATCGACATTAATTCAAAAAACGATATTTTCATTAATAACTAATTTAAGAATGACTACCAAAGAATTTTTATTGAAATTGCCAGAAAAAGTCAACACAACTTTGTTACAGGATGTAACCACTTGTTTTCATTTCGATCTTTCAGGCGCTGAAGGAGGGCAAATAACCGTTGAAGTTAATAACGGCACCATGATAACATCTGAAGGCTTGAACGGCAATCCTGCATGTATCATTAAAGCTGATTCGGAAGATTTGAAAAAAATATTTAAAGGTGAATTAAATCCAATGATGACAATTTTAACGGGTAAACTAAAAATAAGCAATCAAAATGAAATGATGAAATTCGCAAAATTATTGGGCTGGATGTAATTTAGAATCCATTGATCAATAATCAAGTTTTATATTCAGTTTGTTTTATTTGAATTATTTACTATGTTAATATATCAAAGGTTTCACCAATAGATTATAACTGGAATTCCTTTTAGTCATAACCCGAAAACAAAGATTTGACCTTATTTTTTTCTACTTTATAACGTAACTTAGAAACTTAAAACCAGGCTTACTGTTCCTGCACTTTGATAATAGCCAGGTAAATATCGTATACTTAAATTATTGGAAACATCAAACTCTTGTAAATGCCTGTCAACAAAAGCTTCAATAGCATTTAATAAATAAACAAGGCCAATGCCTATATAACTTAATTGTAAATTTTTATCATAAAATTGTCTGTAACTATTTATTCCCTGCAAGCTTAAAATATCTTTAAATTCATCTGTATCCGGCTCACCTAAGTTATCTGAGTCAACACGAAGCCTGTAAGCTGTATCAAAACGCTTAAATTCACTGGAATTAAACTGTACAGAATATAATAGTAAGCCTAGTCCCGTATAAATTACAGGAACTTTCCATAATTTTCCATTATATACCTGACCGGCACCAGGTAACAAGAGCGAATACAGCATCGCTTTTCCAGGTTTACCTTTAAACAATAAAGAAATGGCTCCGGTGGCTTTAGTTTCAACTTTTGAAGCGGAATCTACTGCATTCTGTCCTGAAGAAGATGTAACTAAAAATAAGAATAACGCAAAAAATAATATCCTGGAACGCATAATTTAATCTTCTAAACGGTCCAGTATATCGTTAAGTTGCCGGTCATCTTTAAATTTTATGATTATTTGACCTTCTCCGTTTGGCTTTCGGCTTATCATTGTTTTGTAACCAATGAAGGCGCTGATCTTATCTTCAATTAATTTCAACTGTGACGAAGAATCCATAGGTTTTGACTTCACTGGTCGCCGGGATTTTGATCTTGAATAAGATTGAAGTATTTTTTCTGAATCTCGTACTGAAAGTTCCTTTTTTTGAATATCTTTAAAAAGTTGCAATTGCATCAAAAGGTCATCAACGCCGGCTATAACTCTGGCGTGACCCATAGAAAGCGATTTATTCTTAAGTGCATTTTGAATTTCTACCGGCAACTTAAGTAATCTGATGTAGTTGCTGATGGTACTGCGTTTTTTACCTACTCTCGAGGAAAGCTCTTCCTGGGTGTACTTGTATTCATCTGACAACCTTTGATATGAAATAGCAATTTCAATCGGATTTAAATCTTCTCTTTGAATATTTTCCACCAAAGCCATTTCAAGCATTTCATTATCATTGGCTGTACGTATATACACAGGCAATTCTTTTAAACCAGCAATTAGTGAAGCCCGATATCTTCTCTCCCCACTGATTATCTGGTACTCATCAATATTCGTTTTACGTACAGTTAAAGGCTGTATGATTCCATAAGTTTTTATTGATTCAGCCAGTTCATTGATCAATTCATCTTCAAAATAATTCCTGGGTTGTTGTTTATTTGGATGAATAAAGCCAATCGGCAATAAATTAACAGAATTTATTGCCGTACTGCCGACAGGATTTGATTTAGTATTTGTCTCTGTATTAATATTGGATAACAAGGCTCTCAAGCCTTTACCTAATTCATTTTTCTGGCTCATAAACGATTATTAATTATTGCGCATAAATTCATCCGCAAGATTTAAAAAATTATGACTTCCTTTACTTGATGCATCATATAATACAACAGGTTTTTTTACAAGTGGAGCTTCTGAAATTTTTGAATTCCTATGAATGATTGTCTCAAACACCGGAAGGTTAATGTTTTCTTTAATATTCTGAATAACCATTGTTGAAAGCCTGAGACGCTTATCATACATACTAAGTAATACTCCTTCAATTTCCAATTTTGGATTTAGTGCTGATTTGACTAAGTTAATCGTATTTTTTATTTTGGATAGTCCTTCTAGTGCAAATAATTCACATTGAACTGGTATAATCACGGAGTCCGCTGCAGTCAGGGCATTAATCGTTGTTAAGCCTAAAGATGGCAGACAATCAATAAAGATAAAATCATATTCAGCTTTAATTTTATCAATTACATTCTTTAAGGCAAGTTCCCTGCCAGGCATATTTACCAATTCAATATCTGCTCCGACAAGATCTATATGAGAAGGCAATAGATAAAGATTTGGCGTATCCGTTTGTAAAATGACTTCGCTTGGATGCACATCATTAATCAAACAATCGTATAAACTATATTTTAATTCTTCAGAGTTTATTCCTGTACCGGAAGTACTGTTTGCTTGCGGATCTGCATCAACCAATAAAACTTTTTTTTCAAGTATTGCAATACAAGATGCCAGATTGATAGCTGTTGTTGTTTTTCCAACACCACCTTTTTGATTTGCTATGGCTATAACTTTACCCATCAGATACTAAAAACTTCATTTATTTTAGGAAGAATTATTCGCTTGTTTTTTTTATTGAATGCATCAATTACTTTTTCGTGGTCAATTTTAATGACAGGAAACGTATCGTAATGACATCCAATGATTGTGTCACACTGTATAAAATCTGAAGCGATAATCGCGTCTTCAAATCCCATTGTAAAATTATCTCCAATTGGAAGAATGGCAAAATCAAGAGGAGGTGCGAGCATTGGAATTAATTTCATATCCATAGTTAGAGCAGTGTCTCCTGCAAAATAGAAACTAAAACTGTCGCTATATACAAGAAAACCTGCCGGATTTGCTCCATATGAGCCATCAGGTAAAATACTGGAATGGACGGCATTTACCATCCGAACGGTACCGAATTCAAATCTCCGTTTACCTCCGGTATTCATATGATAACCACTTAAACCTTTGCTTTCTAGCCAGGAAACGACTTCATAAGCACCAATAATGGGTGATTTGTTGTTTTTAGCAATCACTTCAGCATCACCGATATGATCCCCATGACCATGGGATATTAAAATATAATCTGCCTTAACCTGTTGAATTTCAATATCAGAACTCAATGGATTGCCGGCGATAAAGGGATCAAACAAAACTTGTTTACCATCGATTTCAACAGAAAAGCAAGAATGCCCAAAATACCTAATATTCATATAAATAATTTACGCAAACCTACATCAATTCTCCATGTTTTTGATAGGAATTCTATTATAATAACTTCATTTTGCTTGATTTAATCCAATAAATACTTGCCCCTGTCTGATTAAATTAAAAGCATTTATACATGGCCTTTTATCTTTACATTTACTATTTTAATATGCGTTCTACCTTACTTTTTATATCCATAATCTTTGTTATTTGCCCTGGATGCCAGGATTCTAATACGCGAAGAGCTAATATTTTTCATTATAATCAAGTCAACTATATCACTTCCTTGGATCCTGCCTTCGCAAAGACTCAGAATAATGTCTGGGTCATCGATCATTTATTTAATCAACTGGTTGATTTAAACGATTCTCTAAAATTGATACCGGAAATTGCAAATTCCTGGTCAGTTTCACCCGACGGACTTGTCTATTCTTTTATTATTAGAACGGATATCCAATTTCATAAAGATCCATGTTTTGGAAAGGACTCAATTCGATTTTTAAAATCTTCTGATATTGTTTATAGTTTTAATAGGATTCTTGATCCCACTGTCAATTCACCTGGATTATGGATTTTTAAAGACAAAGTAATAGATGACCAACCTTTTTACGCCCTCAATGATTCAAGTTTTGAAATCAGATTAAAACATTCATTTTCTCCGCTTTTAAATTTACTTACAATGCAATATTGCAGCGTAATGCCTGAAGAAGCCGCAAATTATTATCAGAACGATCTCAGCAAACATCCAGTTGGTACCGGACCATTCCAATTAAAAAAATGGATCGGCAGAAGAGGTATGTTCTTAATAAAAAATCCAGATTATTTTAAATCGGACTTACCAAAATTAGATGGAATCAGGATAAGCTTTATAGAAGACCGAAATACAGCCTATCTTGACTTTCTCAAGAACGAAATTGACTTTTTTTCAGGTTTGCAATCAGGGTTTGCTTTACAGCTTGTAACAAAAGATGGAATTTTAAGAGAAGATCGAATGGAGAAAATACAAATGCTAAAAGGCGATTATTTAAATACAGAATACATAGGTATTAATATGACGCTTTTAGAATCCAATCCGGCGTTATTGGATCGTCGCGTCAGGCAGGCCCTAAATCTGGCAATAGACCGAAATACCATGATAAAATTATTAAAATTTGGAATCGGAACGCCGGCTTTACATGGATTTATACCAAAGGGATTATCTACCTTTCAAGAAGCCATTTCTCCTTTAATTTATAATCCCGATTCAGCTAGGACATTGTTAAAACTTGCCGGATATGAAAATGGTTATAATATTAAACCTTTGATTATTCACACCAACAAAGATTACGTGGATTTAATAACGTATGTAGCTAAACAATGGGAACAAATTGGCCTTACCGTACAGATTGATTTAGTAGAAACAGCAACACTAAGAGAAAAAATGAAACAATCTTCATTGACATTTTTTAGAGCATCCTGGATTGCAGATTATCCAGATGCTGAATCTTTCCTAACTGTTTTTTATAGTAAAAATCCGGCACCTCCAAACTATACCAGATTTAATAATCCTGAATATGACCGATTATACGAAAAAGCTATCAAGGAAATCGATATGAATAAAAGAAATCAACTATATCAAAAAATGAATCAAATACTTATTGATGAGTCTCCGGTGATTTTTTTATTTTATGATCAGACTGCCTGGTTTGCTCAAAAGTACATTCAAAATTTAAAGAGTAATCCTTTGAATTTACTTCAGCTTGAAACAGTTATCGAGTATTCAAATTAAAGTAATTTTTGACAAATTAATAAACGATCAATTTTTTAAGTGTTGTATGGCCATTAGATAACTGGATTTTGACCAAATACAATCCTTCGATCCAGTTATTGGTTTTTATTGTAATAGCCCTTGCTCCAGATGCCAGCGATTGATTAAAAACCTGGAATTGATTACAATTGAACACCTGAATATTTTTGATTTCGGTACCTTCTGAAGAAATAATCACATTACTTATTTGATCTTGAGATAATTTAACAGTTTCTCCCTTCAGTGAAGTTAGCATATAGTATATTTCTGTGCTATTATAAAATTTAGACGCACTGTTAAAAATATATTCGTGTTTAAAATTTTTATAATTGCTGGGTTTTAATTTGGCAGATGACTTAGTATAAACCGAAAACCACAATTCGCCGGATTTCAAAAAAGCATCTTTGCTTGTCTTTGTTGAAGCGACAACCCTGATAATTTCCGGGTTTAAATTTAAATTAAAATCTAATGATAAGGCATTTTGCAAAATCGAAGAAGACTTAATACCTTTTATTTCACCAGGATTACTTTTTAATTCTAGTTGAAAACCAGTTAATTCAACATCTTCAGTTGCATAAAAATTATGTTCATAAGAACCATCCTGCAATTGATTTAATTCTACATTAAACTTCATTACACCGGAAGTACGCAATTCTAAATCTTCATTAGCAAATAAAGCGGCACCGGTTACATCGCCATATTGACCTATTCCAAACACATTTACTTTTGTTTTAGATACAAGGTCCTGCACTAACACCCGATCCGTAAGATCTAAAATATTGGTCGATTTAGGATTGTGTACGACAACATAGGATTTATTTAATTTATTAAATTTAGAAGTTACTCCCAAAATAAGTCTTCTGATTTCAGAAACATCAGCTGCAGAAATGGAGCCAGAAAAATTTACATCTGCAACAGCTAATTGCAGATTATTTAAAGTCTGAAGACCTAAAATAGAACGCTGAATAAAAACTATATCTCCAGTAGTAACCCCATTTAGTGGTTCTGCATAGGCATTCATTTGAGGTATTACATAATGACCTTCAATATTTTGAGGCAAATTAAATTGGCAACTATAATTACCCGATTTAAGTTCGTTTGCCGGATTTCCATTTAATAAATCAACTACAAAATACGTTTCAGGCTGAATCTGAGTAATTGTACTAACTTCAAAAGCATTACTGCATCCACCACTTCCGGGCATACGCAATGATTGAGCAATTGCTGAATCCAATGCTGATTGGTCAGAAGTACTAATAGCAACATTATATTTTACTTCGCCATTAGGAGCAATTACTGCAAAACTTGGGGTGTATGACCAGGAACCAAAATTGCCAGCCATATACGGAGCGACTACTGCTTTGGCTCCACCATCCGACCCAATTCCCGGGAAAGTGTATCCTTTGGTTTGATGATAAGCCTTTACCAATGAGTTATAATCCCCTTGCAAGATGCTCATTTCAAAAAACTGGACCCGCCCGTTTCCTGAACCCCAGCGGATATAAGCTTGCTCAAAATAAGGCCCTATTGTAGCACAGGGTGGGCAGCCCACAAAAAAGAACTTTATTACGACAACTTTGTCTTTGTTCAGATAGTTTTCATAGAGTTTATGAACCTTATTATTAAAATCAGTTACAGTGAAATCGGGCGATTTAGCTCCAATTAGTAAATACGGGAGAAAACCCAATAGGAAAATAATTAAGTTTAACTTCGCTCTCATAAATAAAAATTTTATTCAAAAATAATGCTAATTGTCTGATTTTCAAAATATATCAATAAAAAATGCCACTCAATTAAAGGTTTTTGATCTGGGGATGATTGATTATCAGGTCGCCTGGGATTTTCAAACTAAAATTCATCAGGATCTAATTAATTTAAAAAAACAACAACCCGATTCGTTTATGTATCATAGCCTTTTACTTTGTGAGCATCCTCATGTCTTTACATTAGGGAAATCAGGCCAGGAATCAAATTTATTGCAGCCGATGGACAAAATGGCCGAAATAAATGCGAGTTATTATAAGATCAACAGAGGTGGAGACATCACGTATCATGGGCCTGGCCAATTAGTGGTTTATCCAATTTTAGATCTTGAAAAAATTCGTACCGATGTCCATTGGTATGTTAGAAATCTTGAAAAAACAGTCATAGATGTTTTGAAGGATTATGATTTGACGGCAGATCGGATTCCAGGGCTTACAGGCGTATGGTTGGGAAAAGAAGAGTATCAGCCAAGGAAAATCTGCGCCATTGGTGTACATCTAAGTCGTTGGGTAAGTCTTCACGGACTAGCGTTTAATATTAACACCAATCTTGATTATTTTAAGTATATTATACCTTGTGGAATACGGGCTGATGATAAAAAAGTTACAAGTTTATCAAAAGAACTCAACGAGCCCATTTCAATGGAGGAAGTTAAACATAAATTTATTTCCTGTTTTTTATCTAATTTTGATTTAAACCGAGCTGAATGAACGCTAAATCCAAAAGAGTCCATGAATCCAAAACTGAAATGAACGAATTGGTATTACCCAATGATACCAATGTCTTAGGCAACTTAATGGGTGGCAATCTAATGAGGTGGATGGATATCGCTTCAGCCATTTGCGCCAGTAAACATTGTGAAGCTTATGTTGTGACAGTGTCTGTGGATCATTTGACATTTCAGGAACCTATTAAACTGGGTGATGTCGTCAATATTAAGGCTAGTGTAACCAAATCATTTAATACCTCGGTTGAAGTATTTATTGAAGTATATACCCGAGGCGTATTGCAAAATGTGTCTCATAAATCTAACCAGGCGTATTTTACATTTGTAGCTTTAGATGAACGCACAATGAAACCAAAATCTGTACCTCAGGTCATACCTGAAACCGAAGAAGAAATAAAACAACACGATGGCGCTGATGTTCGTAGAGAATTCCGTCTAGTAGTCAGCGGAAGAATAAAACCCTCTGACGCTAAATTGTCTAAGCTATTTCTTAACCAATAATCACTTTTATGCAACATCAACTCACATTCATTTGCATTCTCTTATTTTCATTTTTTTTAAGCTTTTGTTCGAAAGAAAAATACAATCACACTAAAAGCAATTTGGAAATACCACCTGATGATCTTCATTTGCTGGACAAATTAGGTTTGCCATCAGAAGAATTTCTACAACATAGAGCTTATGAAATAAATAAATTAAAAACTAATCAATTAAATTCAAGAAACAATCCTTCTATTTATAAGGGATTGTGGACCACCGAGGGACCCGGAAATTTAGGTGGCCGGGTAAATACAATTGCCATTAATCCCATTAATGAAAATATTATATTTATTGGGTTTTCACATGGGGGAGCATACCGGACGCTGGATGGGGGAATGACCTGGGCTCCTGTCTTTGACAATGAAATTAGTTTATATATCAGCGATATAGCTATTGATCCAAACGACACCCGAATCATTTATCTGACTACAGGAGATCACAACGGCGGATTTTATTGCGGTCAGGGAAATGGAATTTACAAAAGTCAAGACAACGGAGATACCTGGAGCTATATAGGATTAAGTGAAACCAGGGTGCTTTCAGAGATCCTAATTGATTATAAAAATTCAAATATTCTTTATGCCGCTTCTCTTGGCTACAGCTATGAAAAAAATAACCATCGCGGTTTATACAAATCGAATGATGGAGGAGCCAGTTGGACTAAAATTTTATTCATTAATGATTCAGCAGGTATAACAGATATTGCCATTCATCCAGTAGATCCAAATATTATTTTTGCAGTATCCTGGAATAAATTAGGTACAAATAACCGGAGTATAATTAATGGGCCTGATGGTCAGATTTATAAGTCGGTCGATGCAGGTAATCATTGGACTAAACTAACCAATGGATTGCCCAGTGATAGTATCAATGGACGGATTGCCATTGATATCGCTAAAAGCCAACCAAATATAATGTATGCAAGATATGTCAGAACATATTCGTGTAATGGTCAATCAAGCAATCATTTGTTTGGATTATACAAATCTGTTAACACAGGCGATAGCTGGGAAAAGCTTCCGGCTTTAGAAGCAGGTTCTGGCCTTGAGTGTGATTGTCTAGGTGGATTTGGCTGGTACTTCCATAGTATTGCTGTAAATCCTAAAGATCCCGATGACATTTTTATTATGGGCGTAGACATGTTTCGTTCAAAAAATGGCGGACTCAATTGGGAACTTGCAGTACCTGATTGGTCGGTTTATGAAGTTCATGCTGACAAACATGAATTGCGGTTTATGTCTAACGGAGATTTTTTGCTGGCGACTGATGGTGGATTGTATAAATATTTGGAAGCATTGGATGAATGGAAGGATATTGAAAATATACCGACAAATCAGGTCTATCGTGTGGCCTACAATCCCAACAAGCCGGACCAATATTATGGCGGATTGCAGGATAATGGTTCTACCGGAGGTAATAAATTAACAATCAATTCATGGGAGCGGATTTATGGTGGAGATGGTTTTCAGATGGCGTTTAAAAAAGATGATCCTTTAATTTATTATGCAGAATATCAAAATGGTAATCTTCAGCAATATGTTAATGGAAACTGGCGCAGATTTACAAATGGGTTAGGAGGTAGCAAGAATTGGGATTTCCCTTATATGATTTCGCGACATAATTCATCAAAACTTCTGGCTGGATCAACTCAGGTATATTATAATGCCAGTGACACGAGTGCCAACTGGAAATCAATAAGTCCCACACTAACCGGCAATGCAAGATATCCTTCAAGATCAACCCCAACAATTACTTCTATTGATGAATCCCCCCTGGACAGCAATGTATTAATTGCCGGAACAATTAATGGCAATGTCTGGGCTACAAAAGAATTCAATCAAAATTGGATAAATATATCTTCCAATTTGCCTTCAGCTTATATTTCTTCTGTAAAAACTTCTTATTTTAATTCATCGCACTTTTTTACAACCCTCAGTGGACACCGTGGCAATGATTTTAAATCATATGTTTACAAAACATTGGATGGTGGGGGTAGTTGGCAAAGCATCCAGGGCGATTTACCTGCATTGCCGGTTTATGATATTTTAGTCTATCCTAAAAACAATGATTCTGTACTGTTTATTGGCACCCACATTGGCGTTTTTGCATCAGTGAATGGGGGAGAATCCTGGAAACGAGTAGGAGATAACATGCCTTTTATTGAAGTGTTCGATTTGGAGATTAATGAATCTGAGCAATCACTGATTGCCGCAACATTTGGAAAATCCATCATGAGTTTTCCACTCGAAAATATATTAAAACAAGTTGTTTCGAATAAAAATGAAATCGCTTCAAAAACTTTTGAAGTTTATCCTAATCCATCTTCACATCAATTATCCATATTGGGTGCTCCTAACTGCCATAACGTGAAGAGCTACATGATTTATAATAGTTTTGGTGTTTATATTAAGAAAATATGCAACCCAAGTCTGGAAAATTCAATCGATATTTGCGATCTTCCAGCTGGACTTTATTTTCTTAATTTCAGATGTGGTGAGAAGTTTTATACGTCTTCTTTTATAAAGCAGTAAAGACAAGAATGAATTACTAGGATTCTTATATCAAAATGGTATGTGATTGCATTAAATACCTTCCATCAGCCCTGAGAATATTGGTTTAAAATAAAAATTCATCCAGTTTAGATGCACCAGCTATTTGTAAAAAATATTTTTTAACGATTCATTTTACACTTTTATTAATCCAATTTCTTTATCCACGAAGTATAAATTTTTAGTGTTTTAAAATTATCGAAGATATTAATCAAAATTTCTCTAAGACTAAAAATATGAAAACAAATAGAATTGATATACCGGGCTGAATTAAACTAAATTATTCTTTATTGCTTTTGCAACCGCTTCTCCTTTTGAATGAACATGAAGTTCTTCATAGATATTACGAATATGTCCTCTGACGGTATCAATACTTATAAAACAAGCATCTGCTATTAATTTGTAACTCATCCCTTTTACTAGGCACAAAAGAATTTCTTTTTCGCGATCGGAAAGTTTGAATGTATTCTGCATTGCTTTAGATGGTGGCTGTTTAACCATTTTTAATACTTTGGTGGCAATAGAAGGACTCATTGGTGCACCTCCCTCATAGGTCTCTCTGATAAAATCCAAGAACCTTGCAGGAGATGTGTTTTTTAAAATATATCCTGAAGCCCCTGCCAGTATAGATTGAAATATTTTTTCATTTTCTTCAAAAATTGTTTGCATTAGTATTTTAATTTCGGGAAATTTTTGACGAAGTATACTTACACCTTCAATACCATCTATACCAGGCATCCCAATGTCCATTAATACGACATCCGGATTGGTGTCTTTAATATTTTTTAAAAGATTTGAGCAATCTTCAAATGCACCCACACATTGAAATCCCTCTGTTCCATTTATCAATTGATAAAGACCTACGCGTAAGCTTTGGTTATCTTCAAATATGGTGACTTTAATATTCATGACTAATTGTTTAATTGTTGTATTGCCAATTTGATCAAATGTTAAACTACTAAGTATCTTTACGCAATTCACTTCTCATTATTAATTCAATTACACTGCAATCTCCAAATGAATTCTGGTCCCCTTTCCCGGAAATGATTCAATATTCAAGTTGGCTTTTATCTCCTCAGCACGCTTCTTCATATTTTTTAAACCATTCCCTTCCGATAATTTACTCATTTCAAATCCTATTCCATTGTCGTGAATTATCAAACTAAGATTATCTTTCTCACCTTTAATAGCAAACATCGCTTTACTAGCTTCAGCATATTTTACCATGTTATTAGTTGCTTCCTTAAATATCAAATATAGGTTTTTTCTAACATCCATGGGTAACTTTATCTTTGTTATATTCTCATCGGCCACAAACTCAAAATCAATTCCTTTTGCACCAAGCAACTCGTAAGCAAAACTCCGCATTCGCAATATAATCAATTCAAACTGATCATTTTCAGGATTGATTGTCCAAACGATATCTGCCATAGCATCCAGCATTTTACGGGAATTTTCTCCAATAGTATCTAGCAAGGGTATCACTTCCCTGGATTGCTCATTTGCAATTTGTGCTAACATGGATATGCTGCTGAGTGTGCTGCCGACATCATCGTGTAGGTCGCTGGCGATTTTATTTCTTAGTGTTTGTAATTTTAATTTCTGTCGAGTACTGTAGTTATTATATATAAAAAATCCAAGTAGAGTAAATAGAACTAGTCCGGCAATCAAATAATTTTTAAATAGTGTTTGTTTTTTAATTTCCAGCTTCTGGATTTCAACTTCTTTATTTAAAAGTATAACTTGATCATGCTTCCGATCTGTTTCTACTTTTTGAGCAATTAATTCAGCCTGATTTTTTCCTATTTCCAAATGTTGCAATTTCTTTTCATATTCTAGCAGTGCCAACTGTTGCATGTTAAAAAGATTTTCTGTAAGTATTTTAGCTTTTTCTGTTTGTATTCGATTCAATGATTCTTGATGAACCACAATTTGTAAACGGCTGATTTGTTTTTCACTTTCGAGTTGCTGGATCTCTTTGTCTTTTTTTTCGGTTTCGTATTTGGTTTTTATTTCAGCAATCATTTTGTTGTTGTTTTCATTTAGAAGGCTATCCTTGTATATAGTGTATAGCTTATAATGTTCCAGAGCATGGTTGTGATTACCTACAATACTATCTACTTGAGTCAATCCTTGATATGCATCCTTAATAACATTTTTTATTCCCATTTTTTTAGCTAATTCTAATCCATTATTTAAATATTTCCTGGCTTCATCTAGCTTATTTAATTTTATATTCAGGTGGCCCATATTGACATTGATAAGAGCGATTCCCTTTTGATCATTAATTTCATTATAAATTACAAGTGATGCCTGATAATTTTTCAAGGCTTCAAAATAATTGCTTTGATCAAAATTTAAAATTCCTATATTTAGGTAGGTATTAGCGATTCCACTTTTATCACCTATTTCTTCTTTAATTTTTAAGGAAGCCTGATAATTTTCCAAGGCTTTTGAATAATTGCTTAGATTCAAATAAATATTTCCGATGCTATTGTAAGAGAACCCCATTCCTTTTTTGTCTCCAATTTCTTCTTTTATTTTCAAGGATAAAAGGTGATTTTCCAAAGCTTCTGAATAATCACCCTGATCCCGGTAAATGTTTCCAATATTACTGTACGAATTAGCAATTCCTTTTTTGTCTCCTAATTCTTCTCTTATTTTCAAGGATAACAAAAGATATTTCAGTGCTTCTGAATTATTACCTTGATTCTTGTATGTATTTCCGATGTTATTGTAAGAGGTAGCAATTCTACTTTTTAGTCCGATTTCTTCTGTTATTTTTAAAGAAGCCAAATAATTTTTCAATGCTTCAGTATAATTACCTTGCTTATTGTAAATATTTCCAATGTTATTGTAAGAGCTGGTAATTCCTATTTTATTTCCGATTTCTTTATTTATTTTTAAAGCCGCGGAATAATTTATCAACGCCTCATTAAAACTAGCTTGTTCATTGTTAATATTTCCAATCTCAATGTAAGAGCTGGCAATTCCTATTTTATTTCCGATCTCTTCATTTATTTTTATAGCATACCTCTGCTTTTCCAAAGCTTCGGAGTAATTTCCTTGGTTCTTATAAAATATTCCAATATTGTTGCAAGCATCCGCAATGCCTTTATTAAAAAGAATTTTTCTGGCAAGAATTAAGGCTTCCTCTGCATATTTTTTCGCATCAGCATGCATCGTCGTATGAATTAGATGAAAACTCAATTCATTTAATATATTTACCTTGCTGGCATCATCTTTCGTTATTTGTAGCTCTATTAATAGTGAGTCGTGTATTGTGGCTTTTTGGGCAAGACACACTTTCCAGATTCCAGAAATAACAAACAGAAATAAAATTAATAAACCATTCGATGATCTTTTAGCTCTGTTCATTTATACTATTTTTTTTATAACACAATTTTCAATTGAATAGTAGTCCCCCTTCCCGGAAATGATTCAATATTCAATTTGGCTTTTATCTCCTCAGCACGATTCTTCATATTTTTTATACCATTCCCTTCCGATAATTTACTCATTTCAAATCCTTTTCCATTGTCGTGAATTATCAAACTAAGAATATCTTTCTCACCTTTAATAGAAAACATCGCTTTACTAGCTTCAGCATATTTTACCATGTTATTAGTTGCTTCCTTAAATATCAAATATAGGTTTTTTCTAACATCCATGGGTAACTTTATCTTTGTTATATTCTCATCGGCCACAAACTCAAAATCAATTCCTTTTGCACCAAGCAACTCGTAAGCAAAACTCCGCATTCGCAATATAATCAATTCAAACTGATCATTTTCAGGATTGATTGTCCAAACGATATCTGCCATAGCATCCAGCATTTTACGGGAATTTTCTCCAATGGTATCTAGCAAGGGTATTACTTCCCTGGATTGCTCATTTGCAATTTGTGATAACATGGAAATGCTGCTGAGTGTGCTCCCGACATCATGGTGAAGATCACTGGCTATTCTATTTCGAAGTGATTGGAGTTTTAATTTTTGATCGTTAATGTTATTATTATAAACAAAATAAAAAAGTAGCCCAAATAAAATCAATCCACAAATTATATAGTTTTTCAACAAAGTTTGCTTCTGTAATTCAAGTCTTTGAATTACACTTTCTTTAATTAGTAGGATTACTTGATCTTGTTTTCGGTTTGATTCAATTATTTGAGTAAGAAAATCTATTTGGTTCTTTTCTATTTCGAGTTTCTGGAGTTTTTTTTCATTTCCAAGCAGTAACACTTGTTGTATGCTGAATAGGTTTTCCGTCTGAAATTTAACTTTTTCAGCTTGCATCCGATTCAATAATTCCTGTTGAACCAATAACTTCAAATCACGGATTTGTTTTTCACTTTTTAATATCTTTATTTCTTCATCTTTCTTTTCAGCATCAAACTTGGTTTGCATTTCCACGATTGTTTTTCTAATACTTTCATTAAGCAGACTGTCCTTATAGACAGAATAAAGCTTATAATGCTCAAAAGCTTGTTGGTTATTTCCCATGATACTGTCTAACTCCGCCAAAGATTTATATACTTCCTTAATTTGATCTTTAATACCAATTTCCCTGGAAATGGCTAATGCATTTTCAAAATTTACTTTTGCTTCTGATGGATTAGATAATTTAATATTAGTACGTCCAAGATTATGATAAGAATCGTAAATTCCACCTTTTTCACCTAATTCTTTATATATTTTCAATACTGTTAAATAAATTCCTTGAGCCTCTGAGTAATTTCCTTGTTTAGTATAAATACTTCCAATGTAGTTGCAAGAGGCAGCAATACCTCTTTTACTTTCACCTTCAATTGCCATATTCAGTGAAGCCAAATGATTTTTTAAAGCTTCTGGATAATTAGCTTGCCTCAGATGAATATTACCGATGCAGGTATAAGAAGTAGCTATTACATGATTATATCCTAGTTCTTTTCCTATTCTAAGTGCAGCCATACAATTCTTTAATCCTTCAGAATAATTTCCCTGTTCAATATAAATTTCACCAATATAATTGTATGCATCAGCAATGCCTATATTGTTTCCTGTGTCTTTAGCTATTTTAAGGGCAACCAGATAATAATTTAATGCCTCGGGATAATTTCCTAGTTCGATATAAATATTACCAATGTTAAAGTAAAGAATAGACAGACCGTTTTTAACTCCTAAATCTTCCCGTATCTTAAGTGCAGCCAGATAATACTTTAATCCTTCAGAATAATTCCCTTGGACCGAATGAATAGTCCCGATGTTATTGTAAGAAGCAGCAATACCATTTTTGTCTCCAATTTTTTCTCTTATTTCAAGAGAAGTAAAGTAATTTTTTAATCCATCCGAATAATTTCCCTGATCCACATGAACGCGTCCAATATTATTATAAGATTCAGCAATTCCTTTTTTATCTTCCAATTCTAACCTAACTTTAAGCGATGCCAGGTGATATTTTAATGCCTCGGGATAATTACCTAGATTCAAATAAATTATCCCGAATTTATTATAATGTATTGCGATACTGATTTTATCTTTCTTTTCTTCATTTATTTTAAGTGAAATCGAATAATGTTTTATAGCTTCTGGATAATTTCCTTGATTCATATAAATCAGACCCAAGCTATAATGAGAATCTGCAATTCCTTGTTTATCTTCTATTTCTTCATATATTCTAAGTGAAGCAAGGTATTTTAATAATGCGTCAGAATAATTGCCTTGTTTATCAAATGCGGAGCCAATGTTATAATATGAAATAGCGATTCCTTTTATAAAAAATATCGTTTTGGCAATACGCAAAGCAGTGTCTGCAAATCTTATTGCTTCCTCATAGTTCGAAGATAAACTCCAAAGCTGCTTGCTTATGTCATTAAGTTTATTAACACAATTAGAGTCTTGGTTTTCATTTTTCAAAACAAGTAAAAGTGAATCCAGCTCTGTTACTTGTTGAGCAATACTATTATGCAATAAATTAACTGAAATTATCAGTATGATAAAATAAATTTCAAGCTTGCATAGAGCATTTTTAAACATTATTGTCCAATATTTTTTAATTACATCAAATTGCAATTATTAATTGAATAGATGTCCCATTTCCAGGACAAGATTCCATCAGAAGATGTGCACCAATTTCATCAGCTCTCTTTTTCATATTTTTTATTCCATTGCCATCTGTTAATTCATTCATATCAAAACCTTTACCCTTATCACTAATCATCATAATTAGATTATCCTTTTCTCTTTTAATAACAAATTTAGCTTTATTAGCATCGGCATATTTTACCATATTATTAGTTGCTTCTTTAAAAATAAGATAAAGATTCTTACGCACATCCATAGGTAATTTCAAATTTGATAAGTCTTCATCAGCTACAAACTCAAAATCAATTCCTTTCGCACCAAGCAGCTCATAAGCAAAACCTTTCATTCTGAGAATAAACTTTTCGAACTGGTCATTTTCCGGATTGATCGTCCAGACTATGTCTGCCATAGCATCCAACATTTTTCTGGAACTATCGCCAATGGTATCAAGCAGGGGAATGACTTCATTAGATTGTTTCTTTGCTATTTGAGAGAATATGGATATGCTGCTAAGCGTGCTTCCAACATCATCGTGGAGATCACTTGCAATTTTATTACGTAGTGTTTGAAGTTTCAATTTTTGACGTGTGCTGTAGTATTTGTAAACAAAAAATGATATCAAGCCTAATAAAACGAGTCCAAGCAACAAATAGTTTTTTATTAGCTTTTGCTTTTTAATTTCTAACTTTTTTATATCACCTTCTTTATTTAATAAAGTAACTTGATCATGCTTCCGGTCTATTTCTGACTTTTGAGCTACTAAATCAGAGTGTTTCTTTTCAATTTCTACTTTTTGAAGTTTTTGTTCATTACTAAGTAGTTTAACTTGCTGCAAATTAAACAAATTTTGAGCTTGTATCTTAGCCTTTTCTGACCGAATGCGATTCAATGATTCCTGCTGTACCAAAAGCTTCCATTTGCTGATCTGTTTTTCACTTTCGAGTTGTTGGATTTCAATATCTTTCTTTTCGGTTTCATATTTTGTCTTCATTTCAGAGATTGATTCACTGCTGCTAACATGGAGAAGACTATCCTTGTAGATCGTGTATCGTTTAAAATGCTCCAGAGCTTCGTTGAAATTCCCATCAATACTATCCAATTCCGTTAATGCCTGATAAGCATCTTTAATGCCATTATTTAATCCTATTTTTTTAGAAAGCTCTAATCCATTTATTAAATATTTCCTGGCTTCATCGTGTTTATTTAATTTAATATTCAGATTACCCAAATAAATATTGATCAGAGCAATTCCCTTTTTATCATTAATTTCATTATAAATTAATAGTGATGCCTGATAATTTTTCATAGCATCAATATAATTAACTTGCTTATTGTAAATATTTCCAATTTCAATGTATGTTCCAGCGATATCTTTTTTATTTCCAATTTCTCTGTATAGTTTCAAAGCACGATTTTGACTTTCCAAAGCGACCAGGTATTTTTCTTGATTTATATTTAATATTCCAATATAGTGACATGCATCCGCTATGCCTTTTTTAAAAAATATTATTTCGGAATGAATTAAAGCATCTTCTAAATATTTTTTAGCATCATGGAACAACGTTTTATGAATCAAGTAATAACCTAAATAATTTAATAAATTTACCTTATTAGTATCTTCCTTGGTAATTTCTAATGCTATCAATAGGGAATCCAGCTTTTGATCTTTTTGGGAAAGGCAGAAATGTTGAAACCCTAAAATAAAAAATATGAGTAATAGGAATTTTACTTTAGAATAAATTGATGAATCATGAAATCTATTTTGCATAAAGCATAAAATATTTTAGTGACTCTAATTACAAATATGGTTACTTTCTAAATCATCATTACACAAAGTACGTTAAATTAACCAGCCAGCCAAATAGCATGTGTATGCTATTTCAAGCTTGTGCATCATAAAAAACAGCATCATTATGCTATTGATCTTCAATTTGAGATATGACAACTTTGCCCTAGAATTATAATTATTAATCAAGAAAACAATTTTTATGAAAAAGCTCATTTTTTTAATGTGTTTTATGGGGTTCATCTGTATCAACACTCATGCACAATACAATGCAATCAATGTCAACAGCCAAGTAGTAACTAAGGGCATTGGATCCATTACCTCAGATAATGATGGCAACATGATTGTCACTGGTAATTTCAATGCAACCATAACCATAGGTGGTTATACCTTGACCAACAACAATCCACAACCTTATACCAGCAACGGAAATGCCGCATTCATTGCAAAAATGAATTCTGCCGGTTCCTACACCTGGGCTAAAAACATCGTCATTAATAAGCCTCCTTCAAAAAAGATTTGTGGAACCTTGTATAGTGGGGTGGAAATTTTGGGGGTATCTACGGATGCCAGTGGTAATATCTATTTAACAGGAAGTTTTTATGGTTCGGTGACTTTTGGCTCCATTACGCTCGCCACAACCCAGAGATCGGGAGGAGGAACCTGTGGATTATACGATGTAAATATTTTTACCACCAAAATATCTCCAGCGGGCAATTTTCTTTGGGCAAAACAAGAAGGAATTGTTACTAACCATTCGACTGATAATGGATACTCGGTTACTTCGGATGCTGCCGGAAATGTATATACTACAGGACGACTGATTCAAATGGAAGACAAAACCGTCGATTGCGGCGGCGGCTCCTGCGGTTCCAGCGGCGGCAGCACCCTATGTCCCGGTTTACAATTGTATGCATATGTAGTAAAATATAATGCAGCAGGCACAAAAATCTGGGAGAAAAAATATGCCAATAATTCTACTAACTGTGACTTGTCACCAGAAGGAACTTCCATCGTTTCAGATGGTAGCAATATCTATGTAGCCGGTCATTTTATACAAACTGTAAATTTTGGTAATGGGTTTTCATTCACGGCAAGTACCATTAATCTGTTTCTTCTGAAATTAGATGGAAATGGAAACACGATATGGGCTACAACAGCAAACACAAATGTAAACGCTCCCAACAGGCTCATATTGGATAATGAAGCTCAGGATATTTATGTAAGTGGCCGATTTAGCGGCACAAGCTCATTTGGTACTTTCAATTTGACAGCAACAGGAACTAATCAGTATCTTGCAAAATATGCAGCTTCTTCAGGAATCTGTTCATGGGCAATTAATACAGGATATAATGCCACATATACTAAAGGAAGACCAGCTTTTAAACACCCTAATGGTAATATAGGAATTGTTGCCAAAGAATTGGGTATGCTTTTTTCTATTAAAGAGTATTCAACTGCTGGCTCATTTGTAACTGAAACACCTGCAACCAATGTAAATACAACAGATGCAGTAGTTGATATTGTTTCTATGCCAGGTGGTTTCGTTTATTCACAAAACATAAAGGGTTCCTATGAAATAGGGGGCACAGCGATTGTATCTACTCAGCCAGGCACAAGTAATTATAGAGATTTGATGCTTGTGAAGTATATTTATACAGCGCCATCGTCAATCGCCAATAAACCAACTAACGAAAAGTTCAATCAAATAAGCGGTGATGAATTGTATGTACGCACAAGTCAAAATCCTTTTTATGATCAATTTTCACTTTTAATAAATAGCAATAACAAAAATCGTGTGAACATTAGAGTATTAGATGTTCAAGGTAGGGTATTAGAAGTAAGAAATGTGAATCCCAATGAAGGCGCAATAATGATTGGTGAAAAATTGCAGCCTGGTATTTATTATGCAGAAATTATACAGGGTGATGTGCGGCACATGGAGAAAATTTTAAAAATTGAATAGACTTCAAATCCAGGACAATAAAACGTAATAGGGGTGAACGAACTATTCACCCTTTTTTTTTTATTTCATTTGTGAAAATTGAAATGTAATTAGCCGCTGTCTCGCTTCTTTCTTTAATAAATAAAAATCAATTTAATAAATGGATTTTAAGTATTGCATATTCAGCACTTGGGCTGAGCTATGCCAAGCAACAACAGCATCATTAAGCTATTGATACACAATTTGAACTGAGTCAATTTAGAAGACTAATTTAACATTTATAAAAAATTATAATAAAACTTATCATTATGAAAAATTATTTAACTCTTCTCTGCTTTTTCGCCTTTCTAAATTTTTGTTCAATAACAGGACAAACTTGCTTGCCAGGTGGAATCAACTTTACGAGCCAGTCAGAGATTGACATTTTTACCACGGATTACCCCGGTTGTACAGAAATTCTTGGCAATGTATCTATTTCAGGAGCAGGGATTACTAATCTCAATGGTTTGTCTCCTGTCACTTCAATTGGAGGGCATCTTGACATTCACAATTCCTCATTAACGAATCTAACAGGATTGAATTCGCTAATCTCAGTTGGCGGATCCCTCTACATCAATGAAAATTTATCCTTACTAAATTTATCTGGATTAAATGCTCTGACTTCAATTGGTGGAAACTGTGAAATTCTTTTGAACAATTCATTAATAAATTTAACGGGACTGAACTAGCTTACTTCAATCCCCGGGTACTTCACCATTTCTGATAATAGCTCCTTAACTAATTTAAGTGGTTTAAATGCGCTCTCTATAATCAGTGGTTACTTTCAAATTTCTTACAATCCTTCCTTAACAAGTTTAATTGGTTTGGATGCGCTCACTTCAATCGGCGGTGCCGCTTACTTTACGGGCAATAACTCTTTAATAAATTTAACAGGATTGAATGCACTCACTTCAGTTGCCTCGACCTTTTATATAAATGAGCATTCGTCCTTACTAAATTTAACAGGATTGAATGCGCTCACTTTCATTGGAGGAGGGCTAGACATTTCTTTCAATTCCTCCTTAACAGATTTAACTGGATTGGATGCACTAAATTCAATTGGGGGAGGGCTTTACATCTTCAACAATTCTTCCTTGACAGATATAACTGATTTGGACAATGTTGATCATACCACAATCAACTATCTTAGTATTTATAATTGTGATTTACTTTCATTATGCAACATTCAAGTTATTTGCGATTATTTATTTAATTATTTAAATGAAGCTTATATTGAAGGAAATGCAACCGGTTGCTCAAGATCAGAAGTTGAAACGGCTTGTGGAATAACAGATTCAGATGGTGACGGTGTTGATAATGAAGAAGATAATTGCAAATATACTCCGAATCCTGACCAGACTGATACAGATGGCGATGCAATTGGTGATGCGTGCGACGGATGCCCTGAAGACCCGAATAAAATCGAGCCAGGTGTTTGTGGGTGCGGTACAGAGGATATAGACAACGATGGGGATGGCTTTATGGCTTGTGATGGTGGCGACTGCAACGACTCTGATCCCAACATTAATATAGGGATGCCGGAAATCCTGGACAACGACATTGATGACAATTGTGATGGACTTGTAGATATGTTTCCCTATTGTTTGCCAAGTATTAGCTTTCCATGCGATTATTCGTATTTGAGCAACGTTACCCTAGGCAGCATCAACAACAATAGTGATTGTTCAAATGGTCGCTCTGATTTTACCTATTTGAGTACTATTGTAGAACCTGGGTTCAGTTATACAATATCAATGCAAGGTGGCGAAGGTTATTATAGCACTAACAATCAATATGCCACCGTTTTTGTTGATTGGAATTTGAATGGACTTTTTGAAGATGGTGGCGAAATTGTTTTAACAGATTTTTTAATTTATCCTGATTATCCAAATACCTCTACGCTCATTATACCTTCTGATGCAGTAGTCGGCAGTTATAGAATGCGGGTCGTTACCGACCTCGAAGATTTTGGCTCGCCGCTCAACCCCTGTTATTCTACTTTTGGAGAAGTGGAAGATTATACCCTAATCGTCGATGTGACTTGTGATGATACCGATTCAGATGGAATCTGCGATAACGAAGACAACTGCCCAAATACCGAAAATGCTGATCAGGCGGATACCGATAATGATGGAATTGGTAATGTTTGTGATAATTGCATATCTATAGCTAATTCCGAGCAATTGGATTCGGATTGTGATGGTATTGGAGACGTCTGTGATGTTTGCCCAGGTGGTGATGATACAATAGACAATAATAATGATGGTCAACCGGATTGTAAATACCCGCCTTCTTATAGCCAAATCATATCAAGCTGGAAGTGTGGAAACAACAAAGTATATATTTGTCACTCTAACGGTAAATCATTGTGCATTTCTTATTCAGCTTTAGCAGCACATATTGCACACGGTGATTATTTGGGTTCTTGTGGTAACGCAAGCTGTGGTCAAAATTTAAAAGGATCAGATAATCATGGTTACATCTCGGGTGAGAATATCACAAATAAGAATGACATCAAATTAGCCCATAATGATGACATAATGTTGATTTACCCGAATCCAGTCCTAAATTTGCTAAATGTAATAATTCCAATACATACCCACGCACCAATACAAATCCAACTGTATAACAGTATGGGCCAGGAAGTTTTAAATAAAAATTATGTACACGATAATCCTACTATTCAATTAAACATTCAATTCTTACCCGATGGCTTGTATTATATAAAATCAACAGTAGATGGAATACAAACACTAAAATCGTTTTCAATAATTAAATAAATACGGTTTTGTAAAATTGTATTATTGTAAAATTAATTAGGGAGATTCGGTAAATTTTTGAATTAAGTATAGAAAATCAGATTATCCGAATT
>CAZALD010000010.1:0-12791 GCA_964486185.1 uncultured Saprospiraceae bacterium
TGAAGCACCGGACAACCTACCGAATTTGACCAAAAATTGACATAGCGGATCTTTTCTTAGCCCGAAACCAGGGCATTGGTATTGTTAAGCGCATCCAAGACGGTAGAATTTACCCGATAGGCAAGTATATTTACTCAAAGATTGCAGGAATTACAATTTCTTCTCAGGGTTTTTACTGACCGTCCTATCAGGGTAAACCCTGATTTTTGCTCTGGAATTGAAAATTTAACACAAAAAATTAGGACCGTAATTTGAAATAGTATTAGTATTGTGATCTCGTTACCAAGTCACCCATTTTAATTCTCATTAAGTATTTTTTTTACGAAAATAATAAGTCAATTATTTTCTGGTGACATTCATCGTAGTTGATACGGATTGATTGATTATGGAAGTTATTAAAACTTTCAACTTGAATTTGGAACCACTGTACTTTAGACTGAGCTATCTAGTTAAATCATGAATCTGAGGCATTCAAATAATTTTTTTGGGTGTTCAATAAGTGCTTGTTTTGAAAATATTTATTCTATGTTACTTTGAATTCCTAACGTTAAGAAATTGATTCTTAAGCAGCGTTTTGGATGTTTAATCGTGTCATAAAGTAATTAGAATAAAAAGCAAACTCAAAGTAGTAAAATAAAAATATTTAAAAATTACAATTTATTTTCCATCTAAAAACTAAAAATCATGAAATTTTTTCACATTTTATCATTTTGCTTTATTTCATTAACTTTTATCTACAGTCAGAACAACAATCCAGGGTTTTGTGGATTTGAAAATGTATTACCCGCTTGTTACGATGATATCCCAGGAATTCCTTGCTCTGGGTGGACTCCAACTGATGGAGGGACAATTCGAATTGTTATACATTTAATTAAAAGACAAGATTGTTCAGGAGGATTAAGTAATGCTCAAGTTACAAATTTGATTAATACTTTATCAAATGATTATAACCAATTCGGAATTTACATAAATGTCTTATGTGTTAAGGACCTTTGCAATGATAATTTTTACGCAGATCCAAGACCTTTAATTACACAATTATTCCAAACCGATGTGTATCCTGATGCTTTTAATTTGTATATACAAGACCAATTATTTAATGGATTACAAGGAACTACTTCTTCTGCATTTCCTTCAAATAAAATATGGGCTTGCTATAGCACAGATTTGAAGATAGCAACTCATGAATTAGGTCATCAATTGGGATTATATCATACGTCTACTTGTCAAAATGGCTATGAATGTGTTCCACGAGATAATTCAAATGCTTGGGAAGCTGGAGATAAAATTTGTGACACAGATTCCGATCCTGGGGCGGATTTGGATAGGTGTATGATAGATGTAAATGCAAATTGGGACGACAAATATAGCCATTGGGGATGCAATCCACGAGAGGCACCAAATTGTACTGGAATTCGCTTCCAGACACCTTTCACAAATATTATGAGAACCTATACGAATAGTTGTCAAACTGATTTTACGCCTGGTCAAGGAGAAAGGATGAGACAGGCCATCCATTGTATAGAAAATGAGGCATTTCAAGGAGATGGAAATATTGCTGTTAAGGTTAGTCAGACTTGGCAAGTTGATAAAACATTTGATGTAGATCTTTTAATTAAGTCTGGAGTAACCTTGACTGTAAAATCTACTGTAAGAATGGCTACTAACAGAAAAATAATAGTAGAAGGAGGTGCTAGTTTAATTATAGACGGCGGAAAGTTAACAAAGGGCAATAATAAGCCCTATTGTGGTTCAGAAGACACTGGCCCTTTTTGGCGGGGTGTGCAGTTAGGGAACCCAGGTACTTCTGGTAGAGCATATGTTTACTTCACAAATAATGCAACTATGGAATACTCATACCATGGGTGCTATAATTCAGTTGGGGTACTAGGATATGTAAGTATGATCAATAATTCCAAATTCTTAAATAATCGTTCAGCAATTGAAGCAATGTCGATAAATTCAACTGGAATGTGGGTAGTTATCAATAATTCTAAGTTTGAAATAAATTCATTGTACCCAGGAACGGATTTATACCATCAAATAAGATTGGGAGGTGGAAGAGCTTTTATTTCGAATTCAACTATTGAAAATCTCACATCCATAGATGCAGGTGGCATTGCAGGTATTCAGGAATTTAATTGCTTATTAACTATAAATGATTGCGAAAAAATTAAAGGTTTTTATTATGGTGTAGACGCAATGGGAGGTGGTTCTATGCCATACTCTATAAGCAATTCGATCTTTCAAAATTTATATACTTGTATTCGTTCCAGGGGTGTAAACTCTTTCAGTATAAAGAATAACAATCAGTTTAAAATTAACGGATTTGGAACTCTACCTATAGGAATTGGTATTGAGTTAAATAAAGGGAATAAATTTACCATTACTTCAAATCAATTTATCAATCAAGATCAAAACAATATTAAGAATGATGGATTAAGAATTCTTGATACCCATCCTTCTGCCGAAAATTATATTTCGATGGATAATGCTTTCAGCAGATTGTCTAAAGGAATCTTTACAGAATTAGGTCAAAACAGTGTTGGAGTAAATGATAATTTATATATTACCTGTAATGATTTTGTTCAATGTGCGGATGATATTAAATTAGATCCAGGGACTTCTATAAATATTATTCAAAGGTTCGGTAATGCTGCTGCTGGCAATACATTTAGCCAAACTTCAAATCTATATAATTTTTATAACAATACAATTCGAGATTTATCATATTGGTATAATAGTAATAACAACGTTGAATATCCTGAAAGAAGATTGAAAGTAACACCGATTCCAAAGCCTCCTCAAATTAATACTCCTAGATGTTATATCAATCCTCCTCCTTGCCCTCTTTGTCCTCAACGAGAGGATCAGTATAATCAATTAGTTATAGATATAAATGGAATAACCGGACAATTAAATCAATTATTGGATGGTGGACAGACTTCATATTGGATTTCTACTGTTGAAAATGGAAATAGTTCTAATTCCTCTGAAATTTATATAAGCCTAAGCAATCTATCTCCAAATATTAGTTCTTCATTGATGATAGCTTTTTGGCAAAGGACAGACATATTTACTGTTGAGCAAAGAATACAACTGTTACAGAATAACCTAGCTTTAATAGAAAATAGTGATTTTAGAAAATTCTTTTTGGACAATTCATCGGATATAAGTCCGACTACAATTACATCAATCCTTGAAAGCAATCCGCCAGAATCGAGCCGTATAATTTTAGAACGTTCGTTACGTCAAAAACAGGTTGAACTAAATTGGGTAATTTCCATTGCAATACAAGATCTTTATAATGTTGAAGTAGAAGATTTAAATGCGGTTCTGGTCTGGTATGATCGCATAGGTAGTCTGGATGCAAAAATGGATAAAGCCATGTACCAACTTCATGCCTTAGATTTTTCTAATTTACAAATCACAATGACGCAAATTCAAGGCTTAAATGGCTTAGATAGCTATGAGATTCTTGAAAGAATTGAATTTATTAATCTTATGACACTTCTAAATACTGCATATAATAATAATCGATATGAAGGCAATTTAAATGAATCTGAATTACAAAACCTTAATGGTATAGCAATTTCGGGCAACACTCGAAGCGCTCAATTCGCAATAAACATTTTGAAATTTTATTATGATATTGATCCTCAAGAAAATCAACCCCTTGTCGGTAGTAATATTCAAAGTCCTGCTATTGGTGAATCCGTTATGGATGAGTCTACTAAACCTTCAAATTTTATCAGTCAGTTTATCTCAATCTGTCCCAATCCTGCATCGGATCGCATAATAATTAAATGCAAAAATGATATAGAATTTAAAGTTTCAATTTATGACATAGTTGGAAACCCACACTATGTTTCAAAGAATGACCTTGGCAATAATAGTTTGAACATTTCAACTCAAGGATGGAAAAAAGGCTTATATTTTGTGCGGGTGGAAACAAATAATTCAATCGTAGAAACAAATAAATTAATATTAAAATAGTAAATTTGTATGGGTGTTTCAATTGAACTCCCTTATTTTGCCATGAGAAAGTTTCTATTTTTACTTTTTATTATTAATTTAGCTTTTTTAAATTCTCCTAATTGTCAGGGTACCTTTTTAAAAAGGTATGAAATTGCTGGGTATGAGAATAATGCCTATTTCACAACAATTTTGGCAACTGATTCTTGTTACTGGGCTTATGGAGCCATATGGGATACTTCCAAACCATATTTCGGAGGTACAGCCTTATTTAAATTTGATGTTCAGGGCAATTTAATTAAACAGAAAGAACTGATAAGCAAAATGGATTTCTATGGATTTAACAATGATATGTTTGCAATACACAATAAATTGTATACATCTATATTAAATCCCTACACCACTTCAAGCATAATTGCGTATGACATTCTAGGTGATTCATTTCAAATTGCAGCTAATGCGAAAAATTTATTACCTGAAGGAGATTTTTTAAGCATTAATAATCTCCATTTTGACCTACTCGGGAATTGCTATTTGGCCAATGCTGTCAGTTCTTCGACTTCTATGGATTTGTACAGCCAAATTCAATTAGTTAAATTTAATAATAAGTTTGAAAAGGAATGGATAATAATTTTAGGCGATAAAAATATTCATGATATTCCATATTCAATTACTTCAGATCAGGCTGGAAATATTTATATTGGTGCCCAAAGGATCAAAGAATATTATAATCAAGGAGATGGCAATTATAGCCGGAGCATAGTTTACAAACTATCCAATGATGGCCGTGTTGAGAAAGAATCAATTGCGGACAAATTAAGCGGGGCAATTTATGACATGATCGTTGATGAACAGGGAAACTATGTTTGCGGAACTGAGGTTTTGTTGCCTTATCATCCTCAACGTCCCTTTCCTTATCCGGCTTATCAAAAGCTTAATAGCGAAGGAAAAATTGTTTATCGTCAATTCTTTGAAGAGGCACCTAAAAGGGAAGAGTTTTATTCAAGTTTCTCGAAAATTTTAAAAGTCAAAGAAAATTATTATGCTTTAGGCGCTTTAGGTATATTTGATGAAGATATTCAACCTTTGACTACAGAATCAAAAGCAATTTTTGTTAAATTCAATGAAAACGGTGATTTAATGTGGAAAAGAATTTATACAACTGCTTTTGGTGTAGAAAGCACAAAATTGTATGATTTTGACAAAACGCAGGATTCTGGTTTTATCATGACGGGTTTAGGGGCTGTAGGCACAAATAATGGTCTAGATTGGAAATCAATTTTAATGAAAGTTGATTCTTTTGGATGTTTAGTGCCTGGTTGCCAACTAATTGATAATATTGATACTGAAATTAGTAAAGAATATATTAAAATTTTTCCGAATCCTGTTACGGATTATCTTGCATTATATAATACGACAAACCATAAACTTGAAATCAGCATTTTAGATTTAAATGGAAAGGCGCTATCAAAGTTTATCAGTTTTTCTAATGAAACTTTGATTGTTGATCTAAGTAAATACATGACTGGCTCTTACTTCCTCCAAGTATTTTATAATGGAAAATCTGAGCAGGGTCAAATTTTTATGAAGTATTAATTTAAAGAATTCAACTATTTGAATTTATATCTTAAAATGATAACCAGCCATCTGACAATATAAAACTGTATTTGCACTAAATGGCTTACTGGGCTTTCCATCAATCATAAGCTTTAAATAAATCTTATAATTAGGCAGATTAATAAAATCCTCCACATCAAACTCTGGATACATTTCTTTTGCCATTAACATTGCATCTTCCGTTCCGATACGACCGGTAATAATAGTTCCCGCATTACCAAGCACTGCGCTTTTAATAGCCGGATCAAGTTGAGCCATATATTGGTGAGCCATTGTCATTCCAACCTTAAACTTGCGAAGTTCGGAAAACATACCAATTAAGGACAAGGTTGTGAAATTATGGAATTCATCGACATATACCATGAATAAAACTCTCTTGTCTTCCTCGGTATCCACTCTACTGAATGAAGCTGAAGCAATTGAAGTTATGAATAAAGCACCCAGGACATGTGATACATCAGCTCCAACTTGACCTTTTGAAAGATTGACCAGAACAATTTTCTTTTCATCCATTGCTTTCCTTAATGATACTTCTTCAGGATTATCAATTAAAACTCGCTTAATGACCGGATGAACAAGCATTCCCCCAATTTTATTCAATGCAGGCAATAGATCGTATTTATGATACTCAGGAAATTCCCGTTTCCAGAATTTTTTCACGGATTCGCTTTTAACATGCACTAAGGCTTCTTTTCTAAAATCTTTGTTTAACAAAATTTCCACTATGTCGGCAATAGTTGCTTTGGGCTGATCCAGAAGGGTAAGAATCGCATGTCTAAGGATATGCTCTAACTTAACCCCCCATGCACTATCCCAGAGTTTAGAAAAAACATCGAGAATTCCGGATGCAACCAAAGATCGTTTTTCCGGCGAAACTTTTCTAAACGGATTGTATTTCAATTTTAAACTGACATCGGGAATATTAAAATAAATTAAATCATCCTTCCGGTTTTCTGGAATTGCCTTCACTATTTTCTCAACAAGATCTCCATGTGGATCTAATAAACAGCATCCTCGTCCGTCTTGAATATCTTGGATAATCATAGTCTCAATCAAAGTTGATTTACCAACCCCTGTCTTCCCAATCAGATAGGTATGCATTAACCGATCTGCTTGCTTAATTCCGAATCGCTTTTGTTGATTCCGGTATGTAGTTTCTCCGATATACGTGATGTCATTATTTGAAGTTTCTTGCATCAAAATATCATATCCAGCGCATATTATAAATTGTAGATGGTACTTTCTGCCACTTTGTCAAATTGTACCGTCTACGATATGTTCGATAAAAGTTCAAACTGAATTTTATGATAAATGAAAATAACAAAGCAGAAATAAGTCAATTTATTAGAAACTTATGTCCAGGTGCAACCGAAGCAGAATTACAAGAAGCTGAACAGAATTTTATGGAGTATTTAATGGTTGTAAAACGAATTGCCGATCGAATTGAAGCAGAAGGTTTGGAAGTAATTGACTTTGACGGATAAAATTAAAAGGATTATCATTTAGCATATAACACTATGAAGAAAGTATTTGGATATATAAGGGTATCAACCGTCAAACAAAGTTCCGGTGTATCGCTTCAGGAACAAAAGGAAGCGATAATTCGGTATGCAAGTAAAAATCAACTGGAAATCATTGAATGGTTTGAAGAACAGGAAACGGCAGCAAAGCAAGGCAGACCGCAATTTACCAAAATGATGAAATTAATCAGATCCGGTAAGTCAATGGGGGTTATAATCCACAAAATTGACCGTGGAGCGCGTAATTTAAAGGATTGGGGGGTTTTAGGTGATTTGATCGACGAAGGCTATGAAATCCATTTTGCCCATGAAAGTCTTGATATGGATACTCGTGGTGGTCGTTTGGCCGCCGACATCCAAGCCGTTATTGCCAGCGATTATATTCGTAATCTAAGGGAAGAAACACAAAAAGGAATAAATGGCCGTCTCAAACAAGGACTATACCCTTTCCGTGCCCCTATAGGCTATATAAACAATGGAGGTGGAAAAGTGAAGACCATAGATAGCATTAAAGGCCCTATTATAAAGAAAGCATTTCTACTTTATGCGTCCAATAAATACAATCTGGAGAAGCTGTGTAATGAAATACAGGAATTTGGGTTAACCAATGAAATAGGAAATAGAATATCCATTACCACTATGTCTAAAATCCTTAATAACCCATTCTATGCTGGTATATTAAAGGTAAATGAGAATACATATCAAGGTGTTCATGAACCACTCATATCCGTAAGCACATTTAATCAGGTTCAAAACATCTTGACCGGTAAAACCAACGCAACCGGATTAAAGCATGATTTCTTGTTTCGAAGGTATGTTAAATGCGAATATTGCCAATATTCCCTTATCGGTGAAAGACAAAAAGGCAATGTATATTACCGTTGTCATTCAAAATCCTGTCAGATTAAGACCATCAGAGAAGAAATACTTGAGCTTGAAATCCACAAAATAATCAACCAAGTGAAGCTTTCAAAAGAAGAAGGACAAGTCTTAGACGACTTGTTGCTAAAAGCACAAACCAACTGGACATATATTCAATCTGGTATTGAGGAATCTCTTAATCTGCAACACAGTAAAGCATTACAGAGAATTGATAAACTCACTGATGCCCTATTGGATAGCTTGATTGACAAAGAAACATTTGAACAAAAGAAGGAGAAAATACTCTTTGAAATTCAAGACATAAATGAACGACGAGCAAAGATTTCAGGAGAAAAGGATAACATTTTCAAGAAAGCTAAGAATTACATCGAACTCGCAAAAAGCCTTACAAAATCATATTTAAACGGAAATACTGAGGATAAACGGGATTTACTAAAAATTATCACCTCGAACTTCACAATTAATAAAAAAAACTTAATGTTTACAATAAAATCTCCATTCGCTGAGATTGCAAATCGCTATAACTTATCGGAATGTGCCCCTTCTCGAGAAATACCTCGAATTAAATTTGCCAATCCGGCAATAATAAACGACTATGTAATAGATAATACCAAACATGAAGCACCTATACCAGCCAATTCACAAGAGAATGATTCTTCAAATATTCCAGTAGATAAAGAAAAACTCAGAGAATCGATGCAATCCTTGCTGGATTTGATCCTATCTCAGGTCGAGAAAATAGAAGACCTTAAATCAAATTCAGTTCTATGAACTACCAACAAACCACCCAAGTCCCGAATGAAATTTTTGATAAACACCTACCAAATCTAACAGAATCAGAAATAAAAATTATTCTCGTTATTATCCGACAAACTTATGGCTGGATCGATGTAAATACTGGTAAAAGAAAAATCAGAGACCGGATTACTCAGAGCCAATTCGTTTCTAAAGCAGGACTATCTCCAAGGATAGTGTCTAAAACGCTCAAAATGCTCTCAGATAAAGAGTTGATAGCAATAACTGATGCCAACTCCAAACTACTTAAAAACTCATTGGACCGTAAAGGCAAAGCCGTCTTATTCTTTTCATTCAATCCAGTGCACTTTAAAGTATCAACTAATGCACATAGTGATACTAAGCCAGTGCACAAAGTGATATATAACAAAACTAACTCGACAAAACTAAATATAACAAAAGGAAACAGGTTGCCAGAACAGCAAAATACTATCGGTTCTATTGGAGAAATAGTAGAGAATTCAAAATATCAGCGGTTTTTACGATTTGCACAATAAAGTATAAATTTATTACTTTGGCCATATTATTTGCTCGCAATGAAATGATACGTAGAATCCATTTCTTGTCTTTGAAATTGAAACAATTCCTCCAAGTACCACCTCTCAATTCTAAACTTTGCTTCCCTTAGATATTGTTTCATTTCAGAAAGACTAAAATAATTATAATATGAATCGTCTGATTCTCTATAAAACTTGTTTTCTTCAATTTCAATTTCTAATTTATTTTTTTTAGTTCTTTGAAGATCGGTTTTGTTTAGAGTGTTGACACTGATTGAAATCAAACGATTTTCTTTAAGCAAACTGAAAGCTTTTTTAAAATTTTCATTAATTGTATTATGGGGAATAACATTCAAGAAGTTATTCATTATAATAAGATCGTATTTTTTATCCTTGAAATCGTGTTCTATAAAACTTTCATTGATTACGTTGAACCAAGAATTTAATTTTAATTCGTTTATTTTTCTAATTAACTCATTAAGTTTTGTCTGGTCTGTGTCAATAGCATCATATTGAATACCTAAAATACTAAATTGCGTTGTTCCAACTCCCGATCCAACATCTAATACAGTTTTTATGTCAGATATTAAATTCGAATCACTAATTACTTGGAATATTTTTAAATATTGATGATTTTCATGAATACTATCAAAAAACATACCATTAATTTTATTAAAAATATGATTAATGCGAATGTACAACAATTTAATAATTATAGCTTCAATCACATTTGAGATTTTAATAAATGTTTTGCACTTAAAGGCGGTGCCTTTGTACTGTTGGTTTGCAATCTGCGATTGCTTTCTTATTTCGCAGATTGTGGGTTCCTACAGATACAAAAGTGCCTTCAGATAATAGAATATATTCTCTACTATCAATCACTTTACTCGATAACCAATTGGAATTTTAGAGTTTCCACCGAGCGTGGAACTGGGTCGAAAAAATTGCCAAATTGGCAACAAATACCGTCTACGATCGGAAGTATTAGAAGAATAAACTTATGGTATTGGAAAATTATTTTCTGATGCCTATTTTAATTTTATGTCTTCACCACCAAATTATTTAAGAGTGTATAGAAAACGCTCCGGCTAAATCCAGGAAGATATTTCCTTTCTGCTCGACTTGCATGATTACTCTAATATCTCAAGGTATGAAAAAGGATTAAGAGAACCAACAAATGAAACATTGCTCATCTATCAGCACCCATTTGACATTCCTATTGAATCTACAATCACTCTTGGAACCGGAATCCATAACAATTAAAATAAGGCTTATACACCGGATTAAGGAATTACTCATCGAGTTAGGAAAGGAAGAACAATTAACATTAAAGAACACCTCAAAAAGAAAATTCCTTGAGCTATTATTGACATCGAAACTGATAAATGATATCCACATTCATGTGGACGGGGCCGGTGGCTAATGGCTACTTATGAACTAAACCATTATGGGATGGATCAACCTCCCAATCGTCCATAATTTATTTAATAATACGATCACTCTTCTTAAGATGCTTAATTAAGACTCGATATAAAAGGCTTACAGTAATAATAAACTGAAAAATGGAACGTTCTCCCATAATCTCGGGTTACATTGGTATATTAAGGTATAAATTGCCGCTTAGTTGTTCTGGACTTAATACAAATCCATTGATCTATTTGACTTGATTGAATGTTTATGATTTAATGGAATTAAATTTTGTAAACATTTAAAATTTAAGTTCTATGAATCCGCTATTTCAAAACATCATTCCATCCTTAGATCCATCGCAATTACTGTCGTTAAATCTACATAAATGGTTTCTCGATAAGTTGATGTTGGAAATCAATCGAAATTATTTTATTCGTGACGTTTGCATTTCGAACACTGTACCAAATTTCGATGAATTTTTTCTTAGTGTCATCAAAAATCAAGGCAAATATTATTCTGTATATTGTTCAATGAAATTAAATTCATTCATTATGAAAGATGATAATAATTTGACTCGAGACAATTTCAAATACAATGGAGAATATTTGTTTGAAACAATGGAAGATAGTATTTCTTCAAGAAAATTATTAGGGTTCAAAGCCGAATTAAAAAAAGATGCAGATATTATTCGGAAAATAAGTTACCCGGATGGAGAATATAGTGATGAAGTCAACTTCCTTCTGCAAATTTACGACCCTCTTAAATGAGGCAACAATAACAGATCATTTTTTAATGGTCTGTTATTTTATATTATCAACTTCTTGTTTAGAGATTGATTTAGCGTATAACTCTACATGCTCCCAATTAATACAATTTTTTAAAGATATCATACCAAAATAAACATTAAGGCCATTTTTAATGAAGTAATCACTATAAAAATTATAAGAGGCCTCGGTGTTAAACCTTTTAATCCATTTATTATAAAGGAGATATCTTGCTTTGCCGTCCAGGCAGAAATAAATTAGCACATGATCATTATTCAATTCTAAGTACTCCTCAATTATTGCACAAATTGTAGCGTGTATCCTGGGGTCGAATTTAATTTTGTTTTTATTCTCACTTAAACAAGGATAAAAAGAAAATAGCCTAAAGGCTGTATCTTGTACGCCTGTATATTCACCAATTCTTATAGTATAAATAACCGAGTCTTTGGTTTCAAAACGATAACCTAACCCAGAGGAGTAATCAAATTCGTATATACTAGTGGAATCGGAAACCTTGGTTTTTGAGCGCTTCGATATCTCCATCTTTTATTGCTTCCTTAATTTTTTGGTCTGCATTTAATAACTGATTAAATAGATCTTTAATTTCTTCTTGAGATTTGGGTAATTTGCTAGATTCTGTATCTACCTTAGTTTCATTACCTTTATTACGAATCAATTTAACTTTTGATGGCATGTTGAGTTTTTTAGTTGTAAAACATGCTTCAATCATTTTCCATATTATTTTCATTGAGAATTGGTTTCTATTGAAGCAAATATATGTTAATTATCTTATATGAATTGCTTTATTTAGATAAATTAAAATAATATTAAATATTTAACAATACATTAACAATGTATGTTTTTTGATCTTAGCAAGTACTATCAAAAATTTAAATAACAACCAACAAGGATAAACCGATTAGTTTTCTGAAATAGAAATGCCGGACTAAGTGACCATTCAAAGTCGTTCCAAAGCTTGAATTAAAATTATGTGCAATTTATGTGCAAATAAAAAAGGAGCCATGATTTTAAGTTCATAACTCCTTGATAATTAAGTCGGGGCGACAAGATTTGAACTTGCGACCCCACGCCCCCCAGACGTGTGCGCTACCGGGCTGCGCTACGCCCCGAATTCGGCATGGGTGTGAGTGTGAGTGTGAGTGTGTGAGTGTGAGTGTGTGAGTGTGTGAGTGTGAGTGCGAGTGTGGGTGTGGGTGTGAGTGTGAGTGTGAGTGTGTGAGTGTGAGTGCGAGTGTGGGTGTGGGTGTGAGTGTGAGTGTGAGTGTGTGAGTGTGAGTGCGAGTGTGGGTGTGGGTGTGAGTGTGAGTGTG
>CAZALD010000010.1:12891-49038 GCA_964486185.1 uncultured Saprospiraceae bacterium
GTGTGAGTGTGTGAGTGTGAGTGCGAGTGTGGGTGTGGGTGTGAGTGTGAGTGTGTGTGTGTGAGTGTGTGTGTGTGAGTGTGAGTGTGAGTGTGTGAGTGTGTGAGTGTGAGTGCGAGTGTGGGTGTGGGTGTGAGTGTGAGTGTGAGTGTGAGTGTGAGTGTGAGTGTGTGTGTGTGAGTGTGTGGGTGTGAGTGTGAGTGTGAGTGTGAGTGTGTGAGTGTGAGTGTGGGTGTGTCTGCTTGTGGCAGTCATTGGAGTGAGTGCAACTATAGAGTGGGGGATGTGAGTAAGTTTATGACTATACTGGGGATTGTTTTTAATCTATGGGCAAAGATAAAATGGATTGTTTGTGAAATGGAAATAGATCATGTTTTAAAAATATTTTTAGGAAAATGACAACTTAATATAAAATGAATCATTAAGATTTTTAGCTCCAATTTCCGGCGTAATCCAATTGTATACCAGATTGTGATAAAAAATCATAACGAAGTTTGATAATTTGTTTAATGTGTAAATAATCGTGTGCAAGCCAGTTATGTAATATATAATCAGCGGTCATTATACCAAATTTGGAATGTGTAAAAAAAGCTGCACCGTCATATACCATACTATTTTCCAGATATTCAATCGATCTGGAGCGCTCCAAAAAAAATTCCTGACATTTTTCCGGATAGTTTTGTTTTTGATAATTGCGACTAATTACCCAGGATGTAGGATCAATGGATGGAGGATCACCTGGCAAATTTGAAAGTGCAAACTGGAATCTTGTCCTGAAATCTTCCCGTTCTTCATCAATCAAGTGACATAAAATTTCGAGTAAACACCATTTTTTCTGATCCGCTTTCCATAAAATAAATTTATCTACCTCCGAATAGGCGGTAAACAGGCTTTGAAAGCACGTTAAATTGCTTTTTAATTCGTAAATTATTTCTGGCCTGGTCATGTTCTGTAAAAGACAAAGCTAAAGTTTATTTTTTGTATATCATATTTTAGTAAATAAACATATATAAAATATTGATTAAAAATATTTTGAATGATAATCAAAAAATAATTTCAGAATACATAGAAATAGTTAATAAAATTAAAAAAGCCTTACTACTTTTGGGGGATTGAATTGTCGAAGCCAATTCATGTTTAGTATTTTATAGAACCTAACTCAGATCTCATGAAAAGACGTAGTCCTCTTGGATTTACATTGCGTTTGTCTATCCCTCTACTTACTATTATTTTATTGTTTTTCAGTAGTTTACATCAAAATGTGCATGCACAGGTCGATGTTATTGCTACGGGTGGCACCGGGATGGCATCGTATACTACCCTGACCGCAGCTTTTGCAGCCATCAACGCTGGGACACATACGGGAGTTATAACAATCAATATATCCGGAAATACTTCAGAACCGGCAACCGGCGCTGTGTTAAATGCCAGTGGTACAGGTGCAGCTGATTTTAGTTCGGTTTTAATAAAGCCCATCGGTGGTGCAGCCAGAACGATTTCTGGAGCGCCAACCGCTCCGGCTCCTTTGATTGATTTAAATGGTTGTGACAATGTGACTATCGATGGATTAAATTCAGGTGGTAACTCATTGACCATTGTGAGTACGACTATTTCTGCAGTATCCGGAACTTCGACCATTCGCTTCATTAACGATGCCATGTTTAACACTCTAACAAGGCTAACAATTCAAGGATCTACAACGATGGGTACCACCACCAATGGTGGAACAATTTACTTTGCAACAGCTTTATCTACTGCTACATTTGGTAATGACAACAACATTATTTCTTTTTGTAAAATAAATTCACCAGATGGTATAAACTTGCCAGCTAAAGCCATTTACAGTCAAGGAACGACTACAAATGTATCGAATTACAACAGCGGTAATATGATACTCAATAATGAGATTTCTGACTATTTTCATGCAACCACTCAGTCCAATGGAATATACATGGCCGGTGGTTCTACTACCTGGACCATTTCCAATAATAAATTCTTTCAAACTGCCATTAGGACACAAACTACAGGTGTCATTAATGCGTGTATTCAAATCGCTAATGTCAATAACGAAGGTTGTATTATCAATGGAAATATCATGGGTTATGCCAGTGCGGCCGGTACAGGGGTGTATAGTTTGGTTGGAGTGGCCAGTACCAGATTTGCCGGCATTCTTATCACCGGTTTGGGTTCAGGGGTACCAACTATCATTCGCGACAATGTAATTACAGCTGTTAACGTAAGTGGTGTCGTCGGTGGCACAACAACAGTTGCAACTATTGGCGCTATTTTATGCTCTTCGGGAGCCATTTCTGTGATCAGCAACAATACCATCGGAAGTTTGGATGGATCCACTGGATTAACAGTTTCCTCTTCATCAGCAACTTCGGGAGAAATAGTAGGTATTTTCAATTCGTCAACCATAGCTGTGACTGAAAATATTGATAGTAATTCTATAGGTTCCTTAACCTATATGAATACTTCCACAGGAGGAGCTGGTATTTCTGCCATTAGATCACCTTTAAGTGCTACGCCCATTGTCAATATCAGAAACAATACGGTAGGATCAGCCAAAGGTCCATTAAAAACTGTTTCGACTTCAACCGGTACAGGTTTAGGTAACCAAATCAATGGTATTATTTGCGGTTTTGCTTTAATTGAATGTTCGAATAACCTGGTTCGCAATTTGATCGCCAGCAATCTGAATGCAGGATTGACTACTGCATCTTCAGTTATCGGAATAGCCTGTACTTCAGGTACTCTAAACATTGATATGAGATCCAATACCGTCCATACGATATACAATTTAAACACGACCGCAGCAAATACAGTTATGGGTATTTATTTAGGTCCAACGGCCATCAATAACAATCCTGTTACTAAAAATCTTGTACACAGTATTGTAAGTATGAGTACCAGTGCTTCTGCAGTAGTTAATGGAATTCAGCATGGTGGATCCGGAACGGCTGGTTATGCGAATAATATGATTCGTGTTGGTTTGGATTCTTCGGGTTCTTCCATGACGAATGGGATACAAATCAATGGATACCTTGAAACAACAGGATCTACTCAGTTTTTTCATAATAGCGTCTACGTGGGCGGATCAGGTGTTAGTACAAATGCTGCCAATACTTTTGCATTTAATAGTTCGGTGGTAACCAATATAAGATATGTTGGAAATAATATCTTTTTTAATGCAAGATCAAACTCGGGCTCAACTGGTAAGCATTATGCCATCCGGGTAGGAGGTACAGCGCCAAATCCTGCCGGACTTACTATAAATTATAATGACTACTATGTCACTGGTATGGGTAGCTTTGTTGGTCAATTTAATGCATTAGATCAATTTGACCTGGCGGCCTGGAGAACTGCCGTTGGACAAGATTGTAATAGTTTTTCATCCGATCCGAAATTTATAAATCCAACTGGAAGTGCTGTTACACTGGATCTTCATATAATGAGTGGTGTAGCAACACCAATAGAACAAGCAGGCTTCAACCTGGGTGGTCTTGTAGTGGATGATTTTGATGGCCAAACAAGGGCTTCATTTTCACCAAGTGATGTAGGAGCAGATGCTGGTAATTTTTTAATTCTAGATGTTACAGGTCCAGCCATAGATTTTACACCACTAGCTGCGGCTTGCGGAACAGGAAATGTTGTTTTAAGTCCGGTTACAATTTATGATGCTACAGGAGTGCCCGTTGCAGGTCCGGATCGCCCCAGAATTTATTACCGTAAAAATGCTGGTGCCTGGTCTTCTAATGCAGGTATCTTATTAAGTGGAACTGGAATCAATGGCTCTTGGTCATTTACCATGTTAGCTGCTGATATGGGTGGTTTGGTATTTGGAGATGTCATTGATTATTACATCATTGCTCAGGATTTGGCAGTACCTAAAAATATTGTCTCCAATCCTTGTGGTGCTTCTGCCATAGATGTCAATACCATATTAACCCCACCACCTACCTTATATTCTATTACAGTTCAAAATCCTATGAGTGGAACATTCACTGTTGGAGTAGGAGGAAATTATACAACCCTTACAGCTGCAGTTGCCGATTATAATTCCAGATGCGCTGTCGGTGCGATTACTTTTTTATTAACCGATGCTACTTATCCAAGTGAAACATTTCCAATATCCATTAATCAGATTGCCGGCCAGTCTTCAGTTAACACACTGACCATAAGACCAGCGGCCGGAAATGTTGCAACGATTTCAGGTTCATCTACTTCTTCAATAATTAAATTAAATGGTGCTGACTGGGTGACCATTGATGGTTCGAATTCAGGCGGAACTGATCAAAGTCTTAGTATAATAAATACCTCAACAGGAGCAAGTACTGCAGCAATATGGGTGACAAGCTTGGGTACTTTATTAGGTTCTACAAATGATGTTATAAAAAATTGCAACATTGTTGCAGGGTCTCCAACAGTTACTTCGACTTTTGCAATTCATGTTGGTGGCACGACCATAAGCACCACCGGCACAGGAAATGATAATGATAACCTGACAATTCAAAATAATAATTTGACGAGGGCTTATTGGGGAATTTATTCACGCGCGACAACTGCAGGTAGAAATTCTAACACCCAAATTCTAAAAAACAAAATTGGTTCGAGTGTAGTAACTGACCAAATAGGAAAATGGGGAATTCAGATTTATGAAACAGAAAACTCCCTGATTTCTGAAAATGAAGTGTTTAATATGATTGGATCCACAATCACAAATCCAACCGGAATACGGATTGAAACCGGCGTTGTGAATTCAACCATTTCAAAAAATAATATTCATGATATAAGATACACCGGAACGGGTGGATGGGGTGCCAAAGGAATTGATATAGCAACTAGTGCTAATGCCAACTTAATAATATCCAATAATTTTGTAAGTAAAATGATTGGTGATGGTTGGAGTACAATCACTTCAGATGCAATTGTAGGTATCAGGATTCTATCGCCTTCAACAAATATCAGCATATTTAATAATAGTGTTCTTATGGAAGGGAATCTTGATCGTGCAGCGACAGCAGATGTTAGTGCAGCATTATATATACATTCAGCAGCCAGCCTAATGAATGTTAAAAATAATATTTTAATCAATAAATTGGATAACATTACGGGTGTTGCCAAAGCCTATTCTATATTTAGTGATGCTCCAGCTTCGGCTTTTACAAGTATTAATAATAATGACTATTTTGTAAGTGGTCCTGAAGGGGTATTTGGAAGAATACCAGGAGCTGTTGATGTTCTTAATTTAACAGAATGGAGAAATTTTACAGGCCAGGATCTTTTATCCATTAATATGGAACCTGTTTTTGTGGATACAACCAATCTTCACCTGACCTCCAGTCCGATAAATAATTGTTTGAATCAAGCCGCGATGCCATTGGCAAATGTGAATGAAGATATTGATAATCAAACCAGAAGTTTGACAAATCCAGATATCGGTGCAGATGAATTTACAGCATCAGATTTAAGCATTACAGTCACTGAAAGTTCCGGAACACCAAATGATAAATTTGTTTGTCAGGGAAGTTCTGCAACTATTACAGTAGCAGGAGTAGCCACTTCCCATAAATGGAATACAGGAGAAACCACCAACTTTATTGTAAAGTCACCTTCCAGTACAACCATCTATTTTGATACGATTACCAGATCAACCGGGTGTTTATTGGTGATGACCGATACTATAAAAGTGATTAATTCACCTAATGCAATGATCACGCCTTCGACACAAACTATTTGTTCTGGTCAAACGGCAACACTTACCGCTTCCGGAGGTGGTACTTATTTATGGAGTACAGGAGCCACAACGGCAGTAATCATGGTAACTCCAGCCAGCACAATGGGATATACGGTAACTGTAACAGGTGCAGGTGGGTGTTCGTCTACAGCAACAGCAACAGTTACGGTCAATATGAGTCCCATAGCAAGTATCGCACCTTCAAATCCGGGCATATGCCTTGGTAAAAGTACGACTTTAACGGCTTCAGGAGGCGGTACATACCTATGGAATACCGGAGCGACAACAGCAGCCATAACCGTTTCTCCTGCCAGTACAACTTCCTTCACCGTTACTGTCACAGGGGCAAATGGATGTACAGCTACGGCAATGACGACCGTAACCGTATTTCCAAATCCAACCGCCAATATTACCCCAATGGCGCCTACTTTATGTTCAGGTTCTAGTGTAACTTTAACTGCAAGTGGTGGAATTAGCTATTTGTGGAGTACAGGGGCCGTGACAACGAGTATCACCGTTAGCCCGGGTTCAACAACTACCTATACAGTTACCGTATCTGACGGTAACGGTTGTACAAATACAAAATCAGCAACTGTTACAGTTATCACAGGTGTTGGTCTGACAGACAGTAGAGTTCAGCCAACCACATGTGTTTCACTGGATGGATCAATTGATTTAATGGTGACAGGATCCGGTGGTTATACTTATAATTGGTTTACCCCTGATGGCAATGGATTAACCCAGGGCGTTGAAGACCAAACTGGACTGTCTGTAGGTACGTATAATGTTACGGTTACTTCCAGTAATGGTTGTACCGGAACCCGATCCATTACGCTTATTGGTCCCGGTGATTGCGGTGTCTGTCCTAGCATCGGCGGTCTGACGAAAAGTGTATCCAATGTTTGCCGCACAACCAATTTTACTTTAACCGCAACCGGTTTGGCAAATATGGGCGGAACTTATGGCATAACTTTTAAATACTCTTTAACTTCATTACCCAATCCATATGTAGGTGGTACAATACTTGGAACAGTCCCCAATGCAGGATTGACAGGTGGCGGAACCATGGCTAGTCTAACTGCAAACATTCCGACTGCCGGAAATTATTTTGTTTATGCTATATTGTCTCCAACTCCGTCAGATCCTGCATGTAGACCATCAGCTAACAATACCATAAATGTATTAAGTTGTATGCTCGTTGTGACAACTCCTTGTGATTGTAAAAACAACGCTACCACTTTGACAAATGGTCAATTCAATACAACTGTTACCGTTAATGCTCCTTCCGGACAAAACTGGACAGTTTTCACAGCTCCTGGATTATTTTTATCTTCTAGTCCGGCACCGCCTGCAGCGCCAATTCCAGTACCTTTCGGAACCGCTTTAACAGAAGTGGTTTTAGGAAATGGTGTGAGTAATTATGTACTAAGCGGAATACATGTGGATGCCACAGGTTTTATGCTTACAGTCACCAATGGCAGCATATTGACCATCGTGAGTGCTCATTGTTTTTATCCAAATCCAACCATTGATAATGTGGCTGATACGTATTGTGTTACAGATCCTTCATTTACTATGGTTGGTTCTGCTCAACTAGGAGACGGATCAGGTCCAGCTCAAGGAGTAGGTACTTTTAAAATAAACGGAAATAATGCAACTATTTTTAATCCGGCGGCTCTGGGGCCAGGAACCCATACGGTAGTTTATACATTTGATGCAGCAGATGGAGTTCCGAGTGGGCAACACCCCGGGTGTATTCAATCCATTTCTAAACTGGTTGTCATTAATCCAAATCCAACTGTGAATCCAGTTGCCAACAGGGTTTTATGTGTCGGTCAAACTTCAACACAAATCGATTTTTCAGGGACTCCTCCCGGAACGATCTTCAATTGGACCAGAACTCCACAGGCCATAGGCTTAGCGCCATTAAGCGGAACTGGCAGTGTGCCTTCATTTGTAGCCACAAATGCAGGTGCCACTCCATTAATTTCAACTTTTACAGTGACTCCTTCATATACGAATGCTGGCAAAACTTGTACAGGTACACCAATAACCTTTACAATTACAGTCAATCCACAACCAACAGTTAATCAGGTTTCTAGTCCGATATTCTGTGCGGGCCAGACTTCTCCTTCTATAGTATTTACTGGAACTCCCCCTGGTGTTGCGTTTAATTGGACCCGAACTGCTGAACCTATAGGTCTTGCTGCCACTAGTGGCGCAGGAAATGTACCGGCTTTTGTGACGACCAATGCAACTACAGGCCCCTTGACGTCAACTTTTACAGTAACACCAACTTTTACAAATGGTGGTGTAACTTGTTCTGGTACACCGATTGTATTTACCATAACGGTTAACCCAACACCAACAGCCACTCAACAAGCGGATATACAATATTGTCACGCTGATGCCACTGTCGTAATTAATTTTATGGGTAATGTTCCCGGAACAGTTTATAACTGGACCCGGACACCCGAAGCAATTGGCCTTGCCTCAACATCAGGAGCCAATACAGTGCCTTCATTTGTAACTACTAACCCAGGTGCTACCAGAATTACAAGTACATTTACGGTTACTCCCGTTTATACCAATCCAACTGGTGGACCGAGTTGTCCGGGTACACCGATGATTTTCCGAATTTCTGTTACTCCTCAACCTGTGGCCCGTTGTAAAAACGCAACCATATATCTGAATAGCAATGGAGTGGCAAACTTAAGCGTTCCAGATGTCGATAACGGAAGTACAGGTGCCAGAACACTCACTTTAAGTAAATCGGTATATAGTTGTGGGGACCACGGACCCAATACGGTTATTTTGACGGCTGCGGATTCCTGTGGTAAAACATCAACTTGTCAATCTACAGTTACCATATTAGATACCATCAGGCCTGTATTATGGTGTCCTAAAGACTGGACTGTAACCTTGAATCCAGGTGAATGCGACAGAATTATTAATTATACAGAGCCAGAAGCAACTGATAATTGTAATATAACCACCGTAACTGCAAGAGATTCTATTACAACTGCATTCAATTCGAATAATCAATTTGCCGGTAACATGTTTAACATTACCAACACTTCAACCGGAGCAATTACTATAAATGCATTTGCAGGAAATATTTCAGCTGCTGTTGGTACGAATTGTATTGTTTCAATTTATCATACGCCAACTACCTATGTTGGAAAGGAAGTTAATGCTGCTGCCTGGACACTTCTTGGTACAGGCAACGCCCCCTGTGCAGGTTTAAATATGCCTACATTATTTAATATAGGGGGTCTAGTTATTCAGCCGGGCCAAACAGTCGGTATTTATTTTGCACTTGAAAATTATACAGCAGGATCGATAGTCTTACGATATACGAATAATAATATTACTTTTAGTAATGCAGATGTTCTATTAACTCTTGGAGCCGGAAAAGGATTTCCTACTTTTACAGGAGCCACTTTTGCTGCTAGGTACTGGAATGGTAGAATCCACTATACAAAACAAACAATCATTGGAGCACCTCCAATTGTAACTCAGATTGATAATTCTGGATATAGAAATGGAGACCGTTTCCCTCGAGGTACAACTTGTCAAACATTTTTAGCAACGGATTTTGTAGGAAATACTTCTAGTTGCACTTTCTGTATAACCCTGGTGGATTTTCCTAATCCCGTTAATTTTTTAGCTTGTCACGATGAGATTCAATTAAGTCTTGATCAAAATTGTTCTGTAACAATTAATGCAGATGAAATTTTATCGGGTGGTCCTTATCGTTGTTTCTTAGATTATACCGTAACGGTGCAAGATTGGGTCACCGGCCAAATAATTGATCGTCAACCGAATGTCCCAGGAATACAACTAGGAATTCAGGATATAAACAAAGAGTTTAAAATAACAATCCGGGATCCTATTACGGGTAATAGTTGTTGGGGACATGCTACCGTCGAAGATAAAATGGCACCTCAAATGGTTTGTCCAAGAGATACTTGTGTGCCTTGTGGCTCGAGCTTAACAACTCCTTTTTATTTGGGTAACCCGATTGTCACTGAAAATTGTGGTTCATTCTCATTGTCTTATTCTGATCAGGTAACTCAAGGTAGTTGTGCTCTGAATTTCCAGGAACGAATCATAAGAACCTGGACGGCCATCGACGCACAGGGCAACAGATCTGTTTGCCGACAAACGATAACAGTTGCTTTAGCTGACATTAATTCAGTAGCTGTAACTAATGATTTTGATGGTACAGATATGCCAGCTCTTTCCTGTGATGGCCGGAGAAATACTGCAAAAGATGTTACTCCCCATTATTTAGGATTTCCTTATTGCGTAGATGGTTATCTACTGGATTCAACAATTTGGAAAGCAACTGGTGGTTTTTATCCAAGTCCTCAGGGTGACCTTGCAGGAGTCAGATTACCTAAAACTTTAGGTTGGAATGTGATTGATACAGGTAAATATATTGGACATCCAAGCCCATTCCCAATTTATTATCCTGCACATCCATCCTGGAGAGCTAACAATCCTGTTTGTTGGGGTCCGGATGAAGTTATTATGTGGGCCGGTACAGGGTATCCTACCGGACAGACTTGCTTTAATCTGGGTATGACATTCCGCGATGTTAAAATTGATATCGCAACACCCAATTGTGATGCAGGTGATGTGGGATGTTTTAAAATTATACGTCAATGGACTGTCTTGGATTGGTGTACCGGAACATTGGGTGGTCACAATCAGATTATTAAATTGGCAGATCTGGAAGGTCCGAAAATTCTCTATCCTGATACAGTTATTGTCAATATGGAAGAATTAAAATGTTTGGGCCTTTGGTATGTTCCCAGACCCTGGTTATTGGATAATTGCAGTAATGAAATTCATTATTCTGTAACCATCAGTACCGGTGTGATTACTGGCAACGAAACCGATGGATTTGTTATTAGAAATATAGAAAGAGGTTTAAATACGGCTTTTATTATAGCTGAAGATTGTTGTGGAAATATAACAAGACACAGAGTAGCCGTAAATGTGGTAGATAATACCCCACCTGTTCCAGTATGCGATCAGCGAACTATTGTAAGTATCACCGGAAATCAGGCACCGGGGGAAAACTTTGGTCGAATTAATGCAAGCCATTTTGATCAGGGAAGCCGCGACAATTGCAGTCCTCATGTGTTCTTTAAAGTCATCAGAATGGAACAATTGCGTGGAACTAATAATGGATCCAATGCATCACAACCTGATAATGGTGTTAATTGTGCCGGCGTAAATGGAGATGACAATGCTGTATTGGATGGAAATCAAATTTATTTTGATGACTATATTAATTTCTGTTGTAATGATATAGGCCGCACCATCATGGTTGTTTTCAGAGTATTTGATGTCGAACCTGGCAATGGTCCAATAGCCCCATCCAGAATGAATCCAGGCGGAAACCTGTTTAACCGTTTTAGCGATTGTATGGTTGAAGTTGAAGTTCAGGACAAAGGTGTACCGACAGTTGTTGCACCACCAAATATTGTTGTCAGCTGTTGGTTCTGGTTTGATGTTGACAAATTAACAGATCCTGAAGATCCAACATTTGGACGAGTAGTCAATGATCTGACATTCAGGAAAAAGGTAGTAACCAATGACCTGGTTTGTCATAAGTATTGTGTGAGAAATGATATTACGGGATATCCGGGTTTTGTTCCTGGAGCACCACCGTCTAATCCACCTGCCTGGAACAGAGCTTGTGATTTTTACAGGGTTTTGTTTGATACGGCTCATCCGGAAAGAAAATATGAGTTGACCTGGGGATTTGATGGAACTGTACTAGGAAATTGTGGTACTAATTTCAGCATTTCTGTCAACGATAATCGTGAATGCGGTCAGGGTCAATTAACCCGTACGATTGTTGCCAGAGGTCCCAATGGTATATCCGTCACAGCAACTCAATTAATTTGGGTAGTAGATTGTGATCCATTCTATATTAACAGAGCTGATAATTGTGATGCACTTGATGATATTACCTGGCCGGGTAATTGTAACGGTACAGCAACAACCATTGAAGGATGTGGCGCAAATATCAGTCCGGATAATCCTCGCCTTGGAAGACCAGTCGTAGAAAATAATTCAGATGATCTGTGTGCCTTGATAAGCATAGAATATGTCGATGAATTATTTACAATTGAACCAGATGCCTGCTTTAAAGTAATTAGAAAATGGATCGTAATTGATTGGTGTCAGTATGATCCTACCTTAAATCCAACAAATGGACGTTGGGAATATCAACAAGTTATCAAAGTAACTGACAAAGATCGCCCGGTAGTTACTGTTAAAGTAGATACTTGTAATCCAGCGGTAAAAAATGCTGTGGATAATATATGCTATGGATTGATAAATTTAACTGCCGATGCTACGGATAATTGTAGTCCTTTGGATTGGTTATTTTACGATTATAAAATCGATTTGTATAATGATGGAAAAGGTATTCACTCAGGTTTTGATTACGCGGTAGGGCCATTGACCAAAAAGGATTTTGCTGCCGGAAAGCTTCCGGTTAAACGTCATAATCCATCCGCTGTTAATCCAAATAACCCATTTGACGCCAGTGGTTCATATCCAATAGGAATTCATAACATTTGCTGGTATGTCGAAGATGGTTGTGGAAATCAAACTGCCAATTGCAGATTATTTGAAATAAAAGATTGCAAAGCTCCAACACCTTATTGTGACCTGGGAGTTATTACTACTGTAATGCCAAGTACAGGTTGTATAACTATCTGGGCTAAGGATCTTGATAGAGGAAGTTTTGATAATTGTACTAATAAGGAAAACCTCCTGTTTTATTTTGATGGTGATCCTTCTAAAACAAGTCTAACTATCTGCTGCGAAGACTTTATTAATGCAAAGGCTGATGATGAGTTAATTCTTCCATTGCATGTCTATGTCCAGGATGAAGAAGGTAATTCCGATTTCTGTAAAACTACTTTGGTAGTTCAGGATCCAATAAACGTGTGTAAAAACTCTGGCAGCTTTGGTCGAATTACCGGAGAGTTAAAAACAGAAACCAACCAAATGACTGAAAAAGTCGAGGCAAGACTTTATCGTCTGGGTGTTATGACTAAAAGAATGACAACTGCCTCAAACGGAAGTTATTTCTTTGGTGACTTGGTATTTGGGGCCAGTATGGATTATTTGATCCAGCCTATTCGTACTGATGATCCGTTGAATGGTGTCACAACTGCCGATATTGTCAAAATTCAAAGACATATTTTGGGTATTGAGTCACTCGACAGTCCATATAAATTAATAGCTGCTGATGTAAACAATACCAAAAATATTACTGCTTCTGACGTATCTGAAATCAGAAAACTTATTTTAGGTGTTACGTCTCAATTCTCTAAAAATGATTCCTGGACATTTGTGCCGGAAAAATATACATTCCCAGATGTAAAAAATCCATGGAATGCACCAAGAGACCTGATGGTTACTGTAGCTGCTCAACAGACGTATTATGAAAATTTCATTGCAGTTAAAATGGGCGACGTAACTAATAGTGTGAGAGCCAATGGATCTGTTGCTTCTGAACTCAGGACAAATGATAAGTTACATTTTGAAATAGAAAACGGTAAAACCAAAGCCGGAGAATTATATAAAGTAGAATTTAAATCAAGTGATTTTAAAAATATCATAGGATATCAGTTTACTTTAAAATTTGACAATCAACATCTGTTGTTTGAATCTTTGGAAGCCGGAGAATTGGATATTGACATTTCAAATTTTGGTACCAACAGACTGGAAGATGGACTAATTACTACTAGCTGGAATAATAAGGAAGGTTTGAGTTTGAATCCGGAAGCTACTTTGTTTACACTGGTATTCAGAGCCCTTTCAAATGAATCGATTGCTAATCTAATGACTATAAACAGTGCGGTGACGGCAGCTGAAGCTTATAACGCTGATTTAAAAATCAAAGAAATAGGTTTAGGTGTACGGACTAATGATGGAATAGTCGAAACTGGTGTATTTGAGCTATATCAAAATACCCCTAATCCATTTAATGAAGAAACGCTTATTAAATTTAGTTTGCCAAAAGCAGGTCTGGCTAAATTAAGTATTTATGATTTAAATGGAAAAGTAATCAGGATTTACGACGTATCCGGAGTTAAAGGAATGAATTCTGTTAGAATCAAAAAAGCAGATCTTAATGCAAATGGTGTACTTTATTATCAACTGGATGCATCAAATCATTCTGCTACTAAACAAATGATACTGATGAATTAATAAATATTAATTTAAACATGTTGATTTAAATCATAATGAATTCAGTCAAATTAATAAAAATGAAAAGAGAAAATATGAATATGATAACAAAAAGTATATTGAATATCGGGCTGATATTCTGTATATCCTGTTTATTCGGTATTAATTCGATTCAAGCTCAAACTGGTCAGGTTCCGGAACTTGTTAGTATTGAAATAGCTGTAAAACTTCTGAATACAGAAACAGAGAATGTCAATAGTCAGATAAAAGATTTTGAAGCAGCCGGAAATCCAGTACCGCAGGAACTACAATTCAGATTCCAATTATTTGGAAATGTCCTTTCTGAATTACAAAAAAACAATCCTGGGTCAACAACTTTTCATGCTGTTGCTTCTAACTCCAATTACAAAGGAATTAAAATGGACGATGAAGCATATAATGATCTGATAACAGGTGCCTGGGATGAAAATATGGCAGAATTAATTCGGATTCTTACTAAATAATATTTTTTGCAAGAAAAAAATATCGGAAGTTAAATCTGAATATAACGAATCAAAGACTGGGTGCCCACTACTACTGGGTGCCTTTTCTTTTTAGAGGAACTCATTGAATTAATATTAAGATCTGGCTCAATCGTGCATGTAAATAACTTTCCAGATCTGCTTAATTTTATATTTTAATTGAAATTTTAACATGTCCTTTTTAGATAAAATTAAATCCGTTTTTGTCGTTCCTGAATCTGAGGAATCAAGTAATCCTGGTAGTGTACCGGACACCAGATTAAAATCAGAAACCACCAATTCTTCTCCGTCTATTCCAGTATCAGGACTCGTTGAATCCAAAGAAAAATTTGAGGAGATACTTTCAAAAGTATTGGAAGAAAATAATATATCTGGTTTTGATTATCTCGAATATAAAAAAGCTGTATCGTCAATTGCCAAACTCCAAAATATGGATGAAAGCTCCCAATACAAGACGGCTTACGCCGCTATTATGTCAATGAATATACAACCGTCTCATTTAATCGAGTCTGCTAAAAAATATTTGAGTATCCTGGAAGCTGAGTTTGCTAAATTTAATCAGACAGCAAGCCAGTTCCTGCAAAATCAGATAAAGACCAAGGGAGAAGAATCAAAGCTTTTGCAACAGTCCATTGAACAAATGGAGAAGCAACTACTTCAATTGCAATCAGAACTAAAACAAAGCCAGGAACGACTCTCTGTAATCGATAAAGAAATTCAATCCGCCAATATCAAAGTACAAGCCAATAAATCAAGCTTTAGTCTGGCATACAATGAATTGGTCGAACAAATTCAGTCAGATATCCAAAAAATGGAACAATTTCTAAAATAATCAAGTTAATGATAACATTTAGATGAATCATAATTATCAAACCAAGAGTTTTTGGAAGCGGCCGGAAGGTGTTACCGGCGGTCTGGTTTTATCAGGGCTGATAATAGGGGGCTCCTATTTATTGTATCAATCGCTACCTTACCTGATCAGTCTGACTTCCAACATATTGACTCTATCTGCTTTGCTTTTGGTTCTGGGGGCTATAATTTATATGGTTCTCGATCCAAAAATGAGAACGTTGGTTTGGTATATGTATAAATCGGCTATGCGCTGGTTAACATCATTATTTGTTAAAATTGATCCCCTCGGTATATTAAAGTCTTATGCAGAAGATTTAAAAGATAATCTGGGAAAAATGAATAAACAAATTGCCAGACTAAGAAGCCAAATGCATTTATTAAAAGAACATATTTATAATAATAATAAGCAAATCGAAGAAAATCTAAACCAGGCTGAAGAAGCAAAACAAGAGAATAAACAATCCATCCTGGTTTTAAAGTCCAGGCAGGCAGGAAGACTTAAAGAATCAAATTTTAAACTGGAGGATTTGTACAATAAAATGGATATACTGTACAAAGTACTTGCCAGGATGTATGAAAATTCTGAAATAATTTCAGAAGATATTATAGATCAGTTAAAAATCAAAGAACAGGAACGTGAGGCAATCCATGCAAGCCATTCAGCAATGAAATCAGCTATGAGTATCATCTCAGGAGATAAAGATCAAAGAGCACTTTTTGAAGAGTCTCTAGAAGCACTTGCCGATGATATCAGTAGTAAAGTGGGAGAGATGGAACAATTTATGGAGCTTTCGGAAAACTTTATGGCCTCTGTGGATTTGCAGAATGGTGTATTCGAAGTCGAAGGAATAAAAATGCTGGAACGCTGGGAGATTGAAGGAGTCTCAAAAATATTAGGTAAAGAAAAACAGAGTATCGTGGAAAATGATCCGATCTTGTTGCTCGATAACAAAAAGCCGATAAGCAAAAATAAAGAAGCAGTAAGTCTGCAAAACCAATATGAAGAGATTTTTAATTCTAAAAAATAATAAACCTATATTTTTTAAAGCTTAATTTTTTATTTAATAATTAATAATTTTTCTATGTTCTCACGACTAACTCCGTTTTCCAAATTTTTATTGACCGTACTGATACTGGGAGGTATTTTTTTTCTGGGAAAATATGTATTAAATAATACACAGTTTGGACAAAAGTTAAAAGAAGAAAGTGAGAAAGTGGCTCAAACTGAAAATTCTGATAATAATACTAACACTGCCCCCATGTCAGCTCTTGAAAAAGATGCTATTAAAGTTGGAGTAGTAACCTGGGGTGGATATGCCGGTGGTCAATACTTTAACGAAGGGTTTAAAGCTAATACCAATTCAAGATTTTATAGAGATTATGGATTTGCAGTCGATTTTAAAATACTGGATGATGTACCTGTATCCAGAGAAGCCTGGAAAAATGATGAAGTAAATTTATTGTGGTGCACAATAGATGCTTTGCCTACAGAAATTAGTGGATTAGCAGACTTTAATCCCGTGGTTGTATTTCAGGCAGACTGGTCAAGAGGTGGTGATGCTATTGTAGCCAGGAGAGGAATTAATTCGGTCAATGATTTAAAAGGTAAAAAAATAGCAGTTGCTGAAATGACTCCGTCTCACTCATTTTTATTATGGATGCTGGATGCCGGAGGATTGAAAACATCGGACGTTGAAATTATTAAACAAGCTTCCGCAATAGATGCTGCACAAGTATTTAAATCACAACAAGTAGACGCTGCCGTGGTCTGGAGTCCTGATGACCTGGCATGTTTATCTGCCGTTCCCGGTTCACGGATTTTAGAAAGCACAAAGTCTGCTTCACATATCATAGCAGATGCATTTATTGCCAAACGTTCGTGGGTTGAAGCCAATAAAGACCGTCTTGCCAAACTATATGAAGGTTGGATGATTGGTGCAGCGGAAATTAATTCAAGTGATGCCAATAAAAGGAAGGCGGCTAAAATACTAACGGAGAGTTTCGTCGGATTTTCTGAAGAAGACTCCTATGCCGCTATTAATAATGTACGTCTCGTGACTCATGGAGACAATGTTAATTTTTTTGGATTGAATCCTGAATTTAAAGGTGTAACAGGCGAACAACTCTATACTAAAATGACAAATACTTATAAGAATATGGGCTACGCTGATGGTAAAATTCCAAACTGGAGAGTGATCAGTGAAGTTGCTCACATACGAAATGCAACATTAACCGGAAGCGAACATGGAGCTGAAGGCGAAAAAGTGTTTACTAAAGTGTCAGAAACCGAAGGTAAAACAAAAGGGGCTGTAGCTACTAAACGCGTTTCGATTTCATTTCGGACTGGTGAATTCACTCTTGACGAAAATGCAAAGTACATTATTGATAAAGAATTTGTGGAAATAGCAAAAGCCTTTGCCAACTCAAGAATTCGTATCGAAGGCAATACAGATGATGTGGGCTCACGGGAATCTAATCTGGTATTGTCTCGTAAAAGAGCGCAATCTGTAGTCGATTATCTGGTAACAACACATAAAATGAATCGTAATCGCTTTCTGGTCTATGGAAATGGTCCGGATAAATCAATTGCTTCAAATGCAACTGAAGAAGGCAGAGCAAAAAACAGACGGACAGATTTTGAATTGGTTGGTGAGTAATTTTAATAGTGTTGCATGAAAGATTGGTTTTCTCTAAGGGCTAAGCTGCAGAATAAAACCAGCTGGCTTTTATCAATTGTCGGACTGTTACTTACTTTATCATTGTGGTGGATCTTGGCAGAAGTATTATCTGTAAACAATCCAGTAATTGAAGGTTATAATTCCTATCTGCCTTCTAGCCTGGATTCTCTTTCTCAGCATGATCGGGATTCCATTATTCTCCATGATTCTATAGTTCTCAGTAATGCCAAAGAATTCCAAAAAGTCTATCCACTTTTACCAAGACCGGATCATGTTTTGTTTTCGCTCAATGAGTTGTATTTTAAAGATAAAGTTGTTTCCAATACATTACATTCAGTTTGGTTGAATGTGCAGGGCTATTTTTGGGCTATCTTCTTATCTCTTTTGTTTGGGATGTTATTGGGTTTATTTCCAATCTTCAGATCGCTTTTTAACAAACAAGTCGATGCTCTCCGCTATCTACCTTTGTCTGCTCTCACTGGTTTATTTATTACATGGTTTGGGTTGGGCGATCCGATGAAAATTGCATTTTTAGCCTTGGGAATTCTCGTTTATTTATTACCGGTTGTAATACAGAGACTGGATGATGTAGAAGAAGTACTTGTGCAAACTTCGTATACATTAGGAGCAAGCAAATGGCAGCAGATTAAATCTGTTTTTTTTCCTGCTGTTATTTCAAAAATAACTGATGATATACGAGTACTTACTGCAATTTCATGGACATATATTATTATTGCAGAATTGTTAAATAAAGGAGATGGGATTGGTTCATTAATATATACAAAGTCACGGCAAGGTCAGGTAGACAGAGTATTTGCATTGTTGATCATCATTATGATAATCGGAATGCTTCAGGATAAATTATTTATTTTAATAGATAAAATTATCAATCCTCACAAATATTTCAAGTCAAAGGTTTCCGGATTAGAAGAAGGACGAATTGGTCTATACGCTATATTAACTGCACTGATCTGCGGTATTTTGTGTAACTATTTACTTAAACTGGAAGTATTGTGTACTGTTTCGTGGATCTTGCTCGCAGCCGGTAGTTTAAGCCTTATTTATGCTTTATTCAAAATTCAAAACTCGGTTACTAAATGATTCGTCAAAAAGATACAGCACTTAGCAATATCATCGAATTAAGAAATGTCAGTCAGACCTATGACGGTGGAAAATCATTTATCATCAAAGATCTTAATCTGATTATTGAAGATAAGCCTGCACAAGGGCAATTCATCTGTATTTTAGGAATGTCGGGTTGTGGAAAATCAACTTTACTACGTTATATTGCAGGACTTCAAAAACCAAGTAATGGAGAAGTATTAATTCACGATAGTCTGCGTAATGACAACCACCATGTAGGTATGATTTTTCAGCAATACTCTTCTTTTCCCTGGAAAACTGTGTTGGAAAATGTGGCTACCGGACTGGATTATCAAAACCTGGATGTCAAAAAACAAGAACAAAAAGCCATGGAAATGATTCATCTGGTGGGACTGGATGGTCATGAAAAAAAATATGCACAATATCCAACTTTATCCGGAGGTCAATTACAACGAGTGGCTATCGCAAGATCTTTACTGACCAATCAGGAAATTCTACTATTGGATGAACCATTTGGAGCTCTTGATATTAAAACAAGAATTCAAATGCAGGAGTTGCTGATGGATATCTGGAATAAATTTCACTCTACATTTGTTTTTGTAACTCATGATATTTCTGAAGCAGTTTATCTTGCTGATGAAATTTATATCATGAAATCTGCCCCATCCAATTTTGTGCACCATATTACCGTGGATCTACCATTAAAGAGAGATCGGGAAATTAAGCGAATGCCGAGATATCTGGATCTGGTTCGCGAAGTTGAAGACAAAATGGTCAACATGACCGGAGTATAGCGACATAATTATTTATTAATTGAAAAGTATCAAAAAGTGTTAATCAATCAATCGTAATGAGAGTTTTTAAATTTGGAGGAGCGTCTGTCAAAGACTCTGATGGAATAAAAAATGTAGCCAGAATTATTTCAGATTATGGTCAGGATGATACATTGGTGATCGTTGTATCGGCGATGGGAAAGACCACAAATCAATTGGAAGAAGTAGTCAATCAAAAATTTAAAGATCCAAAATTTGCGCTGACTAAGTTGAGAGATATCCAAAAGGCTCATGCAGATGTTGTAAAAGATTTATTTCAGAGTCATTATGAAGAATTGTTACAAAACATACACGAACATTTTGTAGAAGCTGAATGGGTCTTAGAAGAAGAGCGGGAAATGAATTATGATTATGTTTATGATCAGGTTGTTTGTGTTGGGGAATTGGTTTCCAGTCGAATTCTCGCAGCCTGGTTATTAAAAGTAGGTTTACAGGTTTCCTGGATTGATGCCAGAAATATTTTATTGACTGATGATACTTACCGCGATGGACGTATTCAGTGGGAAGAAACTGAGGCTAAAACTAAAACACAGTTACTGCCTCTTTTACAACAAAATAAAATTGTTCTGACTCAGGGTTTCATAGCTTCCACAAAAGAAAATAATTCAACCACTCTCGGCAGGGAAGGTTCTGATTTTACAGCCGCGATTCTGGCCAATACCTTGAATGCTGATGGTATGTATATTTGGAAGGATGTGCCCGGTGTATTAACTGGTGATCCAGACCTGTTTATTAATGTAACAAAACTAGACCGGCTAAGCTATTCAGAGGCTATTGAAATGACTTATTATGGTTGTAAAGTCATTCACCCTAAAACCATTCAACCACTTAAACTTAAAAATATACCGCTTTACGTAAAATCGTTTATTAAACCTGAAGGAGAGGGAACACTCATATCGGTTGATATTGATCTTGAATATCCCCCCATTGTTATTCTAGAATCCAATCAATCTTTGTTGCATTTTACTCCAAAGGATTTGACATTTATTGCAGAACATCATCTGGCGCATATTTTTAATTTGTTCGAACAATACCGGATCAAGGTTAATATGATGCGAAATACGGCAATTTCTTTTTCAGTTTGTGTGCGAAATGAATCTGACCGGATTCAGGAACTTGTCAAATCCATCGATAAGGATTATAAAGTTATCATCGATAATGATTTAGAACTTCTAACTATCCGGCATTACCAGGAATCGATGATTCCCAAGTTATTGGAAGGTAAAATTGTCCTACTCGATGAGCGAACCCGTAAGACGGTTCAGATTGTTGTAAAAAATGCACCTCCTATTATGATGAAAAATACCGGATCATAAAAACTACAGTCCCAATTTAAATTATTTTATACGTTATGTCGTTGGCATCCAAAATTTCATTAACCTTTGGAGAAGCATAAATATATACTTTCATAGTCTTTGCAGTAATTTCCTCACTTTCGTATTGATCCCAGGAACTACATATATCATCCAATGTTATAAAAAAATCATCTATAAAATCCGGGTCATTTTCCTCTTCTGATAAGAGTGATTGAAAATTAGAAATAATCAGGATTACATGGTCTTTGATTATCCATTCTAAATCCATCATACAATCGTATAGAGCATCAAGGTTTCTACCAAAATAATCCGGCAATTCAAAAATGTTTTCCAATTCTGAATATAAATCCAAGGAAGTCCTGCACTGATTGCCATCAAGGTTTGCAATAAACGTATTTTTAAATCTGATAGACTGAAATTTTTCCTGATTTTCAATAATGTAAAACAAGGCACTCATGGATAAATCTGAATAAATGTTTTGTAATGATCTTTGGTATAATATGCGGAATGATCTGAACCAGTAACTAATCGCTCAGCACCTCGGTTTTTACCTGCAACCTTCTGGTGAACATCCCATTCTTTATAAATTATTTTATTATGAGAACTATCGAACAAATTTAAAAGTTTTTCTCGATTTTGAAAAATTCGGCCTCCAACAAATCCCGGAGGTGCTTTTTGTTCTTTTAGTATATAATGTAATACTTCAAAGACATAATCCGGGATTGGCTCATTTTCAATTTTTAAATTATCATTTTTTCCTAGAAAACCAGCATCGGAATTTTTGACAGCAGCACTGTTTTCTTGTTTAACATGCCCGGTGGCAGGTCCACCGAGATGTACTTGAAACGCAAATTGATAAATTAAAAAGCATGCTGCTGTTATGAGCAGAATATATATACTCTGTTTTCCAAAAGGGGACATTAAATAAATATCTAAATTTTATTCCTGGTGATAAATTTAGAAATATTTTTTAATCCATTGCCTTGTTTTTTCACGTGTTCTGAATCCCAGCATATACATAGATGGCAAAACCAACAAGGTTAAAAAGGTAGCAGTAATTAATCCAAAAATAATAGTCCAGGCTAGGGGTCCCCAAAACGCGACATTATCGCCGCCTAAATAAAATTTTGGATCGAATTCACTAAATAAGGTGGCAAAGTCAAGGTTAACTCCTATTGCAAGTGGTATGAGACCCAAAATGGCAGCAAGAGCCGTCAGAATTACCGGAGTTATTCTGGTTGCGCCTCCTTCGATTACAGCTTGTTCGACCGGAAGTCCACGTTGTCTCAATTCATCTGTAAATTCAATTAAAAGAATTCCATTACGTACAACAATTCCAGCGAGGGCAAATATTCCAATTCCGGTCATGACAGCACTTAATGTAATCTGAAAAAATCCAAAACCTAACATAATTCCAATGATTGAAAAAAGCACTGAAGTAAAAATGATAATCGGCTTTACTACAGAATTAAACTGTGTAACCAGGATTAAAAACATTAAGGCGAGTGCTGCGCCAAAAGCAACACCTAAAAAATCAATTGTTTCTTGTAGCTCTTCTTGCTCGCCGGAGAAATTAATTTCATATCCTTCTGGTAAATCCATATCTGAAGCGAGTTCTTTTATTTGACCAATTATATGAGTCGGATTATATCCGGTCATAACGTCCGAGCTTAGCGTAAGCACGCGTTTTTGATTTTTACGATTTATACTGGACAAGGAGCTACCATAACTGATACTGGCAATAGAAGCAATCGGAATCTGTTTAAACCGTTGTGTGGACATATCCATAAACGCTACATCAAGGTTTAGTAATTTTTCAAGAGTATTTCGATCGCCTTCCTGAATTCTTAATTGAATTGGATAATCATCATTATTGTCACGATATCTGGAAACTTCCTTTCCAAATAATGCCGTACGCAATTCGGTTGCGACCTGCGCCAATCCAATACCTTCGCGCTGGGCTTTTTCTTCATTTATGTGAATTATTATTTCAGGTTTGCTGATTTGCAAATCCGATTTTAAACCATCGATACCTTCTATTCTTCGTTCGGAAATACCCGCCAAAAGATTTCGGTTAATTTTTTCTAAAGCGTCAAAATCATCGCCACTTATTTCTATACTGATGGGTTTACCTACCGGAGGACCATGATTTTCCTTTTCAACAGAAATTTCTGCTCCTGCAATGCCGGTTTTAAATTCAGCACGCAATGCATCAAGAACATCTCGAGTCGATTTACCTCCTCGGTCAGCAAACCTGACAAAGGCGACCGTTACTTTACTTTTATTTGGTGTTGCTACCCGATCTGGATTTTGCGGATCTCCTGCGCCTAATCCAATATTGGAAATTACAGAAGAAACAATTGGATTGTTTGATCCGAAAACGTTGTTGACACGTTTTTCAATAATCTGAGTTACAGAATCTGTCACGCGGGCATCTGTACCAATTGGAAGTTTACAATAGACAAATGCAAAATTTGGTTGTCCGTCCGGAAAAGTTTCAATTTGTGGATTTGTGCTTCCATAATAGAAAATACTTAAAAATAATAAAGTGAAAACGGAAACAACAACTACCAAAGGTCGCATTCCTTGAATTAGAATACCAACCAGACTCTTATACCGGGCAATCACCCAGGGCCAAATAGAATTTTGAAACGAAAATATCATTTTAATAAAAACAAAATGATATAGTAGAATCAATAAGATACAAAAAACAGCAAAATTACCCAGTCCGGTTCCAATACTAAAATATCCTAAGAATGCCAATGCCGTAAAAAAGATAAAGACCTTGCGGTAATCTTTTAATGAACTTTTTTGATCATGATTATCGCGCTTCATAAAACTTACAGCAAAAACAGGATTCATCACAAAGGCGACTAATAAGGAAGCACCCAGTGTGATAATTAATGTTACAGGTAGATGATACATAAATTTTCCAATGATACCGGGCCAGAATAATAATGGGAAAAACGGCATCAGCGTTGTTAATGTACCTGATAATACAGGTAAAAATACTTCACCAGCTGCAAGCCTGGCAGATTCTTCAATACTTAGATCTTTATTATTTGTAAATATCCGATGCGTATTCTCAATTACTACAATAGCATCGTCCACGATGATTCCAAGTGCCAGTAATAACGAAAAAAGGACTATGACATTCATCGTCATGTCCAGCCCCGGCATAATTAAAAAGGCCAATAAACAAGATAGTGGAACGGCCAAACCAACAAAAAATGCATTGGTGAAACCCATGAAAAACATTAGAATAAATACGACAAAAATAAATCCGAGAATGACTGTATTAATCAGATCATGCAATTGCACCCTTGTGTTTTCTGAAGTATCAGCTGTTATTTTTACGGTAAGTTCCTGTGGAAATTTATTGACTTTATAATCATTGATGATGGCATAAATTTTGTCAGTGGCTTCGATCAGATTTTCTCCACTTCGTTTTATAACGTTTAGAGTGACGACAGGCTTGTTGTCGAGTCTGGCAAAATCCTGCTTTTCCTTAAAATCATCTTCTATCGTAGCAATGTCTTTAATAAAAACTGTGGTTCCTAAAAATGACCGGACGATAATATTGCCGATATCCTTTGGATCAGAAAATTCTCCTGTAATACGTACATTTCGTCGTAAATCCTGAATTTGTAATTCGCCTGCAGAAATGTTTAGATTTTGCATGCGCAGAGCATTTTCAATATCTGTAAATGTGACACCGGCAGCATTTAACTTATACAGATTGACATTCACCTGAATCTCCCGCTCGACACCTCCTATGATATCTACACGTGTGATTTCTTTATTCGTTTCAATTTTATCTTTAAGTTGCTCAGCAAAAATCTTTAACCGGTCTAAAGGAAAATCTCCGGCAAGATTAATATTAAGTATTGGCATTTCACTAAAATCAAATTCCTGAATTTGTGGATCGTCTTTTAAATCTGTGGGAAGATCTTTTTTAGCTTTATCTACTGCATCACTAATACGTTGTTTACAAAGTTTGGGATCAAGATCAGTATTAAATTCGGCTATGATTAAAGAAAAATCTGATAATGAATTGCTTTTTATTTTTTTAATTCCATTAACTGATTTGAGTTCTTTTTCAATCGGCTTGGTAATCAGGTTTTCAATATCTTCAGGTGTAGCTCCCGGATAGATAGTTGCTACAGATACTGTTGGTATGACAATGTCCGGAAATAATTCTTTGGGTATCCTGTTATAAGCTATATATCCGGCAAGACAAATAATTACAGTAAATACATAAATGCTTGTCGAGTTTTGGATACACCAATTGGTAAACTTAAGTTGTTTGATGTTTTCTAGATTCATGTTGGAAATAAGTAGTTAAAAAATCCTTATTAATCTTAAAGAGAAATTAATTGGCCATCAACCAATTCAGAATATCCGGTATTGATAATATGGTCGCCGGCTTTTAAACCAGTAGTAATTTGTGTTTGTCCATTATACTCTACGCCAGTTTCAATAGTACGTTTTCTGGCGTACCAGCTTCCATCTTTTTGTTCGGCAATTAGGACATAATTTTCACCTTGAATACTTTTTTGAATTAAGTTAGAGGAAATTACCAGAGCATTTTTAATCGTACCATTGTTGATTTTTAATTTAACTGCCTGATTACTTAAATAATTCAGTTTGCCTTGCGGTAAACTGACTTCAAGCATAAGAGTGCGTGTTGTCGGATTTATCGTTTTTGAAAGATAAGTGATTTTAGAATGCAGAATTTTATCATATTCGGGAAAATGTACTTCTACTTTATCTCCTTTTTTTAATTTGCCCAGGTAACTATCGCTGAGTTTAGCAACAACTTTCATATCCTTATTATTGACCACTCGAATGCCTGAAAAACCAGGAGTAGCCATTTCGCCAAGTTTGATTTTTACCTCATCCACAGTTCCTTGTATAGGAGACTTCAGGTAGGTCATCGACAATTGCGATTCCATCGTTTTTAACTTTTGTTCAAGTTGTTCTTTTTGGTTTTTGGCCTGTAAATACTGGGCCTCACTTCCAATGTTTTGATTCCAAAGGCGCTTTTGTTTATCGTACATGGTGTTGGCAAGACTAAGTCCTGTACGTAACTCGTCTATTCCTTTTCGTATAGTAGCTCCATCAAGGGTTGCCAGTATTTGACCAACGGAAACCAGATCACCTTCTTTTACTTTAATGGAAGTTACAACTCCGGGCATTTGTGGAGCAGCCAGCACATTATTAACAGCATCCACCGAACCCTGAATTTCAATAAAATAATTGAATTCCGCAGGTCGCAGGGTATCCAGATTAACAAGTTTGGACTTTGCCTGAATTGCCGATGTATCAGAATCTGCTATGAGAGTTTCTATTTCTTTAATTTGTTCTTGTATTGATTTTGCCTGAATTTTTAACTCTTCTAATTTGGCTTTGGGATCCTGAGGAGTTGATGACTTATTACATTGTGTAAAAACGAGGACAGCTAAAATCAACAGACTGACATTTCGAAAAATCATATGGGAATAGTATTGTTGTAAATAAAAATTTGAGATGACGGTTAATTAACGCTTCTCAAATAAAATGGTTGTACAAGCGATAATCAAAAACTTGTTGATATTAAATATTTATTTTATATATAAAAAGTTAATATTCTAGCCATTGCCAATAATTTACTTAAATCAACCTGGAGATTAACAGATAATTAAAAGGGATATTCCGGAAACTTTCCGACAAAATGATAGTTTTTTCTGGCAAAATCTATTTCACAAATTAGCAATTCAAGACCGTTGCAAATACTTAGATAAGGTGCCATTAGTTTTAAGTTATAAACCGCAGCCTGATCAAACATAGCTTGATTCAGTGAAATTTGAGGAGATTTACATTCAATTAATATTAATGGCAGGGCTTGTTTATTGTAAATTAAAAGATCGAAGCGTTTGGTTAGACCTAATACCTGAATTTGCTTTTCTACGCCCATCCTGCCATAGGGTATTGATAATGAGATCTGTAACCAAAGAATCAGACATTGCCTTACGAGTTCTTCAGGAGTTTCCTTTACCCATCTCTTGCGCACCGGATCAAATAACTGCGCTGCTCGCATTTCCATCCGCTGAAGCCTGTATTGAAATTCCATAATATTATTATGCTGTAAACTCATCTGATGTGAATTATTCAGTAATCCGTTTAAGTTGGCAAAGCTATCACTATTGTAAGAAAAAACATATTAAAAAATACTATATATGTATATTTTTGATAAATTTGTGGGTATATAAGCTATGAATTAACTATTACTTGTGGAATCATCTAAACAACTGGTTAAAGAATTTTGGAATCAATCATCTTGTGGCGAAAATCTTTATCTTATTGGTGATGATCTGAAAACAAAATTCACTAATCAGCTTAAGGAGCGTCTTCGTCTGGAACCCTTGATTCCAATATTTGCAGAGTTTCCCAAATGGTCAAACAAAAAAGTTCTTGAAATTGGCGTCGGACTCGGAGCTGATCATCAGTTATTTGCAGAAGCGGGTGCTGTTTTGAATGGATGTGATTTAACTCCCCGTGCTATAGAATTTACCAAACAACGATTTGATTTATTTAATTTGAAATCTGAGCTTTCGGTTGCAGACGCAGAGCATTTACCTTATCCTTCTGAAGAGTTTGACATGGTTTATGCCTGGGGTGTAATACAACATAGCCCAAATACGAAACAAGCAGTTGCAGAAATTTATAGAATTTTAAAACCGGGGGCTACTGCAAAAATTATGATTTATCATAAATATTCTTTTGTCGGTTTTATGTTGTGGACTCGATATGCATTATTAAGAGGAAGGCCTTTAATGTCCCTCGATTCAATTTTCTCAAACTATATGGAAAGTCCCGGGACCAAAGCATATTCTGTTAAACAGGCTAAAAAATTATTCGCTGATTTTTCTGAAATACATATTGAGACACATTTAAGTCATGGCGATTTATTAGAATCAAAGGCAGGACAAAGACACCGGGGCATTTTTTTGACCATTGCCCGGATTATTCATCCAAGATGGCTGATTAAAAAATGTTTTCCCCGAAATGGTATTTTTATGTTGGTAAGTCTTAAAAAATAATTTCTCGATTTTATAAAATATGAATTCATAATTTTTGCATCACGATTTAAAAAATCATTGGATTGGAAGTAAAGACACAAATAAATTATTGCCAGGAATTAATTGTAGTAACAAAAACAAAGTTTTGATTCATTTAGATTATACGATCAGAAATTTTATTACCAAAATTCTTGTGCTGGGAATAGGATTTGTATTATATCTGTTCATCTCCAGATTAATAGGTCCTGAGCTCTTTGGTTCATTCAGTTTTATTTCTGCATTTGTTGGATTAATTATTCCCTTGACCTCCATGGGCATAGGCGCCGGCCTTATTTATTATATCAGCACAAAGGCTTACAGAGTAGATACCGTATTATATTCAATTAGCATCGTGGCATTTTTGCTATCGCTCTTAAATGCGACAATCATTATACTGATATATTATTTCGATTGGTTTTATTGGCTTAATCAGAATTTACAATGGAACCATGTACTGTATTTTGCAGCAGGTACATTTTTTCAGACATTTTCATTTATCATTGGTAGGGTGCTATATGGAAATTCAGATTTTATCATATTAAATTATCTGGATCTGCTTGCTGCAGTGCTTAATCCAGCGATGTTGCTACTTTTCATGTTTGTGTTGGGTATACACAATCTGGATTTTATATTTATCTCCTTTTGCCTTTATTCAGCGATTCTATTGATGGTACATGGAAAATGCGTGATCAGTAAATTTTCAATCACATCGTTTCAAAATGACTTTTTTCAAAAATCCTTTACCTATGGTATAAAATCATGGACCGGCGACCTTGCCTTAAGAGCCAATCTAAGGCTCGATCAGATTTTATTAGTGTCCTATGTGTCTTCAGCTGCTCTGGGTATTTATAGTATTGCAGTGAAACTGGTGGAATTAATCTGGTTGATTCCGGACGCAGTTGGTCCTGTATTATTTAATATCATTGCTGCAAATAAAGATGACAGGGAAAGTAAATATCTAATGGCCAGAATTCATCGGATCCTATTTTATACCTGTCTGGTCTGTATGGTACCCTGGCTGATTCTTTGTTATTATCTAATCATACCCAGAATTTTGGGCACTGCCTTTGAGCAGTTGATTCTTCCATTAATTATACTTTCACCGGGTGCCTTGTTTTTAGTATCATCCAAAATTCTAACCAAACTTTTCTCGGCATCTGGTCATGTGCATTGGACGACTCAAATTACTATAACAGGATCAATAATCAGCATAGGTTTGTATATTGTCTTAATTCCTTTAATGGGGATGAATGGTGCGGCCATTGCCTCAAGTATCGGTTATTTTAGTTTGGCTATGGCAGGATTGTATATTTCCAATTCACAATTTAATTTGAGAATAAAGGATCTGTACTTTGTATCAAAAAATGATTGGAGCTGGCTTTTATCGCAGTATAAAACATGGCATGCCGGTTTTAAAATGAAACGACGAATAGCTAATGAAAGATAAAGCCGATCGGATCATATTAGCTTTGTTCTTTTTGTATGTTTTCATGCTGCCATTTGAAAATATTCTCGAAGTGCAATGGAATGTTGATACGCCTTACAGGCCTTATAGAATTCTAGCTATTCTGATAGGTTTTTTAATATTGTTTTCCAGAAAATTTCAATCAATCAAATTTCATACCAATGACCTCAAGTTATTGGGTATCTATGCTTTTGGATTGATACCAAGTTTGATTGCATGGGCAGATAACCGTTTATATTCAGAGTCTTTTTTGTCTACTTCCTTACAATTTTTTATTATCCTTTGGATCGTGCTCCTGATAAAAAATATTCCCTTTGAATTAAAACATATCTATACCTGTATGAATATTTTCTGTGCGGGCGTTTTTATAAATAGTTTGTATGTTATTTTAATTTTTTTTACTGAAGATTTAGGTCGTCAAAGCGGATGGATGGATAATCCCAATTATGCTGCATTTGTCAATTGTATTGCATTTTCGTATCTGTTTTATCTCTTTTATCATGGACAGTTTGATAATAATAAATATTTTAAAATATTCCTTTTACTAGCCAGTCTTGTCATCTTGCTAGCCTTGTTTTTCACGGGCTCCCGTAGTGCCATGATTGTTTTGGGAATCAGTTTGATTTTAATAATAGGGCACAATTTTAATTTTAGAAAATTATTAAAAAATGCAGCCATTGTGCTTGTTCCTGTATTTTTACTATTCCAAATTGTCGATTTCAACCGATTTATGGCATTGGTACCTGCATGGAACCGACTTTTGATTTTGATGGACACTGAAGACTCAAGAACTGTATTGTGGAAGCAGGGATTTGAAGCTTTCAGCGAAACTGGTTTTATAGGATTGGGAATTGAACAATTTAAAAATCCGGATAATTACCGGAAGTATGTCCATAAGACAGAAAATGTATCTGTTGCTATGCAACAGGGCCTGGTATTGCACAATGACTATCTTACCGTCCTTTTCGAATATGGAATAATACCATTTTTATTATTCCTTAGTTTTTATCTTTTTTTATTCCGGAAACTATGGAAGCGATATCTCATGAATCCATCACAATTTGTATTTCTTATATGTTTTATTGATCTGGCAGTTTTTTCTATGTTCCTTACCAGTTTTCAGACACATTCAATGTGGTTTGTTTATATAATGCTTGGGTTTCTGGCATATATAAAACCTGAATGTAAAAATAATTCTTATGTTTCCACAATACATTAAAGCCTTATGAAAACCTTTAAAACGATTCTTGGCGTCATGCATTATTTCGGAATTCGACTATTGTATCTTAAGAAATTTAAAGCGAGTGCATTATCTGTTTTTGCCTGCACTTCTTCCGTAAATATTCAAAAAGGTGGCAGTCTGGAAATTGCGGGTAAAGTAGCGTTATCCGCACATTGCCAGCTACTCGCAATTGGGAAAATAAAACTGGGTAAAAATGTATATATGAATAAATTTTCACGAATCATCGCACATTCGAATATTGAAATTGGAAATAACGTTCTGATTGCCCAACATGTAGCTATATTAGACCATGATCATAAATATAGTTATGAAAATGAATCAATTCATTTTAATGACTATACGGTTGCCAATGTAAAAATTGGGAGCAATGTCTTAATAGGCGACAAGGTAACGATACTTAAGGGTACTAGTATAGGGGATAATGTGATCATTGGCGCAAACACATTGGTCAAAGGAAACATACCATCAAATAGTAGGGTTACCTCAACAACCGGAATCATTTCACAAATTGAAGTTAGTAATACAAGGTAATTTTGAATCAAAAAAATGTCATATTACTTATCGGGCCTTATCCAAAAGACAATCCAGCGCATATCGGCGGAACTACGATATTATTTAAAAATTTTGTTCAATATCTGAAAACCGCAGAATACAACTTTGATTTTATATCCATAATTCATTTTCATGGCATGGGACATAAAGCACTGAATTATTTTTATGTACTATTAATTGCATTGATAAAGATACCTAAGTCCAGACTTTTGTTTTTAAATTTTAACAGACGGGGATTGTTGTATCTTGCCCCAATTTTAGTGTTTTATTCCAGAATCTGGCGTGTAAAAGTGGCACTGAGAATGTTTGGATCTGAAAATAAGGAATTACTTGAAGATTCAAAATTAGGTTTAAAAAGTGTGGCTAAGCATGTAATTAGAAGAGTGGATCTGCTTTTTTTTGAAACTTTAAAAGAAGTGAATTATTTTTCAAAACTTAATACAAATTGTTTTTATTTTCCGAATTGTAGAAATTACGAAATGCCCTTTATCTCAAGGACGTATTCAAAGAGATTTGTATTTATAAGCCAGGTTCGAATTTCTAAAGGAGTGCTTATAATTCTAGAAGTGTTTAAAAAACTCGGGCATGATTACAAACTGGAAATTTATGGACCTATACTCGATGAAGAGTTACTTTTTATCAAGGACCTTGACTGGTATAAAGGAATATTGAGCTTTGAGTCCGTATATAGTGCACTGGATAATAATGATGTTTTACTATTGCCGAGTTTTCACACAGGCGAAGGGCATCCTGGCATTATCATTGAAGCATATGCTATGTCTATTCCTGTTATAACCACAAACTGGAAATCAATTCCTGAGATTGTTGAAGATGGTGAAAGTGGTCTTTTAATTGAACCGAATTCAACCATTCAATTAGAATTGGCCATACGACAAATTACGGATGAATTATATCGTGCACTTAATAAAGGAGCCTATAAAATGTCGAAACAATTTCAATCAAAAGATGTCCACCAGGAAATTTTTAATAAAGTAAAGGAAACTCTTAGTAATAGTTAAAGTGTATGTGTGGAATATTTGGCCTTATATCTGAAAAATGGAAGTCTGATGCAGAGTCAGCTGCCAGCCTTATAAGTCACAGGGGGCCGGATGATTTTGGTATTTACCGCGATGGCTCATTATGTCTTATACATTACAGGTTGTCCATATTGGATACAAGCAGCCAGGGACATCAACCCATGATAACGGATGATGGGCGCTTTGTCATCATTTTGAATGGAGAAATTTACAATCATCTCGAATTGCGCCAGGAGTTGCCCGATCGGATTTTTAATTCGGGCACAGATACAGAAACCATTCTTTATTATTATGCAAGGTATGGAGTCCAATTATTTTCAAAGTTGAATGGAATCTTCTCTATGGCGATTTACGATACTGTAGAAAAGGAATTATTGGTAGCGCGGGATCATATAGGTGTTAAACCTTTATACGTTCATCATTCAGATTCCGGCTTTGTTTTTTGTTCGGAATTAAAAAGTATTGCAGTACTACCTGAAATAGATAAATCACTTGATAGGAAGTCCATGTTAAAATACATTCAATACATGTATGTACCGGGAAATGATACTCCGTTTCAGTCAATTAAAAAATTTGAAGCCGGGCATTATTTGAGGATTTCTATCGCGGACCAAAAAATACTTGAGCTCAAAAAATACTACCAAATTCCATTTACTGGTAGCTACGAACAAAAAGATGAAAAATATTGGATTAATGCTATTGATAAAGCTTTGCAAAAAGTAGTTGAACGACAATTATTATCAGATGTTCCGGTAGGTTATTTTATTTCAGGAGGATTAGATTCTAGCTTAATTGCCGCCATGGCTCGAAAAATACTGCCTGATAAAACATTAACCGGATTCACGATAAAAAATAATTTTAGTACCAATAAGGATGGGTTTGTGGATGATTATCCGTATGCATGTCAAGTAGCAGAACATTTGAATATCAATTTGGAAGTTGTCGATGGTACTTTAGATTATAAAAATCAATTAGATTCAATTATTTGGCAGTTAGACGAGCCATTAACTGAAGTTAGTGCAATGTATGTTTCGTCGATTTCAAAATTAGCAAGAGAAAAAGGAATTTATGTTTTGTTAAGTGGAATGGGAGGTGATGATCTTTTTGCTGGTTATAGGCGTCATCAAGCAATAAGATATTTAAGAAATGGATTCAAAATTCCATACTTTATTCGCAATGCTCTTACAAATACTTCAGCACATATTAGTGTAAAGTCGGCCAGATTTAGGAGGCTTAGAAAATTCCTTCAAGTTTTTAATTGTAGGGATGTCCAAACGGCATTGGCATACTATTATAAATGGATTGATGACGAAATTGCAAAAAATCTATTTTTAGAACCTGCAAATGATCAATTAAAGAATTACGATTGTTCCAAACCATTTATAGAAAAGTTACATACAATTCCATATGAGAATAATTTATTAAATAAATTATTATTTTGGGACATACAATTCTTCCTTCCGGATCATAATCTGAATTATACAGATAAAATGAGTATGAAACATGGTGTCGAAGTCAGGGTGCCATATTGTGATATCGAGCTACTTTTATTAAGTACTAAAATACCTCCGGAATTAAAAATTAAAAATGGCATTTCTAAGTATCTATTAAAAAAAGTGGCCGAAAGGTACTTGCCAAAAGAAATAATTTATAGATCAAAAACAGGTTTTGGAGGGCCTTTGAGAGAATGGATAACTGGGGATTTGTCAGACTTAGTCATTGCTAATTTAAATGAGAAAATAATTAAAGATGTGGGTCTTTTTAAAAATGACAAAGTGCAAAACCTGATTGCAGAAAATCATAACGATCGAATTGATGCTTCTTATTCTGTTTTTAGTTTAATGGCAATTCATTCATGGGTAAGGCAATTTAAAGACATTAGTGTATAGTCAATACTTTTTATTACTTAAGTATTTTTAGTAAATATCTGATTAATGTTTATATCGCTAGTATATTTTCTAAGGTCCTGATAATCTTTTCAGTAGCAGGTTGATCTGTATTTCCGCATTCCAATTGTATTGCATTTTGTCTTTCTTGGAAATTGTAGTGAATATTTGCGGAGTGCATTTCTATTGAATTTAGCAATTCATTATAGCCTTCCACTTTTTGTGTACCACCAATTTCAATAAATTTTTTAATGTGCATGTAATCGCATAAACGTTTTGTTGAGGACCAGTAAGGAAGTGATATATCTCCATCAAACATAGGCGCAATATTCCCTCGTCCGGCCATTAATGTATCTATTGATAGGGTAGAACAAGAGTTAATGCATACAATACATTTGGCTAAAACTTCAGATAATGCCTGCAAGTCTTCATGTTGCATACTCCAGGGTAAATTACTTTCTGCAAGTAAAGGATAAAACAATTTAATGCGATTGTTTTCCAATGCTTGTAATCGTTCTATCCAACTGTGATCAGCCATCCATCCTTTGACATTCTGGGGATGTGGTCTGATGATCATTTGTAAATTGTTTCCAAAATAATTTTCATTTAGTTTTCGGGATAAAAATTCCACAATATCGATTTCTCTGGGTACAAACCTCGGGGCACTCATTCCAAATACCAGGTACGGTTTATTGGCATCCAGGCCAAACTGAGTAAGGCGTTTTGAATTATGCGCTTGCAGGGCTGTTTCTTTATGTATATCAAAATGTGCAACTCCCGTGATGTAGATATTTTCCGGACTCACTTTATACTTTTCGATGAGTTCATCTCTCATAATGGGTCCCCAGACCAGATAATAATCTGCTGTCGATAAAAAATATCCTTTTGAGGTGATATTATCCCAGCTTAAAAGCTGAATACAAGTCCTGATTCCGGTTTTAGCTGCATTATGAAGTAATACGCCTTCTTCCGGACTGACAGGATAGGTCGAAACTAGTATATCTGGATGTATCTTTTGAAGTACTATATTCGCACGCTTTGAGTTCAAAATTCTTTTTTCTATCTGGCGGAATGCCTTTCTCAATACAGGAAGCTTATTTACTATAAAATGAATACAAATGAGTAAGTATGGAATAAAATTCAATATCCGGTATTTTCTTTTGGCATGATGGATTTCGTAATAATGCTTTTCATATAAAGCCGGATTTGAATAAATATTTTCCAGAAAATACATCCGGTACAACATGTAATTCGACTTGAGAATATTTGAATTATGGACAAATTCAAATAATTCAATTCCCCATTTAATACAATATTCAGAAAGAACAGGATCCGAACTATCCGGACAAATCACACTCACTCTAAATCCTTGCTCCCGGAGTCGTCCTAATAAATTTGTCTGGCAAATCATCCGGGATGCAAAACCGTGGGAAACTATATAACAAATCGATCCTTTGTTTTCTTTACTCATTTCAGCTTCAAAAATAGGATAACAATTAATAATTAATAGGTAATAATTAATAATTAGGGCTGAAGAATGCCTTTGTGAAACTTCGTGCCGATGTGCCATAGTGGCCATCATCAATTTGCCACG
>CAZALD010000010.1:49138-116190 GCA_964486185.1 uncultured Saprospiraceae bacterium
TGCCATAGTGGCCATCATCAATTTGCCACGAATGCACGACGCCACAAAGGATCACGAGGAAGAAATAAAGAATGAATAATTAATAGGTAATAATTAATAATTAGGGCTGAAGGAGTGCCTTTGTGAAACTTCGTGCCGATGTGCCATAGTGGCCATCATCAATTTGCCACGAATGCACGACGCCACAAAGGATCACGAGGAAGAAATAAAGAATGAATAATTAATAGGTAATAATTAATAATTAAGGTACATAGCAATATTTGTTCGCATTAACTGCTTAACTGCTTAACTGCTTAACTGCTTAACTGTTTAACTGTTTAACTGTTTAACTTTTTAACTGCTTAACTGCATTGACCGCATTAACCGCATTAGCCATTAACAAAACAGCATTCACATAACATTTACACTTTTCTTATGTGTCCAATTTGCTACTCTGCGTTTTAGCTGTTTATTTTTGCAATAAATCATTGTATTATGGATGTACGTATTGAAAATCTGAGCAAGAGTTATGGCAATCAGAAAGCCGTAGATTCTATATCGTTTGATATTAAATCAGGAGAGATTGTGGGCTTCCTGGGTCCAAATGGTGCCGGGAAAACGACTACCATGAAAATCCTGACACAATATATGGAGCCCGATTCAGGTACAATATGGTATGGAAATAAAAGCTCATATGATGTGGATATCCGTCGTCAGATAGGCTATCTACCGGAACACAATCCTTTATATGAGGAGATGCCGGTGATGGATTATCTATCCTTTTCAGCGGCACTTCAAGGCGTTGCAGAATCAGAGCTTCCGGCCCGGGTACGGGAAATGATCAAATTATGCGGACTGGATGTCGAGAAGCACAAAAAGATTGGTGAACTATCCAAAGGGTATCGTCAGCGCGTAGGTCTTGCACAGGCAATTATACATAATCCACAGATCTTAATTCTCGATGAACCAACAACGGGTTTAGATCCCAATCAGATAGTAGAAATCAGGGAGCTCATTAAAAAACTGGGAAAAGAAAAAACAGTCATACTCAGTACTCATATTCTTCCTGAAGTAGAAGCTACCTGTGATCGCATCCTGATTATTAATAAAGGCCGTATTGCAGCAAATGGAAGTTTTCAGGATCTAAGGAAGCATACTGAAGGAAAAATGGTACTTCACGTTCGTATTGAAGCTAATGATATCAATATGATTGCAGAAAATTTGCGCTTATTGCCATCAGTCCGGCAAGTCAATATCCTGAATCCTCAACAATCCAAATTTGAAGTAATCAGTGATCAGGGCGAAGTGACAAACCGGGAGATTTATAAAACCTGTGTCCAGCAAAATTGGGTATTGCTGGAAATGATTCCTTTTGAAACCAGATTGGAAGATATTTTCAGAGATTTGACTTTGAATTAATTATCTGGCAGTTGAGGTATTAATTTGGAATTAAAAAAAATTCAATTTAATAAAAATTAAAACAAAACATATGAAATCAGCAGTTTGGATTATTTCAAAAAAAGAACTCAGTTCTTTTTTTGATTCCTTGACAGCTTACATCTTACTGATTGCGTTTTTAGGTTTTAGTGGTTTCTTTACCTGGATTACCGGTAGTGATATTTTTATGAGAAAAGAAGCCGATTTAGATGTATTTTTTAGTGTGTCAAAATGGACTTTATTCTTTTTCATTCCGGCCATTACTATGAAAATGATCGCTGAAGAAAATAAAACCGGAACGATTGAATTATTGTTAACGAAAGCAATTACTCCGCGGCAAATTGTATTGGGTAAGTTTTTAGCTTGTTTTATGATGATAGCTATAACGCTGCTTTTTACAATCAGTTATTATATCACTGTAAGTCAACTTGGCAAGATGGATCATGGGGCAACGATTTGTGGTTATCTTGGCTTGTTATTAATGAGTGCTGCATATATCTCAATTGGATTATTTGCAAGCAGTATTACCAATAATCAAATTGTGGCTTTTCTGCTTGCTTTATTAATTGGTGTGTTTTTTCATTTTTTGTTTGATATGATTTCTTATGGATCAACAGGATTTTTGGGGCAACTCTTAAGTTCCTTAAGTGTTAATAAACACTACGATTCCTTGTCAAAGGGTGTTCTTGATTCTAAGGATCTTATCTTTTTTATAAGTCTTACCGGAATTGGATTGTATTTATCAGAATTATTTATTTCTAAAAGAGTTAAATAAACCATTATGCTGAAGTCGAAATTAAACATAATCATTTTGGCGATACTTCTTTTAATTGGTATCAATTTTATTACCCGATATTTATTTTTTCGTATCGATTTAACCGAAAATAAAGAATTTACATTATCCAGAGCAAGTAAAGAAATTTTGAAGAATATGGAAGAAGATGTATCAGTAACAGCTTATTTTTCTGATGATCTTCCGGTTGATATCATGAAAACCAGGGAAGAACTGGATAATTTATTAAATGAGTTTTCCAACATTTCTAAAAATAAACTGAGCTATACATTTGTAGCGCCAAATAAGGATCCTAAAGCGGAAGAAGAAGCGGCCAAAGCCGGCATCCGTCCTGTCATGATTAATGTACGTGAAAAGGATCAGTCCAAACAACAAAAAGCATTTTTAGGTGCAATTATAAAAGCAGGGGATAAGGTGGATCCTATTCCTATCATTCAGCCCGGCACTGCTATGGAGTATGCATTTATTACTAGTATCAAAAAACTCGTAGGAAAGAATAAACCAAATATCGGATTCATTCAAGGCCATGGCGAGCCGGCCATCCAGGAATTGGCACAAGCTTACCAGGAATTAAGTGTGCTCTATAACATTTCATCTGCCTTCATTAATACTGATACAGTTGATTTGTCCATGTATAAGACTTTAATCATGGTCCGACCAACAGATAGTATACCAGCTGATCATCTTAATAGATTGGATCAGTTTTTAGAAAAAGGTGGAAATCTGGTAATAGCATTTAATCAGGTAAATGCCAATATTCAATATGGCATGGCTACAGCTATGAATACGGGCTTAAAGGAATGGTTACAATCCAAAGGTCTTCAAGTTCAGGACGCCTTGGTTAAAGATACCCGTTGTGGACAAGTAAATGTGCAACAACAACAAGGATTTTTTAGTTTTTCAACACCTGTTCAGTTTCCGTATTTACCCTTGATTCAAAAATTTTCGGCTCATCCAGTTACAAAAGGTCTCGAACAGGTCATGCTTGAATTTGCCAGTCCGATAAATTTTACTTCAACTAACAATATTGAGTTTACTTCTATTTTATTTACTTCAGAAAAATCTGGAAGGGACACAACCCCTATGCAATTTAATGTTCAAAAGCAATGGACTAATGCTGACTTTACAGAGCAGAATATTTGTGTCGGAGCATTGTTGGATATAAAAATAAATGCCGGTATTTCAAGTAAAATAATTGTTTATTCTGATGGAGATTTTGCAATCAATGGCCGGGAACAACGCAGACAAAATGAAGATAATATCAGTTTATTGGTAAATAGTATTGATTATTTGAGCGATGACACAGGATTAATTGACCTAAGAACTAAATCGGTAACTACTCGTCCAATTGAAGAATTGTCTGATGCAAAAAGATCGACTCTTAAATACCTGAATTTTTTATTGCCTATGGGGCTGGTTATTGTTTATGGACTTTTCCGCTCCAGTCAAAACAGAAGAATCAGAATGCAACGGATGGAAGAGCGGATTTAGGAATTAATAATTAATAAGTAATAATTAACAATGTACAATTAACAATGTACAATTAACAATGTACAATTAACAATGAATATTGGGGTAATTACTCACTGATTGACTGCATTGACTGTTTAACTGGATTGACTGCATTGACTGTTTAACTTATCAAGCTAATGACCAACAAAGAAATCGCCGGACTTTTTAATGAACTGGCTTCTCTTATGGAATTACACGAAGAGAATGCTTTCAAAATAAAGTCTTATGCCAATGCTTATCTCGCTTTAAGGAAATTGGATGAGCCATTGATTGAGCAGGATCGGGAAGCATGGTCTCAAATCCGTGGGATTGGTGCCGCTATTATGGATAAGTTGGAGGAAATAAGGAATACCGGAAGTTTTGAATTATTGGAATCTTTCAGAGATAAAACACCGGAAGGTATCCGGCAAATGTTAAAAATCAAAGGTCTGGGTCCGAAAAAAATTAAAATGATCTGGACCCAGCTTGAAATTGAAACACCAGGAGAATTATTATATGCCTGTCATGAAAACAGGTTGATTGAATTGAAAGGATTTGGTCCTAAAATTCAGGAGGACATCATTCAGAGTATTGAATATTTTACAAGCCAACAACATTTATTTTTGTTTAGTCAGTTAGAACAACAGGGAAATGAGCTGCTGGAAGAATTAAAGAAATTAAATCCTTCTTGTAAAATTGAATTTACGGGTGCTTTAAGAAGAGCAGCCATTACACTGGAACAAATCGAGTTAATTTGTGATGCTGTAGAGATTAGATTGCCTGAGTCATTAATTTCAAATGCTTTAAATTCTTATATCTGGAAAGATCGGTTTCCCGTTACTGTTTTTCAAGTAGGGACAAGCGAGTTTTATTATCAACAAGTAGTGCTCACCGGAGGAAGTTCTGAATTTTTAAATCAATATATACAAAAAATAAAAAACGCGGAATCTGATAGTGAAACAACACTATTTGAAAATAATAATTTAAAATTTATTCCTCCGGAATGCCGGGATCTAACTGACTATACTCATTTCGAGCATAATAAAATTATTTCTCAAAAAGATATTCGCGGAGTTGTACATAATCATACTACTTATAGTGATGGAATTTGTTCGGTGGAAGAAATGGCTAAGGAATGTATTCGACTGGGGTATTCGTATTTAGTGGTATCTGATCATTCCAGGTCTGCATTTTATGCTAATGGACTGCCGATTGAACGTGTCGAAATGCAATGGAGAGAGATCGACACTTTGAATAAAAAGCTGCATCCGTTTAAAATTTACAAGTCAATTGAATCTGATATATTATCAGATGGGTCGTTGGATTATCCGGATGATATTTTAGCTAAGTTTGATTTAGTGATCGCATCAGTTCACAGTAATTTAAAAATGGATGAAGAAAAAGCCATGAAAAGATTAATCAATGCTGTGGAAAATCGGTATACAACAATATTGGGGCATCCAACAGGACGATTATTGTTATCCAGACGTGGTTATCAGGTTGATTATAAGAAATTGATAGATGCTTGTGTTGCCAATAATGTTGCAATGGAAATAAACGCGAATCCTTTACGCCTTGATATGGATTGGACATGGATACAATATGGTATGAAAAAAAATCTGATGATTTCTATTAATCCGGATGCTCATAACTTACGTGGTATACAGGACATACATTATGGTGTTCTTGCGGCAAGAAAGGGTGGGTTGCTAAAAAATAATTGTTTGAATTCTTATACAATTGCAGAATTTGAAGGATGGATTAAGTCAAAAGACAGCTTTTAGTAATCATTAACATTATGTTTGAAATAGAATAAATTGCTTTAAATTCTGAAGAAGTAATTTTGCCACTGTATTCGTTCTATTAAATTAAAATCTTATATACATCATGAAAAATTTGAATTTAGTATCCTTTGTACTTTTTCTTGCATTAATTAGTTTGAATGCATGTAAAAATGATAAATCGCTTTCAGGTGCCGAAGCTGATGCATCTTCATTATCAGCATCAACCGATCCAAACGGTGGTACTGGTGTTTCTCCTGACGGGACTCCTGCACCAACTGGTCCGGCAACTTCTGTAGAATATACCGATATGGTTTATGACTTTGGTGAAATCACAGAAGGAGAGCATGTTAACTATGCTTTTAAATTTAAAAATACCGGTGGTGAGCCATTAATTATATCTGATGCAAAAGGAAGCTGTGGTTGTACAGTGCCAGATTGGCCAAGAGAGCCAATTGCTCCAGGTGGTTCCGGTGAAATCAAAGTAGAATTTGATTCTAAAGGAAAAGGCAGCGACGATGGTCAAAAACAAACAAAAAAAGTGACTGTAACGGCTAATACCAATCCACCTCAGACTTATTTGACTATTACAGGTGTGGTTAAAAAAGATCCTAAAGCTGCAAAAGCAGCACCAGGGGGCAATCCAACACATTAATAAGTAAGTTTTTAAAAATATAAACAACCCATTCTGTAAAAAACAGGATGGGTTGTTTATTTTTGGACATTATATGAATAGATTCCATTCTTATCTTTCCCTTATTAAATTTAGTCATACGGTTTTTGCACTTCCATTCGCAGCCATAGGTTTTATCCTAGGAATCCATGTGATGGATTATCAAAGTTTAGATTGGAAACTTCTTTTGCTGGTGTTATTTTGTATGGTTACAGCCAGAAACGCAGCCATGGCATTTAACCGTTGGGCTGACAAAGAAATTGATAAAAATAATCCCAGAACAAAAACCCGCGAAATCCCTTCCGGCGTCATATCTGCCAAAAACGCACTTATTTTTGTTATAATCAATTCAATATTATTTCTTGTCGCTTCCTATTTAATAAATTTTTTGTGTTTCTTACTTGCCCCAATTGCATTATTAATTATACTAGGGTACAGTTACACCAAAAGATTTTCCTGGTTGTGTCATGTGTTTCTTGGTCTGGGTTTATCTTTGGCTCCTATCGGGGCTTATCTCGCAGTTACAGGTGCATTCCATATTCTCCCATTATTGTATTCCGTTGCAGTAATTACCTGGGTTGCCGGATTTGACATCATATATGCCTTACAGGACATCCAATTTGATCAAGATCACAATCTTCAATCTATACCTGCCAAATTTGGCCTGTCAAAAGCACTTTGGGTATCTTCCTGCTTTCATATAATTTGTGCTTTTTGCATATTGTCGGGTGCCTGGATCTTATTTAAAGATTTTGGACTAAGTTATTTTATGCTGACAGGAAGTATTTGTTTTATTAGTTTACTTATCACTCAACATATAATAATTGGGGAAGGAGATTTAGCGAAAGTAAATATTTCATTTTTTACAACCAATGGAATTGCCAGCATAGTATTGGCAGCAGGTACAATTCTTGATTTTTATTTTTAATTAGTTAAAAACGCAATCAGTTTGGATAAAGCCTGACTGCGATGACTGATTCTATTTTTAATTACATCACCCAACTCTGCAAAACTTAATTCATAACCATCAGGTATAAAAATTGGATCATATCCAAAACCTGAACTGCCCCTTGGTGTAAGACCTATAGTGCCTTCAATGCTGCCATCAAACAAATAATAATTTTTTTGAGTCACGAAGGCAATAACAGTTTTAAACCGAGCACGTCGATTTGAGTGTGATTTTAAATTTTTTAATACCAGGTCAATATTTTTCTGATCGTCTTTGGGCTCTCCAGAATAGCGCGCCGAATATACGCCAGGTGCTCCACCCAGACTTTCAATTTCTAAGCCGGAATCTTCAGCGATACAATCCAATTTTAATTTAGTATTTAGATACCTGGCTTTAAATAATGCATTTTCTTCGAAAGTTATACCGTTTTCAATAATTTCATCTGCAATACCTAAATCGTTTAAATCAATAATAGAATGAGTTGAGGAAAGTATTTCCTGCATTTCTTTTTTTTTATAAGGGTTGCGTGAAGCAAGTAACAATTTCATCTTCTACAAATTGTTTAAACTGAAAATTAGAATAATAAACTATATTTCAAACAATTGTTTTAAAGTATGCCAAAGTTGTTTTTTTGCATTTTCATTTGTGTAAAATTTAAGCAGATGAGCAAATAATAATTTGTGTGAATTTATCTGATATATGTGATGCAAATTATCAAAACCTTGTAATTCCAATTGACCTGGATCAATTCCAAATGATATGATATTTAATGATTTTATATTCATAGTATGTCGAATAGGATAACAAAATTCGGGTTGACAGGATACGATCGCAAACTCTGAAGATGATTTCAATGGTAAGGCTCCCAATATTTTATGAAGAAAAGAATTTAATTCAGAATTATTGAATTCCTGTTCTTGAATAAAAATTAAAAGGCTTGAATTGGTAAAATCAAAATCTTTTAATCCAGTATTTTCATTAATTATATAATAAAATCCTTGATGACTATATTTTTTCAAAACTTAATTTTTACAAACTGTAATATTAAAATTAATACGACTTAAAATTATAAATTCCAGGCGGATTTCTTTAACTTTGTTCAAAACCTGTCTATGGATAACAGAATTAGCATAACACGTACCCGTCAATCCAGGATTGCGGAGGTAGATTTTAGCAATATACCTTTTGGAAAAGTATTTGCTGATCATATGTTTATGGCTGATTTTGATGGACAACAATGGAGGAATTTTGAAATACGTCCATTGGAACGTCTGCCATTTCACCCGGCAACTATGGCTTGGCATTATGGGCAGGCTATTTTTGAAGGAATGAAGGCCTCATTATCTGATGATGGCGTACCCCTGTTATTCAGGCCGGATGACCATGCACATCGTCTGAATGAATCTGCCAAAAGGATGTGTATGCCAGAGTTTCCTGCAGATTTATTTGTTGAAGCTTTAAGTCAATTGGTTTATCTGGATAAAAACTGGATACCTGCTGGTGAAGACAGTTCTTTATATATACGACCCGTTATGATTGCCACAGATGAATTTGTAGGAGTGAGATCTTCCAATTCATTTAAATTAATGATTATGAATTTACCATCCGGGCCATATTACAGTAAGCCTGTTTCCCTGCTGGTCGAAGAACGTTATGTCAGAGCCGTTCGTGGCGGAGTAGGCGAAGCTAAAGCTGCCGGTAATTACGGAGCTAGTTTATATCCAACCAAACTGGCACGCGATAAGGATTATGATCAGGTCATGTGGATGGATGCCCATGAATTTAAATACATTCAGGAAGTAGGGACCATGAATATCTTTTTTGTTCTGAAAGACCGGATTTTAACGCCAAATTTAAGTGGTACGATACTACGAGGAATTACCCGTGATAGCCTCGTAACCTTAATGAAAGACAAAGGCTTAACAGTTGAAGAACGTCCTGTAAGCATTGCAGAAATTCATGATGCTTATCAAAAAGGCGAGCTCCTGGAGGTATTTGGCGCAGGTACTGCTGCTGTTGTTGCTAATGTTAATCGGATTGGCTACAAAGGTCAGGATATGATCTTATCTCCTGATAAATGGATTCTTTCCAAACAGTTAAAAGCCGAAATAAATGGCATACGCAAAGGAAGAATTCCGGATATTCATGGATGGATACATCCTGTTGTCATAGAAGAAGAAGCGATGGCTTAATATCATTTTGCTTTATTCACTTTCTTCGGTTTTAAACCAAATTTTACGTTTTATCATCTGAGCCTTAAAATGGAATTATAATTTTAATTCGCTCTAAATCAAAGTATTATCTATTTTCGGATGCCTGATTTGGTTTAATTCTTATTATTTCTTGCATTGACATATATTAAATTTTAAATTTGTTGGATTAAACAAACTATTAAACCACTTTCTTATGGAAATGCAACCCAATTTTATCGCTATTGCCGTTGCCGGCTTAATCCCAATGATTATGGGATTTATTTATTTTCATCCCAAAATTATGGGATCTGCCTGGATGAAAGCCAATGGATTTACTCCAGAATCAATAGGTGATGGCCCTAAGCCCATATGGTATCTTGTGGCTCTCGTACTATCCATGTTATTGTCTTTCAGATTGTGTATGGATGTTATCGCTCCGGGACAGGATGTAGCACCGGATGGCCATAGTTATGTAACATTTCAACATGGTATGGCTCATGGATTGATCAATACCTTATTTATCTTATTACCGGTAATCGGTACCCTCGCAATATTCGAAAGAAGAAGCTGGAACTGGGTTTTTGTAAATCTTGCCTATTGGGGTATTACACTCATGATTATGCAGGGAATACTTAGCGCCTGGAGATAATAATAATCAAGGTTTCAAATTTAATTCCTCTAAGAAAAATTAGAGACCAATTTTTAAATCATTGTATTGTGGTTTGATCTGATAATTTAGGCAGATCAAACCATTTTTTTTTAAATAGATACAGGATTGTTTTAGATATCAGCTCCTTAATAAGCTGGATATATAATCAGATTAGCCTATTAGATTTTTATTAATTGTACTCTTCCGATTTCGTTTTTATGTTTAGTAATTAACTGATAAGCTCCTGAAGGCCATCTGGCAGATTGCACCCTGAGAGCATGATAGCCATTGCTTAAGTGGATACGATTGGTGTACATTGTTTTGCCGAAAACATCATTTATTAAAATGTCAATTTCTGAATTTTTATCACCAATAAATTCGGCCCTGAATAAATCGTTAAACGGATTGGGTAAAACTTTTACAAGGAGTTCGGTTTCAGGATATACCGGATTTTCATTGCTGGTAATTACATCAACTTTTTCGGCAGAGAATCTGATTTCGGCAAATCCGGAGCAGGTCCCTCCAAAATTATTAAGTCCGGTAATCAATACATATCGTGCTTTTGAAATGCTTACATCAAACCAATCCATTCCTTCATAACGATTCGTGCCATTTGCTTTTAACAAACTAAACTCACCGGCACTATTCCAAATTATACTATCCGTTGAATATTCTAGTCGAATTTCTTTCATGCCCCAATTCAATCGATCGGGATCATTAATATTCCAGATCTTAATGCGGTCGATAGCATACTGATTTTTAAAATCATACATAATCCAATGACTTGCATCATTGGCAGGATTTGGATTTATAGTTTTTGTACAGCTGATCCATGCATCAAACCAGTTGGTGGAATGTCTGTCAGGATAACATTGAGAATAAACAAAATTCTGTAGTAGCAACAGTATCAAAAAGAAAATATTTTTCATTAGAGATAGATTAAATGGTTAAAAATCCAATGGGTGCTTTGCCAGATTGAACATCATAAAAGCGATCAATATTTGGTAACATATAATTCAGATCAGAAGGAGCCACACCCATCCAAAGGGCCAGTTCGGCAAAATATTGGTCGACTGAGGTAGTTGGAATCAGGACGCCATTATATACATTCAGGTTGCTGTTAGAGGCTAACAACGGAAATTTTCCATTCATTCTTTTTCCAATGACAGATCCCCCCATAACAAAAACATTGCCACCCCAGGCGTGATCCGTTCCATTGCCATTGGATGTCAGCGTTCTGCCAAATTCTGATACCGAAAATGTCGTAACCTGTTTGGATAAATTTAATTCTTCCATTGCGGTGTTAAATTCAGAAATCGCGGTGTCGACGATCTCCAACATCTGACTTTGATTATTCAATACTTCGTCGTGATGATCCCATCCTGAAAAGTTTATAAAAAATATCTGCCTTTTGAATTTTAAATGTTGGTGAGCAGATATCGTCCTTGCAGTCATTCTAAAGGCTTGCGATAAATCGTTATCGGTAAAATTAGTTTTCAAATCAGGTGTATTATCCAGCGCTTCCGAAAAATGAAGATGCCCATCCCTGGAGCTGCGAATAACATCCATATAAGTTTTTTGAAAAATATCCTGATAATTATGATCGATTAATGTATCAATCGCTTTTGTCCGCAGAATATTAAATTGATCATACATATTATCAGGTTGGTAACCATAAATTCCGGTGCTGCCGTAACGAGGATGAATAGCAAATTCAATTGTTTCATTACCGGTTTGGAACAAGTTGGTTCCGTCCAGTGAAATGTTCATTGATATCTCCGGAGAAGTATTCATATCATTAATTAAATCTGCCATTTTTCCACCCCAACCTGTCGTAGATCGTTTATCAGAAATTGACGATTGCCATTGTTGATATTGATCTGAGTGAGATAAAAGTCCTAAAGGCAATTTAACTGTTTCATTATAAAAATCATCTTTTGTTGTTGGTTCTAATAAAGTACCAACATTGGAAACAAATGTCAATTTTCCTTCTTCAAATAATCGTTGGGCATTTTTCATAGATGGGTGTAATCCAAAAGTACGGCCAGGTGTATTATTTACAAGGATCGGCAATAGTTCGGTTTTTGGAATGGCTAAATTGGAACGCGTTTTGGAATAATCGCTGTGTTCTTTATTACTCATGGGTACCAACATATTGTATGAGTCATTTCCTCCTGAAAGCATAAGGCAGACTAAGGCTTTGTATTCCGGATCCATCATCGAATTGGCTGCAACTAAAGCATTCATTCCTTTTAAGTGGATCAAAGAATTCATTATGGATGTATAACCTAATGCCGCACAGCTCAGCTGTCCGACAAATTTTCTTCTGGAAATGGTTTTTTTGAACATTATTTGTTTATTTAAATATGGCGTAATCAGGAGAAATCATTATTAAATAAAGGGCCATTCTCACTCTGTTTTCCCGGAAACTTCCTGTTTTAAAACCATCAATCGTTTCTTTTATAATACCACGGGTTCTGTCACTCAGATTGCCATGAGTAAATAAAATATCCAATCGATTGACAAGTACTTCGGGGTCCTGTGCCAGGTCTTCCAATTCGTTGAGATTTAAGATGGCATACGGTTCATTTTGTTCCCAGCTATACATGACATAATCAAATACCGTCCATGTATTAACCTGATTAACATAACCAATGCTGGTCCTTGAGTTGTGAATCTGAAATTCCGGCGCGACTAATCCTTTTTTATCAATCTCACCTTTAGGTATGTAATTAGGTGAAAAGAAATTAAATACAGTCGGCGATGCTAAAGGAATTTGGGTTGTACTTGACCAAAAATCATAACCAATATTCCAGTAGCGGCCGTAATATTGTTCAACATCGACGGCTGAAGTAAAATGAGAATAGCGCACAATAGGCTCCCGAAGCTGTCCATTATTTTCATCCATCATCCAATCACAATCTCTGGCTTCCGGATCCAATAATATGGCTTTAATCACTGCGGCCAGATTTCCACGTTTGCCCTGACCGTCATTGTCAAATACGTTACCAATCCGCTCAACAAAGCCAGGAGATGGATTTGATTTTATTAAACGCTGAATCAGTTGCTTGCCAATAAATGGACCTGTATTTGGATGATTTATCAGAGATTTGATAGCATCCTGAATATCCTTTAAGCCCGATTGTCCATCGGGTATAATGGTAGTACCATTGAGTAAATATTTTTCACCGGGTTCATGAAACCGACCATACATTTTCATCGGTTTTGTAAAATCCGCCAGGTAAATTCCCATACCAAATACGGCAGAATCGGTGTACATGTTAGGCATTACTGCCGAAAATCCCAAACCTGTAAATACTTTGGCCAACTCTTTTATATCTTTTTGATTGTAGCTCGGTACTGGCCTTCCCTGAGGATCGAGTTTGGCGGTTCCGTCAGAATTTAATTCATTTAAACCAATAGTAAATAACTGCATGATTTCCCGTGCATAATTTTCATCCGGATGGGTATTTTCAACAGTATCTGTTTTAGGATTATTCAAATGACTCAAATAAAAACCCATTGATGGATGTAAGCTTACTTGCATGAGCAGATCTTCGTAATTTCCAAAAGCATTGTTTAATAAAATATCGTAATAACTGGCCAAAGCTCTCCCGTTTCCCGATAAATCTGATAATATAGAAATAACCAGAATTTCACTGAGAGCCAGGGCTACTCGTTTGCGAAGTTTGTCCGGATTATTCATGTGTTGAGTCCACCAGGCATATTGAAAACTAATCCAGTTAGGTGAGGATGCGACATCAGCAGAATCACCTCCATTCAGTAAAAACCAATCTACAGCTTCCTGATAGATTTCGTTGGTTTCTTCAAGTATGGAATGAGACGGCAAACTCAATTGATGATCTATCCACTTTTCAAAATCAGTACCCGCTAATTGCTTGATATCCTGATAGCTGGATCCTAAAGTTGCCTGATATAAAAAACGACTGGAATTATAATCATTGTAAATCAAACCGTTTCCATTAATGGTTGTCACGGCAGAAGCACTGTCTTTTCTGTTATTGGGTTTCCAATTATTACTGGAATATACGGTAATTAAACCAGAGTTCTTTCCACCCAGTATTTCTTTTTGAGCCTGGCTGAATTCTAAATTCAGAAATCCCCATAACATAATCATTAATATTGTACTTCGCATATAATAGTTGATTAATCTTTGTTGAATGGTATCAAATGTAGGTAGATGCTTAGAATTATTATTTTTTCTGATACAATTTTTTAAAAATTAGGTGAAAACCCTGAAAAGCCAGTAGTAAAAACTCAGGGAAAACCCTTAGATTGAATCATTTTATATTAATATACTATCAAGTGACAAAAATATCAGAGGCGTAATAAACCTGGATTACTAAGAAAATCAAACGTGTAATCCAATTGAAATACTTAGATTATCGTGTTTATGCTCTTACAAGTTCATTATATTGTCTTTTATTATGTTAAACTAAATAATTTATTTTGTAAAAAAAGAGGACTGTCTTACTTTTAGCATTGAATTTTTTCTTCAGATCACCACAATTTTAAAATTATGAGAATAAAATGTAACACACTTTTTGTATTGCTGATAGCTATGGTTATCTCAATACCTGGAACTTATTCACAAAATTACGAAAAGCTGAATGGTCCATACGGAGGAGGCGCTAAAGTATATGAAGGCAAAAACAATGTGCTCTATCAGGTACTATATGAACACAATGGTAATCTTGTACTTTATAAATCGATTAACGGCGGTACGAGTTGGTCGCGTACACCACAAACTCCAGCAAGAATTAAACAAGATCCATTGGAAGTTGGGTTGGATGGTAATTTGTATTGTGCAAAAAATGATAAGCTTTATACTTCTCAGAATTCTGCGGTAACATGGGCAAATATAAATTCTCCGGCTACCGATGTTGTTATAAGTATTACTGCATTGCCGAATGGAACGTTACTTATGTCACAATCAGATCAAATTTTTCAATCTTCGAATGGTGGACAAAACTGGAATGCAGTTCCACTTTCAGGAATAAAACGCTTTTATTTTAATTCTTATACCAACAAAGCCTACGCAATTAGTAGTAGTACTTTATATGTTTCTTCTGATCTGGGTCTTAGCTGGAGCATATTCGCAAATGATGATTTTGGATATTTTCAAACTCAGTTTATTTCAACTTCCAATGGATTTATATTTGTATCTGGACTTGGGCATATCTGGAAATGGGATACTACAGGGTTATTAATTAAAAAAACCAATTTGCTTCCTTCTCAAGACAATGCCGTCAATATAGCCTTGGCCGGTTCCGGCCGGATGTTTGCCGATGAAAATATGACTTCATTTTATTCTGATAATTTTGGAAATAGCTGGACTGCTTTACCAACTAATCCTCTGAATAGTTTTTATAATTTTTCAACCAACTCTTCAGGTGATGTGTTCGCACAACGAACAACCGGAAGTTTATACCGGTCTGCTGATAATGGACAAACCTGGATCTTTGCAGCGAATGGAATAAATTATGCTACGGTGCGAGAGCTGGATTTTATTAATGACCGCATAATTATTGCATTGACAGAAGATGGCTTGTTTAGTTCGGAAGACGCCGGTCAAAGTTGGCAATTTATTCATCGTTCTGTTTACACTCAAAGTATATTTACCGAAACTGAGCGCATTGTTCTCTATGGTAATTCCATATATTTTTCAGACAATAAGGATATCTATTATTTTAAAGATCACAAATCACAGGGAGTTAAAATTAGAACAAAAACAATAAACACCTCAACCGACAAATTATACCTGAATGGAAAAACAGGATCTATGTTTTCGGTTGAATCAAACCGCTTATTCAGAACAATAGACAAAGGTCTTAGCTGGGTGGAATCAACACTTACAGACGTAGAGGATGTCTATGTATTTCCGGATGGATCCATCATAGCATCCAGAACGGATGGAATATTCCGGTCTGAGGATAATGGAGATAATTGGTTGCGTATCTTGTCTTACAATGTTTCTGATAATAACAGAATACTGGGAAATGGATTTTCATCAGTTTTTATGTATTTTTATAATAATGGCTGGAAACTAAGAAGAAGTAATGACAACGGAATAAGTTGGGATATCATCAGCATCAAAGATCCTAATTCATTAATTTTAGAACCCAGTCATGGACAAGCCTGCAATAATCTTTCCGTTTTATTTTCTGTAGGTGTAACAAATGAAATTTTTTGGTCAGTTGATCAGGGAAGGACGTTTAGCGTTTTTCTGGATGGGGTGCCATCTATATCTGATTTAAGTTTTTCGCCTAATCAAAAATTATACATTCATACAGCAGGAAATGGTTTGTTCCGCACGTTTACATCTACCAGTGGCACAAGAATTCTGACTGGAAAACTCTATCTGGATCAAAATAAAAATTGTAATCAGGAATTAAACGAGGCAGGTATTGCAGGAAGAATTATTCAAGTGGCAAATGGAAACAGAACATTTTATGCAATCACAGATGGTTTTGGAGATTTCAGAATTCCGGTTGAACAAGGAGATTATATTTTTGAAGCGGCTAGCGGAAATAATACCTGGAAGAGTTGTACAGCCAGTATGAACCCTGCGACGTATAATTTAAGTGATACCTTTAAGCTGGGTTTGCAAATAAATCATACGTGTCCGTTTTTAAAAGTGGATATTCAGACAAGTATACTCCGGAGATGTTTTGAAAATATACTTTATGTCGATTATGCTAATGAAGGTACTCAATCTGCCAGTAATTCTTATGTGGATGTAAGTTTGGATCCGGAATTTGAATATTTAAGTTCGTCGATTCCATTTAGTAGTCGCAATGGACTAATCTACCGCTTTGATTTGGGAACTCTGGATGTAAATCAATCTGGTTCATTTACTATTAAAATTAAAGTTTCCTGCAATGCTCCTCTAGGACAACTGCATTGTGCAGAAGCGCATATTTATCCGGATAGCGCATGTGTTCTTACAAGTCAGGCTGTAATCAGAACTTCAGCCGAATGTCTGGGAGATTCCATACTCATCAAAATTAAAAATGAAGGAACACTGGATATGAGTTCGTCTAAAAGCTGGAAAGTATTAGACTTGTCGGGTTCCGGAAATAATCTTCAGCCTTATGATGAAAGTACGTTTTTCTTAAATACAGGACAATCTTTTGGTAAAATGGTATCTTCAAGAGACCGGGTATTGTTTATTGCAGAACAGGATGATTCCTATGCATTATCGAAAACATCGAAAACTGAAATCCTTCATTGTACCGCAAATCCGCTACCTGGTTCGGCTCCTCTTAGTATTTCAAATCTGGATGAAGAAGAAGCCTTTATATCAAAATTATGTTTGCGTAACCGGGGTAGTTTTGATCCTAATGAAATAACAGGTTATCCAATAGGATTAACTGATAAAAAATATGTTGATAATAATCAGGAACTTGAATATGTGATCCGTTTTCAAAATACAGGTACTGATACGGCTTTTAATATTCGGATTGAAAATACCATTCCTTTAAAGGAATTAGATATAACCACATTAAACCTTGGTGCATTTTCTCATCCTTATCATTTTGTTCTTACACCTGAAGGAAAGTTGATCTTCAGTTTTAGTCATATTATGTTGCCTGATTCTACCATTGATGAAAAAGCTTCTCATGGTTTTGTAAAATATAGCATAAAACCAAAAATGCAATTAAATAATGGATCTAAAATTTTAAATGATGCATTCATTTATTTTGATTTTAATGATGCCGTTCATACCAATGTCGATTTTCATACCATAGGGATTCCTATTCCGGTTAAAGTTTCAGAATCAAATCCTGATGCAGAATTGTTTTTTGAAGTAATGCCTAACCCGGTACAAGAAGGAGATATTATTATTAAAACAACTGGAGAACTAATACAATCTTATCAATTACATTGTTATGATGTAAATGCAAAATTGTTATGGACAAAACAGATACATGAACGACTTACTCGCATTAGCAGATCAGAATTAAAATCCGGCATGTATTTATTGGTATTGAGCTCCAAGGAGGGTAGAGTAAAACAATTAGCAAAGCTTATAATAGAATAATTAAAGGACGTAACATTCGCAAGTTAATAAACAACAGCTCCGTAGGAGCGCCATGTCATTAACCAGGAAAAGAGAATGCTAGTTAAGCTCTAGCGGAACGGAACATACAGATTAATCGAAGGCCTTGAATTCTATACAAGGTTCCGCATATCGATTGCCATATCAGTAGAACGTGTGAGGGCGTTATAGATTAACTTAGTAAGACTGGTACATTAGGTGCCACTATAATCATCAAACATATATTCAGGTTTGAATTCAATCTGGTTTGATTCAAGTAATTCGATATATTCATCTCTGAATGTTTTTGCACGATGGTGTTCTTCTTTATTTTCAATATACTTGGTAACCGTTTTAATTTGAGAATAACCACCTGAAAATCCTCCAAATCAAGTTTGCCACTCGAATTTATTCCTTACCCAATTATTTTCATTAATCCATCTTGAGGAGTTGGATTTGATCTCTTTAACAAGGTTAGATAAACTCTCATCCGGTTTATATCCTATTAGAAGATGCAAATGATCTGATGTGCCGTTTATAATCATAAGTTTACAATTTTTTTTATTGATTATACCGATGATGTATTTAAATAATTGTTCCTTTCAATCTTTTGAAATAATATTTGTTCTGCCTTTGACCACAAAGATTAGGTGGGCATAAAGTCTGGAATAGGTGTTAGCCATAATGTGTTTTTTATGATTTACATTGAGTTGGAAATTTTATTTCGGTTAATAATTCAATACATATTGATTTGTATAAATCAAAACATATTGCCAATTAATTCTTATAAAAAGATTTAGTCTGAATTCCGGAATCATTAATTACCTGCAAAAAATAGATATTGGATTTTGGAAGCGATTCAGTATTTATTATAATATAGTTTTCTGGTATTGATTCCGAAATGATAACTGTGTTTATATACTGACCTAAGGCATTACATATTTTAATCCTGGTCTTTGAATTATGGAATTGATTAAAAACAATTTTTAATTCATTTGAAACTGGATTAGGGAATAAATTAAACTTGGAAATTTCATTCTCCGGATTTATCGCGGTGGATTCTTTATATAGTATTTTTACAGGATAGGTAGTCAGATCAGGTTCCACCAATTCAGAAATAAATAACCGGGTATCCTGATATAAAACATCTTTTAATTGAACATCAGCAATCGCTTTAACACGGATCTTAAGCCAATCCCCTTTTACAGTTAAGGGAGTTTGCGGTATATCCCTGTTTATTAATAACCTATATTCTTTATGGGAGATTCGGTAATCTTTGTCTTTAGTGATATCCACAAAAGGAGTTTCTATTTCCAAAATTTTTATTTTGGTAGAATCATAATATTGACCGAGTTGTATTGCCTGAAACGTTACCGGAAATTGACTATTAATCCAAATCTCATAGACACTGTCCTTGACTAATTGACGATCTGTGATAAAAAACTCAACATCAGCGGTGCGGCTTTTTATTATGGGTTCATATAATCCATGGAATTTAGCAGATCCATTGAGATCACCGGATTTAACTATGACTGCATCTGCATTAAAAAATGGAACTTTGTTAAAAACGACATCAGAAAATTTTTTAATCCGGATTGTATCAAAATTATAAAATTGCCAGGCATCAACAGGTAGGGTATCAATTATTCCTAAAATCAAGCGTCTGATTTGGGCGATATCTGCGGCTGTTATAGATTTAGAATTATTTACATCAGCAGCAATTGTTTGAAATATATTTACAGGTGTCCGGATTCCCAATATCAATTGTTGAATATATACAATATCTGCAGTCGTAACGCCATTAGTATAATCCTCATTGGAATGAAAACTTATATGAAAATTTGAATTATTCAGTTTGTCATCCAGGCAAAGTGTATAATTTATTTTTGGGATTGCAGGGGAATTACAAATTCCTTGCAACGAATAAAGCTGTCCATTTTGAGTGATGCTTGCATTTAAAAACAAAACATTATTTGGTGCGCTTAAATCATAATAATAATAGATAGTCCCGCCAAAATTTCCGGTAGCCGTTGCTATTTCATGCTGCCAGTTTATCTGAACGGCACAGGAGTCAATATTACCATTAGGATCGGATACGTAAATTTTAATTGTTTGATTGATTGAAGTATCTTCCAACTTAAATGAATTAAATCTCAATTTTCCAGATCGGTCAAAACTAATTGTAATGCCAGAACAGGCATCATTACTTCCATTATCAAATTCTCTTGCATTTAATCGAATTTCATCCTGCGAACCAAAATTGATTGTGACAGGTGAGAGACAATTTGCAACAGGTTTAGAATAATCAGCATTACATGCTACAATTATTTTTTGTAAGTAGGAATTATAAGCGCCCGTACACCAATCTAGAATCTGCCATTTCCGGTGAATAATTCGTTGAGCCTGACAATCCGTTGTGTCAAAACTGATGCTGTCAATGTAGTTAATGCTCAAATTTTTCGAAACATTAGGATATAAAATACCCGTTAGGGAAGGATCAGGATTGCCATTTATATCTTTTGGATAGTTTGATAAGCAGTCGATGGCTTTTTTAGTAACATTATCATAGTTGATTAATGGATAAACATCCTGGATAGAACCATAATTCACTAGTATGCTTTGATAAATAGTATAGGATTGATTTGCTGATAAATTAATTGACCATTCCCTCGAAATAATACGGTCATAATTCAGACTGCAATTACCGTTAGTGTTAAAGTCTTTAACCTTTGCAAGAACCGCAGGGCAACCATCCAAAAAGTCAATCAAATAATTATTAAATGTGGTCAGGTTTGTAATTTTTACTTTTTTCGTGGAAGGAAATCCAACGAATGATGGACTTAAATTGTCATCAGCTTTCCTTATAAAATTTTGATTTGTCACTTCGATATAATCAGCTGCATCACATTTTTTCAGGCTGACTTTTAGCAATGACTGACATTTTTGACCCGATTGAAGATCTGTAATTTCAATTGTCTTATTATTATGAGAGATGGAAAGTTGTGTAAGTTCAGATCTTGATCCATCCGGTTGAATTACTTCAATTAAATAGTTTCTGGTGCTACAATAAGTTGAAAGAATTAATCCGGGATGCATTGAAAGTATTTGACCTTTATCCAAAGTAAAACTTGATTCAGATTTACATGACATGGGTAAGTTGCATTCTTCGGCAATGACTATAGATTTACAGGAATTGGTATTTCTTTGTTCGTCGGTCACAAATAAGCTGATGTACCCTGGATGTAATGAAACCGATTGAAATATGAGAATTGAATCAGTAGATACGGGAGAATAGGAAAACTTCAATTGCTCCCTGTTGGTGCAATTATCATTACTTCCATTGTCCAATAAACGTGCATTTAGCTGCTTTGAAGCAAAACCATCAAATGGAACGATAGTGTATGTTTTACAAATGGCACTCGGATAAAAGAGATCCGGCGTACAGGTCTGACTAAGTAATGGTACACATATTAAAAAAATAAATATGTGACAAATTGAAAAAATGAATCTGCCAATGATCAGAAGATTAGGCTTCATAGGTTTAAATTTTAGTGTTCAGTAAACAAATATAATAAATAGAAGGGGAATTAATATTTTTTTCTAATAAAATGAAAAATTACAAGAGTTCTTCTTTGAAAAAAGGGTAATTCCAAAAGCTGATTTTAAATCATGGATTCTGTTTTTGTCGGGTATATTGCAGAAGTACTTTAAGCTCTTGCAAATTTTAACAACAAACTATAATCGCCAGCATCTGCTGTTTTAACAGCTTTAAGATAAGCTGCACGTGCATCGGAATCACTTGAATACTTTACGGCACCCCAACTGAAAGCTTGAAGATCATAAATTTTTTCCATGATGATATCTGCCATTAAGCGACTATGTCTTCCATTGCCAGTTGGAAAGCAATGTATGCTAACTATTCTGTGTTTGAATCGTATTGCAATTTCTTCAGTAGGAATGTTTTATTAAGATGCCAGTATTGAGATTCATCCAAAAGGTATATAAGATTGGATTGAATTTGCCATTTGTCAACTCCAATGTTTTTATTTGTAATCCGAAACTGACCAGCCTAGGACCACACATCAGAGTACATTTTTTTGTGTAGGCTTTGTACAAACTTTGAAGTAAAAATGGATTCCGCCTTAAATTTCTTTGAAAGGATCCATTGAATAGCTTGTTCAATATTTTGTTGTTCAAACTCGTCCAGTTCTCCGCGCGTAGAAATCGCAGGGATGAGCAGACCATCTTTTTCATCTTCTTCCAAAGGAGTTTGGCTATTGGTCAACTCTAAATTTAATCCCATAATATTTTAGGCATTTCATTTTTAATAGACATGGTCCGTTCATTTATGGCTTTTTCAATTCTAATCTTGCTATTACCCTGTTCTTCCAGTTTCATTGATTGGTTGGTGCGTAATACAATCTTTGTTGCCAATTCTCTTGCTTTCCGTTCGATGAGCGCATCGAGTGATCCATCTTTTGGTACAAAGCCATATACTAGTTCCATATCGAGAGCCTTGGCAGTTACGCTTAATGCTTTGATCGTAATGGATCCTTCTTTTTCCCGTTTTTCCATATCCAATACTCCCTGCTTTGTAATTGATAGTCTGGATCCCAGCTGTTGCATCGACATACCTAAGGAAGTTCGAATCGCTTTAATCCAACCCGATGGAGGAGTAATAACTTGTTGTAGATTGGGCACGTATGATATTTTTTCCTGAAGCTGTTGTAGCTGTAATAATTTTTTGCTCATTAGTAAAGTTATAGGGTTACCAGATTAACACAAAAGTAAAGCTATAAATTGACATTTACAATCTAAAAGTAAAGATATTACCTAACTATATAAACCTATTAGAATATTGAAAATTCTTTTGAAATTTAAAAAATATATAATAAATTGAATAACAACATTATAGGACCTGATTAATTGGAGAAAATATCTGAATGTATTCCATCAAGTCTATAAACTTAGCTGAATTTTGAATCCGGAGAATTATGGATGCGAATTTTTAGAACGAGTCAGGTCTAATGACTAAAGAACAAAGTAATCAGCCCGACCGCTTTTAATATGATTAGAGTAAAAATGATATAAATAAAAAGCCCCTACCGAAGTGGGGCAAGGCTAAAAGCCTGCAGAATAATTCTTTATTCTGAATTGCTTTCAACACGTGCAGATATGTCAAAAATACTTTTTCTTAAAAAATGAAAGCAATTCAAACTTGTGAGAATGGCGTTTGTTTTAGTATTTTATACTACAAGTACAAACATTTTAGGACCATATGATAAAACAATCAAACGATGCGACCAAGGAAGAGTTAGCGCCTATTTTATTGGAACGGGAAGGCATTCGTCAACTTTATCTGGACGCAGGGATTCCGTTTACTGACTCTACAAAGGAAAATCTGGGAAAATCCGTGATAATGTTTATAAATTCACAGAATAAACCGCAAACAGACGAAGCGGAAACCTGCCTGCGAAATCTGAACAGGAATAAATCAAAAATCGAAAATAAATAATTACTATTCCAATTGTATAAGACTGACTTGATTTAATCTAATCTGGCCTGAAAGATAGACTGGTATCTGAACATTTAAAACGGTTTACATGGAATGTATTCATTTGACCCTGTTTTGTAGGAATTGTTAAATTAGAATTAAGAGCAAGGAACAAGGATTTATGATTTTAGAAGGCAATCATTACTACTATTAAAACTCAATAATCCATGACCGATGCGGGTGGGATTATACTTAGTTGAAATCATTTTAATAAAAAAGCCCTTGAGGTCGCAAGGGCTTAAAATCTACTATCATTCTCAGCTGGCTAAATCAAAATAAGAAAAGGTTTAGGTTCTATTAAAGTCTAATAGGTTGCTTAGACTATCTTTTTAGTTTCGAAAGGACGTTTTCAAGTTCGACTTCTGTAAAGACCAGGACTTCGCGTGGTTTACTGCCTTCACCCATACTCACGATACCTAGTTGCTCAAGTTGATCCATAATTCTACCGGCACGGTTGTATCCGAGTTTTAATCTTCGTTGGATCATGCTGGTACTTCCGTGTTGTGAGGATACCACCAATCTGGCGGCTTCAAATAATAAATCATCCAGGTCATTCATTTCTATCGGATCGCCACCATTTGCTGATTCTTCGCCTTTATATTCTGGCAGCAAATAAGGTGTGCCAAAACTTTGTTGAGTGCTGATAAATTTAATCACTCGTTCTACTTCCGGTGTATCGACATAAGGGCACTGCAATCGAATGACATCGGCACCAACACTAAACAGGAAGTCACCTCGACCAATCAAACGCTCGGCACCACCATAATCCAGAATCGTACGTGAATCGATATTTGAGGAAACTTTAAATGCAATTCTACCCGGGAAATTGGCTTTTATAAGACCTGTAATGATTTTAACCGATGGTCTTTGCGTAGCAATAATCAAGTGAATACCGACAGCACGCGCCAACTGAGCAAGTCGTCCTAAAGGCATCTCCACTTCTTTTCCGGCTGTCATGATAAGATCTGCAAATTCGTCGATAATGAGTACGATGTAGGGCAGGTATCGATGACCTTTTTCTGGATTCAGTTTGCGTTTTGTAAATTTTTGATTGTATTCCAAAACGTTGCGGACTCTGGCCATTTTCAATAATTCATAACGTTGATCCATTTCAATGCATAAAGAATTCAGAGTATATATTACTTTGGAATTGTCAGTAATGATGGCTTCATCTGAGTCAGGTAGTCTGGCCAGAAAATGTTTTTCTATTTCAGCGTAGATTGGTAATTCTACTTTTTTCGGATCAATTAAAACGAGTTTAACTTCTGAAGGATGTTTGCGGTAAATCAAAGACATCAAAATGGAGTTGATACCTACAGATTTTCCTTGACCGGTAGCCCCCGCGATCAATAAATGAGGGAGCTTGGTAAGATCTGTTACGATCACTTCATTAGAAATGTTTTTCCCAAGCACTATTGGTAATTCAAGCTTAGGATCATTAAATTTTTCAGAACGCAATAAATCTTTAAGAGCTACAATCTGACGGTTTTTATTAGCGACTTCGATACCGATTGTTCCTCGACCCGGTATGGGCGCAATGATCCGGATACCCTGAGCAGAAAGGCTTAAAGCTATATCGTCTTCCAGGCTTTTAATTCGGGAAATCCGAACACCCGGAGCCGGCACTATTTCATAAAGAGTAACAGTAGGACCGATAGTAGCTTTTATTTTCTGGATTTCAATTTTATAGTGTTGCAGAGTAGCGATGATTAGATTTTTGTTTGATTCCAATTCATCGCGATCGATTTCAAATTTGTGATCTGCATAATCATTTAATAAATCTAGACCAGGAGATCTGTAAGAAGATAGATTAGCCTGGGGATCATAATTGGGCATAGACTCAGTATCCCAGCCGTCTTCGTCATCGGAGACGGCTTGTTGGAATAACTGATTTTCGCTAAGTTCTGTATCGTTGGAATCTGCTTCATAAGCAGAAGGACTTTCTTCGATAATTTCTAATGTTGGATTGGATTTAACTTGAGCTTCATCCGGTGCAAGGGAAGCAGTTAATGGATCGCCTTCCGGGTATTCACTCCAATCGATCATAACTGGTTTTTCAGGAGGAGCTGTCTGTAGATTTGTTTTAAGGAATTGTTCGGGAGAAGGTTTGTTTTCAGTGTTAAAAGCGGACAATGCGCTTGAAAAATTAAACCAATCTGCATTCCAGATAGAAGATTCCGCAGTTTGGCCTAATGTTTCAGCCTGTAAACTTTGCATAGATGGATTATAATACCATACCAACAAGGCAATTAATCCAAACATTAAACTTAATCCGGCTCCAATTGGTCCCATAAAACTTTCAATCCAGGCGCAGTTTTGTGCACCAAAGGCACCACCAAACGGGAACTCCAGGGAATTAAAAATATAGTAAAATATCATGGAAAGCAAGGACATGATAACCATAGAGTGGGTAGAGAATCTTAAAAATTCAAACCATCCACCCCGGTGTAAGAACCGGAATCCCAGGTGAACGAGAATCGGAACCATGAGCAATGCGGCCAGGCCAAAACCATAATAAAACAAGAAATGCGAACACAAAGCACCGACTTTACCTAACCAATTAGCGATGATGATCTTTTTAAGAAGGAGAATTTTCCAGGAATGAGTTAAAATAAGATCCTGATCCTGCTTCCAGGTAAAAAAGTACGAAACGGATGAAATAAGAATAAATAAGGCTATCATAAAACAAAGAATAGCCATAATCTTAGAAACCCGTTCGTCCTGGATGTTTTTTAGAATAGATTGCCAAATCGTTTGTCGACTCTTTTTGGAACGTGCCATAGAATAAATAGTAGATTATATATTAAAACAGGCGCTAATGTATAAATAATGTTGATTTTAAGAAAACATTTTGCTAATTTTTTACTGAAAATGTGTTAGTTAAATATTATAAAAAAATGTAATATGAATTAATAAATTTATATATATATTTATTATTATATGTAAAATGCAACAAGTACAGATTAATATGTAGTTAATTTTTTTGCTTGTTTCGCCTTTCAACCGCCTAAATCGTAATTTTACATTTATTAAATTATTTTGAAATTATGTACATAAAACACAGAGTCATCATTGCCGGAGCGGGTGGGATCGGTAGAGCAGCCGGTTTAATTATGGCGGAACAACCTGATTTTGATTGTGAAATTTTTATGGGGGATATCAATTTTGCGGTAGCCCAGGAAGCTGCCTTATGGATTCAAAAAGGTGCCTCCAGTCTCATTACCATAGAAACTTTTGAAATGTCGGCTTCCGGAATTTCAGAACATCTGGAATATATTTTAAAATCAGGAGATATACTCCTGGATTGTCTTCCAGGCTCTGAAGCTGTTAAAATGGCAAAACTGGCAAAAGATTATAAATTACATTATGTAAATCTTACTGAATATGTTCAGGAAACCCAGGAGATTCTGCAATTATCCCAGAATGCAGAAACAGGTTTCGTTTTACAGTCGGGTTTGGCGCCGGGTTATGTCAATGTTTTAGCAAATCACTTATATAAGGAGTTTATCTCTGAATTTGGCAGTGAAAACGTCGAACGAATCTCTATGAAAGTAGGAGCTCTGACTAAAATGACTAAACATCCGCATTATTATGGCTTTACCTGGAGTCCTATAGGCGTTGCCACGGAGTATGTAAAAAATGCAATTGTTATTCAGGATGGAAAAAAACAAAGTATTCCATCTCTTTCGGATACCACAACGCTCATCATCGATGGCATTCATTACGAAGATGATTTTACCAGTGGCGGTGCTGCAGATTTGCCGGATTATTTCTCAGGAAGAGTTCGTAACCTGGATTATAAAACTATCCGTTATCCGGGACATTATCATTGGGTTAAAAATCAGCTATCTACCATCGCACATCTAGAAAATAAAGAACAGTTGCTTCTTAAAAAAATGATGGATCAGATTCCGCAAGCAGAAGATGATGTGATTATTTTGTACATCAGTGTTTTGGGATTGGATCAGAATAAAGTTCTCAGAGTCAAAGAACGTAGTTTAAAAATCGAACCAAGCCATGTCGGCTCCCACAAATTAAAAGCAATACAGACGGCAACCGCTGCTCCAATGCTCGAAGCTGCCAGGATGTTGCTTTCCGGAAAATATAAAGGCCCGGTGTTGCAATCTCAGATCGATACAGTCGAATTTTTAAACGGATCTTTTGTCCAAATGGTTTTTAATCAAAAAAGACAAAAAGAGTGGGTCTGATCCTCAGATGATTCAATAATTCTGAACTATTTTTAAAGATTAATTTGTTAAAATTTGATGTATTACTATATCATTTAGCAACTAGTATAATACTATCTTATGGATGAACCAAGAGTGTTAAAAGGAGGCGAGTTTTTGATTAAAGACACAGATCATATCAACAATTTTACTCCTGAAGATCTTACGGAAGATCAAAATATAATCCGGCAATCCGTCCGCGAATTTGTAAACAACGAAGTTTTAATGAAGGGAAATCAGCTGGATAAACAAGTTGAGTTGCTTGAAAAAGCTGCATCCTTGGGATTACTGGCTGCACATATTCCCGAAGAATATGGCGGTTCTCCTCTCGATACATATAGCAATACTCTGATATCTGAAGAATTAGGAAGAGGTGAGCCATCTTTTAATACATCTCTTGCCGCACATACGGGTATTGGGATGTTGCCCATTTTTTATTTTGGCTCAGAAGAGTTACGTAAAAAATATCTTCCCGGGATGTGTGATGGACGTATTAAAGCTGCTTATTGTCTGACGGAACCAGACTCAGGATCTGATGCTTTAGCTGCAAAATCGTCAGCTACTCTGGATACAAATACTCAAGAGTATATTTTGAATGGACAAAAAATTTGGATTAGCAATGCAGGATTTGCTGATTTATTTATTGTATTCGCTCAGATCGATGGTTCTAAATTTACCGGATTTGTCGTCGAACGAAGTTCAACAGGAATTAGCCTGGGAGAGGAAGAACATAAATTGGGAATTCAGGGATCTTCAACGCGGCAGGTATTTTTTGAAAATGTAAGAGTACCTGCAGCAAATGTTCTTGGAGAAATCGGTAAAGGGCATTTGATCGCCTTTAATGTATTAAATATAGGTCGATACAAATTAGGAGCCATGTGTATGGGTGGCGCAAAAAAAACAATCGGCATGGCAATCCGGTATGCCAATGAACGGGTGCAATTTAATCAGGCTATTTCTGGTTTTGGAGCAATTCAATACAAACTGGCAGAATCAGCCATCCGCACCTTTGCTCTAGAATCCACGGTGTACCGCGTGGCTGATTTAATCGAAGATAAAAAAACCGAAGTCCTTCATAGTCAGCAAGATTTTGCTGCTGCAACACTGGAATCTGCAAAAGAATATGCTGTCGAATGTGCTATTATTAAAATCGCAGGTTCTGAAATTATTGATTATATCGTGGATGAACTAGTCCAGATACACGGTGGTTATGGATATAGTGAAGAGTATGCACCTGCAAGGTCATACCGCGATTCCAGAATAAACCGGATTTATGAAGGCACCAACGAAATCAACAGAATGCTGATTATCAATATGATTCTTCGTCGTACAATGAAGGGAGAATTGGATTTGGTGGGGCCGGCGTGGGAAGTTCAAAAAGAATTGACGGGGATGCCTGATATGAGTTTGTCAAATGATGCCTACGCAAAAGAATTCCGATCTATTAAAGATTATCGCAAATTAGTTTTAATGGTTGCAGGCGCTGCTGTAAAATACCAAATGGATGGAAAACATGAGTTAAAAGATCAGCAGGAAATTTTAATGAATGTTGCAGATATGATTATTGATTTATTTATGGCAGAATCCATTTTGTTGCGTATTCAAAAAATAAAAACCAATCAGTCGTCACTTCATCTTCCGGAATTTGAAGCTATGATGCAGGTGTTTTTCTGGGATGCTCAATCTCGACTGGTTAAAAATGCTCAGGACGCATTGACCTCGTTTGCAACCGGTGATGAATTGCGGATTATGTTGTTGGGAGTGAAACGATTTGCACGATACGAACCTGTAAATGTTAAATCCATTCGTAGAATTGTTGCCAAAAAATTAATTGAAGCGGGTGACTATTGCTTTTAAATTTTTGTGAGAATTAAAATATCCTGAAAATTTAAACATGAGTCTTTATTGCCACCAGCCCACCAACCTGGAAAGTAACTTTTTAACTCCAGGGAATTTAATCGGGCTAATTCTTTAACAAATTCAAAACGATATGCAATATTAGCGTCTTTTACTTTTTCATTATGCAGGAAATAATCTCTGTATCGATATTTGAAAAAAGGATTTTCAGTTGAATTAAGATGGTTTTCCGATTCTTCAGTTATTAAAAAAAATGTGCAGAAACAATATTGGCCGGATTTAAGTACACGGGATATTTCTTTGAAGTAATTTTTAGTCTCTTGTTGTTGTAAATGAGTAAAAACAGAAGTAAGTATGACTAAATCAAATGTTTGATCCGGATACGGAAATAAAAACTCAGATGCTTCATTTTGAGTGTTTAAATTATACAGATCATTTTTCAATGCTATATATTTAAAATGAAAATTTGAAAAATCCTTATAATTTTTTACACACCAATCAATACCTTCTTTAACAATGTCAAATCCATGGTAAGATCCTGCCGGATTCAAATAGGAAGCAAGAGGTCTTGCAATGCGTCCAATTCCGCAACCTACATCCAAAATTTTAGATTCTGGCCTTAAATTGCAATACGTCGTAAAATTTTTTAAAAACTCATCGCCGATTTTGATAAAATCTCCGGGCCCTATAAACATTTTACCTTTTGGCGGGACAAGTGGTTGTCTTTCGCCTTGAATGGATTCTAAAACATCAATTGGAAAATAATAGAGACGTCTCACAAGCCTTCGCATTCTCGGGCTCAATGCATAATAAATATTTCGTAAGTACAATTTGTAAATAGTATTTTGTTGCGTATGTGATTAAAAGGATTCCATCTTGCAGAGTTGCAAAAGTAATCACCAAAATGAGTATTTGATCAGGAATTACCTCCTGAGACTGAATTAAGTATTAGAAAAAATTATGATATGTTTTTCCGGCGATGTATCTTTGAAGTTCAAAGATTTGATAAAAAGATGTCAATAAAATTAGTTACATTTTGTTTTTTGCAGTGCTTTATATCTGCAGTCGGTTGTCAGGCAGTATCAGTTGCAGGATCAGAACAAAAGTCCTTAACTCAGCCAAGTGCAGATATATATGTAGCAGAAGGACAATTATACCGTTTCGATCAGTCAGGTACCTTACAGATGTTGAATCCTGCTAATGGAGTATGGACACTAGGAGGCAATGGGTATCATAATGTAAAATATTTATTTGCAGACCAAGAACACATGGTCATCATCGATCATGGAGGAACATTATTTGAAATTGATAAGGCAAGTGGCAAGAAAGTGCAATTGGGGCTTGGGGGATCCTGGTCAGCGGTTACGGCAGGTGCATTTTTTAATGGCCTGTTATATGTTGTAGAAAAGTCCGGCTCGATAAATACCATCGACTTAGAGAATAAAAACTGGAATCAATTAAGTAGTCTGGGATTCTCTGATATAAAGGGTATGTGGTTATCAAATGGAAAATTCTACTTGCTTCAGATTGATGGTAGTTTGTATGCAGTTAGTCCAAAAAATGGATCCTGGGAACAAGTCGGTTCACATCAGATTTGGGCAAATACTTTTTCAGGAGCGATTCTGGATGAGTTTCTTTATACATGTGATGTCACAGGAAAATATTATAAAACAAATTTATTGACCGGAAACATTACGAGGCTGGAAGCAGATAATTCTAACGAACTGGTAATGTTAAGCACGAGAAACAATAAAATCATGGTCATTAAAAAAGATGGAAGTATTAGTACATTGAAGGCTGAATAATAAGTTTATCGATTATGTTTATTTTTTTTGTAAATTCATTTTAAAAATCTAGTTTTAAATAGGTATTACTTTTTTAATACTAGGCCGGTCTTTACTTGCACTCCATTTTTAGTTACGGAATAAAAATAGAGTCCCGAATCCCAGGTCTTCATATTCAAAGCATTTTTTCCTGGCTGGAGCAACTGGCTGTGAATTTTAACTCCCCATGGATTGTAGAGGTTTACTTTTGAATTTTTGAATCCTGTGATCTCCAGGTTTAGAAAATCCTGACAGGGATTTGGAGAAACAACAACTTCATAAGAAGGCTGATGATCAATCAATGAAGTAGGGCGAATGTCAATTGTTTTACACAAAGTATCCTCTCCATTTTTGTTTCGTACGATTAAGCAAACGTCATAAATTCCGGCTGCCGAAAACAAATGAATCGGATTTTCTTGTTGGCTGATATTATCTATGCTGTTAGGATCACCGAAATTCCAGTTCCATTCTTTTGCCTGATATTTACTACGATCAGTGAACGAATAGCGCAAGGGCTCCAAGCCATCTAGTTTACTGGTCCAATCCGCCACGGGTAAACGATTGAATGCAAGAGTATCACAATCACTGCTTTCTTTGGTGCCCAATCTAAAATAGGGAAAATTTGGCAAGGTGGCATTGCTGGTAATGTGAATGTTGTGTTGGCGTACATCGCATACTTTACCTTTTAAATCTGGTTTTTCAATCGTACTTAAATAGTCAGGACCTCTACCATTATTGATATATATTTTACCATCTGATGCAAGCTGCATAAATGAGAAATAAGAAGGAAATAATGGAAATGATTGGAACCCATCGATACTATCTATTCTTGTTCTGGTATCAAAAGCATTTTGATCGGACATATCCAATTGATAAAGCTCATATCCTGTGGAAAGATATAAGAATCTGCTGTTAGGGGAAAAGGCAACGCCAACCAGTTCAAAACGAGGAATGGTATTATAAGATGGGTTGAAAAACATTCCGCTACACCTATCGAATTCCGACAAAAAGAACTCTCTGTAGCCTGCACTATTTCTATGCAAAAATGAGTATTTAGTTCCATCAGGGCTAAATTGTGCTTGACCACTTCCGTTAGGTTCAAAAACAAACGGGATCTCTTGTATATGATGCAGTCTTACACCGGATGGATCCAAAAGAAACATGAGGCATTTTTTTCCCGAATAATAAAAGCAGGGAATCCACCAATCCCTCCCATTGGCATGCCGGCATGCTGCAAGGCTTCCGTTGACAATGCTGTCTGCAAATACGGAACGATTTTTATATACCACATCTCCCTTTCCCTCATCAAGATTCATATCTACTAACGTTGTTAAAAGATTTAGCGAATACCATAAAAATGGAATGCCATCTGTTGTAAGATGAATGATTAAATATTTATTATAATTTTCCGGCCAAGCTAAAATCATTGCACCTCCTGTTAATTTATATCCAGAATTTTTTGCACTTATTGCTACTTCTCCAGGATTTAATCCATCGCCATTGGGCATTATTTCATAGTTCTTGTTAAATACCGTCAAACCATTTGTATATAATAAAAGTCTTCCCAGACTATCTGAAATGGAGGCATTAGTATATTCCATTTTATGATCAACCTTATATGTTCGCTTCTCCACATATTCAAAATGATCATTGAATATCCAATGGATCCTACTCCAAGTCGAGTCGGATTGTGGAGTGCAAGCACCTAAAATCCAATTATAATCCTCTCTTTGTGCCAACCCCTCTAGGCATGCAAAGGATATCAAAACGAGAGAAGTAATACTGCATTTCATCACGGCTGAATAATTAATTTTTTACATAATTCTGAGCCATCATCAAAAATAACTTTAATTATATGGCTTCCTGCTTGAATATCAGGATCAAAATTAAAAACAGGTTTATTTGATTTGAATGTATTTATACATTTTCCATCCAAGCTGAATAATCGCAATGTATAATATTGATCCGATGTTGATGATGCGAAACGAATCACAAAGTTTCCGTTACTCGGGTTTGGCAATATATCAAAGTTATATTGAGAATTAATTTTTGACCGCTGTCCTATAAGTCCTTCACAACTAGCACCAGGATAAGGCAAAATCTGATTGTCTTTACGAAGCAGTGACCTTGCTCTCGAAACCCCGTCTCCACCATCCAAAGGACATTGATTAGCAATCGTGTTTAAAATTGCCAATTGATTTGATGTAAAAGTGAATTCCGGATCCAGTAATTTATCTAAATATATTCCTGTAACGAATATATCATTTTCTTCCATGTTGTTTGTTGGATTTAATGAATTTAATTCTACTTGTATGGTTGGAATAGCTGCAAGATAATTTTCCTGATGTACAGATCTGATGGAGTTAGATTGTTCAATGGCTTGATTGAGTAATTCAATATGTTCTTTCCTTTGCTGTATCCAATAATCAAAGTCGGCATTTTCATCATCCCAGATTTCATCTATTTGTGTTATGGATTGAATTTCAGAATTAATCGTACTTAATAAATTATTCAGGAAGATTCTATCTTCATCCGCTAACGATAATATGGAATTTACATCATTAGTTATTTGTGCCAATATACCTAGATTCGAAGTAGTATGTGAGGATTTAAAATTATTTACCATGGCGGTATTACAGCCAAATTCAGGATCTTTCCACATTTTCCTAAGAACATTTTTCCTGGCCTGCCAGGTAATACCTTCTCCATGTAACCCCGAATATCCATCAACCAATAAAAATTGATCATTTGGAAAGTCGTTGCAATTTATTCCCGGCATTCCATCACAATTCGGATCCTGTAAACAAGAGTATTCAGGATTTGGATTCATTGGTCTCACAAACCAATCAATAGGTCCATCAATTGGATCATCAGGATGAAAGGGTAATCCTGGAGTAGAAACAATAAAATTATCATTAGTTGCTATAAAATCATCACCTATATATTTTGCATCTGCTTGTGACTGCCCATTCCAATCATTACCTGGATATTCTTGCTGAATGGCAGTCCATGTAAATGAGAATAATAACGCATTGGTTCTGAAGGGACCTGTCAGTATACTACCTCTAAGCTGAGAAGCAATACAATTTCCATTAAACTCTATTCCAATATCTGTTGCCGTAGCAGTATTGCAGCAAAAATTATTAAAATCTGCATTCCTTATATAATATCCAGTTGCATTAGGAGTATTCAATCCGCCTCCGGTCATTATATTGCTATTATAATTTATCGCCGGACTACTCACAGTATAAATCCCGTATTTGGGTTTTAGAGACCGCAAATCAAATAAAGCAGTATTGTGGTTTACGGTAAAATTGCCTGTGTTTGCAAAGAAAAAACTGAAAAAATTATCTGTTGGCTTGTCATTTTGAAAAATATAATTTTCTGATATTTCCATATTATTTTCAATATCTAAAAGAAAATCATTATCGATTGAAATTCCCCAACATGGCTCATTAAGAATCCCGTAAATAGAAAAGGAACGAAAATCTATTCTATTATTTTCGATCAGCGTCATTAAAGTGGGAGCCGAATTTTTTACCACTATTCCATTGTTGCTTACGGTATCAATGATATTATCATTAATCAGCACATTCCTTTTCATGTTCTCCACCACAATGATGGCACTAATGTTCCCATAAGGCCTTTTTTTAAAAATTCACGTTTGTCCATAACAGTAGTATTTTTATTAAAGAAGTACAACAAATTTAATTTCTTGTTAGTTTAATCCAGCCGGGATGATCCGGGCCGAATTTTATAATTCACAACGCTCTTTTAATTTTGAGTTCATCGATTCGAAACCTTCTTTAATTCTTTTTTTGAGTCTTGAATTAAATAGAACTAAGAGAATTCCATTGTAGTTTTCACCCTGGCTAAATTTAACAGATCCATCTAACCGGGGTTCAAATTTAAACCAATGCTCATAAGTAAAAATGAAAGGAAAAATAATATGACCTGTCCAGCAAACTTCTTTTTCATTTTCAAATTTGAGTACTTTTGGTCGAAACCAAATTCCCATAATCTTAGCTTTTATATATTTACCGGCAGAGACATCTCCCTGGATGGATGTAATAAGAGGATTCCATTCAGGATAATTTTTAAAATCGACAAAAGTATTCCAGATTTTTGCCAGGCTGGTATTGATGCTGATGTCTGTTTTTATTTCAAGCATATGATTTCTGAATAGTACGTTGACATTTTATTTAAAAATGTAATTTAGATAAAATTTCCGAAGTATAGGAATCCGCTGCTACGCCATAAGCCGAGACCAGGATACCTTTTAGTCCTGTATTGGATTCAATAGCATAAACAGCACTCTCATCCGCTGGATCCGAGTTGCCTTCATATCGGAATACCTTTTTTATTTCAAATTCAGTAGCTTCAAATTTTCCTTCTTTACAAATGATACAATTTTTATCGAGATTAAAATCTATTACATATCCTTCATCGCGAAATGCTTGGATGGCTTCAGTTATTGTACCATAATTATATTGAGGAGTCATAGCTCAAAGATATAGCTTCCAGGTAATTCAAAAAAATGCATTTGATAACAGGAGGCAGAAATCCTAATACTGTTTAGCCAATTAAACAGAGAAATGGTTTAATTAAAGTTTAACAATTTTACGATTCCAGATCAATTTATCAGGATCAATTATTCTGATAAAATAGACGCCGGGAAAATAAGATTCCATATCCAGATTGACTCTTGTCTGATCTTTTACTAAAGGTATTGATTTGAGCAAACGACCGGTTTGATCGAATAATTGAATTTGCATTTCAGCCATTCGTGAAGTTTCAAATTCGATACTCAATTTGCTGTTAACCGGATTAGGATAAATTATGGCTTTTAAATTTTTTGATGTGTTTTCTGATGCGACAGTTCCGATTCGTTCGATACAAATATTATCAATTCGGAGCCAGGAGGTAAATGCTTTGTTTGAAGTATTAAAGTTATTCCAAACAGTTATGGTTAGCATATCATAGTTGAATGTTGCAGTCCAGGGGGATGAAATGTAACTTACCCAATTGGCTGTCAAAACAGGGGAAAGAAAGATTTCATCGCAATTAGGAGTATTGCAATTAAAATAATCATTTATCTGAGTTGGATTAACATGTGCTCTGAATCTGGCCTGTGCATCCGGATAGGTGGTGTTAAGTCTTTTTCCGCAAAAACTGATCTGATAAATTCCACCTTTTTGAAAATTGACTGATTGCATGATACCTTCTCCGACTTGTTGGTTACCCCACATTTGGACTGATATGGAATCTCTGCAAAAATCAAAATTAATAATTTGAGGTGACCAGGTATAGCGCGTCCAGTGAAGTAATTGTCCGGCACCTCCCAGATCGCCGGTGACAGCCCCCTGTTCGAAACTTCCGTTTAATACAATATTCCCGGGGCAGCGTTCATTTGGCTCAAAAGGAACCAAGATAGTTTTACAGATGGTATCATGACAAATGATCATTCCATTTGTGCTGGTGATGATCAGGCATACGTTGTAATTACCAATGCTGGCATACGTATGACTTGGATTTTGAATTGTACTGTTGGATCCATCGCCAAAATTCCAGCTCCAGGTACTTATCGTAAAATTTGAATTAATACTACTTTGGTCTGTAAAGAAGAAAGTATTACCACTTCCATTAAAGGAAAAAGAAGCATTTAAATTTACAACATCGCAACGGTCACCCGGTAAGCTGCGGATCACAATTTCTTTACAAATAGAGTCTTTACAGATCATTCCTTTATAACTGGCACTGACGGTTAGACAAACTACATAAATACCCGGATTGGTGTAACTGTGTGTTGGATTGGCGTTATTTCCCGTATTGGAATCGCCAAAATCCCAGGCCCAGGAAGAAATGGTTCCACCGGAGCTTGTACTTGCATTAGTAAATGTGACGATATTTCCATTCACATTAAAATTAAAGTTAGCCATTAAGTTTAAACTGTCACATGGGTTGACAGGACAGCTTATCTGTCGGTCATTATAGAATTTTGAATCGAGAATTATATTTCTGGAATCCTGAAGATTTGTTACTTGAGGATTAGAAGGTGTTACAGTGGGTTGTGTAGCCATTATTGTCGTAGTAGCATCATGAAAGCAAGAAGTATTGGTGCGGCCAAGAGAATCGCTTACAATGGCTAACATATCATAATTGGCTTGTCGGAATGTAGGAATATCAAAACTATGTCCTGAAATAAAATATTCTTTTTTAGGGGTTGGTTCAACCCGGCTTCCATGAGACGAAAATCCCATTTCAAAAATAGTAGTCCAGTAAACAGGTGTACCATTTTGTCCCAGGCTCATTAACAGACAATGGCCGGTTTCTGCAGGATCAGATACACCGGTCTCTTCTGCTTTGCCGGTCAGAATGATATTGTTTTGACCATCAAACTGGAAGTGAGTTGAAAATTCTCGGTAACTATTTTGAATGTTATAAAGATTAGCCCAAAGTAAAGCACCAAATAAATCAGTACTGATCATCATCACTTTTTTCGGATTATTAAGGTCAAAAGCATTGACGGAATATCCGGAAACGACTAATTGACCCAGGGGTACTAACTGAGATGGACAAATGCCCTGTATGCAAAGAGCAATATCATCCGTACCCGGACCAAGGTCATAAAATTTTAAAAAGCTGGTATTTCCGGTAGTGGCATTCAAAGCTAATATAAAGGTAGCTTGATTGCCGGCAGGAGGTGGTACTGTGTTTCCAGTAATGAAGTATTCATTAATAGAACCGACGCATGGATTGGGTGCTGTAGCCATGGCTGTTACCGAACTTGCTTCCGCCGTCAATCCAACTATATATTCTTGTTCCCAAATCAGTTTTCCGGAACAATCTAATTTAATGGCCATCACAGTTGACAGTCCGCTATTAATATTTGTTTTTGTTCCTGTCAGGATAAAATTTCCGGCGTTGTCTTGTTTGATACAAGCACTTTTTTCATCATGATTTATGGTGCCAAAGACCATTGACCACAGCGGTATACCGGATAAGTTGGTAAAAGTAACCAGCATATTATAGTTTCCGGCACCATAGATATTGGCGGCTATAATGTAGCCGGAAACTCCATTACAATTTACAGCTTTTTCAAACCAAACGGCAGATTCCATTACGTCAAATCCGATAATTCTGGAAGGATTTAGCAATTGTCCGTTATTGTTTAGCCAAAGCATGTGTAAGTCACCTAAATCATTATACAAACCCTGAGGATTTTTAAAATCACTGCCAAGTAAAACATAATTGCCTTGATTAGTTATCAATCCGCTGACAGCATTTTCATTTACAGGTAATACATATCCTATTGTGGTTTGAAACTTTTGTGTCATGACGAATGTAGTCGAGGAGACAAAGACGGAGATTAATGTGAAGTAAGCAAACTTCAGGATTGAAGGATAAAATACGATTTTCATATAAATCTATTTAAGTTGACTAAATCATTGAAAGAACATTTTACTTATTGCAAAAACACTTTGGAAATATACAAAAAATTTATCAGAGTGCAATTATTTTTAGTTTGTATACCTGCTAAAACTGCCATTTAAAGATTATAAAAAACAGCATGACATAAAAATGTACCGGGAATGAGAGACAGATGCCAAAAATAAATATATGACATTTTTGAAAAAATTAAATAGAAGAAAGAAGTAAACTTTTTAGATTGACAATTGCATTTTCAGTGGAGTGGATTGCAAGGAGTGTTTAAATTTCATTGGTAGAATTCAAAGTTTAAGGATTTATCAGAGAATCTTTAATTGTCTGGTTACTGCCTGGCATGGATTCAATTCAGGTATTGTAATCAAAAGAATGTAAAGAAATAAAAATTATAGCCTGTAATATGTTTGCAATAATCAATGAGATTTTCTAGCGATTTAACTGTTAAAATAAAGTAATTATCAACACCAGTACATTAGCTTCTGGGCTAATTAGAAAAACCTGATGATACTGATCTGACTGGGAATAGAATTATATTACCAGGCTTTGTCTCTATTAGAATTTTTTGTTATAAAATATTCATAACAAACCAATAATAAAATATTTTTATTTAGCAATTAGCCAGGTGCAATTGAAAAATAGTTAATTTGTTACATGAAATTACCAGAAATTTACTAGTAGTCTAAAGATTAGTTTCAATCAGTTGGTTTAAAATATTTTCAAGTCTTGGATCTCTTGGTCTGGGCGCTTCAGCGTCTACTAACTTTCCTTGTTTGTTAAAAATCAAATAGCGTGGGAATGAAGTTAACAAATAAGCTTCTTTTAAAAAATAGCATTGATCATTGTTTAATAAATGATGTTCTCCATTTAATTGAGACTCTACAATAATATTTTTCCAGTCTTCTAGTTTGGAATTACAACAAAAAGTTAGAAACACAATATCTTTATCTTGATATTTTGATTGAAGTAATTTGGCATTTGGTATTTCTTCCAAACAGGGCCGGCACCATGTAGCCCAAAAATCAACATAGACTACCTTTCCATAAAATTTAATTTTCAAAAGATTTGATAAAATATCTGAATCACTATTCAATACATCGGAAATCAGAACACATCTCCGATTATCAATAGGTAGATTTTCCAAAATTTCATAGTGTCCCGACAAATCATTCTTATGATTCCTGGGTTCATGCTCAGTTTTGTTTTTACACGAAATGATCACACTTAGAAACAAAATGACTAATTTATTATACATATTTTAAAAAATTAAACCAGAGGATTTATTCTAAAAAATTTTGGCGATACTATTTTGCAAAATATTAACTTTTATAAAAATCATCACAAGTTATATCTAAGAAATGAAATTTTATAAATTAAATTTATTGAATTAAGAATGTTAATAATTACTCTATAGGAATCAAATTATAAATTCTTTTATTTGATATAATTCTCTAAATAGCGAATAATATTCGAAATAAGATTCTGTATTTATATGAAAATGTAAAAGTATACTTTGTATTTATAACACCCAATCAGTAAAATTTGCATTTTGAAAAATAAATTATCTGATAAAAAATTAATCATTAGAGATCCTGTAAATACTAAATTATTATAACATAGTAATTGCTCCAATACACTGAACGTCGTGCAATGTGGCTATTATTCCATTTTGAATTACAAAATATTTTTATTATCTTACCAAAATCAAGAATTAAACTAATTATGTCTTTTGAAAGAACAAAATCAAATTCTCTATTAGAAAGGAGAAAAAATATTGTTTCTGATGGTGTTGGTATTTTTAATACAGCCACAGTTACAGAAGCTCATGGTGCTATTCTAATTGATGAAGATGGAAATAAGCTAATTGACTTTGCAGGAGGGATTGGTGTTGTTAATGCAGGCCACTCGCCTCAAGTGGTTGTTGATGCCATCGCCAGGCAAGCGTCAAAATACATTCACACCAGTTTTAATGTCGTAAGTTATGAACCATATTTAGAATTGTGTGAGAAACTTGTCGAATTATTGCCCCATGGTGAAAAAACCAAAGCTGTTTTGGTAAGTACAGGAGCCGAAGCTATTGAAAATGCAATTAAAATTGCGAGACAGGCAACAAAGCGTCAAGGCGTGTTGTGTTTTACGGATGCATTTCATGGAAGGACTTTATTAGCGATATCTTTAACAAGTAAAATTAATTACAAACTCGATTGTGGTCCGTTCTCTCCAGAAATCTACAGATTGCCTTTTCCTAATTATTACCGGTACGGCAATGGATTAACTTTAGATGAATTTGTAAAACAAGAATTGCATCGATTAGAAGAAAGCGCACATAATTTGGTAGATCCAAAAAATTTGGCTGCTATAATTATGGAACCTATCCAAGGTGAAGGTGGATTTAATCTTGTTCCACAGAAATATTTGGAAGGTTTACGTGAGTTTTGTTATCAGCATGGCATTATGCTAATACTGGATGAAATTCAAAGTGGATTCGGACGAACTGGACATTGGGCTGCGTGGCAACATTATAATGTACAACCAGATATCAGTACTTATGCAAAATCGATGGGTTCTGGAATGCCCATTGCCGCCGTCCTTGGTAATGCAAACGTGATGGACTCATGCATACCCGGCACAATAGGTGGGACATACATAGGAAATCCAGTGTGTTGTGCTGCAGCATTAGCTACAATTCAATTCATGAAGACACAAAAATTAAATGAGCGTGGCAGGGAGATCGGAGAAATGGTTATGAAGTATTTTGAAAAACTAAAACTCAGATTTTCTAACATAGGTGATGTACGAGGATTAGGAGCCATGATTGCGATGGAATTTGTAAAAAATGGAGACCCTAGAAATCCAGATGCTGAGTTGTGCGACCGGATTATTAAAAATTGCGCAAATAATGGTCTAGTGGTTATTAGTGCGGGTACTCATAAAAATATTCTAAGAATACTATCGCCACTCGTGATTACTAACGATGACCTGTACAAAGGTCTCGATATATTACAAAATGCAATTCAGAACGAAATTAAAAAATCTATATGAACCCATTTGCTATAGCAGGAATTCAAATGAAAGTTTCTGCAACTCATTCCAATCTGGAAATGATGAAACTAAAACTTGACATTGCCATGAACCTATATCCATGGGTTGATATGGTTGTGTTCAGTGAATTATGTGCCTATGGACCTTTGACTTATTCAGCTCAGGAAATACCTGGTTACTTTGAAGATGAAATGAAGTATATGGCTAAAAAATATGGAATTTGGTTATTGCCTGGATCTATATTTGAAAAAGTTGGGGATAGAATTTATAATACCGCTACTGTAATTAATCCTGAGGGTGAAATAGTGACACGTTACCGGAAAATGTTTCCATTTTATCCATATGAAGTGGGCGTAACTCCAGGTACTGATTTTTGCACATTTGATATTCCTGGCAAAGATTAAATATTCTGGTATCATCATTCCAATAATAATTCAGTGCCTCACGGTGATGAGATATACCATACTGGCATTTATTTGAAATAGAAACTATAACGGCCATCATCTCTCTTTGAGCACGGTTTAACGGGGATTGACTAAACATAATAGAAAGGTACAAATTCATATGCGTTAAAATCGTTTCAGGGTGTAAACTCTGAATCTTATGCACTTCTGCTAATTTGCCTCTCGTTTTGATCAGCTCATCATATATTTCTCTGAGTTTTCCACTGGAGTCCGAATAGTCAATGATTTCAATGAATGCCATAGTTGTATTCCTTAAAAAATGATAATTTTCTTAGAAATCAAATTGATTTTATGTTGTCTTATATTAATAATATAGGTACCTTGTTTTAATTCAGGAATTTTATAAAAAATAGTTTCTTCATCTGAATTATAATAAATCTGGTTCTTATCCACACGATTGGATAAAACATCCAGAATTTCCAACTGATAATATCCATTTTTTAAACCTTCTGATTGGATCGTTACAAAATCACCCGATTTAAGAATGGCAGGAAAAATCCTGAAGTTTGGAACAAGTTTAGTTAATGGATTTAAGCTTGAAGTGAGTTGTGCGCAATTTACAGAATCCAACCATTTATAAGCCATTGTCAGAATTTGATTTCTATTTTGAAAATCAATCGTATGCGAAACTCCGGGCATCAGGCTGTCTTTCACAATAGCTTTATTATTTAGTAATGCAGATCTAAGAGGATAAAAACGTGTATTTGGATTGTCTAACGATCCGTGTACAAGAAAAAATGCTTTATTATTTGATAATTGTATGATGCTATTAACTTCATTGGTGCCATTGACGGCGGCACCTATTGGCATAAATCCACCAAAGCGACTTGCATTATTAAGTCCGTAGAGATAAGTTGCTAAACCTCCAAATGAAAAACCCATCAGGTATATTTTTTGAGTATTAATATTGTAAGATAACTCCACGGAATCCAACAAGGCGGTAGTAAAACTTAAATCGATGGGATCGATTATCGAACCATCTGTTCCACCATCCGGGCAGACAAGAATGAGATTGTTGCTTTCAGCAAATTGAGTCAGGGTATCCCGCCAAGATTTAGCATTCCATCGGGATGTATTTAACGGATGCATTGCCAACATCAAAGTATTGGGTATTGCAGGATCATAAGTTGAAGGCAAGTAAAGAGAATATTTTTTATTTGGATCAGATTCAAATGCAAAGCTACCATCCACTTTTACCTGGGTAAATGAAGACAAACTCATGATCAGTAACAGGAATGTAATTATTTGTTTCATGTTAAAAATTAGTTTTAAAAATCACCTGATCAACAACAGCCACCGCCATCATAAAAAAAGGTCGATTCGGAAATATAAATATCATTACGTTCTAAATTTGATAATGCCATTGCAGTCTTATCGCATATGGCCAGTGGAAAATTTGGCAATAACATATGTCCTTTTTGATCATCGAAATACGCTTGTGTGCCAAAATAAATGGCCGATTTTCCAGTAAATACACAGGGCCCGTCAGGAGGCATGGGATCTTTTATTGCACAAACTTCGACACTTTCGATGTAAATATTTTTTGGAGTGTCATATTTAAACGAATCTAAAATGCGATAGGGCCTACGAGCCCGTATCTCAACAGTACCAAAGCCAACCTCGGTGATCATCTGAATATATTCAGCCAATGGCATAGCTCCACTTAAACACATCGCTCGTAAAACATCATCAGATTTAAGGGATTCCGGAATTGGATCTTCACAAACCGGATCAGAAAGTATTAAACGACCATGTGGTTTTAGTACCCGGTACATTTCCTTTAATGCTTTTTGAAGATCTTCTTTTACAAAAATATTAAAAAGACAATTTTGTGCGGCTACATCAACACATTGGTCTTCGACTTCTAGATGAAGAGCATCACCTTTACGAAGCTCAATAAAATCAGAAGTAAACCAGGGATTCAATTGTTCTGCCTCATTGAAATTATTTTTACACGCAAGCAGCATTTCATCTACAGCATCGATTCCAATAACACATCCCTTTTTTCTGCTAAAATATGAAAACTGTAACAGCTCCATGCCTCCGCCGACTCCGACATAAAGTATGGTAGGTTGATTACTCAAATCCCTGGGATGCACTGTGCTGCCACAACCATAATTCATTTCCAACATTTTGGTTGGTATTTTTAATCCTGGCAATTGCCATACTGGGGTTGTTGTACAGCATAATCCGACTTTTGGATTTTCAGCAGCTTCCCGGTACACATTTTTTGTTGTATCTAAATAGGATTGCATTAATTATTGTATTTTAAATTTTAACGAGAGATAAACTTGCTTTTACAAGGCGGAAGTATAGATACAAATGGAATCATTATATGGTATTATATCAGTGTATTTTGTAATCATAAACATTCAATGGATTACTTCGCCACCGCAACTACTTCCAGAACCGGCAGTGCAACCATAGCAATGCTGATCTGTTATAATTTCTCTGTTATTTAAAGAGTTAATATCAAAGTCTGCTATGTGTTGTGGGGTTAGATTATGTGTTTTTAATCCCAGCATTTGATTAAAATCGCAATCGAATAAATGACCATTCCAACCAATTGAAATTGTATTTCTACACATGACATTATTGACCGCTGAAGGATTAAATGCATTGACGAGCTTATTCATATAGGTTTCGTAGTTTCCTGTTTGTAACAGATAATCCAAAAATCGACTGATTGGCATATTGGTTATTGCATATAGATGATTAAATTCAATATTGTATTGATTCCGGAGCTGGCTTTTAAAATCATTTTCCAATAAGTTTTGAGATGCCGGCAAAAAGGCACCTGAAGGATTGTACACAAGATTTAGTATTAATCCGGTTCCAGCAATTCCGTAACCTGCATCGTTAAGCATTTTTAAGGCATATATGGAATCTTCAAAAACGCCTTTTCCGCGTTGTCTGTCTGTTCGATCAGCATTATAAAAAGGTAAGGATGATACTATTTCAAGATTATGCTGTTTATAGAATTGAGGCAGATCATAATACTTTTTATTGGCCCGGATAATTGTCAGATTGCATCGAATTATAATGTTACATTTCTGATCTCGTTTGCGGATTTCTTCTACAAACCATCTGAAATGCGGATTCATTTCAGGAGCACCGCCAGTAAGATCAATTGTTTGAAAATTATGGGATTCAATTATTTTTAATAGTACAGACATGGTTTCTGTGGTCATTATTTCTTTCCGGTCAGGCCCTGCATCGACATGACAATGCTTACAGGTTTGATTGCACATATACCCAACATTTATTTGTAAAATTTCAACTCCGGAAGCTTTTAATACGGGCAGTCCTGATTGCAATATCTTTTCCTGGAAAGGAAGTATAGAATGTCTTTCATGTAATATCTCCAATTGTGTAAAGCTATTCGCCAAAATATTTCCTGCAGCATGCAATGATTTATTCATGAATATAATAGAATACTTTTTTGTTAATTAATAAATACTTTTTAGTTATTTACTTTTGTCACAAGTTATTTATTTTTTGCTTTTTTCTTTGACGATTTGGCTTTATCATTAAATTCAAGTGCAAGATTAACCCAATAAGAAAGTTTTGATTTAGTAGTCAGAAATTGCTCGTCGATAAAAAAATAACCTTTCATCACTTTGCCGGTAAAATCCATAGGTTTGCAACCTTCTTTTGTGAGAACTTCTTCAGTTTTTTCAGGGTCTAATCTGACCATCAAACGATCTTTCTCTACACCAACACACATTTTATCATTGACCATAAAACAAAGACCGCCAAACATACTTTTCTCTTCTATTTTTTTGGGAGCTCCTGATATGATTTCCCGGGTTCTGTCTGCAAGTTTTACATTATATGCCATGCTTTCAAGATTTATTAATGTTTTAAAATTAGAAACTATTTGATAAATTTTGAACTTAATGTGTTAACAAATAAAACATTTCCTAGTTTGTCATAACCTTCAAATACTTCAATTCCTTTTTCTGATTTGATAATATTTTCATGAAATCCTACTATGGTAAGATCGGCATCAGCAGAATATTCATTAATTAAATCCAGTCTGGACTTGCCTTCCAGCAAGGATAGTACTCTTATATTGTTGGCAGATATTGGAAGCCTTCCAGTCGATGTTAATTCAATGAGATGCTCTTGTTCTTCAACAATATTTTCTTTTAAAAACGTTGCGAAAATTTTTATTTGTCCTTTTTTCCAATCCGGATGACCTAAGACGATATACGAAAGTAAAATCATCAGATTGGCATTGTCATAATCTTCCCTGCTTATCCAGATATGGATATCTTTTTGATATCCGAAATTTCGATCTGATGAGGCAAGGATACATAAATCGAAACCGGCTGTTTTTATGACACTGTAATTATCGATAATATCTTCAAGCCACTCTCTGTCACCCTTTTTATATTCAAATAACATCATGTTATTTGGTTGTCCGGAAATACCTGGCTGTTGTACAGCATGAACGATGGCTGCAGTATTTGATGGGGTAATCAACGTTTCCAAAAATACATTGGACTTGCTGGAGGATGAAATTTTAATTAATTTATCCAGTTTTTTAGCGGCACTGGCTTTTGAATCTTTAGAAAAATAAGCTTTTTCAAAATGAATATAAGTGCCAAATCCATAGCGGTACGATAACCACTTCATCATTTCAAGTGCTGAATAACGTTCAAAGCTATCTTTCGATAAACATAAAATCGCTGGTCTCCAATCTTCTTCTTTTTTATCTTTCTCGGACTTTTGTAAAAATACCTGCAAATTGCGGCTAAATTGATGAATGACTCCTTGAAATATACTCGCCATGCCTTTTTTGGTGTCACTTTTACTGGTAATGTAAAAATACAGCAACAGCATTAATAAGATGGAAGCCATGGCATAAGGGGTATTTATTTTAAACATTAAATAAATACACATTACGGCCCCTAATAAGGAAATATACCATTTCGATTTAAAAGAAGGCCGATATGACGGATCAGCTGCAAAATGCTGAAGAAAAGAGATCAGGCATAAAGATCCGTAGGTCACCATAAAGAACATTGAAATAATTTCAGCAACTGCATTAACATCACCCATGCTGACAAAAACTAACGCGATGACGCTTGTTACTATGGTTGCATTTCTCGGCTCATTATTTTTTGATACACCTTTGCTAATCCAATAATTGATAAGTCGGTTTGGAATTACTTTATCAATCCCTATTGCTTGTAAAGTTCTGGGCGCAACCATAAAAGAGCCCAACGCTGAAGAAATCGTAGCAGCAGCTAATCCGATGGGTATGATAGGACCCCACAAAGCAATCTCACTCATAACCAATTGATCATTTATAAGATCCTCCGGGCTCGCGGAAGTGGATAGTTTATAGGCTATAAAAAAATAAATGATCATACCGGTCACGGTAGCTGCCAATGTACCTATTGGAATTGATTTTTTTGGATTTCTAAGATCTCCTGATAATCCTACTCCAGCTGTCATACCCGTAAATGCGGGAAAAATTATGGCAAACACAAAAAAGAAATCTTTATCCGAAGAAAAGGCAGAAAATAATTTGGTATGATCGTAAGCTTCTGCATATGGCGTTGAACCACAGAAAAAAAGTATCAGAGATATTGCAAGAATAGAAACGACGATATAAAGTGCTTTCATACCCAAATCAGCACCTTTGGTGACCATAAGCCAGATCAACAACAATAGAGCCGGGATACTAAATATCCGGTTGTCGCTTAACTCAAGGCCTATATTGCTCAATACCCAGGGCTTGATAGCTTCAAAAGATTCAGCAAAAGCGATAACATAAAAAGCGACACTCACTGCCTGAGATAGATAAAGCGCTATACCAATTGCCGCACCGATATTTACTCCGAAAGACCTCGATATAATAAAATATTCACCGCCACCTTCAACTTTCTGATTTGTAGCTATTTCAGCAAGAGCCATGGCAGTTGAAATTGTAACCATATGGCCGATAATAATTATAATGACTGTCCCAAGGAAACCAACAGATCCTACTGCAAAGCCAAATCGCAAAAACATAACAGCGCCCAGAATTGTCGAAATGGCCGTTAAAAACACTGGTAAGGTTCCAAAATTCGTTTTACCTGCAACTAATTTTTCACTCATTATTGAAGAGATTTACTGATAATTAGATTCAAATGTAGTAAAGTTACCTGATTGTAATGAAGCAATTTAACGGATACCACATTTTTCTTCGACCAGTATTTTTAGAGCTCCAAAAAATAATCAAAATGACGCTTTAATTTTTCTGGTGTCTGGCCTGATACCAACTCCTGACAATAGAATTATTAATTCCAGTTTTCCGCAATAGGAAAAAATGACAATTATCCAAAATGTATAAAATTGTTGTGTATGAATTAATTTAAAATGGGAGATTATTTTTTATTCTTGAATATACTTATGGGTTGTTGCTTTCACAATCAACTCAGGGATAGTATCAATTTTGCTATTATGACAAACAGGTTTATTCTCAAATTAATGCTATAAACGTATTAAAGTAAAATCGTTTTTAAAATTTACGGCTGACTTATTAAACTTTCAACCAAATTTCATAAATCCTTATCCTGAATATCACAATTTGTATTTTCTTGATTTCAAAAGATAGGATTCACAAATGTAGCCATTCTATTTGAGTCAAGTAGTCTGTCTGTATCGAATTTTTGAAAGGAAAAAGCTTTTAATTCATTTGAGCTATTTATAATAAACCAGGATCTAATACAATATAAAGTCATATTAAACAGAAATTTTAAATTTAATTATTGAATGACTCATATTATTATTTTAAAGTTTAGAAAAATTGTATAATTATTGGATCTATTTAAAAGTTATGATACCAGGTTCTGATTTGTTTTAAATTTTAATCGCTCCAGGCAATTTTTCTTAGCATAATAGAAGCAGGCATTTAACTTATCATTATGCAATGGTTATTTTAATTAAGAACAATAAATAAAGAGAAATAAACAATAGACCTTCCCAAACTGATATTCTTTTATCTTGTGTTAGTAAATAAAATAATAAACCACTTGCGGCCATTACGGGCAGGGAAAAGAATAATAGATTTTCAGGTATATGAATAGTGCCTGCCAGGGAAGCAATTGTAGGGATGACCAAGGTATTAAAGACACAAGAGCCCAGTACATTTCCTAATGCCATTTCTGGATTTCCATTTTTAATGGCAGTTATATTAACGGCAAGTTCTGGCAAGGTCGTGCCCAATGACAAAACTGTTAAAGCAATAATTGAAGGAGGAATGTTTATATAGCTGGCTATTTTATCTAAAGAATGAATTGTTGAATCAGCCGCAAAATATATAAACAAAGAGGAGAGCATTAAGATTAAAATGTATTTTACAGGAATTCTGGTATCATTTTTTAATTCTTTGGTTTCGAAAACTGTATCAGATTCACCTTTGATTAAATAAGTAGCATAAATCGTATAAATCAAAATGCCAATTGAAGCTTCTGTAATTTCAATTATCCCATCTTGCGCAATGATATAAAAATATAAAAAACTACCTATTAAAAAATTGAGATCAATATAAATATAATTGCTGGAAAGTGTAATTTTCTTTTTATTGATAACAACAGCTATGCCTGTAATAAACAGAATATTGGAAATATTAGAACCAATGATGTTTCCAGGTAAAATTTCAGAAACTCCCTTTTGTACTGACAATATTCCTGAAATTAATTCAGGTAAGGATGTTCCAATGCCAACAATAAATATACCAATTACAAAGGAAGGTAAACGTAGCCAGGCCCCGATTAACTCAGCAGCATGAGTAAAATATCTGGCCGCTGTTAATAATACAACTAGTGAAAATAAAAAAATAAAAATGTCAAACCCCATTGCTCATTAATTCTGATACGTTTTTGGAACTTTTGGATCGGTAATGATAATGAAATCTCCTAGGTGTCTATGTTTGTTCCAATCAATATCAGGATAGCTGTCATCACTTCCACAGGAAATGATCAGTGGTTTTAATTTTGAATTATACTTTTTCAGTTGAGTTGCGATGGCAAATCCTTCATCAGAATGAAAGCGTCCGTTTACATGAAAAATTTTATGAGTCTTATTTTTCTTGAAGTACCTTGAGATTGAATAGGCCATTGTAGCATCCCATAATGATTGAGCAGCTATGAAATGAAATGTAGGCATCATCATGGGAGGGGGAGTATCTGTTTTTGCAGCTGTGTCTTTGACGGGCGTAGTGAGACTGTGAGATGTAAATGAATTTAATTTATCTAAATACGGACCCGTTGCAGTATCATAAGGTAGAGGTGCAATATACTTTTTAGCCTTTTTTGTCAAAGATTTTAGAGCAGCCTGACCTTTTCGTCCGGCCAGATTAGTATATCTACCCGGAGCATTTGCACATATAACATTGAGATTATTTTGTTTGCAAAATTCAACCATAGGCCGGTAATCATTGTAATTACTCCAAACTCTGGCGTCTTTCCTAAAATTTTTCTCCCTGATTAAACCGTTGAGATATTCATTCATTATGGTTTGTACATCGCGGTCAAACATTTCAAGAGATAGTGAAATATTTTTTTTATAAACATTATATAATGACTCCAGCAGCTTAATCTGTAAATAATGTGCAACAGAATCATTATGTTCTTCACCAAATAATAATACCTGATGATTGATCATTTCGTCAGCAATATCCTTTAGACTGACTTCGCGTGAGGATTTTACAGCGTAAATTTTATAGTGTTGTTGGGTAATTTGAGCATTTGATGAAAGTCTAACTATAATTAGTAAGCACGTAATTAAAGCGAATCTGGACATATTAAAAGTATTAAAGCAATTGTTCATAAAAATTTATAAAAAGGCAAATGTACTTTTTTTATTACAAAAAGATGATCATTCCGGTTTGGTGTTTTTATAAATGAACCTGGTTGAGACCTTTACATTATAGAAACGGTTTTAAAAATATTAAAATGGATTCATTGTTAAAGTTAAAACTTTATTCAAATACTCGGCGGAAGTCATTTGTTCATTTTTAATAAAAGCTAATAAATATTTATTTGGCTATATTTTATTTTGAGTATGTTTGTGTTAAACAATAGGATAAATTTCCAGTATGAGTAATAAAGAAATTCAAAAAAAGGGATTTGTAGACCGGATGCTCAATGTAATCGAGCGAATAGGGAATCTGTTGCCTCATCCAGCCACATTATTTGCAATTCTTGCACTTCTGGTTATCTTCTTGTCCTGGATAATCAGTATGTTAAATATTTCTGTTACTCATCCGGGGACAGGTGAAGCAGTGCAAGCTGTCAATTTATTAAGTCAGGAAGGCCTTCATAAAATCATTTTGGGAATGGTTAAAAATTTTACAGATTTTGCTCCATTAGGTACTGTGCTTGTGGCTATGCTGGGTATTGGAATTGCAGAAGGAAGTGGATTAATCGGAACTTCCTTAAGACTTTTAGTGCTTAAGGCCCCTAAAAAATTACTAACATTTGTAATTGTATTTGCCGGAGTGTTATCTAATACGGCCAGTGAAGTGGGTTACGTGTTACTCGTTCCATTAGGAGCCATGATCTTTTTATCTGTAGGCAGGCATCCATTAGCGGGATTGGCTGCAGCTTTTGCCGGCGTTTCAGGAGGGTACAGTGCCAATTTATTACTGGGCACTATAGATCCTTTACTGGCAGGTATATCAGAAGAAGCGGCACGGATTATTGACCCCACATATACTGTAAACCCTGCTTGTAATTATTATTTCATGTTTGTTTCTACCTTTTTAATTGCAGGTGTTGGTACCTGGGTAACAGAGCGATTTGTAGTGCCTCGATTAGGGGCATATGAAGGAACGGAAAAGGCAGAAGAAATGAAATTGCTTAATAAAGATGAGAAAAAAGGACTCGTGTATGCTGCCATAGCAGCCTTACTTTTTACTTTGGTTATTATATGGGGATTAATTCCTGAAGATGGATTTTTAAGAGATGTTGAAACACAAAGCATTCTTAAATCGCCATTTATGAAGGGAATTGTGGCATTCCTGTTTGTGGGTGCAGCAATAGGTGGAATTGCCTATGGAATCGGGAGTAAATCATTTAAAAATGATTCTGATGTGATCAGTGGAATGTCAAAATCAATGGAAACTTTAGGAGCTTATATTGTTTTGGTATTTTTTGCAGCTCAGTTTGTGGCTTATTTCAACTGGACAAATATTGGAATTATTGTTGCTGTCAATGGAGCCTCAGCATTAAAATCATCCGGATTAGGTCCGGTTCCTTTAATGCTTGCATTTGTACTTATTTCATCGCTTATAAATCTGGTCATGGGAAGTGCCTCTGCAAAATGGGCGATCATGGCTCCAGTTTTTATTCCAATGTTTATGATTCTCAATTTTTCTCCGGAATTCGTTCAGGCTGCATATAGAGTCGGAGACAGTGCCACAAATATCATTTCTCCAATGATGTCTTACTTCGCTTTAATAATAGCCTTTATGCAGCGATATGATAAAAAAGCCGGAATCGGTACTTTGATAGCTACTATGATTCCTTATACTGTAGTATTTTTAGTATCCTGGTCTATGCTATTAATTGTGTGGATATTATTAGACTTGCCGGTTGGACCAGGCTCATTAATGTATTTGAAATGAAATAATGAATAAAGTACAGAAATTCAAATTGTATATATCAGAGCAATTGAAAATTAGACAGGTTTTGATTTGGTCAAATTTTCAATAATTTTGATTGGCTAACTGGTAATCCATGTAGTCTTGCAAAATAGTAACCCGGTTGCCATTTTTGTGTTGTGATTTGTACACTGGAATTTTGCATCATTTCCCGGTACATTAATTTCCCTGTACTATTAAAAATTTCGAGCATTCGTCCAGAAAGATCAGACGATATTTGTACGCGGATGATTTCCTGAAATGGATTTGGAACGATATGAATGTTTTTTAGTGAATCATTTAGTTGATTCTCAACACCTGTAGTTGTATAATCCATTTCTTCACATATCGATTTTTTATCAAAAACTTTAATACGGTAAGTTACTTCTATAAAGGGTGTAGTATTCTTCCAGTTTGATACTCTGATAGGAGGTATAGTTGATATTGATTTATAATAGGATGAAAATGTATAATTGAATAAAGTGGTCAAAACTGGCTCAGAAGTACTACTGGGTACAATACTTCCTTTAATCATATTACCAAGTTCAAAATGTTGAATTCCCTGTAAAGAGTATAATCCTAAGAATGGAGATGTGGTATTGGTCACCTGATTTGCAATAAAATTTTGACTATCAGAAGCCGGTTGTGCGTTCATGAAAATTCCGTAAAGTTCAGCCCTGTTTCTGAAGAATGTATTATAGGGGCCATTCCGTCCATGACTATTATCAATTACAATATTCTGGATTACATTAGCTTCAAACAAATTCATATAAACGTAATTGCCGTGTAATACCAAATCTCCTGCAGAATTGGCAGGTAAAACCGTTTCAGTCCAAAAGGGATTGAAGGAATAATTATACGCCAATACATTTCCGTTAGCTCCAGATTGTAAGATCATAGAGTGTCTTAGATGCTCAAAATAATTTTGATGAACATAGCAATCGCCAGATCCCGATTGTAGCATCACTCCATATGCCTTGCCACCTCCGCCATAAGAATGAGCATCTTTAAAATAACTATTCTCAATACTAATCCGGCTGGAGTTATTAATATCAATATGAGCAAAATTACAATATGTACTTTGAAGACCAGAAGCGCTGCAATCTAGGCTGTAGTTGAAATATATATTAGATGACTGAGATGTTGTGGTGTCTCCTCTGAGTAGATTTAGGCATAATATATGAGCCTGTCTCCTGGGATTTAATTTTATTATAAATGGTGTTTTACTTGCTGAATAAGTTCTTCTCAAGGGTTTACTAAGAACCAGACTGTCGCCTTCGATTTTTAGAATTTCAAAAATCTGTCCGGTAGAATGATATGCCCAGGAATTATTCACCAGTAAGCTATCATCCGTCGGGCTTAGTTTTATCACTTCACCTGCTTTATAAATGGTAATGTCAGGTACTTTGATTTTTTGATCACCTTGTTTAGGTCCATATTCAATTGGGTTCTTGACATTGAGTTCACCACCGGAAATAGCAATCCCATGCCGGTTATTTCCTGGAGAAAGAATCAATAAGGTCAAAGAATTAGTTGAAAATGAATCCAATTCGCCTCTTAAGATTGTTGAATCAGGTAGATTTATAGTTTGCTTAAAAAGATACCGGCCTTTAGGAAAAAAAATTTCACCCGGACCGTTCAAACTATTCAAGGCTAATTGTAAAGCCTGATCTGAGGCTATTTTACCAGTATTATCAGCTCCAAACAAAACCAAATTCAGGCTACGTTGAATGTCTATTTTAGTTCGGCTGCCTGGAAAAGACCAGTCCGTTATCCGGTTTAATGGAATCTCCTGAGAATTAATGTTCTGAGATAGTCCGAAAATTAAAATAAAGAACCTGAGACATTTTGGAAGAGCCATGTATATTTTGAAAATTAAACCCTAAAGGTAATAAACTTGATAATTCCCGAATTTTATATCAAAATTAATTGTAAGTAGGAGATGAATTAAATTTAAACGGTAAAAATGAGACTTCAACTAAATCTTACTTGAGATTGATAAATTAAAACCAGGGATAAAACTTCCGATATTGCCTTTAGTAGATTCAATAATTACTGAAAAAATTGAAAGTCGGAGTAGTGTAATGAATTCAATTGTTGAATAGGGTATAATGGAAAGCTGCCTGTAAAATATATTTGTTGCCCATTAAATCGAACTCAAAATAATTAATTTTATCGGACGTGAAAGAATGAATAATGAAGTCGAATTGATAAAAAACTGAACTATACTCATTATTCCAATAAGTGGGTGTAGAAATCAATATAGGACTTTATGCATTGATTCCAATTATAAGTGGAAGCATACTGTCTTATTTTATTATTTAAATTGTATTGATCTGAATAAAATTCTGATAAGTTTGTTGAGATCGTTTGGATCATTCCGGCAGTTTCAAAATCGTCAAAGTAATATGCTAAATTGCCTCCTGTCTCCTGCAAACTACTTTCTCTGCTTAGAAAAACAGGCTTTCCAAAATTCATCGCTTCGATTACTGGTAAACCAAATCCTTCAGCGATCGACGGAAATAAAAACGCTTTACAGTTATTATAGAGCCAGCATTTTTCTGCCTCCGATACTTTTCCTGGTAACAGGATCCTGTCCGATAAATTCAGCTTTTTAATAAGGATTTTAATTTCTTCACCATACTTAGTTTCATGATCGCCTGCCAGAATTAATTGATCATTTGTAAAATGATTCATAAGCGGTAGCAAAACATGAAAATTCTTCTTGTTATTAAAGATTCCAATAGTAAAGAAAAATGAATCGGATTTTACAAATGAGGGCTTGGTGTAAACTCCTGATGTGTCTACTTTAACTCCATTGTATATAACTTCGATTGATTTACCCTCTAAACGAATATGCTCTTCTATTAACGATTTGGTATATTTTGAAATGGCTGTAATTGCTTTAGCCTTATCTACATTAAATTGAAGTTTGTTTAGGTAATAGCTTCTTTTAGATTTGTCTTTTTCAATTAAAAAATTTAAGTCGTGAATGGTTAGAATTTGTTTTGTGTTAGTATTGGGGAAGTGTGAAGGCAATTGATGTAAACTATGCCACAAGTCGTAATTTCTGTTTAGTGATGGAAAAAATCTGTTTAGCAATGTGGCCGAAACTCGTTTGTAGCCATTTTCCGAATTTAGTACCGTTTTATCAGATAACAAAAAATGTAGCTCTAAATGTTCTGGTGCACTATTTAATAAGGCTTCTGCAAAATTAAAGGAAAATTGTCCCAATCCGGAATACAGGTTTTTTATCTTATATAAATCGACTAGTATAGAATGCTTCAAAATTATATTGAATTATTTAAATTGTCTTGTATTCTATATTGCATTCAGGATTTGAATAAATTATTTTTTAGTTTTAAAGGTATCTTAATTCCTGTCAATTGGTGTCGTTGTTATATTATAATTATTGTCAATAGCTATATCATAGTCAAAGCATTTTTTTACTTCAACCGTTTTTACATAATCTACGTTTTTAATTTTAATAGTAAAAGTTACCATGCCCGGAGCATAACTGTCATAGCTAGAAGCTTGTCCGGGATCAATATTATTAATATTGATGGTATTGCCTCCAGTTGTTTGAATTTGTACACTGGCTTTAGATAAACTGTTATTAATAATTCGGGCACGTGGATCTTCATTGTCACATTTAGAACAAGCGTTTAAAACAATCAGGCTTAAGCTTAAAAGTAAACAGCTGAAAAGTTGATTATATATATTCATTATTAAAAATTGATTTGTTACAGAGTATTGTTTATATTATTGGGTTCATCTAACTTAGTTGAAGATTAAAAAGATTAATTGATTGAAATGTACAACTTCATTGATCGTTCTATCTGAAGGACAAATATACTGAATTTCTCTCTTCGAATTGTTTAAAGCAAAAATTGTTTTGGTGTAATTTGAATTTTTAAATTCTGGGAGTGCTATACCGTTTTCTTTAGTTCATGTTCAGGGCAATCAATTCTTAAATCCATTACGCGCAGCGGTTTATTTAGTAGATGGCAAAAATGATTAACTGCTTTGTTGTTTATTTCGTAATGAATACAGGAAAAGCACATGCGTTGATCTTCAATAACCCTTGTTTTACTTAAATGTCCGATAATTTTTAAAAGGCTATGCAACAGGTTTTGTTTATCAGTATTATCCAAAATGTCAACTGTTGATAATAAGTTGCTTGAAAACTGAGAGCATTCACTGGCAATTCGTTTGCCTTTAGGACTCAGATGTATTATATAACTTCTGGTATCAAATGAATCCGTTTTTTTAGTGATCAATTTTTTTTCATTAAGGATTTTAATGGTTTCGCTGATAGTTGCCTTTGACAAATGAAATTCTTTGGACAGATAGCTCACTGTCCTCATATGGACTGCATGATTTTGTAGAAATAGCAAAATTTGAATCTGAATCGGACTCAATGAAGTTTCAATACTTTGTTGCCACAACATATAGCGCAGGACCTGTGCTATCTTATCTAAAGCAATTACTATCTTAGAATCCGGGTTAGAATTCTGGTAGGTCAGATTGTAAGAAGAGTTATTCACCAGGAATAATTTTCGTTTGCATAATGCGGGCAATTTTTGAGGCCGTTAGTTTTGCCTTGTTGGCAACTTTACCCATATATAATTCATCTACTGTTTGATGAAATAATAGTTCCCATTCTTTAAAAGCAAGTTGTGTTAAGGGTTTTTTATTGTGTAAATCAATATGTTTTTCCAGTGGATTGCCAAGGTACACAGGAATATTTAATAAAATGCTACTCCAAAAATCGTACATGACTGGCAAATGTTTCTCCCAGTTAACATTAGCAACTTCTGAGAAATAAACTGATAAGGTATCGTTTTTTTGGACCTTGGTATAAAATGTATTTACCAGTAAAGCTATATCTTCCCGCTTCTGGATCTCAGGTTTTGTCATTCGCAATTTTCCATTTCCAGAATGTAATATCCTTTTATTCTGATATCTTCTTCCCATTGAGGTGAAATCATGCGAACATGACAAAAGCGACATTCTTTTGCACTAAGACTTTGACCTTCCTGACCTTTTGACTTTAAATAAGCTTTACCATAAGAATGTATAATTGCAGCGTCTTTGATGTCAGAGGGTGCAATGATGTCAAAGTGCATAATCTTGCCATCTTTTTTAGTGACGTATGTATCCCAAACAGCTACTTGCATTTTTTTTGTCGATTTTAACTGGAGATTATATTGCGCTTCAGTCGAATTACACAACATTATGGCCAGCGTGGTTATAAGATATTTCATGGTATATTATATTTTTAACTTCTATCAGGTAATTATAATTAATCTGATCGGATAAGTTATATAGACCGGTCTTAATCAAAACTATTTTATAGGCTTTTAATAAGTTTACTCATTTTGCAGTGACAAATATAGTTAGTTTAACTAACTATATTGCATTTTTAGTCTAAAAATATAAAAAAATGGATTGATGGTGGATAAAATGGATCGGCACTTTGATCATTTTGGCAATATTCTATTCATAACTTTCTGTATTTCATGCCAATATAATCTATAAATTCAGGGATGTAACCGTTTTGACGTATGATCATTTGCATTTGCGCTCTGTGATGTATCGAATGATAATTAAGCTGGAGTACAATGTCCATAGGCGTAGCAGCATAAATATATCCATCTGAACCCGTAAAATGAACTTCTGATCTTAATTCATCTTCAGTTTTTAGTTTTATAAATTGTAACCAGGGTCTTAAACTATCCGTCCATTTTTCTTCCATTTCATTTAAATTATATATTGGTTCCCACCAACTCATGTTTTTTGCTAATTCATCTTCGGTCAAACGCATCATCCATTTATACTGGCAGTTTATCAAATGGCTGAATAATTTGATTAATTCATCATGTTGGGGCATTGTTTTTAATTTTACCAACATTTGTTTGTTTGCTTTGTCATTAAATAAAAACGTGTCAGTTAAATATTTTTTCATATAAGCTTATTATAAGGTTATAGATTTGTATATAATATAGTCTTTGATAGGATCCGTTTAATGTATTCTTTGCGGATTGTAAAATATATGATCTTTCATTTTTGACAATTTGTTGTTTTAATAATTTCATTTTCCAAAACTGTAAAAATGATAAACAAGTCAAATAATTCTGTTTTTATTTTTTTAAATATTCGTAGTTAACTCAATATTCTTAAATGAAATGGCAACATGTCCTTTAATCGGATATACCTGACCAAATATTGTTTTTTAAAGATTAACAAGCTGTTCTATTATCCATTTAGATTTTACCTTTAGTAAGTAATTCTATTGCTGCGTTTATTTTTTTGTCTTCTAATAAATTATCAAAATTATCACCTTCTGTTATGATGATATCCGGAAGAACATTTAATTTGTAAATATTAAAATATCGGTCAGCTACAAAATTTGTAGCAAAATTCATCATTAGTTCTGGGCTAAACTGGAAAAAACCATTCGAGCTTGTGTAACCTGAAGCTGCTTGTTCGCCGAGAAACAGGGTATGAGGTCGGTTTTTAAATGCAATAGCTGTCATGCTACCCGAGCTTCTTGTAACCGGCCCAAGTAATATTACAACTGGCAGTTTGCTTCCTTTTCTGTGATATTTTAATTTATTTAATTGCGTTGTCTGATAACCAGCGATCCAGAAATTACCATTTTTAATTTCCCAGATTCTTGCTATGCTATCTCTGATATCGGTTTCAAAGGCGATTATGCCATCGCCAAGGATTGCGCTAAGACCGCTTAACATCGGGTATAAGTTTCCACCTCCATTTAATCTAAGATCTAAAATAAATGCTGTTGCATCGTGCTCCAGATAATAGTGGACACTATCATATAGCGACTTTGCCATACTATTTATTTGTAGCGGATCCGAAATTTGTATTGAAGGCACTTGGACATAGGCAATTTTATTCGTTAAAAACCTTGTCAAAATTTTATTAGTATAAAAATTAGCTAATTCAGTTAATGGTTTTAATTTAACTAAAATAGTATCAGCAAAAGAAGGATAATGACCGTAGTATTGATTCTTGAAATAAATTTGTGAATGGACGTCATTCAATTTTTCTAATACAAAAACAAAACAATTGAGTGTGTCTCTAATACTACGGGCGTTTCTGATATTTTCCTGAAATTGCTTATCTATTTTATTCCAATCCGCAGAATTTCGATGGATAGAATTTGATTTAATAAAAGTGTATACACTATCAACGGATGTCGTAAACTGGCCTTGTACGGGATTGATTGTTGAAAATTGAATGAATAAAGTTAAAAAAAGAACTACGGAAAATTGATTCATCATTTTTAAATGCATCTTTTGATTATTGTTTTTATGAATGCTGATACTAGCCTGATTGAGTTATTTAATTTTAATGCATTCAGCATAAAATATTGGAACATTTAACTTTAATTCTCCATTATGTAAAGAAAACTTATTTAAGTTTTGCTCCAGTTTGGTGAAAAATATCGGGTGATCCTTTGATGGTATTATTTTTTTCCATGCCTGCATAAAACCGATGATTGTTGTAAAATCATTAAGAAATGCTGTGCCATTTAAAAAACGTAATTTTGATTGTTTAAAAATTGTCCTTTTTATTTTAAAACCTGCAGCCTCGAGTAAGTCAATTGTAGAATTTTCGGTACCCCGATGTTCTATATGTTCTGTTAATACTTTTTGATATTGAGGTAATCCTAACTCATTTATTGTGACGTTAAACATGTGATAAAACTCTTCAAAAGTTCCTGCAAGATTGGTAGTTATACAAAAATAAGCATTGGGTTTTATCACGCGGTAACATTCTTTCAGTACTGTTAATGGATTTTCGAAATTATTGATTCCTAAACTGGAAGTTATTAAATCAAAATAATCATTTGGATAATCGATAACAGAAGCGTCTGCTTCAATGAGGTTTATATTAGTAAGCTCTAAGGCTTTTACTTTTGCAGTTGCTCTATTTATAGCTTCAGACCATGGATCTATACCTGTTGCTCTGCATTGAGGTCCGATTCTTTGGGCAACAGGAATTAAGGGAAATCCGGTGCCACATCCGATGTCAAGATAATTTGAATAGTCCCCTAAGGGAATATTTTCAAGTAGTATCGATCCAAAAGCAGTCGACCATACAGAAAGCTCGTCTACTGCATTGGCTATAATAGCAGTCTTATAATCGAAGTCTTTATTTAAAAAAGATTGCATTTTGATATCTCGTACTATTATATATAATTTATATCAGTTTGTTTTTTTACAATATACTTTCGATTTGACATCGTTTATGTTGAAGCCATACGTGATGTGTTTCCATCCATATCGTTCATAAAATCCTTCCAGATCCGTCGAAAGATACAAAGTCGAATATCCCTTTGAAGCTGTTTCCATTAAACCATGGTTAAGCAACCGTCCAGCCAATCCCTTGTGTCTGTATTCTTCGTTAACAAATAAACAAGCAAACCATGGATATAAATCTTGTCGGCTAATCAGATCATTAACCAACAATGCATACGAGCCAATAATTTGATCATGGTCCCGTGCAACATAAAATTTAGGTAATAAATTGTCTTTAAGTAAGGAGTTTGAAATACAGTCTTCATAAAATTTAAAATTAGTATCGTTTCCCCAGCAATTCCAGAAATAATTGACCGCATCCGATAAAATTTGAACTTCCTTGGATATTTCGTTTATTTTAATATTCATGCCTGTAAAGCTGTTGTGAAATGATTTATACTTACAAATTTAAATCCTTTTGGTGTATTAATAAAATATAGATCTGTCAAGAGTTATGAAATGATGCTTCTGGAAGAAAGTATTTTGCATTATTAAATTCTTATGTTAAAAATCAAGTAGTTGAATATAGAATTCAGGATAAAACAATTATAGAGAACTTAACTATGAATCGTTGATGTCTCACTTAATAGGGTAGAGATAGTTTGGGTATAAACTATTTATGATTTAAGTGAAATCCTTTACTTTTTTGTTAATTTGATTGTTTAAGCATCAGTTGAAATGCTAAATCTGAGGCTATCCATTCTTCTGCAATTTTATCATTCTCAAACCGGCTTACTACGATTTCATACCACGTAATTTTTTTCATAGAGGCTGGTATACCTTTAAGAGAATGCATGTGAGTGCCGGTAAAAGTGCGTTGCCAGGTCAGTAATGTGTCTGTCAATATTAAAAATTCTATTTTTATTATTTTTAAATCTGGAATTGCTCTGTGTATTTGTTTCGAGTACATTTTTAAAAATCTATGACCTTTGTAGGTTTTATTCCCGGCATGGGCAATATAGTTTGACGAATATGATTTTTTAATAATATCCAAATTTCTTTGTTGGATGAATAGATCTGATGTCTGAAGGATTAATTCTTTTTTTGACATAATTTTCACTTTTTCTTTTTTGGTGAAATCAAATTATCGATAATTACGGCTTCCAGCAGAATATATCTTAGAATATCAGAATCTATTTCATTGATTTTTGCAAAATCTTTACAATAAACCTGTTTTCTGTTTCCTTTTTCCAAATAACCGGTATTCTCCTTAATCAAATATCCTTTTGGAAATCCAAGTCTTACAGGTTTTTCCTGCGTTACATTGCCCCAGCTGACAGAACAAGGCCATAAAAAACATATGGCTGCATTTCCATAATAATAGGGAACATTATAGGATAATTTTTCACGGCAATAGGGGATAGTATCCAGTATGATTTGACGTAAGTATTGTATAAGCTGAAGTTCATTATCCGGCAGATGTTTAAAAAACTCCTCCAGAGTACGAAAGCTTACATTTTGCATTTGATATTTTATTTTCACATCAATTTATTTATCTGCTAGCGTAGATTGAGAAGTTAAACTTTAAAATGACAAATTCAGAATCGCAGGTAAATTATATAATTTGTTTCTCCTTAATAAAAGTAGAATACAAACTAACTAATATTTTTATCCCTGGCGCCATTTCTACATTTTAAGAAAACGGTAAAATTTGTTTAAATTCCCAATATAAATCAAATAAGTACCTGCAGATAATGAGCTGATATCGGTTAAAGTTTTAGCAGAATTAATTTTACCAGTTGTTATGACGTTGCCATTTAAATCGCGAATGTGAAAAATAGATCCAATGCATTGATCATTTGTATCGATTTCGATAAACTGTGAAGCAGGATTGGGGAAAATAGGAGATACGCAAATTGAATTTTCTGAAATAAATTCTGTGTTGGTAGGATAGGGTCTACCAACATATATCATAATGTAGTCGTTGTCGGAAATTTTTAAAACGCAGGGATCGCCGCCCTGAATGTTTGTATTGACAAATCCTGTCCACATGCCTCCATTCGGACTTGAATTATACCATATCGTGAAACCGCTTCCATAAAATCGTATTTCATTAGTATTTTCAATCATATAATTTCCGGTCCAGTTATGAAAACTATCAGATGGAATATTTGGGACTGCTGAAAATTTAATTCCATCAGGCGAGACATAGTGGAATGCACCTTGTTGCGGTGAACCGATTGGTGCTACAAAATGCCAGCTTCCTTTGAAGTATATTACGGAGGGATCTATGACTTTGTTAGAGGGTTCGTCTACCCGTGCGCCTAGCTCGAAAAAATAATTAATTCCGTCAATACTGATCGCAGAATATGTATTAACCGTTGAATCCAATCCGATTTTAGGTGGGGAGCCATTGCTTGAAGAAAAATATAGTCGTAAGCTGTCTCCTGAAAACACAGTTAAAGCAGGGTCAAAAGGTCTTTGATAATTAAAGGGTAATCCATGCACCACAATTGGTTTGGGCTGTGTCCATGTGATTCCATTATCATAGGAGAATTTGGTTGCTACTTTGTCCCAGGTGGGTGAGGGATTAGGAGATCTAAACCATTGGAATGCTGCAATTAAAGTATCACCTTTCCAGCGGATTACACTTGGCACGCCTGATGAATCCTGAAACACTACCGGAGTATTGAATATTTTACCATCCATTGACCTGGCAATATTTAATGGATTATTCCAAGCCGGATTTCCCTGACTAAAACCAGCAATTGAGTTTAGAAAGTACCAAAGTAGGAGTGAAAAATTTGGAAATTTCATAACATATTAAATTTAGTTGTTTATGGTCAATTCCTCATCTTACGCGGATATTAACTCACGATATAAAATTCACCGGAATAAAATATTTCCAGCCTTGGCATGAATATCCTTTGTCAATAAAAACAAGATTAGTTTGAATTGAATAATAGGTAAAATTTCCTTTGATTGCTTCATTCAATTCACAAACATTTGTTTTCGAAGCGTTGAGATACATTGCAATTTTATGATAGTATAATTCAATAATCAACAATTAAATATTCATTTGAGTTATTTAAAATCAAAGAAACCTACATATACATTCACCTTAAGAAAATAGATCCGCATTCATCACTTTTACCCAGGCGTTTACAAAGTCTTGTACAAATTTCTCTTTATTATCATCCTGAGCATAGACTTCAGCATAAGCACGTAATACGGCATTTGATCCAAATACTAAATCGACTCGGGTCGCGGTCCAAATTGTTTTAGCTGTTTTACGATCAACGAGGTGATAAAGATTTTCAGAAACAGGTTTCCATGAATAACTCATATCTGTCAGGTGAACAAAAAAGTCGGTACTTAAAACGCCTTCCCGGTTTGTAAATACACCATGTTTCGAATTTCCATGATTGGTTGCTAATACGCGCATGCCACCGATTAAAACAGTCATTTCAATGGCAGTCAAACCCATAAGTTGTGATCTGTCCAATAATAATTCTTCTGGTTTAACACTGTATTCCTTTTTCTGCCAATTGCGGAAACCGTCATGAATTGGCTCTAGTACAGCAAATGATTCAGTGTCTGTCATAGCATCAGTGGCATCTCCTCGACCAGCTGTAAATGGAACTTCAATTTTAACGCCGGCATCCTCAGCAGCTTTTTCAACGGCGGCACTACCACCTAATACGATTAAATCAGCTATGCTAATTTTTTTACTTAAACCATTCTGAACTTCCTGAAGTTTTGAAAGGACTTTTTCTAAACGTTTTGGTTCATTTCCTTCCCAGGTATTTTGGGGAGCAAGACGAATTCTGGCTCCATTGGCGCCTCCCCTGTAATCAGAATACCGAAATGTCCTTGCACTATCCCAGGCTGTATTGATTAAATCTGTACTGCTTAAACCGCAGTTAAGGATCATGTTTTTAAGTTCTGCAATTTCCGAATTAGTAATTTGATAGACAGGTTTTGGAATCGGATCTTGCCAAATCAAATCTTCTGCAGGTACATCCGTACCCAGATAACGCGTTTTAGGGCCTAAATCACGATGGGTTAATTTAAACCAGGCACGTGCAAATACATCTTCAAAATATTTAGGGTCGTTATGAAATTTTTCTGAAATTTTTCGGTATTCCGGATCCATTTTTATTGCCATATCGGCGTCAGTCATTATTGGATTGCGTCGAACATTGGGATCGTAAGCATCTACAGGTTTATCTTCTTCTTTTATATTGACAGGTTCCCATTGTGAAGCGCCGGCAGGACTCTTTTTAGATTCCCATTCGTAATTCAACAGCAAATGGAAATAACTATGATTCCATTTATTGGGTGTTGTAGTCCAAGCACCTTCCAGCCCGCTGGTTATGGCATGTTCTGAGTTGCCTTTTCCGTTAGGATTCAACCAGCCAAAGCCCTGTGTTTCAATATCGGCAGCTTCCGGATTAGGTCCTAATGCACGGGCATCTCCGTTTCCATGAGCTTTTCCTACAGTATGACCACCGGCAGTTAAAGCTACAGTTTCTTCATCATTCATTGCCATTCTTTTGAATGTAGTACGTACATCCTGCGCAGTTTTTAAAGGATCTGGTTTCCCATCTACTCCTTCAGGATTTACATAAATTAATCCCATTTGTACCGCAGCTAATGGATTTTCAAGAGATTCACTTTCTGAATTCGCAGAATATCTCGATTTGCCTAACCATTCTTTTTCAGAGCCCCAGAAAATATCTTTTTCTGGATGCCAGATATCTTCACGACCTCCGGCAAAACCAAATGTTTTAAATCCCATAGATTCATAAGCCATATTTCCTGCTAAAATCATTAAGTCTGCCCAGGATATTTTATTGCCATATTTTTTCTTTACTGGCCATAATAATCTGCGTGCTTTGTCGAGGTTGGCGTTATCCGGCCAACTGTTAAGGGGGGCAAAACGCAAGTTTCCTGTATTCGATCCGCCACGGCCGTCTGCTATTCTATATGTTCCAGCGGCATGCCAGGCCATGCGTATCATAAGTCCACCATAATGACCCCAATCTGCAGGCCACCAATCCTGACTCTCTGTCATCAAATTTTTTAGATCTTTCTTTAATGCCTCCAGATCAAGTTTTCGGAATTCATCTGCATAATTAAAATTCCTGCCAAATGGTTTGGTTTTAGTATCATGCTGATGTAATATATCCAGATTAAGTGCATTAGGCCACCATTCCATAACTGTATGGTTTGTCTTTGTATTTGACCCCTGATGAAAAGGGCATTTCCCCGATTTTAAATTTTCCATAATAAATGTTTCTATAACTATTTTTTAAATTTTCCAGTTATTTGAAGATTAATTTCTTCGATTTTGAAATTTTTAATTTGATTTTTCTTAAAATAATTTTCGATGAGTTGATTCAATTGCTCATCCTTATAATCTTCAATACGATCAGTATCAGAGCAATAAAGATGGTGATGTTTACTCGCCACCGGATCATATCGCATAATGTCCTGCTCCGTTTTTACTTTTCTTAGTATTTTATTCTCTGTAAATGAATCCAGTACTTTATATACAGTGCCAACAGAAATATTTGGATGTTTGACCCGGATGTATTCTATAATATTATCGGCTGTTGGGTGATTGTTCAAATCTAATATCGCAGCAAATATAGCGATACGCTGCGGTGTAACCTGGAAAATCCGGTGTAATTGACCAGGTCTCGCCGGTTCAAATTGACCAGGCTTC
>CAZALD010000011.1:0-110581 GCA_964486185.1 uncultured Saprospiraceae bacterium
GAAGCCTGGTCAATTTGAACCGGCGAGACCTGGTCAATTACACCGGATTTTCCATGTAATTCGATAGTAAAGTCTTTTCATCCAAGGTAAAAAATCTAAGTAAAAGTTAAACAAAATTGGATCAGAAAGACCATTGTTGAAAACATGGAAACACTTAACTACTTTTAAGCGTAACTGTCTAGATATTTTAAATTTTTTTAATCTACTTTGAACATTTTTTACTTTATCAGCCTCAAAACTTATTTCAAATAAATGTCTTTCGAATTTTTGTGAAGAAGCATTTACATAAGATAACCTTTCTAAGGAATCATTATATTCTATTTTAAATAAAGTATTGGTTTTAACCTTCTTTACTATTCTACTAAGCTCTTTATTATTTCTTAAAAATTCAAATATTTTATAATTACTAGATACATTATTTTGATTTCTTTCTTTTAAAATTAAATCCATTTTACCATTTGTAAATTCAATTGAATTTTTATTAAATATTTTTGAATTTGAAAGTACAGAATTTAAATTTGATTCCTCTCCACATTGAACTTTCCACTCGACAAATGTTTTCAGATTACCTTTAATCTTACCAGATGAATATTTGTAATACTCAACACCTAATATAGACTGTGTCTCGATGACCACATTTGATTTATCTGTATACCCTTTATCTTTGGAAAAAATTTTATGGAAAAGACCATTTTTACTTTTTAATTTGAGATCTTTAAATTTGAGTTGTCTAATTTTTATTAAAATATTTATGAGTATTTGAGGATTATCATCAAATAAAACTAAATTCAAATCATACCATGAATAAGATCTATTTAAAAAGTAGCGATTAATTTGACCCTTTACATTTTTACAACCTAATTCATTTTTAATTATTTTATGAACTTTGGAACAAAATGCATTATAAAATTCCATGCCTAGACCAATGTATAAACCTTTATTCAAACACAAATTACTTATAATGACATAATTAAATTTTCCACACCTTATTCCTGAATCATTTAAATAAGAAAGACTTTCAAAGCATTTGTTTAAATTAAATTTTTCCAAATTAAATTGTATAGGCCCAGAAGATACAAGAAAGTTATTTGAATGATCCAAGGTGATGTATCTTTGAGAAAATTTATCTGTATTACTTAAAGCTATTAATGCAATATCAAAATTGCCAAAAAGATGATACTTTAATGGACTAAATAATATATCAGTACTAAATTCGCTTGTATTAGTTATATTATCATCATCTTTAGAATCAATTGGAGATGAATATTTTTTTACATCTTCATTATATTTTTTATAAACACCATCTATTTTCTCAATAAATTGTTCAAATTCATTCTTAGGATAACTAACAAGAACTAAATTGATATGATGACTATAATTCATATTAATTAATTGTTTCGTATCTAAGAAAATTATTGAAAGAAAGTAAGGCTTAGGGGTTTGTTTATTATCGATAAAGATTAATCAGGAGCATCAATTGAATTAATTGTGCAAAATATAAATTAATTGTTAAAATAATATCAATATTTATTAATAAAGGTATGAGATGGCTTAGATTTTTTCATTTAAAAGGCCATTAGTTTAAGTTATATGCAAATCATATGCAAATAAAAAAGGAGCTATAAATTTTACTTTATAACTCCTTGATAATCAGTCGGGGCGGAGGGATTCGAACTCTCGACCCCCTGCTCCCAAAGCGTGTATTTTTTGGTTTTATATGGTTCGATATTGATGTATTATCGTTGTATATCAGATTATTATGAAATTTATCGATGCAAATAAGACCGTAATAATACATATTTTATGTGCAAATTATGTGCAAATTTTAGAATACCTTTGATCTATGAATACAACAGTAGCCATTTCATTAGATTCAAGACGGAGGAAAAAAGATGGTTCATATCCAGTCGTTTTGAGATTAGGTCATTATCAAAGAACCACTTCAATTAGTTTAGGTTTCTCCGTTCAACTTTCGGATTGGGATGATAAGAAACATAAAGTTAGAGCAACTTGCAAAGCAGTTTCCTCAGTTTCTCGATTGAACAATTATTTTATTAAAAGGAAATCACAAGCATTAGAAATAATATCCAAACTGGAAGAAACCGGAAAACTGGTCGGTCTTTCAATTTCGGATTTGAGGAATTTCATCGAAAAGCAGCCTGAGACCCTCACTTCATTTTTTTCTTATACTGAAAAGCTTATTGAACAATTGTTGAAGGCTCGGAAGGTTGGAAATGCAAGGGTATATAAAAATGTATTTGGGGCGTTAAAAAATTATCGAAACGGAAAGGACTTAAGATTCGAAGAAATTACCTATTCTTTTTTAAAGGAGTATGAAGCGTATTATCTTGGTCAAGGATTCAAATTGAACGGCCTTTCAGTTAATTTGAGAACTCTGCGGTCAATTTATAATAAAGCAATTCTTGAAGGAGTTGCCAATCAAAGCAATTACCCTTTCAAACGCTACAAGATTCAGAAAGAAAAGACGGTAAAACGAGCAATAGACCAGAATGCCATGCAGCGAATCGTTCAATTGAATTTGGAACCAGATAATCCTTGTTTTAATGCCCGTAATTACTTTCTGGCCAGCTTTATGATGAATGGTATGAGTTTTATTGATATGGCATTTTTAAAAGTCAAGGACGTCGTAAATGACCGTATCCGCTATCGTCGTCAAAAAAACGGCCGACCTTACGATCTTAAACTGACTGATTCTTTAAAGGAACTTCTTTCATTCTATTTAAAAGGAAAAACAAAGGAAGATTTTGTTTTTCCTTTTATCCGGCACACTCTGTTATCTGATCAATATCAGGATGTGCATCAGGCAAGGAAAATGTATAACAAAGGGTTAAAAGAGCTGGCCAAGATTTGTGAGATTGAAGATCATTTAACTTCGTATGTCAGCCGGCATTCGTTTGCTACTCATGCCATGATGAAAGAAGTTCCCTTAAATGCGATTAGTTCGATGTTGGGCCATTCTTCTCTTGCCACAACTGAGATTTATTTAAAGAGCCTGCCCATTGAAATCCTGGATGAATATCAGGATAAGCTGAGCCTAAACAGGATTTAAAAACCGGATACCGCAGCCGATTTTGAGTGTTTATAAGATTCCATTTCATCATGGCGATCGCTATTCAGCCTTATAACAAAATGTATTCTTAGTTGAAAACCACATAATATCCACAATTTTTAAACCCCTAAGCCGGATTTATAATATCATCCTAATAAAATTCATGTAAATTATTCATTAAAAATCAGTTTCTTTGTTAAAAATTCCAACTTTATTATCAAAATAACACATATTAAAAGGAATACCCGACTTTAACTGTGAACATTGATACATTTCTAAAGGATGTCGAAGTCTTGCCAGAAAACAATAACTACTGGTTTGTTAGAACGAATGGCGGGGCATACTTTGAAACCTTTTTTAAAAACAATTTCATAGGAATAGGTTGGAATGAAATTAGTTTAGCCGAAATAACCCTTCCAAAATTAGAAGACGCCACAAAACGAAAAATAGCAAAAATAGAGGGAATCCCTGAGAATGATCCAAATGCTAAAAAAACAATAACAACAATTTTTAACAAACTCAAAAATTTTAAAAACTTAAAGAAAGGTGATATTATCATCATACCAAATCTCAAATCTCAAAAGTTTGCGTTCGGTATTGTTGCTGATAATACTGTTTACATCGAAAAGAAAACGTTAGATTGCAACTTTGAAAAGCGTCGAGCAATCAAGTGGATTAAAACCAAAGATTTAAGAGCAATGGATTCGTATATTTATAAACTACGAGTGCCTCGGCAGGCTATAACTAATGTAAATAGATTCTCTGATTCTATAGATAGTGATATAAATACACTCTTTGTTAAAAACAATGAATCGCATTTCGTTATCGAGGTATCAAAAGTCGGTGATGTTAATCTTACTGCTTTGACCGATTTACTTATTAATACCAAAATCAAAATTCAAGATTTAAATCAAAAATTGGGTTTAGGAGAGGACCTCGACCAAATAAGCGTAAAATTAAATCTCCAATCCCCAGGAAAAATAGAATTTAAAATGCCAAATGGCAAAGTTCTTTTATTATACGGCTTAATATTAACTCAATCTTGCAATTCGACCACAAAACAACCTCAAACTACTAAAATTAATCAAGTAGATATATCGTTAAATGATAGCTCATATAATAAATTAATTTCAAGCGCTAGGGAATTAGAAATAAAAATAGATAATGTGAATAAAAAATGAGTTTACCTCTCAGCCTAAATACAGATAATATTTTTAAATTCCTACTGACAGGTGGTTTACTCATGTCTTTATTTTCTATTATTTATCCTTTGGATAAACGACAAAAATTAGAAATAGAAAAGAACTCCAGTAATGAACAAGTCAGTATTGTGAATAATGAAATGGCTTTTATAAGCCAGAGGATATTGAAATTAGATAGTACAACTAATAATTATAAAGACAGTATTGATATTTTGCGAAAAAGCAGTAGTGCAAATTCAAAATATACTATTAAAGTATTAAAAGATACGCTTAATAATAAATTAGACAGAATTAAATATGATATTTATTTATTAGATCAGAAAAGAACAAGTGTTCAATGGGAGAAACAAAAGCTCGTAATATTACAGGAACACATAAATGAATTTAAAACTTATAAAGATTGGATACTCTGGTCAGGAATAATATTTGCTATTATAGGTTTAATTGGGTGGGTATATATAACATATAAGGGATTTAGAATGCCTTGATTTTGAAGATAGCCAACCCCGAGCGTTCTTTCTTGTTGAAGTTAGTTTATTTTTAGGCATGAATTACTTTTGTAATCTTAACTATATTTAAGTGTAGGTTCTTCAATGCAAGTGAATTCCAAGAATTGAGATAAATCCGTTATATAAGATTAAGTAGTTTTTTCACTGAGATTTTTTTTGAACTTGCAATTGTTATAACAATTTAAAATTTCTGCTTGAAATGTTGACATGGCTTTTTTAGATTAGATAAATGAATAAACTCTGCCATTTCAAATTGCACTCAACAAAATATTTGACTGGTGCATCAAACCGGATTTCAAGACAGAAAATCAAAGACTTAAAACTGATTTTTGTTACCTATCAGATTGAGAAGTATCCAGAGCTGGTAAATAGCCTTTCTAATCATGGGAAATCCAAAAGCGTCCAGATTATCGATTCGGAGCTTAATTTCCAGAATTGGGACTGGAAAATTATCCTAGAAGCAAGAGTATTTTGAGCCTCTTCAGACTCAATTTAGCAGGGCTAAATCAATGGATAATTTTCTATCTGAACCCAAATCCGGGGGTTATCTTACTTCTGTAAGAGTTAATTGTATCTATAAAGTTAAGGCCGTTTCCAGTCGCCATTATCGGTTTAAAACCCTCGAAATTGAACTCAGTAAGCCGGATAAATTATTATGACAATACCTAGACCAGGATGATTTAGATGTAGAGGAAGCCGATGATGACTAAGCCGGATGCCATTATGGAAGAGTTGCAAGATTGCATATCGCCATGGCGATATGAATATCTGCTTTATGGCGATATGCAATCTTGGCGGGAGACCCGCACCCCAGCTAATTTCTTTCATTTTAAGAACAAATGCTGTGTTTATAGATATAATAATATCTAATAAGATTTAAATTAATTTATAAATGATCTATAACTTATATAATTCTAATTATATTCATATTTACATAATATTACATGTAAAAATTAAATATGTATAATTCCATTTACTTTGCAAAGGATCTCTCGAGAAATTTTATTAAAAATACTTTACAAAATATATTGATTTTTGAATTGCAATTTTGTTAAAATTTGTATATAATAAATTTAATTTGATATATTTGGGTTCGAAGCAAACCATAACTCATGAATGAAAAGATGTTTGAACAATGTGGAAAAAGCGGAGTAAACGTCTGAATTGATAACTTATATCTTTGAGGTTCTTATTTGGTTGTTTATTCCTATAAAACTTAATGGAAGCTAATCATTAATTTCCTTGATTCCCCATAATTAATGATTAAAAAAATAAAAGCGCTAATGTAAATATTAGCGCTTTTGAGAATTAAGGAGAAATGTAAATTTTTACATATGAGTATTTTTACTTTTCTCCAAAAGTGGAGGAATGATAATACCGAGGCTGAAAACCTAAGGCAACTGCGAATTGCTTTAGAGCACTTGGTATTACATTTAATACTCCACCAGCTCTTATGAGCATTGCGGGTACCTTAGCGGTGCCCGCTTTTATTTTAGTTACTACTATCAATAATATTGATTTGAAAATTGAGTTCAGGTTGGAAAAATTAGGTCGCTTCTGCCCTTTCTTACCTGATAAATAAAATCAGGCGAATATAATTCTAATAATTTATAAATCCAAGTAAAACTTAAATTATTTTTACTTTTTCTGCTTGATAATGAATGTATTATACACATATATAAATATTATTCATATATATGCCTCTGACCTATTATTAATTTTAAATGGCAAAGAGCAAATTTAAAACTATGTTAAATTATAACAAATCCTAATTAAGATTACAATAACCTGACTTAACTAACGCCGATTATTAGGTCGACCGCTTTCTGGGCATTGGCAGCAACTTTAAAAATAAACTTGCTGTCTTCCTTCAATACCTTGAGCCATCCAAAGAGATAGGAGGCAGTGTTTTTTACAACATTGTCATAATCTATCTGACAATGACAGGTAAGAAAAGAAGCACCCATTTCAGCCAAAAGTTCCTCATGGCTATATGGTATGGTTCCAAATCCGGACAGATCCATGACTTCAGCTCTGGCTAGTCTGGAAACATGACCTGTAGCGTGAATCAATTCATGGAAGTAGGTGGCATAATAATAGGCGGAGCTTTCAAACTGGTTGATGTTTGGCATATTAATATAATCCTCTGCCGGGTAATAAAAGGCTCTATTGGGGTCAAAATGCTTCAAAACAGGGGGGTTAGGCATATTCCCGATAATTTGCTCACATCTTTCGATTTTCTCATTATCAGTCAATATTGCCTCATTAAAGCGATTAAAGTCTAATTCGGCTCCTTCAATGTCTTCAACATTAAAGACTGAGTAATAACGGAGAAATCGAAGCACTTTGATCTCTTCTCCTTGTAAACGCCTTTGACTGGCTTCTTCCGGACTCAAGGTATTATCCTTAAAATCCTTGTAGTACACCTTATAGTATACTACCATTTCCGCCTCTGCTCCCTTCCGTATTTTCCCTCCAAGTTCTTTAACCTGGTTAAAGGTCAGAAAGTATGGAATGGGATGACTGGTATTGTTCATCAGCAGGTAATTAATTCCGGTATATAATCTACCAGAGATATAATTCCGGGCTAGTCCATAGGTACTCCAGGTTTTTCTCCAGGGAGCGACTCCTTGTTCGATTAGTGAGATAATCCGGTTAGTTACCTCCTGATAAAGTGAGATCTGTTGAACCTTAGGTTCAGTTGTTGTTTTCATAATTAAATGATTTAAATGTGAAAGAATGATTTACTTAGAGAAGTCCTTCGTCCGCGAAGGAAAAGTAGCCATGGTGAGGAGTTAGGATAAGGTGGTCGATTAGCGGAATGTCATGGAGCTTTCCTATCTCCTTCAGTTTCTTTGTTAAGTCAATATCTTGTTTGCTTGGTTTACAGGAACCTGATGGATGATTGTGAGCTGCAACAAGACCCACAGCCAGTCCTTTTAAGGCTGTAGCAAACAAGAGTCTTTGGTCAACTACTGTTCCTGTCAAACCACCTCGACTTAATCGGAGAATACCTTTTACGATATTGGCCCTGTTTAGAAACAAGACATTGAATTCCTCAACGAGATCCATGTCATTGCTCCAATTTGCCCGGAATACTTTTTCTGCTTCAGCAGAAGAGTTGATACGGATCTTTGAATTCCCCGGAGCTTTTGACAGATAACTTACTTTGATTTCAGCTACTTCGAGAAGATGAGGTGATAGGCCTACGCCTATTGAATTTTTCATAATTACTGATTTAGATTGTTAAAGAATATTTCTAGATCAGTGTATAGGCATTACTATTTTAGGCGTAGACGGCAAAAGTTGCCAGAATGGCTATGAAGAATTTATCATAGAATAGAAATAAGTTTGATTAAAGTGAAGGACTAATTTTAACTAAATTTGGCATAATATTTGACATAATATTGTGTTTATTATGTAAACAATTGCCATGAATAAAATAACTTTCTTATCTGTAAGGGTATGTCTTATTCTATCTGTTATCTTTCTTAAAGCTCTAAGTTTTGCACAACCTACCCAATATCCTTGCGTCGATTTTCCTGGGCCTAGCCTTACTACGGTTTTGGAATCGAGTATAAATCAATTTAAAGTTTACTCAAGTAGCATCCCTGAAAGTAGCTTGTTAAACCTTTTTAATCAAGATACAAATGATATTCAACCGATCATTATTTCAGGTCAACCTTATTCATTTATTGAAATTGATTTAGGTTCTGATGCATTCATTAATGGTATTCAATTTTGGTATCCTAATGGCGTAATTAATTTTAGTAATTTTTATGTATATTTTACAAATAATTCTCTATCTGAGGAATCCCAAGAAGAAATAACAAATAATAATGAATACCGTTTTATGCATGTTGCAACTCAATATGAGTCAGGTTTTTACTTTGAGACTAATCATAGTGCTCGTTTTATCACATTAATTAATTTTACTGGCGATGATATTATTTTGAATGAACTTAAAGTGAAGGGCAAAAAAGAAATATGTGGAAATGGATTAGATGATGATTGTGATAATAAAGTTGACTGTCAGGATGATGATTGCATTGTAACAAACGAGGATTATACTATAGGAATTAAAAAACAGCCTACTTGTCCTATTTGTTGTAATGGAGAGATAATTATTTATCATAACTCTGTCAAGAATATTGAATACAGTATAGATGGAGGTATAACTTGGTTTAATAATTTTATTCTGAGTAATTTATGTGCAGGTGAAATTAATTTGAAAATTAGGGTAAATGGAGGGTGCAACGAAATTGTCAGAGTAGTAGCTCTACCTGCTCCTCCAGGAAATCCTACTTCACCATGCTCGAATGGAGACTTCGAAAATGGTAACTTTCAAGGATATAGCGGTGATTATGGTGTAAGGCAAAGAGGTTCTCAAAATATTAATTGGAAGAATATTGGCTTGACTTTGGGTAATCAACTAATTTGGAATAATAGTGGGCCACCGCAATCTTATCCACAATTAGAAATACCTTACCTAGGAACCTATTCAGCATATCTTGGCGTCGGAGGTGGAAATTTAACGCCTGAGGGTGCTCGACTTGATTACGATTTTACGGCAAGTCAGGATTTACAAGAAATGTGTTTTGCATTTGCATTAGCGATAAATGTCTATCATGGGGTCTTCGCAGACGGATTTTTTAGATATACAATTAGAGATGTTTTAACTGGGACAACAATTGCACCTATAACTACAATAGTAGGCGATGCTTCTAATACTGCGTTCTTTACTCTCTCGCCTTCAGGAAATTGGGTTTATAGAAATTGGACTTGTACGTGCATTCCAATTCCTCAAGCTTACTGGAATCGTCCCTTACGTATTACATTCGAGATAGCCTCTTGTTATTTTGGAGAGCATAAAGCATTTGTTTTTTTAGATGGACTGTGTGAGCCAATAGAAAATTTTAATCCTTCCGCATGCTTTACCTTCAATGCGTGCAACTATTCGAGTTCATTAATGGTAGACGGATCATGTTCTTTAAGGGAAAATAAATTTAAATGGACAATTTGCCAAACAAATCAAGTTGGTCAGGAATTTAATTGTAAGGAAGTAAATGGTATTAATGAAACTAGGAAGGTAAATATCAGTAATTTATTTAATAATGATTTTGATTGCACAAAAGACTTAAAAATTAAGCTAGAAGTTTGGAATGAAGATTGTGGTGGTTATTCAATACAAGAGCAAGTATTTGCTCTAAAGTGTGATAATATTGAGCCGGCAGAAAAATTAATTTTATGTGTAAACACTGCAAACCAAACCCAAACAATTCTTAATCCAAATATAGTTTGCGAGAATTGTACTTATGAATGGCGAGATCTTAATAATTCAGGCATTGTTTTTATCGATCCAACCTCTAAGACACCTGCAGTTGTTGTTATGGCTCCACATCAATATGATGTAGAATTAAAAGTAACACATCAAAATGGATGCATTACAATTAAAACTTACAAAGTGTACGCTGCTTATGTCATATTAATTTATGATCAAAATGAAATAGTTTGTGATTATAATAATTGCCAATTAAATTTATTTTTTAACATGTCTATTGTAGGTGGACTAAATGTGACATTAAGTAATAGTCAAGTTATAAAGCATTTGACTTCAGGTACTTTATATAATTTTGATATTATAGAAGATGGGGGTACAAGTGGTCGAAGGTATTACGGTACTGCGGTTATTGATATAAATGATTTTGGTGGTTATGAATGGATTCCAAAATTTGGGAATTCAAATAGTATAGGATTGGAGTCATGTTTAAAACCATTTTATGTTCCTGAGTTTTGTTATACACTAGATGATATGCCTCCAGTCGATGCTCCAAGAGTTGTAAATCCCAACTCACCAGACCCAGAAAATCGATTGTTCTTCATTCAAGCAACAACTATCGATCCTAATGATCCATGTACTTTCTATGCAACCCATTATTTATTACACATTCAAGATCGCTGGGGAAATGAAGCATATTATCAAGGCCTACTTACTTCTTGTGATGATTTTATACCAAAAAGAATTTATTGGAATTTACATTGGGGAGATGAATGGACATATGCTGGAGTACATGTATGGGTTTTGGAAAGGTTTAATTGCACTACAAGTAAAGTTGATTCGGGAGAATTTACAGTATCATACTAGATAAAAAAATATAATATTAAACTAGTAGCAAAATTGAATCGTAGGTATATAGAAATAATTCTTTATTTATATTCATGTTTTGGATATTCACAAGGGACAATGTTCACTTGCGAGCTTTACACCAACCCAGTATATACAAAAACCTGGATTCCTGATCATTTTAGTCCTCCATTTGGCTCCGCTGATTATGCTTTAATATTTGGAAATAGAAATCCTGATATTGGAATCATCGGATATAATTATGGTGCATCTATTGGAATAAAGCTTAAGAATAAATATGAATTGCAATTGACTTACTCAAAGAGTCTTAAAGGTCAAAGAAACAGTATTGAGTACAATTCTTTAGTCAATGTACATGAGTTTGGAAAATATAGTGAATATTCCGATGAACTTTCACTCAGTTTAAGGTTTTTAAATCATTCAATTTTTGATTCGAATAAATTCAACATTTTAATAGGATTTATTCTTTCACACTATTCTTTAATTACTATTGGCTATTTTATTTATTATAATGACCCTACTTGGACTAAACCAAGTATAAGTTCAAGGTCTGAGATCTCTGAACCAAACCTTTTTATTTTTCGCCCTGGAATCACTACCGAAATAGAATACCAACTCCTCACAAATAATATTTTTACATTTATTCTCGGACTAAAATTAAATCATTATTTTAGTTCCTTTAATACTAAATTCCCTTCTGATTTGGCTTCTAGACCAAGGGGTTACGCATTAACTATCGGTCCCTCATTCAAATTAAATTATCAACTTTGAGAACTATATTAATAATACTCTTATTCCTCAATTTTATACCGCTAAAATTAAATGCTCAAAGCAATAAAATAAATATTGGATATAGTTTTTCATATGGATTATTCGATTATAATATTATAAACAATGATTCTTATCAGAGAAGTCTAGAACATAAAGTGAAATTTACAATTAAAGATAAAATGTATGTTTGCTCAGGCATAGAATTAAGAAAACAAATTAGTAGCAACTTAAACTTAAACACCGGTTTACAAATAGCATTTTTAAGATCAACTCAATTTGCCAAAGGAGCATTATTCGCAAGTGATCAATCCACGAAATGTTTATTTAATGATTCGTGTTCAAGTTTTCAACTAAAGCTATATGATTTTTTATTTCAAATTCCGACTAATGTTGAAATTCCTTTTAATAAAAGAGTTGAATTGATTTTAGGTTTAAATCATTATTTACTTATATACAGCTATTACGACTATTTAATAAATGAAAGTGGATTTAATATTATCTCTAATAAAGGATCAGGTCGAAATTATTCAGAATTTCCTTCTAGATATAATTTGTCAATTCATGCTTCGATTGGATATAATTTAATTGATAATTTAAAACTTATAGCTTTTTATGAATATTTTATAAGAGATCACATCTTAGCTGCCCCTTCAATCAATGTCAATCTTAGAAATATTGGTTTAAAAATTATTTACAAGCCTAAAACTTTTGATCATAATACTATTATCTCCACAAACTAATTATTAAATGAAATTAGATTGCTTTGATTCATTTATACTCTTAAAAAAGCAACAGCACTAAACGGCCTACTCGGCTTCCCATCAATCATTAGCTTCAAATAAATCTTGTAATTCGGAAGATTAATAAAGTCTTCTACATCAAATTCAGGATACATTTCCTTAGCCATTAACATTGCATCTTCCGTTCCAAGTCGGAATGAAATAATAGTTCCAGCATTGCCAAGCACTGCACTTTTAATATCAGGATCAAGTTGAGCCAGATACTGGTGAGCCATAGTCAATCCAACTTTAAATTTGCGAAGTTCGGAGAACATACCGATTAATGATAAGGTAGTAAAGTTATGAAATTCATCTACATAGACCATAAATGGAACTCTCTTATCTTCTTCCGTATCTACTCTACTAAACGAAGCTGAAGCAATAGAGGTAATAAACAAAGCGCCAAGAATATGCGATACATCTGCTCCGACATGGCCTTTGGAAAGATTAACCAGAACAATTTTCTTCTCATCCATTGCTTTTCTTAATGATATCTCCTTCGGATTATCAATTAAAACTCGCTTTATAACCGGATGAACAAGCATTCCACCAATTTTATTCAATACAGGCAAAAGGTCGTATTTATGATATTCTTTAAATTCTCGCTCCCAGAATTTCTTTACACTATCGCTTTTGACATGCACTAAGGCTTCTTTTCTAAAATCTTTGTTTAACAAAATTTCCACTATGCCGGCAATAGTTGCTTTGGGCTGATCCAGAAGTGTTAGAATGGCATGTCTCAAGATATGCTCCAGTTTTACACCCCAAGCACTATCCCAGAGTTTAGAAAATACATCTAAAATGCCAGAAGCCACCAAAGAACGTTTTTCTGGCGAAACTTTTCTAAACGGGTTATATTTCAACTTTAAACCTGCATCAGGTATATTAAAATAAATTAAATCATCTTTCCGGTTTTCCGGAATTGCCTTCACTATTTTCTCAACAAGATCTCCATGTGGATCTAATAAACAGCATCCTCGTCCGTCTTGAATATCTTGGATAATCATAGTCTCAATCAAAGTTGATTTACCAACCCCTGTCTTCCCAATCAGATAGGTATGCATTAACCGATCTGCTTGCTTAATTCCGAATCGCTTTTGTTGATTCCGGTATGTAGTTTCTCCGATATACGTGATGTCATTATTTGAAGTTTCTTGCATCAAAATATCATATCCAGCGCATATTATAAATTGTAGATGGTACTTTCTGCCACTTTGTCAAAATTTACCGTCTACGATATGTTCGATAAAAGCTCAGACTGGTGTTATGATTAATGAAAATAACAAACCAGAAATAAGTCATTTTATTAGAAACCTGTGTCAAGGAGCAACCGAAGAAGAATTACAAGAAGCCGAACAAAATTTTATAGATTATCTAATGGTCGTAAAGAGAATTGCAGATCGAATTGAAGCAGAAGGTCTGGAGATAATTGACTTTGACGATTAAAGTAAAAAGGATTAGTATGTAATATATAACACTATGAAAAAAGTATTTGGCTATATACGGGTTTCAACCGTCAAACAAGGAACAGGCGTATCGCTTCAAGAACAAAAGGAAGCGATTATTCGCTATGCCGAAAAACATCAATTGGGGATTATAGAATGGTTCGAAGAACAGGAAACAGCAGCCAAACAAGGCAGGCCGCTATTTACCAAAATGATGAAGTTAATCAGATCCGGTAAATCAATGGGCGTTATAATCCACAAAATTGATCGTGGTGCACGCAATTTGAAGGATTGGGGGGTATTAGGTGATTTGATTGATGAAGGCTATGAAATACATTTTGCGCATGAAAGTCTTGATATGGATACTCGTGGTGGTCGGCTTGCCGCCGACATTCAAGCCGTTATCGCAAGTGATTATATTCGTAACCTCAGGGAAGAAACACAAAAAGGCATTACCGGTCGTCTCAAACAAGGATTTTATCCATTCCGTGCTCCAATCGGCTATATAAATAATGGAGGTGGAAAAGTAAAAACAATAGATAGTATCAAAGGCCCTATTGTTAAAAAGGCATTTTTGCTGTATGCATCAAATAAATACAACTTGGTAAGACTATGCGACAAGATGCAGGAATTCGGACTGACAAATGAAATTGGAAATAAAATATCCATTACGTCAATGTCCAAAATATTAAATAATCCTTTTTACGCTGGAATATTAAAGGTAAATGAGAATACATACCAAGGAATTCATCAGCCTTTAATATCCACAAGCATATTTACTCAGGTTCAAAACATCTTGAACGGAAAAGCAAATACAACCGGATTGAAGCATGATTTCTTGTTTCGCAGATATGTTAAATGTGAATCTTGCCGGTATTCCCTCATTGGCGAAAGGCAAAAAGGCAATGTTTATTACCGTTGCCATTCAAAAACATGTCAAATTAAAACTATAAGAGAAGAACTTCTTGAACTTGAGATTCATAAAATTATAAACAAAGTTCAATTAACCAAAGAAGAAGGCAAGATCTTAGACGAATTACTACTAAAAGCACATTCCAATTGGATAAATATACAGTCAGGCATTGAAGAATCCTTGAATTTACAGCATACTAAAGCATCTCAAAAAATGGATAAACTTACTGATGCCCTCATTGATGGCTTAATTGATAAAAAGCTATTTGAAGAAAAGAGGGAGAAAATAATATTTGAAATTCAGGACATAAATCAACGGAGAGGAAAGATTTCAAGCGAAAAGGACAATATATTTAAGAAAGCGAAGAATTACATCGAACTGGCAAAAAGCCTTAGAAAATCATACTTAAATGGAAATCCGGAAGAAAAAAGAGATATGCTCAAAATCATCACCTCGAACTTTACAATTAATCAAAAAAACCTAATGTTTACAATCAAATCTCCGTTTGTAGAAATTGCGAATCGGTATAATTCTTTGCAATGTGCCCCTTCTCGAGAAATACCTCGAATTAAATTTGCCAATCCGGCAATAATAAACGACTATGTAATAGATAATACCAAACATGAAGCACCTATACCAGCCAATTCACAAGAGAATGATTCTTCAAATATTCCAGTAGATAAAGAAAAACTCAGAGAATCGATGCAATCCTTGCTGGATTTGATCCTATCTCAGGTCGAGAAAATAGAAGACCTTAAATCAAATTCAGTTCTATGAACTACCAACAAACCACCCAAGTCCCGAATGAAATTTTTGATAAACACCTACCAAATCTAACAGAATCAGAAATAAAAATTATTCTCGTTATTATCCGACAAACTTATGGCTGGATCGATGTAAATACTGGTAAAAGAAAAATCAGAGACCGGATTACTCAGAGCCAATTCGTTTCTAAAGCAGGACTATCTCCAAGGATAGTGTCTAAAACGCTCAAAATGCTCTCAGATAAAGAGTTGATAGCAATAACTGATGCCAACTCCAAACTACTTAAAAACTCATTGGACCGTAAAGGCAAAGCCGTCTTATTCTTTTCATTCAATCCAGTGCACTTTAAAGTATCAACTAATGCACATAGTGATACTAAGCCAGTGCACAAAGTGATATATAACAAAACTAACTCGACAAAACTAAATATAACAAAAGGAAACAGGTTGCCAGAACGGCAAAATACCAATGGATCTATTGGGGAAATAATTGAGAATTCAAAGTATCAATCACTTTTGAGATTTTAACAAAAGGCTTATAATTAAAGATAAAATAGGAACATTTAATTGACTACATTACCCTACTATGGCATAATTAAATAAAGGGCAGTCAGTCGGAAACGACTTCAATAACTGACAGGCAAACATTTTAATTTCACATTAGGTAAAACCTAAATTTATTGTAAGTACAACTTATATAAATGTTGACGGTGCCTTGGCACCGTTGGTTTGCAATCTGCGATACCCTTCAAATTTCGCAGATTGTGGGCTTCTACAGGTGCTAAGGCGCCTATTTTATCAATTTAATCTATATCAAAATGAAACCACCATAATTGTGTGCGTACACTTTAATAACAATACCATTACACTTGGAGCGTGGGCGAAAAAAATTGCCAAATTGGCAATAAATACTGTCTACAATTGGTCGAATTATAAGAATAAACTAAGGGCATCAGGATTAATATTCCTGATGCCCATTTTAATTTATGACTACTCAATTGAATTACTTAAAAGTTTATAGAAAACGCACTCCATTACAACAAGAGGAGATGGCTTTCTTGTCAGATAAACCAGATACATCAAGTATCTCAAGGTATGAAAAAGGACAAAGAGAACCGACGAATGAAATATTGCTTGTTTATCACTTACTATTTGATATTCCAATCGAATCACTCCTTGAACCGGAATTTAGAATGATAAAGGAAAGACTCATTCACCGGATAAAGGAATTAATCAATGAATTAAGAAAAGAAAAACAAATTACACTAAAGAACACCTCTAAAATTAAATTCCTTGAACAAGTAATTACAAGATTAATCAATTAAACACTATGAATACTAATACAAAAATAAACATTGTTTACGCCGTCTATCCTAATGCAAATGGATTCGGCTTTGTCATTATGGAAAATGCTCATACGCTCATTGAATACGGAGTAGTAAGAATAAATCCGATTTGCAATCGAAAAGTTCTTGACCGGATCAAAAAGTCTATTGAATACTTCCGTCCTACAATTTTGATTATGCCTGATTCTGAAGCAAAATCCACAAGGATAGGAAAACGAACACGCAAACTAATTATAAAAGTGATATCATACGCTGAATCATTGAAACTTCCGATTGAACTTATTTCAAGGGATCAGATAAGGGAGGTCTTTGAGATTTATGGAGCGGTAACAAAGTATGATATCGCTAAATTTGTACTTGCCAAATTCAAAGAATTGGAACCAAAACGACCAAAAGAAAGAAAAAAGTGGACAAGTGAGGATCGGAATATGGCAATTTTTGATGCGTTATCGCTGGCTTTGACTTGGTTTTTGAGGAATGATTAATTGTTGCCAGCTAGATTATTTATAAATAAGAATATAAACTTCTACAAAAACAATAAAAGACCGGTTGAGTAACAACTGGTCTTTTATTCGTATGTTAATATTTTTATTTGTTTACTTTATAAAAACCTTTTGCAAGCACCTATTTTGATGTCCGTCTGATAAGCCTAAAAAATAAATACCTGAAGGTAGAAAAGTCAAATTAATATTCTGGCCGTTTATTTTCCCTGATATCATTGATTGTCCCATTAAGTTGAAAACAGTAAAATCAACATATTCACTAATTTCAGTATTTAAAACTTGATTTTCGTTAATAATAAAGTCGCAATTAGTAGTTTGTATAGCTTTTGAAAATGTTGGAAAAGTAAATTCAGTGTTATTTATATCTACTTTCACAAGATTCATCGCATCTATATCCCAAGCATTAGCAGAGTAATCAGTCGTTACACCTTTAAAATATGGTGGCACATAAAACTGACCAGCAAAATACCATGAATTGTTTTCATTTGATTCATTAACAGCATTGTAGTAGTCTAATGTCTCAATTAGATAGTAATATCCTGATGGAATACTGCTTTGGATATTCCAATTGAAAGTATAATTATAAGTATTTCCTGGTGTTATTGTAAAATTATTATAATTTAAATAAACTAGATGGTAATCATTTCCTAAGTAAATATCTGACGATAAGACAAATCTTGTAGTAAACGAGGCCGGACCGGCGTTGCTATTGCCTGCATTCTTAATGCTTGCAGTGATTGTTATATTTCTTCCATTTGGTAAACGTGAAGATCCACCGTCTGTAAGATCGGGTAGTTGATTACACGCTTGATTTAAAGAAGCTAAATTTACAACCTTTTGAGAATTGCAATTTTCCAACGTATAATATGGATAATAATGTCCTAAAAGCTGTTGCCAGTCCTTAATACAGTAATTGAAGTTTTTATGAACAGCAGGCAATATTTTTGTATTTAATATTTTTCCGTAACCATCCATATCAAGTCCAGTAGACCACTTAAATGTACCTCGTTGACTCATTCCTCTAGGATGACTGTTATAGCAATCACTTTTCCCTAAGGAAACATAGTCAATACCTTTAGAAGGCTCAGGATAACAATTCGATGAAGCATACTGAGATCTACGAAAACGACCATCGCCACAGCTATTACCACTATAATTATAATTGGTGTTGCATTTGCAACTCGGACAACCATATTGACTTTTAACATCATTGGTTTCTGCAGCAAATTCTGAGATTGGAAAAACTGACCCTTCACGTAACACCCAACCGGTCGTCGCTGATACTGCTGACGCTGCTTTCGGATATGTATTAGGATTATTTATAATAATACTATAATAGTTTGGTTGTGTACTAAATACCTGCCAGCAGGTTGAATTTCCAATGTCATATTGAGTTGAATTTATTGGATTTGATTTATAGTAAGCCCCATTTGTTCTTATGGCAACAGCACCCGCATTTAAAGCATCCATAGAACCGCTATATCCTCCCCATACTTCGCTAAACCATTCTTTAACCAAAACTGCGGTTACATATTTTTCAAAAATCAAATCTGGTGATCCATTTTGTTTGTATTGCGTACAACTGGTGTTTTTGCTTTTAGAACAACTTTGGCAATTTAATCCTACGCGAATTGTAGTAGGTATAGAGCATGGTAGAAGCGCAGTGTTTGCTTCATTAAAAAACTTCGTCTGGTCGGACACCACACGAAGTTTCTTGGCTACTATTGATCTAACTGTACCTGGATCTAACGATTTTTTTCTAAGATGACCAAATACATACATCTGGAAATCCCTAGTGTCAATATCAAAAGAATAATTTTCTATTGATTCAAGGTAATCGGGATGCTCAAATTTCACTTTTACATTCGCAACATTTCTGCTTCCCGAATATCCTTGTATTTCCTCTGAATTTAACCCCTTAATAGGAAAAGGTATTGCTTTAGAGGAGAAAAAGTATCCATATTCATCTGAAACCGTATAAATAACTTTATCGCCTGAATAATTTGGATAAAACTCAGATATCGATACTTTAACATTTTTCAATGGCAATCCGGTTATTTCGTCATTGACCTGACCCATGAGATGAATTCCATCAGTATCAAAATACAATTGTAAAATTGGTTCTATCTCTTTTTTTAAAGCCATTCCTGTTTTTAGGTTTGATGGTTCGTTTACATTTTCATCAGTTATATGCAGTTCAGGAATGTCATTCCATACTATATCATCATACATGTGATGTTTGGCAATCATTGTATAGATTCCGATTGGTAGTTGGATTTGAGTAGTTTTACCCTTTACAAAATCCCGGGAATCCAAGCCGCCAACTATTTTTTTTGTACTTTGGTTAACAAATACTACCTGATCAGGTATCAAGACACTGTTCGCCGCTCCAGTAAATCCAACATAAAACGTTTTGCACTTTTGTTTATCACAATTGTCAATAATCGTCCGATCACTAAAATAAGTTTTCGAGTCGTGAATTTCTTCTTGAGTTATAAACTTCTTTATCTTATTGTGAAAATCCTCAATAGATAAATTTCCAAACTTATCCTGCCCAGATCCCGCTGGAGCGACACCTTCTTTAGATGAATTAATTTGTGCTACAAGCCCAGTACTAATAAGCACCAAAGCGAGCACGATTGAATTGATTAAAAATTGAGTAAAATTCATTTTCATAATACAGTTTTTATGTTAGAAAATAATATTTTAATGATAAAGGCTTTTAGATAATCATATATAACTATTGCAATTTTGTCAATTAATAGAATTTCTATTGACCGGATGCAGAATTCAAATAAATTGATCTTAGGTATTATTGTTGAATTGCCTTGTTCTATATTAGAGAGATCGGTATGAGAGAATTCAAATTTATCCAAGAAAAGGACAAGAGGACTGTTTTGAGAGATTAGGTTCATATTTATATAGTTTTAAAAACGAACCCCCAAGTGTTAAGCCAACGTTTTAACATTATATTAAGCCATCACAACAATCACATTATCTCCCACTTGAGGGAATAAAACTTCATCTGAAAAGCTATGCGCTCTAAAATTCTCTAGACCGCAGCCTTGATATATTGATTCAAAAATACTGCTAAATCCATAATTTCCAAATATTCTATTAAATATATTTTTTCCAATTTAATTTGGTATTAAACTATTTAGTTTGTATTTTTCTAAATTTGCATTGGTTTCCATGAATGATGTTAACAATCAAATTATATAAATGACTGAAAATGAGAGTATTTACTGAAGACATTAATTCCCTTTTTAATTCGGCGATGCAGGAGTTTGAAAAACATGCAGGTATTTATTTGACAAGGGGAAAGCATTCAGAGTATTTTGAAGAATTCAGTAAGCACTTGGAAAAAAAGACTGGAATACCAGTAAATGCTGATACACTATATAAACAGTTTTTTATTCGCTTAAAATCATGGGATAAACCAGAGATTGGATATTCTATTGATTATCTTAATGTTATCTCAAAATATGTTTATAATACTGACTTTAATAACAAGTTTAAAGTAGTTTTTGAGGATGATTCAGAGATACCTGAATTTCCCTGGAATCATCCAGCTTTTCCGGCAACACCGGCAGTAAAGGTCCAACTCAATGGTTACAATAATGTGTGGATTAAAGATGAAAGTCATAACCCAACAGGAGTCCATAAGGATCGATTAGCATGGGAAGTTTATTTATTTTATCTAGGAATGATCAAGGATGGCTTATCCAAAGATCGGCGTCTTAAATTACCCAGACTATCTTTACTCTCTAGTGGTAATGCTGCACTAAGTATACAATTTATATTGACAACCTTTGGCTTGCCAAACCTTAAAGTCTTGCACGATCCAAATTTTATAGAACCTGAAGTTTATAATGCTTTGATAAATAGTGGTTGTGAACTGTATTCAAATGATTTAGAGGCTAAAAAACTTAATTCAGAAGATATTCTTAAGCTCACAAGAAACGAGGATGGAATAGATTTAACCTACTCAGAATTTATAGATAAATTTAGTTTTTATGATTGGTTAAGTTACGAAGTATTGAATCTTAATCCACAATTTTGTTTTGTTCCTTTCGGAAGTGGAGAATTGTATAAAAATATACTCGAGATAAATGATAAAGAGATAATGTCTAAGAGAAGCTCGAAAAGGTTCTTTGGAAATAAAGAGATCTTAAGCAAATGCTCATTTCTTGGAGCCAGGGCTAAAGAAAAGGATACAAAAATGAAGATGTTGTATGCTAAATTTAATAAGCTAAACATTTCAGACTTTAAATATTATTTTGATCGGGGCACCTGTTCAAAATTGTCGCAGATTGAGTTTGTTAATGAGAATGGAGAATATTTAATGGGAGCACTAAATATAGCCAATGCTAATAAAATTAATTGTGAACCAAGTGGTATTGCAGGATTAGCATTATTTCTACAACTTAAAGATGAACTTAATGTCCAAATAAATGATAAAGTGGTTATCATCAATACCGGTAAAATTAAATTAGATTTATTTAAATGATATATTATTTAGTGTTGATATACATATACTCAAGTTCCTCTTAAACTAGAGGTGAATAGAGAATTCCGCCTAAATTATTTTGAATTTATGTGCAAATTATGTGCAAATAAAAAAGGAGCTATGAATTTTACTTCATAACTCCTTGATTTTCAAGTCGGGGCACCAGGATTCGAACCTGGGACCCCCTGCTCCCAAAGCAGGTACGCTAACCGGACTGCGCTACGCCCCGAATTCGGCATGGGCATGGGTGTGGGTGTGGGTGTGGGTGTGAGTGTGGGTGTGTTAGGGTGTGAGTGTGCGTGTGTGAAATATTTATTTACTTTTTTATTAAAGTCTTTACTCTAATTGTTAATTGTACATTGTTAATTGTACATTGTTAATTGTACATTGTTAATCTTCCTTTACGTTTCTGTACATACCGAGTAACATTTTAGACATCTGCTCGTAATTTGCATAAAACTCTTCATAGGTTTTTTGGTCTATGAGGTCCATACCCTTTAATATATCCAAAATGGCGACACATTCAAATGCAGACGATCTGGACACTGTAAAATAATGCTTTTTTTCTTTACTGCTAAATCGACCTGTACCTTCCGCTAAATTTAATTGAATACTTAATGTAGCCCTTTTAAATTGATCCTGTATATACAGATCTTTAATTTTTCCACTGAAAATATACTTTAATACTTCCAGATTGGTTTGTCTTATAAGCTGATAAATCTCTAATTTTTCAAAATCAAACATGACTCTCTCATCGATTTACTTTATCAATCTTTTTAATTCTTGTGATTATTGACACTCAAGTTTGAAGCAAGCACACACACTCCTGCTCATGTCAGATTCACACCCTACTCACTCCCGCACACTCACGCCCACACTTAATCTCACACCCACACTCACAACCCTGCCTACGGCAGGCAGGCATGCCGAATTTGCGGAGGGGGAGGGATTCGAACCCTCGGTACCCCTTTCGAAGTACGACGGTTTAGCAAACCGTTGGTTTCAGCCACTCACCCACCTCTCCTTCCTTTTTCCGATTTTTTTTAATCAATGCGCTACTATCGATAAATCAAGATCCAGGTTTTGCCTTTTGGGACGGCAAAAATAGAAAAAGAATTGATTAATCTACAATCAGACTAAGATTATTGAGACCAGAATTTTAGTATTCAAGCTAGATTTACGTTTTTAGAGCTTATACTAATGGTTGGTTATTGGTAGCAACTACAAATCAAAAAATTGCAACTCTTTGCAAATCAATATGTTGCATTTCAAAATTTATAATGTCTTATTTGGTTCGTTGAATTTTTTGAATTTTCTTTTCGATGGATTCTGCCCTTTCTTTAAATGCCATGTCGGAGTCAATCAGATACTTTGCCATATTGCAGGAGTATAATACGGTTGCATGATCCTTTCCGCCAAAAAATTCGCCAATTTGTTTTAGTGACTTTTGGGTATATTGTTTGGCAAAATACATAGCAGTTTGTCTGGCGATCACAATTTGACGTTGTCGACCTTTACCAATCAGTCTTTCCATTGGCACTTTATGTTGTTCTGCCACCACTTTGGCTATAGCTTCTACACTTAATTCAGCGTTTACCTGATTGACAAAATTTTGTACAACTTCTTTTGCCAAATCGATGTCTATTTTTTTAAAGTTTAAGGAAGACTCTGCAATGATTCTCACAAGGGCTCCTTCCAATTCACGGATATTCGATTTGATATTTTGACAAATGAATTCCATGACATTTTCTGATAACTGCACCTGATCTTGTTCGGTTTTAGAAAGCAGGATGGCCATTCTGGTTTCAAAATCAGGTGCAGTAAGGTCAGCCGTCAAACCCCATTTAAATCGGCTTATTAATCGTTCTTCTATATCATTTAAGTCTTTAGGCGCCCTGTCCGAAGCTAATACAATTTGTTTTCCCAGTTGATGCAATTGATTAAACAAGTGAAAAAATATTTCCTGGGTTCCGGATTTTCCAGCAAAAAATTGAATATCATCTAATAACAAAACATCCAGATTCTGATAATAATTTGAAAATTCACTGACCGAGTTGTTTTTTACTGCGGTAATAAACTGATTTGTAAATTTCTCGGCATTTGTGTAAACTATGTTTTTGTCTGGATAATTAGTCAAAATTCCGTTTCCGATTGCCTGTAGTAAATGAGTTTTTCCCAATGCGACATTCCCGTAAACCACCAACGGATTAAACATGTGGCCTGGCTTTTGGACAATATGCAAACCAGCTTGCCGCGCAACTCGATTACAATTTCCTTCAATAAAATTTTCAAATTGATACTTAGGAGACAAATTAGTCTCCATTTTTACTTTTTTAATTCCAGGTATCACAAATGGATTGGTAATCGCTCCCGGATTTTCCAAATCAAACGTCGATTTAATCGATTTTTTTGGAACACCGGGATTTTGATAATCCTCCATGAGTATTTGATACTCAAGCTTTCCCTTGTCGCCTAGTTCTTTTCTGACACTATTTCTCAATAAGGATAAAAAATGAGATTCAATCCACTCATAAAAAAATTTATTGGGAACTTGTATTGTTAACGCATCGTCGACCAGCTTAATCGGAACAATTGGTTCAAACCATTTTCTAAAATTGTCTTTAGGTACTGCGGTTTTAATCAGATCAAGGATATTACCCCAGACCTGTACCGGATCTTTTATGCTTTGTGATAGAATTGGTTTCAAAATTTAAAAAATCGGCTTTGGGATGGTCTTGAATAATAAAATTAAAAGGGATTGCAAAATTGCAAAAATTAAAATAGAAATCAACTTCTTCTGTATATTTTTTTTCAATGATAAATAATTGATTCCTAATATCTTGCAATATAGTTAAAAAATTTATATATAAATTAATGGCATTCAACTACAAGTTCTAATTTTATCTGATTCCAACTCATTAGATTTTGTTTTTCCCGCTTAACGGATCAGAAATTCCAGCAAACTCTAAAAACTTTTGTAAACCCTCAAAATGTCTTTTGCCAAGCTTATATTCGATATTCTCTTTAAAATATGATTCAAAATGTGTAAATGGCATTTGAGTTTGCGATTTACTATTTTTTGGAAAATTTATAAGACTTTTCTGAAAGGATTCATTTAACATATTTATAAACTGATTATCCAGATTTCTTCTGCTTACCCAAATAGCAAATACAAAGGGTAAACCTGTTAATTTATACCATTCCTGTCCCAGATCATATTCATATTCATAAATATTTTCCAACTCAAATACTTTATCACCTATATTTAAATAAGCGGTTTTTTTTTGCAGTTGGTCATCTTCAGTAAATTTGAAAATAATATCCGATCTCTGCCAATGTGCTTTACATAATATTTGTATTAATAAATTAGATGATCTGGATGATTTATCCAGAATGATTTGCTCAACTTCCTGAATCGGAAATTCAGAAAAAAGTTTAACAGTCCTGACGGCACCCTGACAAGAAATGCCATAATCAGAAATTAATGACAATTTTTGAAAATCGGACAACGATCCAACAGGTATCAAGGCCAGGTCCACCAAATCAGATTGCAGCATTGCCGAACATTCGGAAGGAGTTTGCAGAATTAATTCAATAATTTGCTGTTTTTCCAGTTCCTGTAATGCCAGGGTATATGGCAAGGCATTAAGAAACTTTACAGTTGCGATTTTAAATTTCAATATACAGGATTTTGTTGCAGGTGAACGCAGTCATTTTCTTTTAAAATTTTCCAGTTAGAGTTTTCATATAGGGCCTGATATAACCCAGTATTATAATGCCGGACATCATCCATATGCCGTAAAGCTTTTCCCTGAAGCAGACAGACCATGGCACGCAAAGTTCTGCCATGTGTACAAATTAAAGCAGTATTAAAAGTTTCTTGTTCGAGGTCTGATAAAAAAGATTTAACCCGATCATATAATTCTTGAGCACTTTCCCCACCTTCCGGTTTATCATGATAATTTCCGGAGGACCATGATGTTATAATTCGTTCGTACTTTTTCATGAGTTCGGGTTCTCCACCTTTACCCTCATGCTCCCCCCAGCATATCTCATCAAGTCGTTGGTCCTTTATAAGGGTATTTGTCTGGAGTGCAAAATGTCGAATGGTTTCAAAACTTCTTCTTTGACTCGAGCAGTATATACGGCAAAAAGGAATTGATTTATAGTGATTGTACAACAAATCAGATTGAATGCGACCTGTTTCATTCAGGCTAGAATCAATACCTCTTCCCTGCACAATACCTAATCGGTTTTGTTCCGTTTCTCCATGCCTTACAATATAGATGGTTTTTGTATCCATATCAGGAAACCGGAAGTTGATAATAGGTTTTCTTTAAATTTTCATGCACATCCTCAGCCGAATATTCTTTAACTTTAGTATAAACGGAGTCCCGCTCGACAGCTACTCTGCCTACCTGATGTATTAGTCTGACAAGCTCCGTTGTCGTCATACTGGGAGTTTGCTCTTCAGACCCGGCCATAGAATAAATTTTAGTTGTATCATCGATGGTCCCATCCATATCATTTACTCCAAAAGCCAAAGAAAGTTGAGCATTATTTCTTCCTAACATTGGCCAGTATGCTTTTATATGATCAAAATTGTCCAGGAAAATTCTGGAAATTGCATAATTTTTTAGGTCTTCAATAATGGATACTTCATTGAGATATGATAATTCGTTGTCTTTGTTTCTGAATTTCAAGGGTATAAAAGTTTGAAATCCACCCGTAATATCCTGAAGTTTTCGTAAGCGCTGGAGATGATCAATCCGATGAGTATAATTTTCTAAATGACCATACAACATAGTGGCATTGGACCTTTTTCCAAGTTGATGCCAGATTTCATGAATTTTCAACCATTCTTCAGAAGAACATTTTCCACCAGCGATTCGCTCTCTGAGTTCTTCATCAAAAATTTCAGCACCTCCGCCAGGCAACGAATCCACTCCAGCTTCTGAAATACAGCTCATACCTTCTTCATAAGAAACTTTGGCTTTTTTAAATATATAATGATACTCTACAGGAGTTAATGCTTTAAGATGTAAGGAAGGTCTGTGTTTTTTAATCGCTTTAAATAATGTGCAGTAAAAGTCGAGATCGTATTTGGGCAATACGCCTCCTACTATATGAACTTCTGTTACTGGCTGATCATCAAAACTCCGGATAATTTCCATCATTTGTTCGTGGGTATATTCCCATCCTTCTTCGCGTTTTTTAATTAATCGGGAATATGAACAAAAAGAACAGGTATACACACAAATATTGGTTGGTTCAATATGAAAATTGCGGTTAAAATAGGTTATATGACCATGTTTCTCTTCCCGAATAAAATTAGCTAAGGCACCCAGGAAAGAAAGCTCTCCATAGTTAAACAATATCAGTGCATCTTCCGGAAGAATCCGCACGTTATTAAATACCTTATCCCGGATATTTATAAGCTCATTATATGCCTTGTTTTGGGAGGATGGCAACACGTTACTGAATGAATTATTCATGGATCGGGATTATGTTTGAAAAACAACAACCAATTAATCAAACAGTTGAAATTAAACAGAAAGACAAATTTCGTGTAATTTTACCATATGTTGTCTGTTTTAATTCCGGTTTACAATTATGACATACGCTACCTGCTTCGCCAATTAGCACACCAATGTAGTCAATTGCATGTGCCATACGAAATTATCTGTCTGGATGATGCATCTTCTGCGGAATTTCTTCCATATTACCAGGAGATTAAAAAGGAATTAAAAATACAGTGGTCTTCAGTTGTCAAAAACATTGGTCGGGCAGCTGCCCGAAACTCGCTGGTCCGTCAGGCCAGCTATGAAAATTTGCTATTTTTAGATTGCGATGTAAGCCTACCTACTGATCATTTTATTGAAAATTATATCCAATATATCCGGCAATCAAAATTTGAAGTGGTATATGGAGCATGTATTTATACTTCTGACAAGCCAAAAGATAGAAAAATGATACTCCATTGGTTATATGGAAGCATAAATGAAAATCCTAAACTCGAAACACGTCTAAAAAATCCATATTCCACTTTTCATACCGTAAATTTTCTGACAAAGCGAAGTATTTTATTAAAATATCCCTTTGATGAAATCATTCGACAATATGGACATGAAGATAGTTTATGGGCAGAGGTTTTAAAAAAGAATCATATTAAAATACAGCATATTGACAATCCGGTTCAGCATGATGGTATTTACCCGAATACAGTTTTTTTGAGAAAGACGGCCCAGTCCATTCGCACGTTAATTTTTTTAGAGAATAAAAAAATGGCTATTCAGACCCGACTCTATTCGATGTTTAAAAAATTGCAAGTATTTGGACTGGACTACGTCTATTTCAAAATATATCAAAAATTTGAAAAACGGATTGTCCAGAATCTGTTGAGTACAAGACCTTCTATGTTTTATTATTCTTTATACAAAATGGGACTTTTATTAAGATTTAAACGAAAATAGTATCTTCGAAAACCAGTACAATCTTCAGAAGCTTAGAATATTTCATATTGTCGTCAAATATCAGCAATCCATTTAAGAATTTACCAGGTAAAAAATGCGACTATTCGTATTTTAGTTTTCGATAAAAATCAGCAGAAATATTTCCTTATAGATTAACAAAAAAATAAGAATTCACCATGAATTCAGTAACTTGCCTTTGGATTTAATCATCTTTACTCCTTAGATCAGGCAAAACAATGAATAAAAGCTTCACATTAAAACTAGGCTTAATTTATTATCTTTTCTTTTTCAGTATACAATCTGAAATTTATAGCCAAACCATTCTTACGGGCACATTAAAAGATGCAAAAACCGGAGAAGCCCTGATAGGTGCTTCAGTCATTGTTAAAGGGACCACGATAGGCACAAGTACGGATTTTGATGGTGATTTTATTATAAAATACGATGGCAATTTACCGGTCAATCTGGAATGCCGGTACAGTGGTTATACCACTTTTACGATGGCCTATTCAGAACCTAACACAAAAATCCTCATCAAGATGGAAGAAGAATCAGTACTTATTGATGTAGTGGAGGTAAAAGGTCAGCGCATTTCAGATAAGCAAAAATCTTCGCCACTGACTGTGGAGTCCATGGATTTATTGGCCATAAAAGAAACGCCGTCTGCTAATTTTTATGACGGCCTTGGGGCTTTGAAGGATGTGGATTTAACAACAGCCAGTTTGGGATTTACAATAATCAATACACGTGGATTTAATAGTACAAGTCCGGTAAGATCTCTGCAAATAATCGATGGAGTTGATAACCAATCACCTGGTTTAAATTTTTCATTGGGCAATTTTTTAGGAGCATGTGAATTGGACGTAAATAAAGTTGATTTAATTGTAGGTGCTAGCTCAGCATTTTATGGACCCAATGCATTTAATGGAGTTATTAATATAGAAACTAAAAACCCATTCATTCACAAAGGCTTGACGGTTCAATTTAAAACAGGTGAAAGAAGCTTACTAGAAAATTCAATTCGTTGGGCTAATGCCTTAAAAAACAAAAATGGGAATGATTTTCTCGCATATAAATTTAATTTTTGTTATTTAAAGGCATACGATTGGGAAGCTAATAATACGGAAGCTGTATATAATACAATCTCCTCTAAAGATAATCCCGGTGGGTATGATGCTGTTAACACGTATGGTGATGAATACCAATCCATTTTTGATTTCAGAAATGTTTCTCCAACTTTTCCAGGTTTAAATGTTTTTCACCGGAAAGGTTATCAGGAAAAAGATCTTGTTGATTATAATTCCTATAACTTTAAATCCAATGTTGCCCTTCATTTGAGGCTTTCGCCAAAGAAGACCTTTAATTCACCAGAGCTTATTTTTTCATCAAGTTATGGAGGAGGGACTACCGTATATCAGGGTGATAATAGATTCAGTTTAAAAAATATTAAATTTTATCAACATCGCATTGAAGTAACTAAATTGGAGAAATATTTTCTAAGAATTTATGGAACGCATGAACACTCCGGCGATTCATACGATCCGTATTTCACCGCTTTAAAATTACAGGAAGCCTCGAGCAACAATATCGATTGGAAAACTCAATATAGTAATTATTGGGTTATAAATATTGCTCCTAAAATAAAAGCCATAGAAGGGTATCCTAAACTCTCCAACTTCCCTGGAATGCCTGATAAATTTAATGAAGCCCTTGCTAATTTTTTGCTTAAATTAAATGACTCACTGTTTTTATGGCATGGCATAACTCAAGACACCACAAACTCTATAAGAAATCCAATCTTTGGAATCAATCCATATTACGAGCCAGACTCACCGGAATTTAAAGATAAATTTAATGATATAACATCCAGAATTGCATTTTCTGAAGGAGGTACAAAATTTTATGATAGATCTGCATTAATTCATTCTCATGGCGAATACAAATTTAATGATCTGATTTCAAATCGATTTATTAATGATTTGAATATAACCATTGGTTCAAATTTCCGAATATACTACCCGGACTCAAAAGGCTCCATATTACTTGATACAGGAGCTTCTAAAATAAATACATATGAATGGGGATTTTACACAGGATCCAATCTACGATTCTTTCAGAATACACTTAAAGTAAATGTAACTGCCAGATTAGATAAACATGAAAATTTTAACTATTTGTTTTCTCCTGCGGCATCCATAGTATATCAACCTACTAATAAAGATTTTTTGCGATTGTCATTTTCATCAGCTATACGAAATCCAACATTGACGGACCAATATCTTCATTATAATGTGGGAAGAGCAACACTACTCGGCAATATAAATGGAATTGAGAATTTAATAACAGTCGAATCCTTTGTAGATTATTTAAATTCATTTCATTATGATACTTTGTCGTATTTTGATGTTGCACCGATTAGACCTGAGAAAGTAAAGACTATGGAATTTGGATACAGAACCACTTTATTCAATTCTATATATATAGACCTGGGATATTACTTTAGCCGTTATAAAGATTTTATTGGTTATCAATTAGGGATTCAGGCAAAAATAGATCGCGGAACAACGATTCCCTCAGACATTAAAGCTTACAGAGTAAGCGCAAATGCTCAAGATGAAGTCACGACACAGGGATTTTCGATTGGAATTAATTATTTTTTCAATAAATATTTTCAATTAAAAGGCAACTATTCCTGGAATCAATTAAATACTCAAACTGATGATCCAATAATCCCGGCATTTAACACACCAGAGCATAAATATAATTTGGGTATTAGTGGTCGGGATATCAGATTATTTGGAATCAATAATTTTGGTTTCAATATAAATTATAAATGGATAAATGGATTTTTATTCGAAGGTTCGCCTCAATTTACTGGATTTATTTCAAGCTATAATATGACTGACGCCCAATTAAATTGGATATGGAAAAAAATTAATACCACTTTTAAAATTGGGGCTTCCAATATTTTTAATCAAAAAAACTATCAAACTTATGGTGGGCCATTAATAGGAAGAATGTCTTATTTAAGCATTACCTATGATTTTAGAATCATTTAAATTTATTACTAACTAAATAAAATTTACTTCAATGAAAAAAGTCTACTTATTATTTACACTTATCTTTTTGACCTGTGCATGTATTGCACAAAATCGATACTACGATGCTATGTTTGGTGTTACAAAAACACCTGACGTAATTTACGGCAAAAATATCACAGTAATCACTGGTGCTCCCGCACAATCTGATTTATTAGTTGATATTTATATTCCTGAAGGGGATACAAAAACGGACCGACCACTTATCCTTATGGCTCATACCGGAAGCTTTTTGCCATTTTTTCTAAATGGACAGATAACCGGATCAAGAAATGATTCTGCAATGGTACACTCGGCTTTATATATGGCTTCAAGGGGCTTTGTCGTAGGTGTATATACATATCGCTTTGGATGGAATCCGGTGGCACCAGATCAAAATGTCAGAACGTCTACATTGCTTCAGGCAGCTTACAGAGGAATTCAAGATACCCGGACTTGTATACGTTTTTTTAAAAAAACCGCAGCCGAAGGAAATATGTATGGTATCGATCCTGGTAAAATTTGTGTTTGGGGTGTTGGAACGGGTGGCTACCTATCTATGGGTGCAGGGTCTTTGAATGATTTCAGCGAAGTTGTCCTTGATAAATTTATAAACACAACTACTGCTTTGCCTTATATTGATAGTATGGTCATGGGCAATATATGGGGTACGACGCAAGCTGCCATTTGCCTTCCGAATCATCCAAATTATTCTTCAGAATTTCAGTTAAGTGTAAATATTGGCGGAGCACTTGGAGACTCAACTTGGATTGACGGAGAGGACATTGAGCCTGCATTTACTGGAGTTCATTGTAGCTATGACTTGTTTGCTCCTTATTATGAAGGGCCTGTAATCGTCCCGACAACAGGAGATTTTGTGATTTTTGCAACCGGTTCAAGAAAAGCAATTGAGTCTGCTAATACGTTAGGAAGTAATGACATCTTAAAAAGTGTAGATCCTGCGCACGATCCATTACACAATTTGATACAAGATCAAAAATCACGAATGGTTGGCATTTACCCTTCTAACATTCCAAATGTTGTAATACAAGGAACGGATAACTTTTATGGATTTAATATTCCAATCATTTATAATGGCGCACCAGTTCCACAAGGATCTCCTTGGGAATGGTGGGATTATAATACATTAAAAGCTGTAGTTGCGTTTTTTAACACACAAGTTCCTCCATCACGTCAGGTAAACGCAGATACATTACATCTGAATGGCTTGAGAACAAACCCAGACATGTCTGCAGAAAAGGGCAAAAGATATCTCGATACTGTTTTTGCATTGGTTACTCCAAGGATTTGTGCTGCTTTGGACCTTGGTTGTACCCATGTAGGCCTTAAAGAAGTAAATTCCAGCGACATTCAACTTGAAATTTCACCAACTCCAGCCTATAAATATATTTCATTTAAAACGGGTCCCGATTTTCCAATAAAATCAATTTATCTCTTTGATCTAAAAGGCAATCTGGTTAAAGCACATGTTGATATTAATTCATCAGAATTTAATATGCCTAGGGATCAAATATCCAGTGGTTATTATTTAGCACAAGTTCGAACAAAAGATAAAGTAGTTACCAAACAAATTATTTATCATAATTAGATAAATTTATTTTCCAATTATTTCAGTGAAGTTTAATATGAATTATACATTTGAAGGCTGCCATCCCGGCAGCCTTTTTTTTTAAACCAAAAATGATTTAATGATCTACCGCAAATTAGGAAATTCGGGTTTACAAATCAGCCTGCTGTCTTTTGGCTCCTGGGTTACTTTTGGCAATCAACTGGATGTGGCGCATGCAGAAAAACTTATGTCGTATGCTTATGATTCCGGCGTCAACTTTTTTGATAATGCTGAAGTGTATGCTCATGGCGAATCCGAACGGATTATGGGCAAAATTCTGAAAAATTCAAATTGGGACCGATCCAGTTATCTGGTCTCAAGTAAGGTGTTTTTTGGCCGTGGCGATAAAAGACCAAATATGACCGGTCTTAGCCGCAAACATATTGTCGAAGCTTGTCATGAATCATTGAATCGACTACAAGTGGAGTACCTGGATTTGTTTTTTGCTCACAGACCAGATAAAAATACACCCCTTGAAGAAACTGTCTGGACAATGCACCAGCTAATACAACAAGGCAAGATATTTTATTGGGGTACATCCGAGTGGTCTGCCCAGGAAATTATGGAAGCTCATATGGTTGCAAAACAGCATCATCTGATTGGCCCAACTATGGAACAGCCACAATACAATATGTTTACCCGGAATAAAATGGAATTGGAATACCTACAGATCTTTAAAAATATTGGCTTAGGTACAACGATCTGGTCACCTTTAGCTTCCGGTCTTTTAACTGATAAATACGCCAATATGAACATTCCACCAAATAGCCGCTTTGCATTGGAAGACTATTCCTGGCTTAAAGAAAAAACACTTACAGAAGATCGTCTTCAGAAAATATCTGAATTAAATAGTATTGCAAGACAACTAGACACTTCGCTGGCTAAACTTTCTGTTGCCTGGTGTGCTCAAAATCCGCATGTCAGCACAGTCATTTTAGGTGCAACCCAAATAGATCAGCTAAAAGAAACTTTAAGTTCGCTGGATGTATTACCCTTGTTAAAACCTGAAATTAATGATCTGATCAATAAAATTTTAAATAATGCCCCGGTACCCCCACTTTACTAACTGAATGGCGTATTTTTGTCAAAATGATTAAATAAGATGAAAAAAACAGGCAGTTTTATCCTCCTAGTGTTTTTGGTGAATCAACTATGGTCTCAATGTGATTATACCGTTTCCAAATTTGGATTTGCCACTGATAAAAATATTCATTTTGGTAATGCGATTGATTATAATGGCGATATCGATTCCTTATTTCTGGATGTTTATTATCCTGTTGGGTCTTCAGAAAAAGAAAAGCCATTAATTATTTGGGCTTTTGGTGGTGGTTTTTTTCAGGGTCAGCGCCAGGATATGAATACAATTTGTGAGGAATTGGCAAGAAGAGGATTTGTCGCCGCGACCATTGATTATCGCCTTGGATTTGATGGCCCTTTGGGATTAAACCCCCCTTTTGCTTATGATCCGGCCGAAGTGTTACGTGCAGGTTTTCGCGGTGCCACAGACATGAAAGCAGCCATTCGATTCTTAAAAGCCAAACATCTTGACTATGAAATCGATCTGAATCGCGTCTGGACTGGAGGCATTAGTGCCGGGGCCATTGTAGCGCTTAATGCTGCTTATCTGGATAAAGATTCAGAAAAACCCACTGAATGTGGGAATATTTCTCCAATCGGTATTAAAAAAAGATTGGATCTCGGCCCTATCGATGGCGATCTCAATATTAATGGCTATGACAGTAAAGTGCAAGGTGTTTTTAATTTTTTCGGCGCTCTGTTGGATACTAATGCGGTTGATCCCAAAGATGACATTGCGGTCTTTTCATATCATCAGACCGGAGATCCTGTTGTGCCCTGTCAGGCAAAAACACCGTATTACCAGATATCATTTATTGCTGCAAATTATCCAGTAGTTTATGGTAGCTGTGTGATTCATGACCGGCTTAAAAATATAGCACTGGATCCTACATATTATGAATCCTGGTTGTACGCAGGCAATCAACATGCTTCTCATAATGATCAGGCTGTTCTCAATTTTATGATTCAAAATGCCAATCCGCTGCTATGTAGTAACATAAGTTCCACTTCAGAATATTCCCATAACTTGAAGCATGCTATCGTTAACCCGAATCCTGCTCAGGATTTTATTCAAATTAATCATATCCCTAAAGATTGTCAGGTTACAATAATGGATTTATCAGGAAATCTGATCTACACTCCGTTTGATCTGGAAAATAAACTTCTGGATATCGCTCATCTGAGAAATGGAATGTATTTGCTCCAATTAAAGAGTAAAAACGAAATCAGAACCATTAAATGGATTAAAATCTGAATTCTTTAAATAAGATAAATAAAATACTATGAACTGCGATATACTTATTGCAGGTGCAGGAATCGTGGGCTTGTCTACAGCATATCAAATTCTGGCTAACTATCCTGAAAAAAAAATCATCGTCCTGGAAAAAGAAGCTGAAATTGCCAGTCATCAAACCGGACATAATTCTGGCGTTATGCATTCTGGAGTCTATTACAAACCTGGCTCCTATAAAGCAATTAACTGCATTAACGGTTATAATCTCCTAAAAAACTTTTGCGATCAATATCATATACCTTACAAATTAATTGGTAAATTAATTGTGGCAACCGGACAAAATGATGTGGCTCGTTTACATTCTATTTATCAAAATGGCATTCAGAATAAATTAATAGGGTTACGATTGCTTTCACCGGAAGAAGTACGTGAAATAGAACCTAATGTGAGATGTTTACAAGCGATCAGCGTTCCACAAGCCGGCATCATTGATTACAAAGAAGTATCCAAAAAGTTAAAAGATCTGGTAGTTCAATCAGGATCTTTGGTTTTAACTAATAAAGAATTGTCCAAGATGACTAAAACTCAACATAGTTTCAGCGTATTTTGTACAGATCAATCAGAATTTCAAACTAATTTTTTTATTAATTGCGGTGGTTTGCAATCTGACAGAATTCTTAAAATTTGTAAACTGGATTCAGCGTTTAGAATCATTCCATTCAAAGGAAATTATTTCAAATTAAACGATTCCAAAAAAGACATTGTCAATCACTTGATTTATCCGGTACCGGATCCTGCGTTTCCGTTTTTAGGAATTCATTATACCCGGTTGATCAATGGAGATCAAACTCTAGGACCAAATGCAGTTTTAGTTTTTGACAGAGAGGCGTATCAAAAAAATCGAATTAATACACAAGATGCGTTTGATATTTTAAGTTTTCCCGGGTTTTGGAAATTAATTAAAAAACATTGGAAAACGGGTCTGAATGAATACATACGAAATTATTCCAAATCCTATTTTGCAGAAAAAGCTTCTCAAATGACACCAGGAATTGAGGCTTCAGATTTACTAACAGGACATTCCGGAATCAGAGCACAATTAATTGATAAAAATGGCGGCATGGTGGAAGATTTTATCACGATACGAAAAGAAAAAATGATCCATGTTTGCAATGCACCTTCACCAGCTGCGACGGCTGGACTTGCTATTGGCAAACAAATTGCTGAAATGTATTCTGACATGAACTAATTGTTTTCACGCTTTTAAGTTTTATATCATCAATTAAAGCCAAACTAATAAAAGCCTTTGCCAGGTTAAACATTAGATAAAAAATTATACACCATTACTGGCTCTTGTATTCTAAGGCGAATACCCTTATCTTTGCCAACCTGTTATTGAAAATTTAAATATGAACTATATTCTTAGCTGTGAAGAAACAAAAATGGAAGTTTCTGAATCCGAATTATTAAAATTACCAATCTCAGAAGTAGCTCCGAATGAATACCACATCCTGTATAAAGGAAAAAATTATTTTTTTACTCTGGATATGGAGGCTTCTTCAAAAAACCAAATTGTGCTTATTAGAAATAAGAAAAAGAAACAGATAGTTATACTGGACTCCATTCAACAAATTATAAATACCCTGGGATTTAAATCAAGTCATTCTAAAATATCTGACACGATGATGGCTCCTATGCCAGGATTGGTTATGAATATTATAGTTAAAGAAGGGGAATTAGTTAAAAAAGGAGATCCGCTGATTATTCTTGAAGCTATGAAAATGGAAAATATATTGAAAGCGCCACATGATGGAACTATAAAATCAATCAGTGTCAATATTTCAGAAAAGGTTGAAAAGAATCAATTACTTCTGATTTTTGACAACAAATTCTGATAGCAATATGGACTATACTTTTTGGGACAAGCAGACTAAAAATTCCTGGCTAAGTCGAATATTGAAAAAAAATACAGAATTTTCAGAATCTGATTTAGTTCGTTTGATTCAATCTGGAATCAAAGCACAGTCCTTTGCATTTCCAACGGATGTAATCGGCGAAGGGAATGTTTTGAAACCAAATGATCTCCTGCTCCCCTGGAAAGTTGGTATTGATCTTACAAGCTACACCAACGCGGAATTAAAAACCGCCCTGGATCTATCATTACTTAATGGCGCAGAATACTTAAGTTTTCAGCTTGACACGGAAACAAATTTGACCACACTACACGATTTATTTGACGATGTGTATTTGGATATGGTTGTCAGTAGATGGCAATTTCTCTCACCTGTACAGGCCAATCTTGCAGAACAATATATACGAAGCAGATTTACTACCATTGATTTATTCTTTATTGAAAATCATCCGGCTTTTTCAATTGAATCTTCGGTAAATCATTCGATGATTTATAAATTTCCACTGTATGAAACCTCAAGCTGGGTAAATATCTTGATCGAACTTATTTGCAATTTGAAATCAGAAAATCCAAAACTTTTATTTGAAATTAAACTAGGTCATGATTTTTTATTAAATATCAGCAGTTTAAGAGCACTTAAATTAGTGCTAGCCAAAATCTGGAAAATATATAATCTCCGGAGTAATTATTACATAGAAGTCAGGGCAGATGAATCAATAGTAACGGAAGATGTTTATTCGAATATTTATAAAATGACGACGATTGCACTTTCCGCTTCAGTTGCTGGTGTGGATTACATAAGCTTGACAGCATCAGATGGAGGCAAGACCATTGCCACAGGTCAATGGTTAAAAACCGCTTTACATTCGCTCCATATTTTAAAACAGGAAGCCCAGCTCTCAAAGATACATGACCCGCTGGCAGGATCTTATTATATTGAAAATCTAACAGAACAAATTTGTCAACAAGTATGGTTACAAATACAACAGCGACTTATCCATGATTAAAAAAATATTAATTGCCAACAGAGGTGAAATAGCCTTACGTATTATTCGTACTGCAAAAAAAATGTCTATCAGAACAGTGGCTGTGTACAGTGACGCCGATTGTAATGCCCCCCATACAATAGCCGCTGATGAAGCCTATCATATTGGACCTGCACCTTCTAAAGAATCTTATTTAAAAATATCTAACATTATCGAGGTTGCTATGAAGTCCGGAGCAGATGCTATTCATCCAGGATATGGATTTCTAAGTGAAAACCCTGAATTTGCAAATGCTGTGGAAGAAGCAGGACTTATTTTTATTGGTCCACCGGCAACTTCCATGTTACAAATGGGTAGCAAACTAAATGCAAAACAGATTGCAAAAAAAATGGATGTCCCTCTGGTACCTGGAACTGAAAACGCAATACAAACTTTTGAAGAAGCTCAACGAATCGCTGAGCAAATAGGATATCCTGTTTTAATCAAAGCTTCTGCCGGAGGAGGAGGAAAAGGTATGCGATTGGTTCAAAATGAATCCGAATTGAAAGATTGTATGCAGATGGCAGCCAGCGAAGCATTGAGTTCGTTTGGAGATGCCTCAGTATTTATTGAAAAATATATTACCAAACCCCGTCATATAGAAATTCAAATTCTAACAGATGCACATGGAAATGGTGTTTTTCTGTTTGAACGTGAGTGCAGCATCCAGAGACGGCATCAAAAAATTATTGAAGAAGCACCTTCTTCTTGCTTATCCGAAACCATTCGGAATAAAATGGGACATGACGCACTAAAGCTGGCTCTTTCCTGTGGTTACATTGGGGCGGGGACAGTTGAGTTTTTAGCAGATGAAAATTTAAATTATTATTTTCTTGAAATGAACACCCGATTACAAGTCGAACATTGCGTAACAGAAATGATTACCGGTCTCGATTTAGTTCAACTTCAAATCGAAATTGCTGAAGGTAAAAAATTGAAGATTCGTCAGGAAGAATTGAGAATAAACGGACATAGTATCGAAATTAGAATTTGCGCAGAAGATCCAAAAAATAATTTTCTTCCAAGCATTGGAACGATCACAAAATACAAACTTCCACGATCGATTGATTATCGTCTGGATGACAGCTACAGATCTGGTATGGAAATCCCGATACATTATGATCCGATGATCGGAAAATTAATTGTTCATGGAGCCACACGACTGGAAGCCATTTACAAACTTAAACAAGCTATTTTAGAATTCGAAATTCAGGGAATTGAAACCACATTGGATTTTGGATTATTTGTACTCGAAAACGAAGAATTTATTAATGGCAATATCGATACAGGCTTTATTGAAAAATATTATGAAGATTATTTGAATTCCTTGAGTTCTACTTCTGAAAACGAAGCAGCAGCCTTGGCTGCCTTATTCGCATTTATTAAAAAAAGAGATCAATTAAAACAAAACACGCCACATAATCATCATTGGTATCATAACCGGAAAAAATTAAATTGATCTGAAAATGGATCTTAAAAAATTAAAAGATATTCCCTGGCAGCGCGACGATGATTCTACTTCGACAAACGATAAGATTCAGGAAATTTCAGAATACAATACTTCTAAACGACTTTATGAATCTTCCGATGTGCCTGAAGAATTCAAATACTTTGTTTCAGGCCTTGCGCCATTTCTTCGAGGACCATATGCCAGTATGTATTTGAATAAGCCCTGGACTATCAGACAATACGCTGGTTATTCCAATGCAAAGGAAAGTAATGCTTTTTACAGAAGAAACCTGGCTGCCGGTCAAAAAGGATTGTCGGTAGCATTTGATCTGGCGACACATCGTGGTTATGATTCCGATCATTCAAGGGTACAAGGCGATGTTGGTAAAGCAGGAGTAGCAATTGACAGCATTGAAGACATGAAGCTGCTATTTGATCAAATTCCACTGGATCAGATATCCGTTTCAATGACGATGAATGGAGCCGTATTGCCCATTTTGGCATTTTATATTGCAGCTGCCGAAGAGCAGGGCGTAAGTCAACAACAGCTTTCAGGCACCATACAGAATGATATTCTGAAAGAATTTATGGTTCGCAATACTTATATCTATCCCCCTGTGCCTTCGATGAGGATTGTTGCAGACATTTTTAAGTATTGTTCAGAAAATCTTCCGAAATTTAATTGCATAAGTGTCAGCGGCTATCATATGCAGGAAGCTGGAGCTTCCGCAGAAATTGAGCTTGCTTATACATTAGCTGATGGTTTGGAATACATTCGAACAGGATTAGAGGCTGGTTTAAATATCGATGACTTTGCCCCAAGGATTTCTTTTTTCTGGGGAATCGGTATGGATTTTTTTATGGAAATTGCAAAAATGCGTGCCGCGCGATTACTTTGGGCGGAGCTGGTTGCACAATTTAATGCCAAAGATCCAAAGTCATTGGCATTAAGAACTCATTGCCAAACTTCAGGCTGGAGTTTGACCGTTCAGGAGCCTTATAATAATATTTCCAGAACTTGTATCGAAGCTATGGCGGCTGTATTAGGAGGCACTCAATCCTTACATACTAACTCTTTGGATGAAGCTATTGCTTTACCTACCGACTTTTCTGCTAAAATCGCACGAGATACGCAACTTTATTTACAAAACGAAACCCATATTACCCATTCGGTAGATCCATTAGGCGGCTCCTATTATTTAGAGTATTTAACAAAGGAATTATATGACAAAGCTAAAATCCTGATTCAGGAAATTGAAGAATTGGGCGGGATGACCAAGGCGATTCAAAGAGGTACACCAAAAATGCGTATTGAAGAATCAGCAATTAAAAAGCAAGCTTTAATCGATTCGGGATCTGAGCAAATTATTGGCGTAAATGTTTTTAATTCTGACTTAGCTAAAGCCCAGATTGACGTATTAGAAATTGATACTGATTTGATTAGGTCAGAACAAATAGAAAGATTAACAGAACTTCGTAAAACAAGAGACCAGGCTGAAGTGGATAGAGCATTGGGTGAATTAAAGGAATGTGCTTCGCAAGGCATGGGAAATCTTTTGGAAAGCGCAATTAAAGCAGCCAGATCGAGAGCAAGTCTTGGCGAAATAAGTTTTATCCTGGAAGAAGTATTCGGGCGTTATATTGCAGATTCTAAACTAATTACTGGAGTGTATTCCAAATCGTATACAGAAAAAGAATTGATTCTTGAAGTTCGAAAACTGAGTGACACATTTTATCAACTGGATGGAAGGCGACCGAGGATTCTGGTTGCTAAATTAGGGCAGGATGGACATGACCGTGGTGCCAGAATCATTGCAACAGGCTTTGCAGATTTAGGTTTTGATGTAGATATTGCTCCACTTTTTCAAACGCCAGAAGAAGTGGCCAGACAGGCATCCGACAATGATGTTCATCTGATTGGAATATCTTCTCTTGCAGGAGGACACAAAAACTTATTAAAGCAATTAGTCGACGAATTGAAAAAGCTGGATCGAAATGATATTATGGTCATTGCAGGAGGTGTTATCCCTGAATCAGATTATCCGGTATTATTTGAAATAGGTGTCAAAGAAATATTTGGCCCTGGAACTCCAGTTGCAGAGGCAGCTAAAAAAATTCTGGTCACTCTGACCAATAGCCTTTATCCTGAAATTTAATGTTACAATTTTTCTGATTTAGCTTTTCTCAATAATAATTGAATTAGCTCTGATCCAGACTTAACTTGATAGATTACTAAGTCAGCATCCATTTATTTATAAATAAAAAGAGGCTCCCCGGATTCGGAGAGCCCCTTTTTTATTTAATCTAATTAATGAATTACTTCATTTTTGTCATTCGTTTAGTTGCGGTATGATTATCAGAATCCAACTGATAATAAAGTAATCCTGAAGTTTCGATATCACCTTTATTTATGGTAATATGATTCATTCCTTTAACTCCTTTAATATCATAAACTCTAATGACTTTACCAGCCACATCATAGATGGTCAGTAATGCAGGAGATGCTGTTGGCAATCTAAAGCTGATTACTGTTTCATTGTCGAATGGATTTGGCGCATTTTGATATAGCTCAAATACTCCAGTTTCCACAACTCCTTTATTTGTACGAACTGCCAGATCAATTCCTTTTTCATCTAAAGAAGAGTTATATGCTTCAGCCATAGTAATATTGCTGTTGATAGCGAGTAACTCAACGATAGAAGCATTTTTCATTGCTCTGAACTTCAGTGTAAACAACACTTCATTCTCTTTATGGCTTACACCTTTATCAGTATTCCAGCTTGTAGTCAGGATTCCTTCGTTTAATAAGTTCATTCCAAAGTTAGTTTCACTGACATTCAGAACACCGGCTTCTACACCTTCAAAGAGCATAGCTTCCTGATCAAATTTTAGTGTAAACTGATAAGCTGCGATATCATTGAAATTGCTGGACATGAATTTTACTTCGTAAACTTCACCGGCATTAATACTTCCTTCAGCAATTTCAAAATGCAAATTGTCTTTATGACGAGCAGTCGTATTTGTTGCATTATGGGCAATGGCATTATTAGTTACATCTCCCATTTTAATAGCTACAAAATCTTCATTGTGTTTCAGAGCAGAATGCATGGATATTACTGCTTCTCTTGGAGCATTCCAAGGAGCTATAATATTTGGAAATACATACGCCTTTGGTACAAATGTCCAGGATTCTACACCAGCCTTAGAGAAATTTGATGTAATACCTAAAACCAGTTTTCGGATATCAGCAATATCCGCTGCAGTAATTGTGGATGATGTATTGACATCAGCCGCGATTAATTTATACGGACTATTTAACGTTTCAAGACCGAGAATATGTCTTTGAATCTTAACGATATCAGCTGTGGTTACTCCATTTAATGGATTATCATTTCTGGTAGGTCGCACAACATATTCCATATTGGCGCCATAGCCAAGATCTCCAAACAAGAATTTACCATCTGCACGTGTTGTAACCTGTTTCATCATTTGCTGATTTCTATACATCTGTACATCTGAGAATTCAGTTTCTTCACCTTTTTCAGTTGCGAGTAAACCTGTGATTTTTCCAGCAGTTACATTGTCCGGGCAAATATTCTGATTGTCCTGAACGATTACAACAGTTTTACAATAGTCTGTATTGCCTTCTTTGTCTTCGACCCACATCTGAACGTCTATTACAAGTTCGTCATTTACTCCGGCAGCAACAAAATCATCGCAACAAATAGTCATACTTGTAGCTGTTTTATCACCATTGAAGTAGAATAAAAGATCGTTTGCATCTGTACAATTATCGAAACTTCCTTTATCCAAATCTTTAGCCCAGATAGTAACACAACCGCTTGTCGGCATTGGTACTGTAATAATACCGGTTAAACAATATGGTGTTGGAGCTTTGCAGTCTTTAATTTCGAATAATCTGCAAGTAGTTCCAATATTGCCACAACCGTCTTCAACAAACCAACAGATTTTATGTGTACCTACTGGGTAAGTACCATTAGCCTCGAATGGATTGTTTGCATTATCTGCATAAGGATTGTGATTAAATATCGGAGTTTTTCCTGCAGCAAAATCTTTTCTTGTCAATGGACCTACTTTAAGGTCATAACCAGAATGAGCGCCGATACCATCATTGAATAAATCAATTTTATAATCATAGAATAACCAATCCAGAGGACTGCAATTGTCTGTAGCAGTTGCAATCAGGTTGATATGTCCCTGACAAATATTGGTAGCATTTTTAACCGCAGGCTCACAATTACCTATTTCTACACTGATTTGTGGTTTATCATTATCGTGAACTTTAATGATTTGCAGATACTCCCATCTTCCGTTAGTAGGACTCAGGCTTGGGTCGTACTGACACCAGTCAATAACAATCCATGTACGAAGTATTTTGAAACAAGCATCGGGTTCAATCGTAAACACTTCATCAACATACTCGATGCTGATTAATGCACAAAGATCATCAGCTCCATTTTCAATGACTGGTCTTCCTAATCTAGGATTATCCGGACTGATATCTGCACCGCATCCCTGAATGGTTGTTGCCTGACCTGTACAGTTACCTGGCCAGGTAATATCATCATTTGCATCACAATTATCGGCTCTGTTAATATAGAAAGGATCACAATCAACCACCCAGATTACCTGAGTTGCTGTTACAGAAATTCCATTAGGACCTCGTGCAACAACTGTACGGGTTAACTGACCTTGACCACATTCGCGATTATCATTCACGCTGATTGTTGGATTATTTCCACAATTACTTAATACATAGCCATCAAATCCCCACGTCAGTTCATACTTTCTTTCAGCATGAGCTGTATCAAACAACGTTCTGTAATAATCACAAGCTCTGTTCCAGGCCGGTGGATTTGAAGGAGGCGCACCTGGAACGAATCCAGGATATCCGGTAATATCATTACGTACACAGTATTTGTGACACACCAAATCATTTGTTACCACTTTCTTTCTATTTGAAAGATCGGTTACTACGCGTCCAAAAGTAGGATCATTCGGATCCGTTAATTTATCCACGTCAAACCAGAACCAGCAGCTTACTACGATATTTGGTGGTGCAATGACTGTAGGTACTCCTTTGTCCTGAACCTCAATTTCAACCATACAATCAGTATAGCGTCCGAATAAATTACCATTTTGATTCATTCTGGAAGGAGCAATAGGACCGGCACCCGGATCAACATCAAATACTCTTAATACAACCATAATCCGGTTACCTGCATCTGAACAACAGAAATTGATGTAGTCATCAAAATAGATCTGATTACCATCCAGAATAGCATTATCGTCTCCGTTGATTCCGGCACAATTTGTGCCATTATCTGGTTGAGCTACATTAGATCCATTATTGGTTCCTCTCAATTGTTCCATTCTGATCGTTTTAAAGAACACATGAGGTCTGCAATTATCAAATGATCCTTCGTCGATATCTTCAGCATAGATCTTACCAAAATTTTGGCCTGCAGATTGATTGCCGGTGATACCTACAACGATGTTTTTATCACAAACTGCTGAAGGTGGCGTATTATCAACAACATTCACGCGGATGATTTTTTCAGTTTTGTTTCCGCACTGATCTACCGCAGTAATTACCACTGGATAGATACCTAATTTCATATTAATAATAATCCAGCTTCCATCAAGTTGTTGAACAGCTGTACCCGTCCAGGTTCTAACTGTGTAACTAACAGAATCGGCACAATTATCTGTAATCCATGGGAATGGAACATCCCAGTTGCCATAACAATTAAGTGAGTTAGTGCCCACCACAACTGTATCAGGATAAGCGATTTTAGGTCCTTCCTGATCAAGCACTTTAATTACCTGAATATATTCAACAGGGTTTACACCAGCTAATGGCGGTAAACACATATTTCGTACTTTCCAGTAACGAAGTATTTCATAACCATTTGCACAAATATCATATACTTCATCATCGTAGCGGATAGATAAGTTACAGTTTTTGTTATCCTTGCTTAATGGAATACCATCAAGAGCCGGAGTTCCTGTTCCTAACCATTTCACAACTTGATTTGGTCCCCAACATGCACCGGTAGTTCTCCAGTTAGGATGTTGATCGTGATAAATAGGATCTGGTGATGGATGGCCATCATTGAGTCCTCCGTCGATACAATTCCAACCTAAAGTCTTAGGTCTTCTGTTACCACTAAGATCTCGGGTAAATGGATCCTGAATGGATGGATTTCCTCCGGTAGCATACCAACGTACACTATCCAATAGATAACCATCTACACAATATGGGAATGGAAGTATATGAGCTGAAACATCTTTATCATATCTCTTTTCATCGCAATTCAACGCTGGTAAATCCAGATTATCATAACTACGTGGCCATTGGATTGCATTCAGATCAAATCCTCTTACTCTGATGATTTGAGTACAACGAGATCCATTGCCTAATTCATTGGTTACAGTAAATGTACGTCTGATGATAAATGCAATTGGGAAATCGCAATCTCTTGCTTTTTGAATTGTATCATCGTAATGAACATCATAATCTAAAACGCAACTTGTTATCACTGGACTTCCTAAAGCAGAAGGCTCAATGGAAGAATTACAATGAATAATTGTATCTCTAGGACAAGAAATAGCAGGCGTTGCTTTGTATTCAATAAATACTTTACTCCAGCATTTATTACCTGTCGTAGGATCTGTAACTGTCACTTTGAAGTATTTACCGATATCAGCGGTAGTAAATAAATTACTATGTACCTGACCTGTAATCCAGTCTTCAATTAATAAAGTAAACTTGTCTTTACAGCCGTAGTTATTACCAGCTAATAATTCATCAGCACTTAAAGTACCTCTACAATCCGGACCTAATGAGAAATTAATTAAATCCGCACATACGATATCTCTACCATTTGGATTGTTTTCCAACACAGTAATATTCCACATACACATGGTACTATTGCCTGCCTTATCTGTTCCAGTAGCAACAATTTTATGTGTTCCAATTCCTAACTGCGTATTTAATCTTGGATTAACAGTTATGGCCACTGAATCGCAATTATCCAATGCCATCAAGGCAGGATGAATTTCAAGGAATGCAAAACAAACTCCACCTGGAAGGTTGATTGAATAATCTTTTGGACAGTTCATAAACACAGGAGCTTGTACATCCCGTACAGTGATTTTAAATTCACAACTTCCTGTATTTCCGGACATATCTGTAAGAGTATAAACCACTCTGGTCATTCCAACGCCAAAGAACTGAGTAGTACGTGAACCAGGATTAACCCTTCCACTGGTAGGAACAGTATGAAGCGGACAACCTGGCATTGGAACCGGGATATACTGTACATCCACAGTGCCCATACAACAATTATCCATAACGGTTGGATGAGTCCAGGTGAAATTAGCACCACATCTGTTAAGGTCATTATTAATTATAGTATCTCTCTGTGCATAAGCTCTTTGAGAAATTAATGTCAACTGCCAGCTATTCAGTGTTAATGTAGAAGGAGCTGGTGAGTTATTTTCTATTTCCAATCTCCAAGTACCTGCTGCCGATTTTGGACAAAGAGCACTAAGGGCTTGTTCAGGTCGGTAATTTAAACCAGAACCTAAACCAGCACAGATTGCATTACGAACAAATGTCGCATCCAGATCAGAAATTCGGGCGGACAAGAATCCTGTAGATCCACTACAGATTCCATCATTCCATAATCTGACTCTGGTACCATCTGGATGAATTAAGGTCACTTCACTGTTAGCGAAGTTGGTAATATTCATATTGAGGTTTGTCACCCATACATCCACGATTTTTGTCACAGGCGTTGCTGGAACCGTTAATGTAAATGTGTAACATCCAGGATTAGAAACGATTCCGGTGGTACCTGCCAATACAAATGTATCATTGGTAGCACACATCGGGGTTTCTGTATCTCTGACATTAACATTAAAGCAGCAAGTGGCTCTCTGTGGAGCAATCGTTTGAACAGAGGTTCTTAAACCATTTGATGGGAATACAAACGGAGCCAGGATTGGATTAATTCTACCAATACTTGCAGGCTCACAGCTTTCTGCCAATAACCAATCTGATGCCAGATTATGATCATAAATACATCTTCTGTAATGAGATCCTCTGTCAACATTGGTAGCACTGGTTCCACTCCAGTCTGCCGCCGTAACGACGGGTACACCTTGAGCAGGAGCCGTAATATTATATCCGTTAGTTGTCACTACATCCAGATTTCTTAAATCTAAATGACTGAGTACATATCCTCTCGGCATATTAATAGCTGCCTCAGGTAAATTCATATTAAAGAAGAATGCACCAGGATTATCCGGGAATCCAGCAATTGCCGGACCTACGTGTAATGTTAATATACCGCCCGCTGGTAATACCGGACCAGGCATATTAGGTAATGTATATACTCCAACCTGTGCACCTCCCTGGAATATTTTCATACTCAGACAGCTCACATCAATAGATGAAGGTCCAAAATTGGTGATTTCGATATAATCTCCATTCACATCAGCAGCTGAAATAAAGGCCGGTACCGGACTGGTTGGTCCAACCCCTGCTCCTAATTGCTGCGTTACTTCTGTAATTAACAGAATGGGTTGATCCTGAACTGTATAACATACCTGATTATTTCCTTTCGGGAAATTACTACCACTGGCATCATTTATACCTTTTCTGATTGTGTCGCCTGCTTCATTTCTGATTACGTAAGTTACAGCAGTATGTGGACAAACATCACGTACTAATGTTGGAGCTAAACCACCTAAATTATTTCTTAGGCAAACTCCTGCTGAAGTAGTTGTATCCACATTGGCTCTACAAGTAATTTGTGGTATATCCCAATAGTCATTAACTACAACTTTTATAGTACATGTATCTCTATTGTTACAAAGATCTCTGGCTTCATATTTAAGAACAGTAGTTCCAGCCGGGAATCTGTATTGTACTGGATTTGGACCAAATATTTGAGTTATAATGATACTATCCTGATGCGTACAATTATCAATTGCAATCAATTTAGGAACAGTAACATAAGCATCACAATGACCTGACTCCAAATTTTGTACGATTGGAGGAGGACAATTGAGGAATCTTGGTCTGGTAGTATCCACGATAGAGAATCTGGCAGTAGAGGTGATAACGTTTCCGCAATCATCTCTTCCGGAGAATGTTACATTAACAAATCTGGATGGACCGCAAACTCTTACCCAGTTTGATGCATGATAATTATGTGAATAATTAACCACATCGCTACAAGTGTCAAATGCAACAAATCCAGCGCGTATATTCAACCAACCTATTAATTCATCATCGTTATTTCCGGATAAATTTTCACAGGAAATCGTGGTATCACGAGCTGCGGATATCAGGGTAGGCGGACGAGTATCAATAATAATAAAGTTAGCTTCACGGGTTGATGAATTTCCGGAACAATCATAGGCAGTAAAGCGATAGGTTGTACTATCTGTATGACTGCATTTCGGATATTCCCGCACCTGGTCGTGTTCTATTCTGACTGTTCCGTTGCAAGGATCATTTAAAATAGCACCGTTTCCATTAGCAGCTAACCAATTGTTTAATTGTGTTACATTTCCTCTTCCATCGCATTGTACGGATAAGCTGCTTGGATTGACAGACCAAACTGGAGGAGTCGTATCCCGGATGATAAATCGGGCAATTGTAGCATTTGAAATATTTCCACAGGAATCCAGAGCATTAAACATATACGTAAATCTGCGGTTTGCACCACAGGTAACTTCTGTACGCATGAGAGTTGTATCCCAGGCAAATATTCCACCATTTAAGACATTGATGTCTGTCTGTAGAGTTCTGGTATTGAGATAACTTAAGATATTCCATTTTAAGTTTCTCGCATTTGGTTGTGGAGAATGCCAACCTGAAGCAGTCATACCTCCAAACATTACAATACCACCTCCCCATAAAGATTCGGCAAGTACGGTTCTGTTAGCTCCTCCGTTTTCTCTGATGATAATATTTAAGTTTGGCGGACCAACAATAGCATGTCCAAATGAGGTACCTGTATAGTTAGCACCGGTAGGTAAGAAAGGTCCATTAAATATTGGATGAGAATTAGCTTGAGTTACACTATTGGTAAATGTAGTAGAGCCATCATATAATACCTGAACACCGCCAAACCCTAAGGCAATATTTCCTCCTTGATTTGGTGCCGCATTTAATAATAACCTACCACCACAAGTCACCCATGATTCGATAAGTTTGCGGTTAGCATTTACAAATGTGTTAAATAACAAGGCATTATTATCACCTGAAGAGACGCCATCGCTGCCATCAATATAAATGAATCTATAATTTCTTGAGAATAAAGTAGCAGGGCTTGTATTGTAATCAAAACGATCCCAATTACCTGCACCAAAAATCTGATCCATTGAAGTAGTATAGTCATTATAATTAGGACCACCACTCCATGGATAAGTTACTGGTGCTGCAACAAAGGCTGCTCTGGCTCCTGGTAACGGTTGACAAGAAACACCGCTACACAGGTCAACAGCTCTTGCTCCACCTCGGTTATTAATCCAGGCTGCCAAGGCAGCTAGGTTTCCTAATCCGTCACATTCTACCATGGTATCTTTAGCGGCAGAAATAATTTCAGGAGGAGTTCTGTCTACGACGTTTACAGTAGCTTGAGCTGAGGTAGCATTTCCGCAGACATCCATAGCCGTAAAAGTTACTAAAGCAGAACCTGTATTTCTATTGCACCCACCGGATAATCCTGTGAAATTATTTGAATAGGTAATGGTTGTTTGACATGAATCCAAAGCAACACCATTTCCATTAGAACCTAACCAGGCTGCAATTTGCGCATATGGATCTGAAGTTGCATCGCACTCGAAGATGGCATTCTGTGGCCTAACATTCCAAACTGGTGGGGTTTGATCCCGTACCTGTAGGGTAAATGTTACTGATGAAGAATTACCACAGCGATCAGATACAAAGAATGTAACTGGAACCGGAGCACCACAATAATTATTGATCAGACCATTAAAGTTATGAGTCCAGTTCAGGAAGTTAGAGGCATCGCAAGCATCTGTAGCCGTTGTTCCGGCATGATTATTTAACCAGGCATAGACTCTTGCATAGACATCATTTCCGCATTCAACAACCAGATTAGAACCCCCAGAAATAACCGGAGGAGTTACATCTTGCACTGTATAATTTGCAAAACCTATTCTGGTATTTCCACAGGCGTCGGTAGCCGTAAACATGAATACATACGTACCGGTTCCCGGACTACAGGATGATTGTCTGTCGAATATTCTATTTGTGACACTTACTCCAGCACAATTATCCGTAGCAGAAGCTCCTGCTGCCCATGTTGCCATTGAAGGGGTTAATGGGTTTTGACAATTTACGGTAATGTTGGAAGGTAAGGTTAAACTTGGTCTAACTGTATCCGTATAAATATTTAATGTATATGAATTTGAACAACCATTTGGATCATCAATGGTGTACGTAACAGCATAGATGCCACAAACATTTGCTACAAATGTTCCATTTCCACCATTTCCGGCATTGGTAACACCATTTCCGGTAAATGTACCTCCACCTACAGCAGGTGTTAATGTGACTGTCTGGCCTAAACAAGGATTCACAGGTGTAGCCGTAAACGTAGCGTTTAACAGTGTACCGTCGCGGATGGAGATTCGTTCACAATATGTTTCTGTACATACCACTTGAGCATTTGGTGGTGTAGCCTGGTTTGGACCAGACGTCGGACCACAAACTGCGGTAGTAATATTTTCTGTCATGCACAAATCAAAAATTAATCCACCTAGCGGTACAGGACCATTAATGGTAAAGGCGCCAGTTGATGTATTTAATGTAATCTGTGGGAATGGAGTAGGTATGGTACTCCAGGATCTTGTAACCACACCAGCTGCATCATATGACGGACTGTTTACCAATGGGGTAAATGTCGTTACTGGATCATTGGTAGACCAACAAATTTCATTTTGTACGCTAAAGCTAGGAGTTGGGTGCTCGGAAATTTGCAAGCATGCAGTACCCTGAGCAAAACAACCACCAGCTGTAGCACCTGGAACAGTTGTAACTGTATAAGTAAAGCAATAGCAACCAGCTTGAGTGTAAATTAAGTTACCACCCACAATTTGAGCGCCAGCCGGAGGTGTTCCGGCAAAGGCCCAGGTACCACCACCTGTAGTTGCATTACTGGCAAATAATACAGAAAGTGGAATAACTCCTCCTGGTTCTACTAAACAAGGTACTTGTCTGTTAGCCAAGGTTGCATTTGCCAATGGAGCTACGATAATATTTCTGGTTAATACGTTGGTACATCCATCAGGACTGTTGACTGTATATGTAACAGCATGTGTGCCTGCACCTGCAACTGGAGGACAAAAATCATAATTTGGATGACCACCTGCTCCAAGGACTACTCCCTGACCGGTGAATACTCCTCCTGGAGTACCGGTTACTAAAGCATCCAAATCAACACAAGCTGCGTCGATACATATCGGACCAAAGGCTGTCCATGAAGGACTTGTTGCCACATTGGTTTGAGTTACATTTAATGATTCACAAACTTCAACCTGACAAGTTGTCTTTAATGACGGGGTACAAGCCAAATTCATATAAGTAAGCCTCATACAAATTTTTGTATTTCCGGCTCCAACTATTGTTACGATACCGTTTGAAGCAACGGTAGCTACATTCGTATTTGTACTGCTATATTCGGTTGTTACTATAGTTCCTGAATGTGCAGGAGCAGTAGTATTATATAGAGCGGGTATATTTAAGGTAATGGTCGGAACTCCGGCAGCCCAACAAATATTATCCGGAAGATCCATCATTGGCATTGGTCTTTCACCAATCAGTATGCGATATGTTTTAGAAACCACACAACCTGCAGGTGCTCCCGGGAAAGAACTAACGGTATAATCTACAGTATAACATCCTGGATCTGTATAAACCAACAAATCACCTAATACTACACCGGTGGCACCAGCTCCCTGAGAATTGGCAGGACTGGACAATAATGTCCATGTTCCGCCATCGGTTGCGGCTGGACAAAGCAGACTGGATAAGTCTACTGTTGACATTGAATAATTACTGGTTATATAAAAGGTAATTCCTTGAGAAGTAAATGGTCCGAATGACGTATTGCTTCCTAAGCGTTTAGTTCCACAACTGATTACCAATGAATCGTTTGGACAGTTATTAACCGGTGGTGCATAAACTTCGACATTACGAGTCATCACAGCAGTACATCCCGCTCCATTTTGTACGGTGTAAGAAATAGCGTGGGTTCCTGGACCAGCAACTGCCGGACAAAATCTATAGTTTGGATGCGTTGGATCCAATTGAACTCCCTGACCTGTGAAAACACCATTTGGGGTACCTGTAACTAAGACATCTAAATCTATACATGGATCCGTTGTGCAGAATCTGAATGGATTCGGACGATTCCATGCCGGAATAACTTCCGTATTAGTTTGGTGAACAGTGATTCGCTCACAATATGTTTCCGGGCAAGGTCCACTACCACCAGTACCACATGCCGCATATGTCAAAGTCTCCGTTAAGCATATTTCAAATACACCAGGACCTTGAACTGTCATAAGAGGTTCCTGAATTGCAGAGTTATTGAATGTCGGTATAGGTCCGGCTCCTGAAACTGTGGTTGCAGTCCAGGAATAGGTCCGCGTTGCATTGGCTCCTGAAGTTTGACCTGTATAATCCATCAATAAACTCAAGGATCCAGGTATACCATTCCAGCACACTTCCTCAGCCATATCAAAATTAGTTTGAGGAGCTTCTTGTAATAATAAGAATACATCATCGGTCATTTGAGCACAACCGCCTGTAGCACCTGGAAATGCTGCAGGTACTGTATATCGCAATTGATGACATCCCGGAGGGGCAGCCAGAGTATAGTTTCTGATTACACCACCCGGTCCACTGATATAGGACCAAGAACCACCTAAAGTGGTATTGGCTGTCAATAATTCTTCGAGATTAAAATCGATAAAAGGACCTCCGTTACTAACATTGAATATGTAACATCCACGATTTAAGTCTGCAACGAGAGTGGCATTATTAACCGGGAATACGCGAATCATCCGGCAGAAATATTTCATACAGGGACCTTCACCGGTCATTACGCAAACCAGATGATAACCAGGTCCTGCAACAGAAGGATTAAATGAACCGGAAGGATCATTACCCCCGTTATCAGTAACACCATTACCTGACCAGAACACTTCAGCTACGCCGTCTGGTGAACCTGCATTTACAGAAGGATCTGGATTTAATAAATTCAACGGAATGGACGTAATATCCGCGCAGGTATTTAATGGCAAGTTAAATGTAGGATCACTAGCCGCATAAACGGTCATCATCATCGAGTCAACCTGCTGACAATTTGGTCCACCTGGTGAATTTGTTCCTATTGTATAAGTTACCAAATGAGTTCCTTCTCCTGCAACGGATGCATTAAATGTTGCGGTTGCTCCATTTCCGGAGTTTACTACTCCAGGTCCAGCAAAAACACCATTAGCACCACATAAAGAAGTAGTACCATTATTTCTTAAAAGATATAAATTATTGTCGTTGGCACAGAATGTCTGCGGTCCGGTCATATCAATATGAGCACGTTGATTAATGACCACCGTGCCATTGCATACGATATTGGTTGGACAGCTTACGATAACATATTGATAGTTAACGATACCACAACCGCCGTTATAAACCATCCCTGTTACAGTGTCGCCAGCAGCAACATTGGTAGAAAATCCGCCGTTGTTGACAACTGAACTTATAATAAAGCGACCACCAGAAATGGCAGCTGATTGTAATAAATCAGAGAAAGTAATGGTTGCACCAGGTTCTAAACATGCTCTGTACTCATCAAGCGTACAAGAACCCGGAACGTGGTTATTGATAATGATTGTGGTACAATAGGTTTCCAAACATCTTGGATCACCTGCATGAACACAAACTACATATGCGCCAGGACCAGGAAAACCATCTCCATCTGAATCATTTGGAGTAAAGGTTCCGGTAGTTCCATTATCGGTAACACCACCACCAAACCATTTTACATTATCCGCAGTAAGTGGATTTCCTGCACGATCATTTGGATTAATCAAACTTAAATTTAACGGAAATGCATTGGTTTCACATACTGGCCCTACTGGATTGATACCATTAGGAGTAGCTGCTTTTTGATAAACATGAGAAGTCCAATTATAATATTTATCTGGACAAATACCTAATGGATCACTAATTATTAAATTGATAAAATATAATCCAGCTGCAGCATTAGGATTTGGAACCTGTGGGCCAAATGCACCCAGGGTGGTATTTAAAGGTGATGATAAAAAGTTTCCACCAGTAAATGAAACATTATAGTCGTCACAACCATATTTTCGAATAGTAGAACCCACTACACTTTCGCCCTGACAATAATTGGTGGTAAAGCTCAAAGCCACATCAGCACAGCGACGTATTGTAATTAAAATTTGGTCACTCTGAGGAGTGCCGGTACAATCTGTATAGCTATAAGTTATGGTAGCTACACCACAACCTTCATCATAACGGGCAAGATGAGAATTACCAGGACCCGGAGGAGGTAATAAATTAAACTGAAGATTTCCGGAATTGCTGATTGTCCAGGTACCTCCCTGAGGAGCTGAACCTAACAACAGAGATTCAAGATCTAAGAGTGCATCCGGGCAATAACAAACACCAAAATCATTAATTAAAAATGGTGGGGCCACTGCTTGTTCTACGTTAATTACCCTGGTGATTTCAACATGACAGTCAGCATCTCCGACTGTATAAGTAACAGCATAAGCACCTGGGCCGGGGGGATTAAATATACCACCACCGCTGGCACAATCGCCAAATGTTACATGATCGCCACTCCAATATCCACACAATACACCTGTACGGTAAGGACATAAGTTGAGAGGTAAATCATTCATACATACTCGTCCCGGATTGGTCCAATCGGCATCAAGAGGGTTAGCCTGAACCAGTACTTCGCAGGCACCCAAAAAGGCATTAAAATTACCACTGCAATCAGTGGCATATATATCAAAAGAATAAATTCCAAGTTGTGTACAATCATAAGGACCACCCGGATCATTTCCTTCCTGAGGATCTGGGTCACAATTGTCTCCAGCAATAGCCACTCCATTAAAGAAGTTAGCTGGTACAGAAACCGTTGTGTATTGGCAGGTCAAAGGATTGATAGCCAGATTAAATACGGGTCTGGGATCAGGACATGTCAATGTGGAAGGGGGCGTTACATCAAATACCAGAATTACATCATCGCAGGTAAATGATACAGGACCATTGCCATTGCAATCGGTATAAGTAAAGGTAATATCTATAGTATTATCTGGAGTACATATTAATCCGCTTACATCGTAAGGTCCAGGAGGTGGATTCTGGATAATATCGGTTGCATCCAATATTGGATCACAATTATCCAAAAATAAACTCGGATCTCTTAAATCAGGAATGACAACTTCACAGTTATTATCTGTGAGCAAAAATACAGGACCAGGGCAATTTGCAGGTTGCGGTACCGGTCTGGTTGTGTCTGATACTGAGATGATAAACGTGCAACAGTTAGGTGGAATGGGTCCAATTGGATTAGGATCCAGGTTACCATTGCCAAAACAATCCTGTGTACAAATTCTGACTGTCATTGTCCGTAAAGAAGGACAACCTGCTCCTGTAATAATAATTGGAAACTCATCCACATCAAAGACAACAGGAGCTATAACTCGTTGGCTAACACCTGCTGGCGGAACCTGAGCTCCACAGATATCAGAAACTGTGACGCTACCTCTGAAATCCTCGACGGTATATTGACAATCCATGTCAAAATATCTTGTTTGATTTCCTATACAAGTAGCCATGGGGGCTGTTAAATCTCTCAGAGTAACATTTATTGTGGCGATATTAGATAGGTTACCACATTGATCCATTGTCCTTACCATAACAGGAAATGGTGCACTTGGACTGGTTGGGCAAGTCAGCATGATAGGAAAACCGCCTACTATATTTAAATTGGCTAATAAAGAAGCATCGTCTGTACAATTGTCGTCCACATCGGCCGGACCATAAGCTGCCAAAATTTGGGCTGCAGTTACAGTACAGCCTGCATTAACATCCAGGGTGAGGGATTTTGGTGTTACAATAGTAGGTGGAGAAATGTCTTGTATATTAAAGGCATCTACACCCAGACGAGAACATAATAAGTCATCCGGAGCTGAAAACGGATCACCTATATAAAAGAATACGGCAACTATATTTATGGGTACGGTTGCATTTGGACAGGTTGATCCCTTAGGTACAGTGATCATAGTACCCGGGGCAGGAGCCTGGAGTACCGAAACCAGCATATAGCCTGGTCCAGGAACTGCTGTCCAGCGTCCTCTTAAATCTGGAACACTGGCTATGGCACAACCCGAGTTTAGGTTGCCAACGACCAAACCAAACGAAGTTTGAGTCAAGGTATTTCCCGTTGCAGGAGCGCATTGGGGAATCTGAGCAAAGCTCTGATTTATAGAACCCAATACCAAGATCAAACTACAACACCAGCCTATCAATCTGGTTTGAATCTTGTCTTTAAAAGTGCAAATGTTTATCATGAGATTAGTTTTTGTTCAATAAGGATTAATTCAAATAATTAGATATAAATAAAATTTTGATGTTCTGATTTACCTGGACTTCGTCACGAACAGGTATCTGCAGACCATCAATGGTTAATAAATTTGTTTCGAGTTCTATTTTTTTACCCGTCATACTTTGGTAAGATGACTTGGATCCCTCTTTAAGTTTTAAACCTACATGGCGAATCATGAAATTTAAATTGGACTGATCGGGCATTTCTGGATAAATTAACTGGGATATCGTGGCATTATCCAATTTATTTAATTCTTCATCAGAAGGGGCAATCAGTATAAAATCCATTTTATCCTGACGGTTAAAAATATCAGAATACTTACCCCGCTCCAGAAACTCGTAAAACATCGAATATCCGGTTTTGGACTTAACAGCAGAAACTACCTGGCTGTAAGAGTTTGCCAAATCATTCTTTGGAGTAAATTCAAATGATTTGGTATCTCCCAGATTACCTGAAATCATGGAGCTGTCAACCGGAGTCAGTTGAACGCTATTGGTTTTGTTCCTGCAAGAACAGGAAAAGAAACACAGGACTAATAAAAAGCTGATCAGAGTCCATGACAACGTGCATGGAGCAATAGAGGCTTCGGTCAGGTTATATCTTTTCATCCTAAGTTTGGTTTCTTATAACTCACTTAATAACAGCCAGACTGTTAACTATCTTCCAGTTATTCAATAAGTTATAAAATATTGCTTCGTATCGGGGGCTTCGTTTCCCCGATTTCTACCTTGCAAATATAGATTTAGCCTTTATAGCTTGTATGAGCATTTTAAAAAATATTGATATATTTATTTTAATAACATGTATTTTGATATTTTTGAATATGAAATACATTATACATTTTTAGTATATTAAAAATTTAGGGTTTTTGAGAGCGGTTAAATGCCCAATCATATAATAAAAAATGAATTTTCATAATATACTGGTATTACATTAATTATAAATAACTGGTAAAATTAATTTGATTGGAGTTTTTGCGAATCAGACCGCTCAATTCTGAAAATTTTAAAGCTAATTTCTAAAATTGTTTAAGCTTTAATTTCAACTTCTAAAACTAAAATTAAATGCATTAAGGCAATCTTTTCAATTATCTAAATTTCAAAAACCACCTATATACAGACTTAAATACAATATGGCCGCCTGCATTCTATTCTAGCTTGAATGTCGATAAACTAGATGTTAAGGTGTAGTTTAATCTGGTTAAACTTTGAAATCTATCAAAAATATTGTATAAAATTCATAGCATCTATCTGATTTACACCTATTTAAGAAAGACAGTATTGAAAACCCCTATTGAAACAATGGGCTATCAATCGATATAATCTCCAGATCATCAGATGCTTTTAATGCCGATGTAATCGGATAGCTTACACCCTTAAACGTAATCTTCGAACGATTATCCTCTATTTGTACTCCTTCACCGGCTAAACTATTGAAAACCACGCTTTTAAATGTCTTGGTCGGACTGCTAAAAACATGATGTAATAGGAAGTTTAATTGATATCCCTGATTTGAGGTAGTAGCATCCAGCAATCTCGTGCGTTCTGATTCCAAAATTTTATTAAATCCTTTATTGCTGACGGCTATGATGATATAACTTTTTTTATCTGCATTCACAAAAATGTTTTTTTCCTTAAAGTGGCTTACCAAGTTTAAATAGTTCTCCATATCCGGAATAAAATTTAAATGTTTTATCAGGTCGTTCATGATTTGCTTCGACTTCAACTTTTGATTAATTACTTCCGGTGAATCCGTCTTAAGTGCCTTATTATCAGACTTCAGGATTTCTTTATGAGCAGTATTCTGAGCGTTATTGCATGAAAATAACAAACAAACCGAAAGAAATAAATTACAAAACAAGATTTTCATATTCGATACTATTTTACCTAAATTGTTGATTATAAAAAGATTGACAGACAAATGGATGTACAAAAGTACTAGACTTCCTTCATTTGTGCATTGAATATACTCTTACTTAATAAAAATGATTCTAAAATGGTAAATCCTGGACCAATCCGGATTCTTCTCTTTAAAAATTGTTTCATTAGCCAAACCCGCACCCTACCTTTGTCGCATGCAACACAAAAAATTGGATCATCTGCATGCAAAAAAGCAAGAAGCACTTCTCGGTGGTGGTCAGAATCGAATTGATTCTCAACATGCTAAAAGAAAATTAACCGCCCGCGAGCGCATTGAGTTATTATGTGATCCTGGCAGTTTTGAAGAATTGGGTATGTTGGTAACTCATCGTTCGTCCGATTTTGGCATGGACAAACAGGTGTACTTTGGTGATGGCGTGGTCACGGGTTATGGTACAATTCATAATCGATTGGTCTATGTATTTGCACAGGACTTTACTGTGTTTGGAGGATCCTTATCTGAAACTCATGCCGAAAAAATTTGTAAAATCATGGATCTAGCCATGAAAAACGGTGTACCCTTAATTGGATTGAATGATTCTGGTGGCGCCAGAATCCAGGAAGGTGTTTGCTCTTTGGGTGGTTATGCCGATATTTTTTACCGAAATGTCAGAGCCTCCGGAGTTATTCCTCAAATATCGGCCATTATGGGTCCTTGCGCAGGAGGGGCTGTCTATTCTCCTGCGGTCACTGATTTTATTATTATGGTCCAACAAAGTAGTTATATGTTTGTAACAGGCCCTAATGTTGTTAAGACAGTGACAAACGAAGAAGTGAGTTCCGAACTCCTGGGTGGAGCGCATACCCACTCGAGCAAAAGTGGTGTTTGTCAGATTACATCTCAAAATGATGTGGACTGCATCGAAAAAATTGTAAAACTATTTTCCTATATTCCTCAAAACTGCGAAGAAAAACCAATCAGACTCGATTATCACATCGGCGATGAAACAAGATCTAAGCTTAATTCTATCATACCGGATTTGGCTACCCAGCCTTATGATATGAAAGAAATAATCAACCAGTTATCGGACCCGGATCAATTTTTTGAACTCCATGAGGATTTTGCCGAAAATATTATCACTGGCTTTTCCCGTATTGCAGGTCGAAGTATTGGGGTTATTGCCAATCAACCGATGTTTCTTGCCGGATGTCTGGATGTCAATGCTTCGAAAAAAGCTGCCCGTTTTATCCGGTTCTGCGATTGTTTTAATATACCCCTTCTGGTGCTGGTCGATGTGCCTGGATTTTTACCCGGAACGGACCAGGAATGGAATGCCATCATAAGCAACGGAGCTAAATTGCTATATGCTTTTAGTGAATCAACCGTTCCCAGGATTACCGTTATTACCCGAAAAGCTTATGGCGGTGCCTATGATGTCATGAACAGCAAGCACATTGGCGCTGATTATAATTATGCCTGGCCAAGTGCTGAAATTGCCGTGATGGGTGCCAAGGGTGCCAGTGAAATAATATTTAAAAAAGAAATCGAGACTTCTGATAATCCCGAACAAATGCTACTTAATAAAGAAGCAGAATACGGCGAATTATTTGCCAATCCCTATCACGCGGCAGCCCGTGGTTTTATTGATGAAGTTATCGATCCGAAGTATACCAGAATTAAACTCATAAAAGCTTTTGACAGCCTGGAATCCAAAGTGGATAATCTGCCTAGAAAAAAACACGGCAATATTCCGCTATAATGCTCTTAGCTTAAATTGATTAAGTCATTTCGTATCTTTGCACCATGGCAATAATTATTACGGATGAATGCATCAATTGCGGTGCATGTGAGCCTGAATGCCCCAATAATGCTATTTACGAAGGAGGAATTGAATGGGCTATGGCTGAAGGCACTAAGTTAACAGGTACATATATTCTGGAAGATCATACAGAAGTTAATGTACAACAAAAGCTGGCACCAATCAGCAATGAATATTATTATATCGTACCTGATAAATGTACAGAATGTATGGGTTTTCACGAAGAACCTCAGTGCGCAGCGGTTTGTCCGGTGGATTGTTGTGTCCCGGATCCTGACAGACGCGAATCTGAAGAAATTTTACTCCAGCGACAGGCTAAACTACATAGTTAATTCTCCCCTCCAATTTCTTGAATAGGTCCGATTTACAATGGAGTTACTATTTTTTCCCTATCTGATAAATTCTGCTGTACGAAGACGTCCTTAATTCTATATTGTAATGAGCACTTGGGATAGCTTCAAGAGAAATAGTAAATTCCTTTGAATTGATTCCAAAGGCACTTTTTACAAGCTTTCCTTCAGAGTTAACGATCTGGTAGGATTCTATCTCATCTCTGGAGTGAATCGATAAATGATCCGTGGCAGGATTTGGGTAGATCCGGATTAAAGACTCTGGTTCTAATTGATGATTGGCGGTTAAGGTCAAATCGACAAATACCGACCTCGAATAGTTTCCACAAGGATTGGAAATGGTCAGTTTTACGCGATATACTTTTGCCGAATCAAAAGTATGTGACGGATCACTTTCTTTTGAAGTCGTTCCATCACCAAAATCCCACAAATAGGTTTCACCATTTACCGAAGTATTGGTAAACTTTACCGTACGCCCGGTTTCTATTTTAAATGTAAAATTTACACTGGGCGTATTGGCCAGAGGCAGATCTTTAATGACTATTGCATCATTATCCGTATCGGATTTTACCTTATAAATGATTCGTTTTGTACCTAAGGAAGTGTATTTGGATGAAAAGGGTCCTTTGCCGGTAAAGTAACGAGGTGAACCGAAAAGGCCAACATCCCATAAATAAAGTTTGCCATTGATCGTGGAGCTGTCATTAAACGTCACGGGTTTTGCATAACATCCGGGATTTGGTATTATGGTAAAGTCTGCTTGTTTGGTTTCGGGCAATTTTTCTCGCACTTGTATATTTTCCAAAAACGTACGGTTTCCTCTGCCCCGAATAATTTCGAAGTCGATTATTATTTTGGACCCTTTAAATTCTGAAAGATCATAAGCCAGATAAAACCAGGAGGTATCATGAGGAAGCCAGTTTTGATTTGTCGTGGGTTCAATCGTATTTAATTCCATGGATACTCCGGATAACAATACTTTTTCACGGTGGGATTTGCTGCAGACTTCCTTTACTTTAATTCTCAGGCTGTCAAAAAAAGTATTGTCGCTAAAATGATGATGTATAAAATCCAAATAAAGGTAAGGTTCTGTTGAATTGGTTAGATCGACAGTACGGCTATATAAATTCACACCAAAACTATTATAATTGGAGTTGGCATTGGTAAACATTAGTGAACTTCCGGTCATTCCGTTTTTATCTTTAACTGAGACAACATTCCATCTCGAATCGACCGCTGTATTTTTTTGAAACCAATGTTCAGGCAAATCATTTCCATTAATTGCTTCCAACATGGGATAAATTCCGGCTTTGTCGGGCAGTTCGTTTATTTGCAAGGGAATAAACAAGGTATCATTATAAGGATTTTCGTCAAAATCATATTCAAGCCAGGCCGTTACGACTTGCGAGCCAAATTGATTTAATTTTAGATTATTATTAAGGTTGACTTCCAGGGTATCATAAGGTAGAACAGATTCTGGAAAGAACTGCTCTGTTGTTTTATTTTCCGCAAGGGCTTTAATTTTAAAGCCACTTTGCACCCGGTTGGTCCGGTTGATCACATACAGTTTTAAATTCACCTGTAAATCGCCACAACTAAAATATTCACTGAGATTGGCAGCTGAAACAGCCAACTCCAGATCTTTGATGATGTTACAACCGACCAGGGTATCCGGAGATTGAATGGCAAGTTCTCTTCGCGACAAAATGGATTTATCATATCCGGCAATCGAAAACCATTTTTTTACACGAGGATCATCATTGGATAATGTTATTACCGAATCTGAAGTGGTAATCAAAGGATCCATATATTTATCACCCAATTGATATATCAGGAAACTATCTTTCTTATTGGGTTTCCAGCCTAATTCGATTTTGTCGGGACAATATTTATTTATTTTAAATCCCTGTACCCCATTGGTTATTGTAAAAAAGGCACTTTGCTCTTTTAAATTGCCTTGTCGGATTTCTATCAGGCAAGAATCTGAAGACGTATTATTGGGAATAAAAATTGAATGTAACCGGCTACCCGGTAACTGAGATCCCAGAGATTGCCAGTTTTTACCTGCATCTGCAGAAAAATAAAATTTGATACTGTCCGTTCCGTAAGCCGTAAAATGAATTTGTGTATTTTCTGTGATGCTAAATTTCTCACCGCCGATTGGAAAGTTAAGTCGTAAACTTTTATCTTCTATTTCGTGAAGCAGATAAAAATTGACGGAGTTGGAGGGTAAAAATTTTCCGTTTACCCGAATGGTATAAACTCCTTCTTTTGGAAAATTTACAGATACCTGTTCAAAGTTATTCAAGGTGTCGGTTCCTTTGGACGCTCCAGCTGCCAGCGTTACCGGATTTGGACTTGGATTGAGAAGCCAGGGTTTGAGTACATTACCATCCGGATCTACTACGTCCATATCCAAATCATTGATCAATGCTTTTTGGGCCATTAAGGAAGCTTCAGGTTCTGCCCAGTATAGCATTATTTTGAGCAAAGGACTTCCGGCCGGAACTTGTATCTGAAATTCTTTTATCTGAGTCTGCAGGACTTTATCTTTTAAAAACCTCCCTTGTTGGATAAGTTGATATGCTCTGTAAGCGTCTATTACGCCAAATCCAAACTGATAATCCGGACCCGGCGTTCCGATATCGGTGGCAGTATTGAGTATGGCCGCTTTAATTAATGCCGATTCCGGATTTTGACCATTGTGTATATTTTTATAAGCTTCGTAAAGTAACGCACATACTCCTGCCACACCCGGGGCGGCCGCGGAAGTGCCTCCAAAAACCAATGTTCCATTATCCGGAGCAGTAGATAATTGATTGGTACCCCGTGCCGAAATTTCCGGTTTTAAACGGCCATCTTTGCTTGGGCCTCTGCTGGAACTGGTTTCCAGACTTGCATCAATCCGAAGATTGGCAACAGTAAGAGCATTTTTGCCAATTTTATGTCCTCCGGTTACATTCCCCCATTGATTTCCAGCACCATAGCCACAATCTGCATTATTGGAATTTCCAGCAGAAAAAACATGTATGAGTTCGGGATTTTCAAAGATTTGCTTATCAACGACCTGTGCTTCAATCGTATAGCCAACATTACATCCATTGCTATAAGATGAATTGGTGATGACCACACCTTCCTGTTGATGAAAATCCAATGTTTTATCCAGAAAATCGGGCTGATAATTGATCACATAAAGTTCAGATCCCGGGGCCATTCCTTCTATTAAAGGATCATAGTTTCCGGCTCCTGCCATGATACCGGATACACCATCTCCGTGAGTACCGATATTGTTGATAACATCCTGAGTAAGTCTTCCATGAAAATCAATATGAGGACCAACAAAACCGTCATCCCTCACCATAACACGTACACCCTGCCCTTTTAATAAAATATTTTCCTTAAAATTGGAACCAATCAAATTCACCCTGTGCAGATTTCTTCCATCTATATCTTCCGGTTCGCCAGGTCGTGATTCACAGTCTATAAATTGTACCCAGGGTTGAGCGCTTAACCAATCCAACTCGCTTGCCGTAAGTCTTGCATAGAAAATTTTAAAATCCGAATTCAGGCGATCAAACTTTATTTCTTTTGTGTTTAACTCCGATGCAACAGTTTCACCCTTTATGTCCTTCATAAACCGAACCACCACCAATGATTTATCGGCTAATTTCATACAAGAATCATCGTATAGCAGTCTGGAAGATAATTTCATACTTCCGGTTATCTGAAAAGCAGAAATCAGAGAATTGATATGATCTGCACGTTGATTAAAACTCGTTTGTAATGATGCGATGTAAGAAAAATCAGGTATATACTCCAGGATGCTAACGCCTAGGGCTTCCAATTGAATGATTTCCTGTTGAGATAATAATTTGTCAAAACGCAAAACCCGGTAGTACTTTCCATCTGCAACTTCATCTTGAGTATACTCCGATAATCCTCTGACACTCGATTTAGAAAATTCCAGGCCATTGTGCCAGTAAATGCTATTTTTCTGAGAGAATCCTGAAATTGTTAGGATTAACAGGATACTGTTGATGATAAAAAATCGCTTCATGAATTCCATAATTTAGTTGGATAAAATCAGTTTCAATGCTGTCCTAAAGATAGCATAATTCGATAGAAATCAAAGGAAGACAGTATCAACTGTATTTGCTAAACAGTAATCTGATAACTTAATAAATCGTGTCTAAAAGCAAAAGCGATGATTTCAAAAATCGCTATCTGGGTCATAGTCGTATTTGATGATACTCATCAATCGCAAACAGGGAAATTCCAATAATTTCATCAGATTATGATGAGGCACAATCATTCGATAGGAATAATCGCGACCGAAGACCACCTGACCAAAGGTTTTTAATTCATCTGGTGTAACCGTAGCTATTGTTTGAATCAATACCATACTTTCTCCGGGTGTTTCAGAAATACGTTGTACTTCAGTAATCTGAATACCTGAAGCAATTTTATCCTGTGCTGTAAAGGCTACCAGTGAATTGACGGGTGTTTTATCTAGATTTTTGGAGTTCCATTCTTTATTCCAGCTTCCAAGATACTGTGTTTCAAAAATAAATTCCTGAATGTGAATACCAGATTGTGCCAGAGTCAATTTTTCCATGGCTGTCAAAAGTCGTTTTGTTTCAATTCTTCCAAATACATATTTTTCACAATCCTTTCCTGTAAAATTTGCCCATTCTTTTTTTGACGTGGCACAACCCACACAAATGATCACAAGCAGAAGGACTAAACTAAAATATCTCATTGCTGAAAATTTTTTATAAATTGATTAAACTGTGTTAAAAATAAACTTTTCCTAAAACCAAAGATCAGCCACAAACTAAATCCAAAAATAATGCTAAAGCCCAGTGACAGGACCATGACGGTACGATTTAGAAAGGACAATGCAGCTTCACTTAAGGTATAAATCCCAATATTTTCATTGGCAATGGAATAACGTGTAAACAATACACACTTACATAAAATCAAGCTGAGTATCAACAAGACACTTATCCCTATAGATTTTAGTTTTACCTTCCAATCCATCGGAGTAGCAATAAAAATACTGATTAGAAAAACCAGAGGTACCGTCAGCATTTGAAAAATATAAAAATTGATAGAGTATGTTGAGATCCGGTATTCCTTTAGGTTTTGTCTGCTTGCCAATTCTGTTTCGGCTTTTATAACTAAAGGGTTTCCATAGACCAGATGAAACACATTGATATCTAATTGTTGGTTTTTATTATAATAATTCTGTGTTTCGATAAATGCATCCGGAAGGGTTAATTTTACTGTACTTTCAACCAAAGACCTGAAAGAATTATGAATAATTAATTGCACAGGTTTAAGTTCAACCAGATAAATAATCACACTGTAACTAAGTAAGAAAATTACAACAAATTTGATAACCGGATTCATGTTAAACTGTAATATATTTTTTTACTTGTGAGAGCCAAATTAGCCAAAGTAAAATTGCAATCAGTGTAAAGATAATGACCCCTCCGTGGAGGTGTAAAAATTCGAAACCTGCGCTCCAATGAATTCCGGCAATATAGAGTCCCGCTATTCTGAATAAATTTAAAATACTTAATACGACAACGCCCGCCAATAATCCATTTAGTTTTTGTTTCCATGCAACAAAAGGGAATGCAATAATAGCACAGATATAAAGTGCTGTAGCTTCGATTCCATCACAACCATTTTTGATGCTTACCTGAAATCCCGGACCGGCGATGATATCATTATGTGCTTCCGTTTCAAAAGATAATAAATTGAGAATTACATTTGAAAAACGGGCTTGCTGAGCCAGCAATGGATCCATCAGCCAATTTTCATAAAGCGGTGAATAATAAAAAATATAGAATGCTATCATCAGGCAAAAGAAGGATATTAAAAACCTGATTATCGGAGGTTTTGAATTCCACCAAATCGAAATTGCTGACATATTTAAAATTTGTAATTTAGAATGCTGGTTATTTTAAACATCCGGCACATAAAAAAATCCATTGAAATAATCTGGCTCATAGATTATTTAGTCTTGTTTTTGGTTAAACAACAGCATTATATGTATAAAATAAGCTAATATTGGCACTGTTACAATCATACAAACGATATCAGCAGTAGTATATTCCCCCCAAATCAAATAGATTAATATCCATCCCAGGATGGCCAGTAAACAGGCGATGATAAAAGCTTTATCAAAAAGTGGTCTGTTAAAGGGAAAATGCATCATTCATTGATAATTAGTGCGCAAAGATAAATCGAAAAGCTGACTCGGGTAATGATCGGAAAGATGGCTACTTAAATGGCCTGAAAAATTTGATTTTTTATAAATCTATTAACTAAAATGAATCAGCATAAACGCTTCTGTTTGATTTCTGAAATACGTAAGACGGAACCGTAATCAATTAGTGAAGATGAAGATCCGATGATTTAGGGCCGGTACAATCAATTTAATTTATCCGGTTGAATATTAAAATACTCAGGCAGTAGTATAAAATTGGCCGCGCTGAAATTTAGTTGAATCAAGGCAAACCCTTGATATTATATCAAATAAAAAACCCCTTGAATCCGGGGATCCAAAGGGCTTTTTAATTTATAGTAAACTCGGTTTATTGTTTTACTGAGGCGCGCTGAGTAAAATTATAAACAGCTACTGAGGCAAATGTCAGGATGATCAGACCAAAAAGGAATAATCCCCACTGAGTCATTGTAGGTACTGGAGTACCACCGATAACCAGTAATTTTTTACAAGCAGCTCCAAGACAATCGATAGCAGCTACACCACCTGCTGGAGTAGTAATATTCAGATTGTAAGAACCTCTTGCTCCGTTGTTGTTTCCAAGAAAAACAGTAAAAGCAGAACAAGGTGGAATCTCAATTTGATAAGAAACACCAGCACCCATACAAACGGCACCTGGAGAACCCATATTGATCGGAGCAGTATAACAAGGAGCTCCGGCAGGAGTCCATAATAATACAGGACCAGTACCCGTATAGGCAAAGGTAATGTTACAACCACCCGCTACAACAGCAGTCCATGTAATTCTGACGCACTGAGGAGTCAATAAGGTATTTTTAAACTGGTAAGTCTCATAATAAGGAGCAAAATAGCCCGGGTTATTACAAGTACCACCTGGACAAGCTGAGTTACCAGTCGTTAAAGGCACACCTAATTGTCCTACAAGCATATTAGATTTGAAGGTATCGCAACGATACGCAGTAGGCTTCATTGCATTCATTGAAGTAAAAATAGGAAACATAGAACCTCCTGCAGCGCACTGACTGTGTCCTATGTTTGCTGAAAGCAATAAAGCAATTATAATTACAAATAAATTTTTCATGATTTGAGTTTTTTAGAATTTTTAAATTATAGAAGTCCTAAATGAATCATTCTAAGTACTTCATTGTAATGGTGAACATTAATTTGCTGTCCGTGAGATTTTGGTACAAGTAGCTGATTGTTATTATCAACTAAAATGATCATTTTCTTGTTGGCAAAGTCAAAAAGGTATTCGATTCCCCTTCCTGAAGTTCTGTCAATGTACTTCTGAAAATAAAAATTCGCTTGCTGAACTGTATTGAAGTTAAACTTCGAAATGTCAGCAACATACTCATCTGCAACAGCCGTTACGCTTGCATCCAGGATGATTTGTCCATCGCCTGAAATGAAAGCTGGCCGATTTGTCTGAGCACTAAGTGTATTGGTCACAAAGACCAGACACAAGAATGCAAGTAGTTTATACAAATTATTCATGGTATTGGTTTAAAAAATTATGTGAATAAAGATTAAGTAAATATGCAACCAATACGTACCGGAAGGATATAATGAAGCACCATTGTGCTGATATGAATCATTCACAGGACAGATTGGTTTAAAAAGCACCTAATGCTTTACCAAATCTTACCCTGCTAGCATTAATATATAGTTTAAGTTTTGGTTTAGCTCGGACATACTATGTCCTTAGGCACCGACAAAAGTAGAAATAAACTATGGAATGACACCAGACAAAAAGAGTATTTTTTATATTAATTTTTATAATAATGCGTAATTTGCACATTATCGAGAATAAAAAAATTCGGATTTCAATAATTTTTATTGGTTTTTCCAAGTGAGATTCAAAAACCAGGCTGCAGTGAGTTTTATTGGTCCTCAGGCTCTGCAGGTAAACTTTGTTTTATAATCTGCTTAAAGCCTTTACGTAAAAGTTACGATACCGATTAAAATCCTTAGGTTTTCCTATAATACCCTTTAACCAATGAACTAAATCGAATTTTTATGAACTGTAGTTCAGATATCCCGATCCGGTTTTCCGGGAAAGCGGAGGAAGAGGGATTCGAACCCCCGGACCTGTTACAGTCAACGGTTTTCAAGACCGCCGCGTTAAACCACTCTGCCATTCCTCCTGAATTTCTGGCTTTATTTCGTTTTAAAGCCTGGCAAAGATACTTTGAGCCGGGTTATATTAAAATAGTTCTACTTGAAAATGATGTAATTTTCTCAATATGATTTCAAAAGTCCTGAATTTGCAGGTCACAGGGTGGAATAATAATTTGGCATCTTGCCAGCTTCCAAATCCGCGGGTTCCGGTATGTTAGGACCGCCAACTATCAAAAAGGGGATAGCCTATAACATTCGCAGTTCTTTTTCAGTGCTTGAATGCCATACCGTTTAACTCTTTTTTTGTATTTTTAAGCTAAAATCGGGTATCATGTATTTAAAATCTACACCAATCTTCATCTTGTTTATCATGATCAGCATTCTGGCCTGTAAATCCAAGCAGGAGCCAAAATCTGATGCAAACCAGGATAATGCTGCACTAAAATTAACAGCCTTTGAAGCATCGGCCTCTTTTCCTGAAGCTGCCATCAGTTCGATGGATTACCGCAATGGCAAATTTACATTTGGCATAGAAGGAGATTTTAAATTAGGTGAACAAACTCCGGATGCTCCGCAAAAAATGTGTGCAAATTCTGCTCAGGGACAGCATATTCATTTGATTGTCGACAACAAGCCTTATGAAGCCAAATATGAGACGCCTTTTCAGCATCATATTGAGGATGGCGATCATCATATTCTGGCATTCTTATCGAGATCGTACCATGAAAGCATTAAAACGCCGCGAGCTGCAGTGTTGGTAAAGGCCCTGATCCTGGACAGCAGTTTTCAAAAATTAGAACCAGAATTATTGCCTATGGTCTTTTATTCCAGGCCAAAAGGAGTTTATATTGGTGACGACACCAAAAAGATTATGCTGGACTTTTATGTGGTCAATTGCAAGCTAGGCGATCATTTTAAAGTAAAAGCGGAAATTGACGCCAAAGAATTTATGATTGATACCTGGCAGCCTTATTACATAGAAGGCCTTGCCATGGGTGATCACAACATAAAATTAAGTCTGGTCGATTCAACGGGAGCTCTGGTCAACAGCCCTCTAAATCCCGTCGAGCGTCAGTTTACGTTGAAGGCAGAACCTAATTAATCAAATGCTGGCCAGATTACCTGTCTTTGCTTTTGGCAGCATTTAATTTGAATCCCGGCAAAATATTCGCATCAATTCCCTGAAAGGCTTTGTCAAAAATGCTCAAATACTTTTATCTTTGCCATCCTTTTTAGAATTCAAACGGTGGTTGTAGCTCAGTTGGTTAGAGCATCGGATTGTGGTTCCGAGGGTCGTGGGTTCGAATCCCATCATCCACCCCATTAAAACCTCTGAACTCCGGAGGTTTTTTTTGTTTAAATAGTTTGATATGACGATTCTGTGTAAGCATTAGACACTTTATCCATAGAGTGATTCTCAATTGCAGATCTATTTCGTGATTCCATTTTTTTAAAAACTTAGAATCGCCCATATAATGTTGTGCGACCTGACCTATTCATTGATCGTAAGCTAGCTTACGAAACAGTCATGCAATTAGGATTAATTTTGTATCCACTTAAATATCGCATACCGGTCTTGCTTTTTAGAAAATACTTTTAACATGTAGACACCTGGAGTTAGTTCAGGTAATTGGATGGTCTGAAAATTGGATACCTCATCATAGGATTTTATCTTTTGAGCTTGTATGCTGTAAAGTTCAATCTGAAATCCGGAATTAAAACCAGAGCTAATATAAATGTTACCTGAATGATCCAGACGATGTAGTACTACTTTATGTTGCTCATCCAAATTTTGAAGCGGCATTAAAACAACTTTTACTTCGGTGCGCTCACTCCGGCAAACCTGATCCTGTTCTCGAATCACCCAGTCATAAAAATAATAGTAATAACTATCGCCTTTGTCAGAAGTATTGATTCGCATCTTATCCTCAATAAAAAATGGATACGTAAAATTGCGATCGCTACGAAACAACCTGGGACTCTTGTTGCCAAAACTCTCCTGATTGGTTTGTGTGTTTGTGGTGAGGATATAGGCTTGTGTGCTGCGGGGTATGTTATAACCAAGATAAATCCTGGTTTTACCGGTATCCAGTTTGATTCGGCTAGAATGCAACACCACGCCTCCGTTGTTTAACAGCTCAATTTGCCGTACACCGGCATCCTTTGTATAAACAGTCACTGAGTCTAATATCAAATCAGCATAAACATGAAAAAACATTTGATTATTTATAAACTCAGCATGATACGGAGAGCTTACAAAATCGGGCTTTTGCAATCCGCCACGGCGAAATTTGTATGGATGAGTTTCAAATCTCTCGAGCCAATAGGATCTTGTCGAAAAGATAGTATCGGTTTTAAATACTTTTCCTGTAAATAAGGGAGCAGAAGAATAAAGGGAATCATACCAATTCAGATTTTCTGTGTCACCTTCAATTTCTATCGCTTGCTTTCCATATATCTGCCGGGGTGGAATGAAAGGTCTTTCCGGTAAATCCACAACTGTTATCTGAATGGTATCTGAATATTCTGTACCACAATAAGCCTGAATGCTTCCAAAATAACTACCGGTTTTATCAACGGTCAATGTTTTTGATGTTTGACCTGTAGACCACAATACCTGTTCAGGTGAATTCATTTCTAATTCCAGTTGTTGGCCATCACAGAGTATTTTATCATCAGGATGGTTTAGCTTATGGGTGCTTGTGTTTCCTGATTTAATAGATACAGGATTTGAAATTACAGGACAGTTCTGATTTGTCCTGGCGGTATAAAAGTAAACTCCTTCTGATTTAATTTTTATCCCATAACCCCGGGTGCCGTCATTCCAGACTACAGAATACAAGGTGCTGTCAGCAACTAGGATGGTATCGATACCGTTGCAAAAAATATATTCTCTTGCCGGATCCAGACGGGTAAAATCATGAAGACATTCTGATTCTCTAATGGAATAATACCGATCCGCTTTTAATTTAAAAAACCGGTCTACATTTCCTGAAGGCCAGTACACGATCAGACTATCAATCACAGTATGTTCCCCAATTCCGAAATGCAGATTTAGTGAATTTTGAATGCCATACGATTCTCCTGCAAACAATTCTTTAAATTGATTTCTACCACCACTTGACAATTTAACACGTGTGCCGACTCCATTGCTATTCGATTGATGTCCGACGAGATTCAGAGCACAATAGTGATTAGTATTGCCGGGATTTATCCAGAGTTTATCTTTTTTATTACCTGGTGCATTGAGCAGATCGGCATAGGAAACATACACATCCAAAAATCCATCCCGGTTGAAATCGCCGGTTGCGCAACTGGAAAATGGCTGATCAGTAAAATGAGCAGCTGTTTTAACAAAGCGAAAATTGCCCAGATTCAGCCACAACTCTGCAGAGCTGCCTGAAATCAATATATCGAGGTCTCCATCATTATCCACGTCCATTGGTATTGCCTGAATGGCAATTCCTGAATAGCTTAATCCGGAGAGCAAGGTGACATCCTTAAACGTATGATCGGTATTTTGTTTAAAAATTTTTGAAGGTGTATAATGATTCACCACAAAAATATCAGGTAGTCCGTCATTGTCAAAATCCCGGACCACAGCAATCCAACTCTGATCTCCGATGTCAAGATTAACATCGTATGCTTTTTCACTCCAACGTGTAGTGTCTTTTCGATAAAAAAGATTTACCCTGCGAAGATCACGCGGATCATTAACACCAGGACGGCATTTGGAGATATACAAATCCGGATCGCCATCCCATTCGAAATCGGCCCAGGTACACCCGTAATTTCCCCCATTTTTAGATGGATCTGCCAGATTTAAATTGATCAATGAGCTGTCAAGGACTAATTGACCGGATTCATTATTTAGATAAATACGGCTTACAGCATTATCATCACATAATGTAAAATCAAGCCAACCATCCTGATTGATATCATACAAACAAGCAGCCTGTGAAAATAAGCTTGTGTTATCGATGATGAGGTGTTTAAAGCCGTTCAGATCCTGAAAAAATGCATTTAACTGAATACTTTCACCGCTGATAATAATATCGTTGTATCCATTTCGGTCGATATCTGCCACATTAATTGAATAAGCAGAATTTGTCTGATGAAAAGGCAGCGATATCCAGTTAAATTTTGCAAAGCCATTATTAATGCCCAACCAAAGATGCTTGGATTGATCCAGAATTAACAGATCATCTATTGCATCACCATTTACATCGGCGCAAGAAATAGAAATTCCGCTATAAAAACTTTTTTGAAGATTGGCTTCTAACCATGGATTTTGAGCAACTGGCTTATGGTTCAAAATCAAAAATGCTATTAGGGTACACAGTAATTTCATCGACAGTAAACTACCTTTATGTGGAAGTACAGCACAAATATAACAATTTTATGTAATGTATTACTATGTTGAATTCGAAATACTTCGGGAGGCTTAAACTGTATCTGTCCTATTATATTAAAGCCAGGACCCGGTATTCTATTCATTCCCCCTTTTTACATCAATTCATCGCATTTGTCTTTGACAAAGAGCGCGTTTATTATGATTTTCAAAAACTGCATCAGATTTCAGAGCAGATTAAACTGGAAGAAGGTATCCTTCCGGATGAGCGTTTTTCCAGGACTCACCGGCAAAATGGGATAAGCCTCTCCGGGCTTTACAAAAAATCAGGGCATGATCTATCGGAATATGAGTGTTTGTACCGGCTGGCTTTATTTTTAAAACCAAGCTCTATTTTGGAGTTGGGCGCTTGTACCGGAATGAGCAGTATGGCCCTGTATTTAGGAGCCAAACCCAAATCATTGAAAACGTTGGAAGGCAATCAATATTTAAGTGCTTATTGCAATAATCTTTTCAAAAATCAGGGTATTTCATCAGCAGTTTGTATCCATACTGAATTTAAGGAATATCTTGAATCAGCCCATTTAAAAGAAACCGAACTGGTGTTTATAGACGGTCATCACCAATATGCACCAACCATGTCCTATACCAAATTATTAATCGAAAACTCATCAGATAGATCCGTTATCATTATGGACGATATACATTGGTCTGAAGAAATGTACAAGGCCTGGAATGCTTTGAAAATGCATCCACAGGTCCATTGCAGCCTGGAAACCTTTCGTTGGGGATTTTTATTTAAAGACAGCCGAATAAGCTCGGGACACTATTGTCTGATTAGTTCAAAATGGAAACCCTGGAGTATTGGATTATTTTAACTGTTATTTCATAAATCCCAGTCTGGGTTTGTTGAAGACATCTCTCCTGTCTTTTCCGGGTACAAATGAAATCACGTCTTCCAGTTGAATCACGGATTGATTTGTTTTTTCCAATTCCTCTTCAGATAAATTGGATAAACGGATATTTTGAAAGCGGATTACTTCTTCACAGATAGATCTTATAATCCGTGCATTACCAAAATATTTATCTTTTGATTCAAAGAGATAGGTCAGGTAAGCCCTCAAATGGGATTCAGCAGCTTCATTCATCTGAAGATTTACATCTGCAAACATTTTAAGTGCGATCATAAATAATTCTTCTTCGCTGTAATCTTCAAATTTTAAAATTTTATCAAAACGGCTGCTAAGCCCGGGATTGGATTTTAAAAATTGTTCCATGGGATCCGTATAACCGGCCACAAAGACAAAGAACTGACCCCGCTGATCTTCCATGCGTTTTAACAAAGTCTGGATTACTTCAGAGCCATAGTCAGATTGTCCCTGCATTCCTGATGTCAGGGAATAAGCTTCATCTATAAATAACACGCCCCCCATCGCTTCTTCAATTTTTTCTGATGTTTTGATTGCGGATTGCCCAATGTAACCGGCCACCAAACCCTGTCGATCCGTTTCCACCATATGACCACGTTCGAGGATTCCGAGGGCTTTATAAATTTTGACGATGATCCTGGCGATTGTACTTTTACCTGTACCTGGATTGCCCAGGAAAACGGTATGCATATAATGTTGATTGAGTACTTCTCTTCCTGATTTTTTGGCAAATTGTACAATTTTGACCAACTCCCGGATTTCTCTTTTGACTTTTTCAATTCCGATCAGGGTATCCAGCTCATTCAAAGCGGACATTAGGAGTTCGTGATCAATCGGAATTTGTGGTTTGGCATGAACTGGTTCGATTTCAATTTTTCGGACATCGTCGATAGTCACCCTGCTTAGATCTTCTACTGCAAGATCCTGCGGTGCGATATGGGTCATGACCCGGATACCCAGATTAATTTTTGCTTTTTCAACCAGATCAAAAACGAGGCGGGCATTTCCAAATGTATGGTCCCTGTTGCGATAAGCTTCGAGAATTAAATGTTGTAGCTCCTCGTATGCATTTTGCTGAAAGCTTACTGCTTTGCGTTGCATTGCGAAGCCTGCAATTTCATAAAGCTCCTGAGGAAGATAGTCCGGAAATTCGAAATATAATTTAATCCGCGATTTCAACCCGGGATTTGAGTCCAGAAAATACTTCATTTCTTTTGGATAGCCGGCCATGATAACGGCCAGATCTCCGGGTCCGTTAGACATTTCTTTAACCAGTATTTCGATAACTTCCCGGCCAAAATCTTTGCTGTCATCATTGGTCCGTGCCAGGGCATAGGCTTCATCAATAAACAAGACACCACCCCGGGCTTTTTCTATAACTTCTTTTACTTTTGGTGCTGTCTGACCAATATATTCTCCTACTAATTCTGCACGATCTGCTTCATACACATGGCCTTTGGAAAGCACACCCATTTTTTTATAAAGCTTACCCATCATTTTGGCTATGGTTGTTTTACCAGTGCCCGGATTACCATAAAAAACAGTATGCAGCATCAGCTTTTCTTCTTCGTTTATTCCTTTTTCCTGTCGAAGTTGGAGGAATTTGACGTATTGAGCATGTTCGCGGACTTTGCGTTTAATTTCAGACAAACCAATGAGCTGATCTAATTCCTTGAGTACATCTTCAAATTTGGAATGATCAATTTCCTGCCCAGGTAAAATAATAGGATCCGAAGTATGAGGCAGGGTAATTGGCGGAATTCCTTCTTCATTTTCAAAACCTACTTCAAATGGCATGACCGCCAGTAGTCGTTCCAGAAATATTATTTCCACAGTATACAGACCTTCCCACCAGGATCCTTTGACATTGGATCCCCAACCGGCAGTGATATAAATTTTATCATCTTCTTTACGTACAGGTACCAACCGCACAACCTGTCCTTTTAGTTCGCGGGCTTCTGTAAGAAATTTTACAAATATCTCACACTGCCAATTGGATTGAACACAAAGATTGTTGAGCACTAATTCTGTATAAACATACCGAGTTTCTTCTCCATGAAATGTTTTTACATACTTGCGCTCTTCCTGTGACACATCTTCAAACGGACCTTCATAGAGTTTTAAAGATTGCAGCTCGACATAAGGTCTTTGTGAATCATTTCGGCTGACACCCGGATCTTCTATATAAAAATATTTACTTCCGATTTTTTCACCATCCATCCAGGCTTCCCAGTAATAGCTTCCTTTTTTCCAAAAAGATCCTTCTTTTTTATTGCCCCATCCTTCCCGGATATAGACAGTATGATCAAATTTTGAAATTTTTCTTCTAAAACTCAGATTGCAAACTTCTTTTTTTGTTTTGATCAGACTAAAACATTTTAATTCAATGTCTGTTTCCCAGGATTCTTTATCAAATAGTTTATTGATGAATGATAATTCTACATAAATATAGGAAGTATCAAACCGATCGAATACTTGACGGTATTTTTTCTTGTTATCAGCCAACCATTCAGTGGATGCATAGACCTTTAATTCTTTGAATTTAAATTTTCTTCCTTCCGTAATTTTTACAATATCGTCCATAATTGCATTACATTCTAAATGAAGAATAAATATATAAAATAAATGGTAACTGGCTTAAGACTGGGTATAAAAATACGGATTAGAGTTGAATTTTTGTAGTTGACATGGCGCTAAGTATCTGAAAACCGGTATGTTTCAACATATTTAAGCGGTTACGATAATTTTTGAAATGCCGGCATCAAGCGTGAACCTTTGGATACAAGTATTGTTACCCTACCCAATAGCTATGACAAAAATAATATTCCGGTTTGAAGACAAGAACATACCTGAACAGGAGCTCATCACCGAGGCAATCCAAAAATCGATTCTGGAAATCACGGAAGAGCAAGACATTCACTTAAATCATAACTGTGGTGGTGTTTGTGCCTGTTCGACTTGTCATATTTATGTTTTAAAAGGAGAAGAACACCTGGAAGAAATATCAGATAAAGAAGAAGACTTCATTGACCGGGCAATAAATCCCCGTTTAGAATCCAGACTGGCTTGTCAATGTATTATTTTAAAAGAAGATGCTGAAATCATCGTCGAAATTCCGGATCAAAAGCGAATCATCGGTCACGAACATTAAACCTATTTCCATGTCGTTTAAAGAAATTGAAAATTTACCAATCCATTGGTCTGATCACGAAGATATAGCCATAGCTTTGTATGAGCGTTTTGGTGCAGAATTTAATGAAGGTAAAATTTACAGAATCCGTTTTACTGAACTGATTGAATGGGTTTTGGAGATTCCAAATTTTGAAGGCAAACGGGAAGAATGCAATGAAGCACACCTCGAACAAATTCAGGCAAAATGGGTCTATGAATGGCGGGATAATAATTCCTAATTTTACCCCATGAATGTTTACGATTCTTTTTTTAATATCCGGGCCGTTGTACTAGATGTCGATGGAGTCTGTACTGATAATACCATACTGGTCACCGAGCAGGGTGAATTTCTTCGAAGTATGAATGTCAAAGACGGATATGCTATTAAACGGGCTTTAAAAGCAGGTCTTTTTATGGGCATTATTACCGGAGGAACGAGTCAGGGTACCCGCAAGAGATTTGAAATTTTAGGCATCAGTGAAATTTATTCGGGCATAGACAATAAACTTGAGATTATGAATCAACTACTTGTAAAGTGGAATCTTGACTTTAAAGACATTGCTTATATGGGTGATGATCTTCCGGATCTGGACATATTAAAAAAAGCAGGGCTTGCAACTTGTCCCCGCGATGCTGCTGCTGAAATTCTAACCATCGCCCATTATATTTCTCCATTTTCAGGAGGACAAGGTTGCGTCAGAGATTTAATCGAAAAAATACTTCAAGCTCAGCAAAAATGGTAATTAAAGCATGGGTGCGCATGATCAGGATACCCAATCTTGTCTTTATTTGCTTACTTCAGTTTATTCTTTTTTATCAGTTTATATTTCCCATTATTCCAATGGATGAGTTAGCAATCAGTCATTCACAGAGTTTATTAGTTCTGATATCGCTTCTCTGTATTGTTGCCTCAGGCAATGTGATTAATAATATTTATGATGCCGCGATAGATTCACAAAGTGAGCGAAAAAGTATTATTCCAAAATATTTTAGCCCTCAGTTTGCCTGGCGCCTCTACTGGATTTTTGTTTTGACGGGATTAAGTATATCAATTTATCTCAGCAATGTTACCGGATTTTATTATTCGCTGACATTATACCCGATTTCTGTATTGTGTTTATGGTATTATTCTTACAAGCTGAAGTGTTTACCTTTAATAGGAAATATTCTGATTTCGTTTTTTACCGGAGCCGTCGTTTTATTAATACCCTATATTTTTTGGTCCAATCTGGAAAATCTACGCCTTGTTGATTTTGCAATTTGGGCTGATATTATGTACAAATTTATCATGTTGTTCGTCTTAGCTGTGCTAAGTAATCTGGCAAGAGAAATAATTAAGGACCTGGAAGACATGGAAGTAGATAAAATTCAACATTGTTTATCAACTGGAAATTATTTTGGCCAAAGTAAATGCCGGTTTATTCTTTTAAATATTTGGTTGGCCTTATTAATTATTATTGGTTCTGTTTTTTGGACTTTACCGGATTTAACAACTACGGTATCCTTTCTATTATTGATATGTATTCCGGCAATTTTTATTTTAATAAAACTAATTCTGCTCCCCCAAATTCAGGATTTTAGAAAGCTTAGTATTTATTTAAAATCCTACATGATAGCCGGTCTGATATACTGGACACTGATTGCCTGATTCTATTTTAAAAAAAAATAAATTGTTTGATTCGTTTGTTTCGCGTTTTGACTAAATTTAGCTTTTATCAAAATTTTTATTTTCAAATCCACAAAGCGGCTATTCGGCTTATCTTGATTTTAAGCTAGTGAAAAAATTTTATGCTGTCGATACGTAGATTTCTCGTAATTTAGGCCCCTCTTTAAATTATTTTTTAGATCAAAAATATTGATACAATAAATATATTAATATGTTTAAGTTAATGACTATGTTAAGAATAAACACGTGTTTAATTTTAATATTAAATATTGTCCTGATTTTATGCATTTCCGGATGTGGAGAGAAGGATACCCAAAAAGTTAACCCGGGTATTACAAAAGCATTATTTAATAAAATCAGCAGCAATCAATCGGGTGTTACATTCAGCAATGAACTAAAAGAAAATGAAGAAGAAAATGCATTGGTTTACGATGGCTTTTATACCGGTGGTGGTTGTGCTGTTTTAGATGTCAATAATGACGGACTTATGGATTTGATGTTTATATCAAATCAGGGACCGGACAAACTTTATTTAAATAAAGGAAATTTTAAATTTACGGATATATCCAGATCCGCTGGCATTGAAGGTGGTACTGAATGGGGCGGTGGAGTAACAGTTGCCGATGTCAACGCTGACGGCTGGGATGATATCTATGTTTGTAACAGTTTATATATAGATTCAGAAAGGAGAAGAAATAAACTTTATATCAATAATAAGGACAATACTTTTACCGAAAGGGCTAAAGAATATGGAATTGATGATCCGGGCTTTTCTACCCAAGGATCATTTTTTGATTATGACCTGGATGGCGATCTCGATTTATATGTCGTCAATCAACCCCCCAATCACAATGAAACCCGCAATGCTCTGATGGCAAAAAATGAACCCGATTTTCAATATACAGACAGGCTCTATCAAAATAATGGAAATGGTACATTTACTGATGTAAGTGAAAAAGCAGGGATCAAAAATTTTGCTTATGGATTGAGTGCGACGATTGGAGATTTTTTTAATGATGGTTATCCTGATATCTATGTTGCCAATGATTATGATAATGGGGATTATTTATATGTCAATAATGGAGACGGTACATTTTTGAATGTGGCTAATTACTCCTTGCGCCACATTAGTAATTTCAGTATGGGAGCTGATGCTGCCGATATTAATAATGATGGATGGCTGGATATTTTTGTTGCGGACATGACTCCAGAAGATCATTATCGCAATAAAGCAAATATGGCCGGAATGAGTACTGAAAAATTCTGGAAGATGACCAATGCAGGAAATAACTATCAATACATGGTCAATACCTTACAATACAATCAGGGCAATGGATTATTTAGTGAAATAGGACAAATGGCGGGAATTTCGAAAACAGACTGGTCCTGGTCAGCTTTCTTTTCAGATTTTGACAATGATGGTTTTAAAGATTTATTTGTGAGTAACGGAATTTTAAGAGACATCCGCAACCGGGATTTTATCAGTTATGCATTTCCTGCATTTGAAGATAAAAGTATACCGAGGGTTGAAATTATGGAAAAGGCTCCGAGTGTTCCTCTTCGCAATTATTTATTTCAAAATGAAGGTTCGTTACATTTTAAAAACGTCGCTTCCGAATGGGGTCTGAAGGATAATTCTTTTTCACAGGGAGCCGCATATGCCGATCTGGACAATGACGGTGACATTGATCTTATCGTTAACAATATGAATCAGGAAGCATTCATATACAGTAATCAAACGGTAGAAAATAAAATTGGCAATTATGTCAGAATTAAATTTGAAGGACTAAAAAAGAATTTAAAATCATTTGGTGTACGTGCTTTAATATCTTATGGTGATAAAAGATTGCAAATGGCTGAATTAATTAATACCAGAGGATATATGTCTACCTCAGAACCCATAATGCATTTTGGAATTGGCGATGCTCAAAAGGTAGATTCTATTTTTATCAGATGGCCCGGAGGAAATTTTATCAAAATTGAAAATGTAAAAATGAATACAACTCTGACCGTCAAGGAAAAAGATGCCACGGCTGTAATTCAGGAGCAATTATTACAGATTGTTCCGTTTGTATTAACGGATGAAGTCAGCAAAGAATGTTTTCAGGAATATGCTCATAAAGAAAACACTTATGATGATTTTAAACGGGAAATTTTAATTCCATATAAACAATCAACTCTGGGCCCTGCGATGGAGACTGGTGATTTAAATGGAGATGGTTTGGATGATGTCTATTTAGGTGGCGCTGCCGATCAGGAAGATAAATTGTTGTTTCAAAATAAAGATGGTCGTTTTTCACTTTCGGGTTCGAAACCCTGGGCTGTGTATAAAGCCAGCGAAGTACTCGATGTTCATTTTTTTGATGCCGATGGCGATAAAGATCTGGATATTTATACAACTTCGGGCAGCAATGAATTTCCGGAAGGCTCTCCTTTGTATCAGGATCATCTCTATCTGAACAATGGAAAAGGACTATTTACGGATGCCACAAATAAAATACCAAAATTAAATTTTAGTAAATCCGTTGCAAGGTCTTCAGATATTGATAAAGATGGAGATCTGGATTTATTTATCGGAGGCAGATTAATTCCCGGCAAATATGGTTTGTCAGAGCGAAGCTGTATTCTTATTAACAACAAGGGTGTTTTTGAAGATAAAACCGAAAATGTATTGCCTGTATTATCTAAACCTTTTGAATGTGTCACAGATGCCATCTGGGCCGATCTCGACAAAGATGGACTGGAGGATCTGATTGTTGTAGGAGAATGGTCAGCCGTACGGATATTTAAAAATTCAAAAGACGGGTTTCAGGAGGTTTCTGCACAGTATAAAACAGACAGCTTATTTGGCTGGTGGAATACCATTCAAAAATGTGATCTTAATGGTGATGGTCACGTTGATCTTGTATTAGGTAACTTAGGTTTAAATTCGAAATTTAAAGCCAGCATGGAAAAACCATTTAAAGTCTACGTTAATGATTTTGATAAAAATGGAACCTGGGATACGTATCTTGCTTCATACAGCCCTGAAGGTAAATTATATCCGGTACGAGGCCGTCAATGTTCTTCCGAACAGATGCCTTTTATTTCAGACAAATTCAAAACTTATAATCAATTTGCCAAAGCTTCCGTAGAAGAAATTTTGGAGGGAAAAATGAGTGGGAGCACAACAAAACAAGCTACCGAATTAAAAAGCATCGTCTTGTTTAATACGGGTAAAAATGGTTTTACAAAAGCAGATCTGCCCGCTGAAGCGCAATTTTCACCAGTACAAAGCATTGCATTTTATGATTTCAATAAAGATGGAATTCTGGATATACTTTTAGGAGGAAATTATTACAATCGCGAAATTGAAACTGCCCGAAATGATGCAAGCATCGGGCAAATTCTGATTAATTCCGGCCAGAATTATTTTTTATCGCTATCCAACTCAGTGTCCGGATTAAAATTATTTAATGATGTGCGGGAACTTCGGATCGTACATGGAAAAGATAAAACGCTGATTGTCGCTGCGAATAATAATGAAAAACTTCAGGCATTTAAAATAAAATGATCTGATTATCTCAGTAATTCTTAAACACTGAATTTAACAAAGATTGCTTTTTATTAAATACTGATGAAATACAAACTAAATAAGCGTAAAATTTTATTGGCATCTTCATCACCCAGGAGGAAACAATTACTGGAGGAAGCTGGATTTTGGTTTGAAATTCTCAAAATAGAATTTAACGAAGATTATCCAATGGATTTGCCAACATACCAGATCGCTGAATTTCTAGCAGAACAAAAAGCGAAACAAGCTTTTTCTGCATTAGCTCATGGGGATATTTTATTAACTGCAGATTCAATCGTAGTCTCTGGGAATGCGGTTTTTGGCAAACCCATTGACTTTAATGATGCCTATCGGATTCTGGCAAGCTTATCCGGAAAAAAACACATTGTGTATACCGGCATTTGTCTTACCGATCATACAAAATGCATACGTTTTACCGGCAAATCCGAAGTCTACTTCCGTGAAATGACGGATCAAGAAATCAGCTGGTATATCAATCAGTACAAGCCCTATGACAAAGCCGGAGCTTATGCCATCCAGGAATGGATCGGACTTTGTAAAATATCACACATAGAAGGCACTTATTCTAATATCATGGGTTTACCCACTGATCTGGTCTATGAAGGTCTTCAGCATTTTTCAGATGTTATTGATTTTGAGCGATGAGGCAAATCCAGTCATTTTGCCTGAGTTTTTCGACAAAGCGCAATCCGGATTTTTCTATTTTTTCTTTCATAAATAATTCATCTTCAGTTAAAAATCCGGAAAGGATAATTTTGGCACCGGCTTTTAAATGTGCAGATAAAATTTGAAGTCCTTCTGAAAGAATGTTGCGCGTAATGTTGGCAATAACAAAATCATATTGCTTGCCTGGTATGGTCTCAAACGATCCATGTATAACTTCTAATCCTGATAAATTATTGAGAGCTATATTTTCATGTGTATTATCAATACTAAGAATATCATAATCAATGAGGCAAACACTTCCAGCGTTTCGGTAAGCCGCATAGATCCCGAGAATGCCAGTTCCACAGCCAAAATCCAGAACATCAGAATTTAAAAAATTCTGATCTGTCATCCAGCTGAGTATCATGGCAGTCGTCTCATGATGTCCTGTACCAAAGGCCATGCGGGGCGAAATGATCAATTCTTCCGGAATCTCCGCATCATTTTTATGAAAACTGGCCCGAACCAGCAACCGGTCGCGAATTACAATTGGTTTAAAATTTTCTTCCCACTGGCGATTCCAGTCAGTGGAATCATGTGTTTCTTTTTTAAACGGAATTGAATTTTGATTTAAATACTGATCCAGTTCTGATTCTAAATCCCGATTCAAATCTGTATCAATAAATGCTTCTAAGGCTGCTGAATGCTGGATAAAAGAATCTACACCCAGTTGATGTAATCTGGCAATTTCTAATTCCTGTGAGTTTTCGTCAATCAAAAAATAAAACGAAATGTAGGCCATGTACTTTATTGCTTTTTATAAAAGGCTTTCCAGGTATTTTCAATCAGGGCTGTAATGGTCATTGGGCCTACACCGCCAGGCACGGGAGTAATTGCATAAGCCTTAGGTGCAACGTGGGTAAAATCCACATCGCCTACCAATCGGTATCCTTTACTGACAGAATCGTCTTCTATTTTATTAATTCCAACATCGATAACAACGGCACCTTCTTTTACCATGTCGGCTTTTAAAAACAATGGAATACCCAAAGCTGCAATTACAATATCTGCTTGCAAACACAAGGCTTTTAAATTATTGGTCCGGCTATGTGCTATAGTTACTGTAGCATTTCCGGGTTTTGTTTTCTTAGACATCAGCAGGGAAATCGGTGTACCCACTATATTGCTTCGACCTAATACCAGACAATGTTTGCCATCGGTATCTATTTGATAACGATCCAGCAACATCATGATTCCCATAGGTGTTGCCGGATGAAAGGCCGGTAAGCCCAGTGCCATTTTGCCAAAATTATAAGGATGAAAACCATCCACGTCTTTATCCGGACTTATGGCCAGATTTATTTCGTGTTCATCAATATGTCTCGGCAAAGGAAGCTGAACGATATAACCATCTATTTCCGGATCTTCATTTAAAGATTTTATAATATACAATAATTCGTTTTGAGTTATGTTCTGAGATTTTTTAATCAGTGTAGAAGCATATCCCACTTCTTCACAGGCTCTGATTTTATTACGTACGTAGGTTTGACTTGCAGGGTTATCTCCGATCAGAACGGCAGCCAGATGAGGTGGTCTTACATCGTTTTGACAAAATTGACGCACCTTAATAAGAATTTCCTTACGGATCAGTGAAGAGGTTTGATTGCCATCTAATATGATCATAATTTAGTAATTGCTATTTTTTTATTAATAAAATCCGTCAAAGATATGGCAAGTTGGCGGAATACAAAATCATTCAACTTTATGCAATGACTATTTAATAATCATCTTCAAAATTAGATGCACTTGCAAGCATGGCATCCTGAACAATAAATAAAATACTTAGTATTTAAAATATTCTCTGGCTCTTCGGTTATAATTTGACTGCATTTCTTCTGCATCCAGATAATTGCTCCCTTTAATATCGTTGGGAGCATTTTTATATAATTCAATTTCCCAACGTTTATTTTGTCGTTCGCCATGAGCAGTCGAATGCAATAAGCGGAAGTCGCTTCCGGCCAAATCAGGATTATAAAATAAAAATTTTACATTGGTTTGACCTGTTTTTTCAATTTTATTATATTTCCAGATTTCGTAAGGGAATGCGCCATTGTCCTTATCTTCAGCAATTACTTCATTGGGTTTTCCATATCTTAAATAGATAGTTCCTCTATCGGTTTCAAATCCAAATCCAAAACCCGAATAAAATAATTTATCAACCACCTGTATTAGTTGAACATGATTTTCAAACGCCTGTCGTGCTTCCGTTTTAGCTGACTCGGCCACTTCTGACCAATAAGAAAATAAAAAGGCTCGTTTCTCAATCATTTTTTTGTCTTTGAATAAATCATTTAATACAGAAACGTCCAGACTGGAAATAATTGGATACATCGACCTGATAGAATAGTTGACTTTTTCTTCAGACAGGGTATCAAAAAAATGCTGATCATTTTTTCGAATCAGGCTTAATTGCTCAATTTTATCCCAAAACGGATTTTCTCGGGTAAAATCAATTTGTTGTTCGGACAAAATCTCTGCTTTTTGATTTTGGAGTTGAACGTTAAGGCGATAATCACCACTCGTATATGTACTGATATCGTGTATAAACAGATAAGGATCTACCGGAACTGATTTTCTTTTTTTAAACCATTCATCTTTTAATAAATAATGACCACTGCTGTCTTTTTTAGAAATGCGGAATTTTAATAAATACCAGGATCCGGTCTCAAGGGTAGCATACGATTCAAAATAAGCATATAATACATTGAGCCCATTCAAAATGTGATGATAAATCAGAGGCTCACTGTAGATGCCATTTTTATATAAAATGTGATTGGAATCCTCGGATGATTTTATCACCGTAGATAGCTGAATACCTGACAAAAAAGCCTGATTGGTTTCGCGGCAGGAAAAATAGTTTATCAGACTTAATTCATTGTCCGGATTGTATTTATCTTCAATTTTTGTAATTAATTCAAAATCTTTACCTTTTAGTGACCAACGCACCTGGTGTATCAATGGAGAAGACAAACGTTCATCAGGGCTGCTTAATTCGATTTTTTCCGCTTTTAAAATTTCAGTGCCACTTTTTAATATCAGGGTAAGAATAGCACCATAGTTATAACTACTATCTGCCGTTACATTTTTTGTAAAACCTTTTTCGTGGATAAAGATTCTGATTTCTGCATACGGCTGATAATTGAGATCATAAAATACAACCGGCTGAATAAAAGCTTCAATTGAATATAATTTATTAAAAATAAATAATGAAGCGATCAGTGTATATTTTACGAACTTAAAATTCATTTATTCTCTTTTTAATTTAAACATGAAACTTGTATTTTGAATCTTGGTTGTCATGATTAGAAATTTCAGATCACTTTTTTCGAGTTGAAAAGTATAATCCAGGCCCTTTGTTAATTTCAAATGATTGTTTTCAAGAACGTATTCTGCCTGATTTTCAAAACCCTGAAAGTTTGTTGTCAGAATTTTTTGATCGAAAAAGAAAAAAGCGCCATCCAGGGTATTGGTTACTTTGTTATTCCGGGTTGCTTCTATCACTGTCCATTTACCGAGCAAAAATTCAGGTTTGATGATTTTTTCATTTTCACAGGAAAACAATACGGATGTCAGGCAAAAAAAAATTACTAAATGCTTCATATTCAAAGAGGATCAACAAATTTACAACCAAAAAGATTAAATGAATTAATGCAGTGTAATTTTGTTGGATATTTATTCGATGAATTACGTCTTAATTACCGGAATCAGTACAGGGATCGGGCATTATCTGGCAAAATTATTGTCAGCTGAAGCATATGGAGTCATTGGCACTTACCGCGATATTAAATCAATCGATCCGGAATTTCTCAAAAATGACAACATTCAATTGATTCAGATGGATCTGAGTGTTGAAGAATCCATTGCCAATGGATTTGAAACGGTGAAACAGATTGTTTCCGGTCAGGGCCTTTATGCCATCATCAATAATGCCGGTTATGCACAAGCAGGCCCGGTAACACATTTACCGATTCAGTTGATCCGAAAACAATTTGACGTCAATTTGTTTGGCACCATCCAGGTTATTCAACATGGTTTTAGCTTATTAAAACAGTATGGTAAAGGTGCCAGAATCATCAACATCAGTTCAGTATCCGGAATAGTGGCTTCTCCTTTTTTAGGTGCGTATGCAGCCTCTAAATTTGCATTGGAAGGAATCTCTGACAGCCTTCGGCGCGAATTGAAACTCATGGATATCAAACTCATTATTATACAACCCGGACCCTTAAAAACGCCAATTTGGCGTAAAAATCTGGACGTGGCTGCGTTATTCAATGATAGCCCGTATGCCCCTTACATGACACGGACAAGGGAAGTCATACTGAATACTGAGCAGAATGCATTAGCATTGGATTGCTTAAAACCGATCATGTTAAAATCGCTTAAACTGACCAATCCCAAATCACGTTATTTAGTCCATAAAAACAAAATCCTCTTCTCACTTCTGACCAAATATTTACCCGTACCTTTACTCGACTATCTGATACACCGGAATTTGACATTAAAAAAACAAAACATAAGACCATTCTGATGAAACTGAAGTTAAGTTATCTGTTAATCGCCTGTCTTCTAATACTTTCTCAAACACTGGAATCCCAGCGACTATTTAACCGCAAAGATAGTTTGCGGGGTGCGCTACGCGCAGAACGAAACTACAATGTCAGTTTCTACGATCTGAAAGTTTCATTTGATATCTCCGGACAAAGTATAGAGGGTATTGTGGAAATGCAGTTTACAGCGAATCAGGAATTGAATGAAATACAGATTGACCTTTTTGAAAATTTAAAAATTCTAAAAATTACTTCAGGTACCAAAGAATTAAAATACCGGAGAGAGCATGATGCCGTGTTTATAAGCCATTCAGTTAAAAAGAATGATTTTTCTACCATCAAAATCTTCTATAACGGCAGTCCGAAAATAGCAAAGAATGCACCCTGGGACGGTGGATTTACCTGGTCTAAAGATAAAAATGGAAAGCCCTGGATTGGAGTCAGTTGTGAAGGAATTGGCGCAAGTTTGTGGTGGCCAAACAAAGATCATCTTTCTGATGAACCCGAAAAAGGCATGAATATTCATCTCACCGTACCTAACGACCTGATGGCTATTTCCAATGGAAACCTGGAATCCGTTACTGAAGAATCAAAGCATACCAAAACTTATAACTGGAAGGTCAGCTATCCAATCAATAATTACAATGTGAGTTTTTACATCGGCGATTACATTCACTTTAATGATGAGTATAAATCATTTGATGGATCCATACTGCCTCTGGATTATTACGTACTAAAAGATAATCTTGACAAAGCCCGGAATCATTTCGAACAAACAAAAAAAATGCTGGAATCCTTTGAGCATTATTTCGGAAAATATCCTTTTTGGAATGATGGTTTTGCTATGGTGGAATCTCCGTACTTAGGTATGGAACATCAAAGTGCCATTGCCTATGGTAATCAATTTCAGCGTGGTTATCTGGGTGGAAGAATTCCTGAAGAATTTAATTTTGATTTTATCATATTACATGAAAGTGGTCATGAGTATTTTGGAAATGCTGTAAGTTGTAATGATATAGGAGATATGTGGATTCACGAAGGTTTTACTACCTATATGGAGTCACTCTATGTCGAATATTTATTTGGTCGGAAAGCCGCATTGAGATACCTGAATTATCAGCGCGATTTTATAAAAAATCAATTTCCACTGATCGGTCCCCGGGATGTCAATTTTGATGAATTTCCGGATAGCGATATTTACTATAAAGGATCCTGGGTTTTACAAACACTACGATTTGCTATAAAAAATGATTCACTTTGGTTTGACTTAATTAAAGGATTTTACAATACGTATAAATATAAAAACATAGACAGTAAAGAATTTTTCAACTACGTTACTGATTTTACCAAAAAAGATTACTCTGCTTTTTATCAGCAATATTTTTATAAAGCAAATTTGCCAAAGCTTACCATTAAAATTTCAGTTGAAAATAACAGAACTTTAATTTTATATAAATTTGAATCGGTACCGGAAAATTTTGAATTGCCGGTTGAACTGAGCCTGGATGGCCGGGTCATACAATTAGACGGCTCAGCTATGGAAAAGAATATTGAGTTTAACAAAGTATTCCGTTCGGTAAAAGCGGTTAACACCCAATCCCTGGTGGATATAATCACGACTCCTTAAATCGGCAATTGCGAATAAAATTAAGCCGGGTTTTTTCTATAGACGCAATGAGAAGTGAAAACATAAAATAATCAAGAGTTCTCCCAAGAATTTAAGAATAAGGAATCGGTATAAAATTTTCAGGAAAAGTATGGAAGAAATATAAATCAGTATGAAGCAAATGCGCTTCACAATCGATTTTCTACTTAAAAATTTAGCTTAATGGGAGAAGAAACGGTTTGATTCCAAACAGGGCTTAATTATTCGCCATCTTCTGTTTTAGCAATCATTTTCTTTTCTTTAATTCTGGCTTTTTTACCTGATAGTTCTCTGAGATAGAACAGTTTTGCTCTTCTTACACGGCCTTTTTTTACGATTTTGATTTCTGCTATGTTCGGAGAAGATATTGGGAAAATACGTTCTACTCCAACACCACTCGATACTTTACGGACCGTAAATGTTTTATTTTTTCCTTCGCCCCGAATATTGATCACGTCGCCGCGAAAATCCTGAATACGCTCTTTGTTACCCTCAATAATTTTATAACTAATAACAATTGTATCTCCGGGTGAAAAGGCAGGAATTCTGCTGGTATCCATTAACTGGTTTTCTACGTATTTCATCAATTCCATGGCAAAAAAATTTAGGTCTCTTAAAAAGAGTTGCAAAGATAATACGTTGCAACGAAATAATTAAGCAGTTTATAAAAATACTCAGGATTAGCGGATCAAAGTCGCAAATCCATTGATTTCCAATAACTTATCTCTTGGGCTAATATAACTTACTTTAAATACATAGACGCCATTGGGTAAACTGACCCCGGTATTATTTACGCTTCCGTTCCATCCCTGATTTGGATCGTTCGTTTTAAAAAGTAGCATACCCCAGCGATCCCAGATCGTCATTTCAAAAAATTTCATGTTTTTTACAATTCCATTGCCTTTAAATACATCGTTTTGCGAATCACCGTTTGGGGTAAATGCATTGGGCATGTAATAGGTAACTCGGGGCTCCACATCGATATATTTGATTAATGTATCCCGACAACCATTATTACTGATGGCGATGAGAATGATCTTTTGTAAGCCGGTATCCAAAAAAGTATAATCCAGTCTGGGAAGAAAATAACGGTCCTGATCATTAAAAATCCATTCCCGGGTATTTGCAAATGTTGAATGATCTTCAAAAGTTGAAGATGGCTGAAGACTGGTCAATTCGTCAGGAGCATACTCAAAAGAAGCTTCCGGCGATTTTCTGGTATTTATCAATGATGGATACAATTTTTCTGTATAACAACCAATTGGAGAGGTGATTTCCAATTTTACTGAAAACAATCCCTCTTCTGTATAATTGTGACAGGGTGAAATTTGTTTGCCGCTATTTCCATCGCCAAAATCCCAATGAATCGTATACGTCGTATCGATCGGTATGGATAAATTATTAAAACAAACTTTCAATGGTGTACAGCCTTGTACATTGCCCGGATCTACTATGATTAATGGTGGTACCGGATAATAAACCAGGGTTTTACTGACATTATCCTTACATTTATTGATATCTGTAATCTGAAGATCTACCTGTTTATTACCGGGAGTATTAAATAAGAAACCGGGATTCGTAAGAGTAGAATTTCCGGCATTGGCAAAGTTCCAATTCCAGTTAGTCAGTGTCCCGCTACCTGAGGTCGATAAATCTGTAAATTGTACCGGACCAGCCAGACAAGTATCATAACTAAAACTGAAATCAGCATTTAAACCCGGAAAAATATTGATTTGGATATCGGTAGAATCAGAACAAGAAGTCCCTTCATTTAAAATCATTTTACCCGTATAAGTACCCATTCCCGGAAATGTAATTCGTGTATTTTTCGTTTCGATCACGGTGTCTTTTCCCTGAATGTTGAATAACCATTTATAACTGCTTATAAACTGCTCATCTGTACTCAGATTCGCAAAATTTACCGTATTGTTACCGCAGGAGTTAATGATAAAACCGACACCTTGTAAAACTGAATCGGCCTGAAGTTTTGCAAAAACTTTTGGTTCACAATAGGCTACATTAAATTGAAAATCACGCCGGGTTTCGGTCAACAATATGCCTTTTCTGAATTCTTTGATACAAACCCCGACCACAAACTGACCCTGGATTTCAGGTGTTCCGCTGATCTGCCCGGTAACCGGGTTGATTGAAATTACCGGATTTCCTGCCATGGGTTGAATTGTAGAATAATTTGGACTTTTAAAATTAACCGGAAGAAATGGAGGAAAACAAAGTCTTGGATTTGGCATGACACCTATGCACGTTTCCCTGCCTCCGGGACTAACATCCTGACCACCAGCTGTCAGTGGGGAACAAAATTCATAAACTACGCTATCGCCTTCCGCATCTGTGACAGAATGGTCAAAAACAATGGGATTATCAACACAAATTACAACAGGTGGAAAATTTTTAAAAACCGGGCTATTATTGCAAAGTCGTTGCGCTTCAGGTGTGATTTCAATGGTAAATGCCGCGCCGGCCATACCTGGCAAATCAATATTTGTGATTGTCTCATTGCGGCAACAACGTTGGTATACGATGTAATATGAATTTGAAAGCATCGGTAAAAATCCGGTAGAAAACTCGTAGCGTCCTTCCTGAACACAGACTCCGGAAGGTACTATTAAACAGGGATTACTGGCAGCAGGATCAATGTTTATTATAGGTCTGGTCAATGCCACATTGATGTCATTTACAAACCGGTATTGACCATTTGGCAATTTCTCGAAAATCCCCATTTTGGCTGATTCATCATAAGGAGCCCCCTCCAGATTGTAACAATCCCGGTACATTTTTAGAGTCACTCTGAAACTAACCAGTTTTCTTAGGGTATCTACGGTAATGCACTGATAATACATATCACCGCCAATGATATGTTTGGCATTAACATCACTTATAAAAACTACAAATAAGCACAGAAAAAATGAGGTAATAAATTTCAGCATAATCAAAATATACACGTAATAACGAAATTTTTCGTTCTTTGGTTATGATTTTAGGCTGGTTTCTGGAATTCTAAGGCTAATTAACCAGTCCTTGCAAATTTAATAAGGTTTTTCAGCCAGAAGCTACAAATCACTTGTTTATTCGTTTCGATTTTCTGATATGCACATTTTTGAAGAAGAAGCCAGGCAAGTCGTTCAATTATTAAAAGAAGGAAAGGTTATCTTATATCCAACAGATACTATCTGGGGAATCGGTTGTCTGATTTCGTTTCCAAAATCAGTCAGGCGGATTTATGAAATAATTGACCGGCCGCATTCAGAGCCTATGGTGTTGATTGTCGATTCCACTGAGATGTTAAAAACGTATATCCAACATATTCATCCACGTATTGAAACTTTGATGAGCTTTCATCATCAACCGCTGACGGTAATTTATCCGGAAGCAAAAAACTTGGATAAGGCCATACCCGCTTCCAATGGTTCAATTGCCATACGAGTCTGCAGCGATCCTTTTTGTAAAATGTTATTATCTGAGATCCAAATGCCCCTTGTTTCCATATCGGCTCAGTTGCATAATCATCCTTATCCAAAAGTTTTTTCGCAAATTCATAAAAAAATTATTGATTCTGTAGATTATGTAGTGCGGCACAGACAATCCGATGGGTCAGAATCAGAACCCAGTGTTATCATAAGTTATGATGTCCATGGTGAATTAATATTTTTCCGCAGTTAATACCGGATAGATTTAATTTCACAATAAATTTATACTCTGACTTATAGAGGGGTCATGGTATCAGTATGACCTGAAAGTCATGTTAAACAAACTGGTTTTTATTTTGTCAACACTTCCATCCCAGTTTGAAGAACTTCATCTTTTTCCAAGCGCATTCTTTTTTCTAAATCTTCACTAAAAAACCAGCGGGCCAAAGCATACCGGAATTCCATTTCAGCGGATTGATAGGATGCCATTTGTTTTTTGGAAGGATAGAGTCTTAAAAGCTCTGTGTTTATCATTAAATTGACTCTTCGGTCATTCAAGATTCGATCCGCCTGGTCATCGATAAGCTTTTTTAAATTTTTGTAATTCCTGCCTATAAAATAATCTGCTTGATTTTGATACAATTTTAATTCTTCTAATGGCAACCCGGAAGATTGTGCGTGAATATCGGGAATGACGCCCTGATGAGAACTCAGTTTATTCTTTTTTAAAGAATAAAATTCGGATGTCGGATTCCAGTGCGGTTTAGCCAGATATTCAAAAGACGAATCAGAAGGGTAATTTTTTTGAATAGATCTTCCGGAATAGGTTATAAAACGGCTCACTGAAAGACGAATAGCCGATCCATCACCCAGGCTAAACTGTTCTAATACCGTGGACTTTCCTAAAGTAGGTTCACCAATGATAACAGCTCTGTCTAAATCCTGTAAACTGGCTGCGATGAGTTCCGCCGCAGAAGCGGTATGCTGATTCACAAGAATGACGATTTTTTCTATTTCAAAAAAAGGTTTTCCGGTAGATCGGTACTCCTTTTCCTTTACTTTCCCCCCCGCTGTTTTAAACATCAGCCTGTTTTTTTCTTCGATCAACTGATTTAAGATAAATGCTGCTTCGTGCACCAGACCTCCTGAATTATCCCGCAAATCGACGATAAGATGTTTATAATGCCGGGTTTCAAAATATTGCTCCAGTGTACGCATAAATAATCTGTAACTGTCTTTGGAAAGCTGTTCTAGTTTGACATATAATACACCGGGTATCGGACTGTGTGCGCAACAAACCGGACTTTTATTCCACTCTGCTTTTTGAATGATCTGATCCTGGGTTTCCTGTGTTTCCAAACTTTTCCAGGTAAGCTGAACATGTTGATTTGGATTTTCAGCTATTTCGTTGAGTAAAGAATCGGTGTTGAAAACTAATGTATCGAGACGCAGACTATCTATTTTTAGCAACTGATCCCCTACCCTGAGTCCGGCAATGTACGCAGGACTTTTCGATTCTATTTTTGAAATCAAATAAGTGGTATCTATATGTATCAAGGTAAAACCGATTCCACTTCCTTTACCATTAATCTGTTTAGTGTATTGGCTCATCCGATCAACCGGGATATATTCAGAATACGGATCCAGATAGGCCAGATACGTCGATAAAACGAGATCGGTAGCTTCAGATGGATTAATGGAATCCAGATATTTGGATTGAATTAAAGACAGAGCATCTTTTATTTTTTGAGATTGATCGAGATAGGGTAATTCTTCACCCGGTTCTCTGGAAATCGGATTTTGTACTTGCTTCATATTGAGGCCGGCCCAAAGGCCTAAGACAGCACAAAAGCCCAAAAGAAAAGGTTGCCATTTTTTATATGTTTCTATTTGCCGATCCACTCTTAATAGTAAGCAAACCTTCTGACTTTAGACACATGTTTGGCAAGGCGTATTACCTGGCAGGTATAGCCAAATTCATTATCATACCAGGCATAAATCGTAACTGTTTTTCCGTCGGCTGATAGTATCGTAGAGGGTGCATCGACGACTGCAGAACAGGTTGTACCAACGGCATTACTTGAAACATATTCATTTGATGTTGAATATTGCAATTGCTCGACCAGCTCGCCATATAAACTGGCGTGACGCAATTTGCCGAGTATTTCTTCTATGGTCGAAGGTTTTTCTAGTGTCAGATTTAAGATTGCAAGAGAAACATTGGGTACCGGAACCCGCACGGCATTTCCGGTTAATTTACCTTTAAGATGTGGCAATACTTTTGAAACGGCGCTTGCGGCACCGGTACTTGTAATGACCATATTAATGGGTGCACCGCGACCTCTTCTTGGTTTCCGGTGAAAATTATCGAGTAAGTTTTGATCACTTGTATAGGCATGCACTGTTTCCAGATGGCCTTTTTCGATTCCAAATGCTTTATCCATCACCTGGATTACCGGAACTATTGCATTGGTTGTACAGGAAGCTGCACTAAATGTATTTTCATTTTGATTATCAGCTTCCCATTGATTAACGCCAACAACAATATTGGGAATGTCTTTACCTGGCGCGGTGAGTATTATTTCTGAAATGCCCGGTCTGAAATGGACACTTAATTTTTCACGGGTATCAAACATCCCTGTATTATCAATTAATAAAGCATTCTGAATGCCATAGTCTTCGTAATTAATTTCTGAAGGGTGTGATGCAAAGATCATCCGGATGCGATTGCCATTGATGATGGCTTCTGTACCATCGGGTGTAATTTCTATGGCACCCGGAAAACTACCGTGTATAGAATCAGATTCCAGCAAAGCCAGTCGTTTATGAACTTCTTCATAACGATCTTTCATGCCGGCTCTGACGACAATGGCTTTTAAACGCAATTGCTCACCGCTTCCTGTAGACGAGATCAGTCTGCGGGCAACCAGACGGCCTATCCGGCCAAATCCATAGAGTACCACGTCTTTGGGTTCAAACTGAAGCACGTCATCCTGAAATCCGGAAATTAACTTATGATGGATAAAATCATCGAGGCTGGCAAACTGAGCAGACTCATCTTCCCATTCCGAAGCTAACTTGCCAATATCAATTTTGGATGGCGCCAATTTTTTCATTTTGGAAATTACCCTTGCAATATCCAGGCTTAAATTGAGCTCCAGGGGTTTGTCAATATAGTTTTTGGCAAAAATATGATCACTGATAATTTGACTGGGGCGTACATCGTAAAGATCTTTACGAAACAAAACCAATTCGACAGAATGATCAAATCTCAGATCGCCGACAATTTTGCTGAGTTCGAGTGCTGATTTTTCTTTTTCTCTCCAATCCTTTAATGCGAGATCGGTTTGCGCATTTTGATCAACCACAGACATAGAATAGAATTTTCACAAAGGTGACAAAATCCTGTGTGCTCTCAAAAGAAGCTATTAAAATTCACAATTATTTTAACCCAAATACTGCTTTAATAGTTTGGATCTGGAAGCAGATCTCAATTTATTAATTGCTTTATCTTTAATCTGGCGAACTCGTTCGCGGGTAAGTCCAAATTTATCACCGATGTCTTCCAGAGATTCCGGATGTTCTACCCCGATTCCAAAATACAATTTGATGACATCAGCCTGCCGATCCGTTAAAGTGCCTAATGCGCGTTCAATTTCCTGGCGCAGGGAATCTTTAAATTCCAGTTTGGAGTCAGTGGCCGGTGTACTGCTGTTTTCCAATACATCAAGCAAAGAATTATCTTCACCTTCCACAAACGGTGCGTCCATGGATACGTGTCTGGCGGCAACGCCCATGGTCGTTTCGACTTCTTCTGTTGGAATCTCCAAAAGTGAGGCCAGCTCTTCAGCAGAAGGCTCCCGTTCAAATTCCTGCTCTAGTTCTGAAAAGGCCCTGTTTATTTTGTTTAATGAACCCACTTTATTTAATGGCAGTCTGACAATTCTGGATTGTTCAGCCAAGGCCTGTAAAATAGACTGACGAATCCACCAAACAGCATAGGAAATAAATTTAAACCCCCGGGTTTCATCAAAACGCTGTGCAGCTTTTATCAATCCAAGGTTTCCTTCATTAATGAGATCTGATAGAGATAATCCCTGATTTTGATATTGTTTAGCTACTGAAACGACAAACCGAAGGTTGGCTTTAGTAAGTCTTTCTAAGGATAACTGATCTCCCTGTTTAATTTTTTTGGCCAGTTCTACTTCTTCTTCGGGAGTTAACAAATCCACTTTGCCAATTTCCTGTAAATATTTTTCAAGAGACTGACTTTCTCTGTTTGTAATGGATTTGGTGATTTTTAATTGCCTCATGAAATGTAGATTGGTTTATAAGTAGTTAAACTTCAATGATTTACAGAAAATACTGAGATACTAATCTTATCAGGGTGCGAAAATAATGCCAACAAAACAATAATTTATAACACAGCAATAAATGTTTTGTGAATAAAAAAAGTTCAGGATTTAACAAAAAAATATTCAAACAATTTTAATATTGCCGCTTTATGCATTTTAATTGCATATAACGAACAAACAAATCTAATGGCAAGAGTTCAATTTCAAGTTGATTATATCTTCAAATCGTCACCCTCCACACTTTACATGTTTGTTACTCAACCCACCTGTATGGTTCGATGGTTTTGTGATCACGTCGATAATATCGGCGATAAATATATTTTTGATTGGGAAGGCGATCACGAAGAGGCCACTCTGGTCATGGACCTGGAGGAAGAGTTGGTAAAATATTTATGGAATGACCGGGATGGCGAAGAATTTCTTCAATTCAGAATTTACAAAACAGATATCACCAATGAGACCATTCTCGAAGTAACTGATTTTTGTGATGACGACGAGGTAAAAGAACAGAAGGATCTTTGGGAGATGTATATTAAAAAATTTAAGACTTTCTGCGGTGGTTAAACACAGATTACACTGATTCAACAAATTTCGCAGATTGCTACGGATCAAGTATTTATACACATTAATTTCAATTATTAATTAATAATTGTTAACTGTACCTACCTTCAGCAGGCAAGCATTGTTCATTTTGTTCATTGTTAATTGTTAATTGCATAATACGCTGCTGTGGTATAAAAATTTCGGAAGAAAGGAATGTTGGCAAAGACTTTAAAGATGATTTTTGGTTCGAGATTAAATTTATATTTATAGATAGGGTTTGTCAGATACAATCTGCGTTTGGCAATTTTAAATCCGCTGGTTTCAACAATGCATTCAAATCGCTCTATAGAGATCCCTGTGTCTTTTATTTCCATAAATTCATTTAGCGTTATTTCATCTTGACCACCCCATTTTAATAATTGTTTGTAGGCAAATCTGGGTAAAAGATGAAACCAGGGCAGTTTACTTAAGAGTTTGGATGTACACATTTGCTGATGGCCTCCGAATGGCATTTGCCAGGGAGGAAAGCCCATAAAAATAAGACCTCCTGGTTTTAAATAATTTTTCAGAACCGGTATAAATTTTTCCTGATGAGGTATATGTTCGATGACATCTTTTAATACAATGATATCGAAAGGACCTTCCAGATCCTGGATTACATCAATGTCATAAATATTTTTGGAAATGAATTTTACCTGATTTCTTTCAACATAATGGGTATGAAACTTTTTAGCGGTTTCAATGCGAGCAGGACTAAGATCGATGCCATAGCAAAAAAGATCTTTTTCCAAAAATGCTTTAAGGACACCGGCTTCTGCACAACCGATTTCGAGAATTCGATCCTGAGGTTTGAGCGGTCTGACAGATTCCAAAAAGGGAATAATAAAATCTCTCGCCGTGAGATATTGCATCTCAAAATACCGGGATTTGTCCTCGTGGTATGCGTACATAGTCTTATTTACCGGTAAATTTGGGTTTGCGTTTGTTTAAAAATGCATTTACGCCTTCTTTGGTATCGTCTGTAATCATTAAATCACCAAATGAGTCCAGCTCTGATTCATAACCCGGCAATTCATAATCAAAATAGGAATTCACGATTTTAATAATCCGTTGAATAGCGACCGGAGCTTTTGTAGCAATTTTATTGATAATTTCCATTGCTTTTTCAATTTCCTTACCGGGTTCAACCACATGATTTACCAAACCAAGCCGATGAGCCTCTTCTGCAGATATCATGTCACCGGTCATAAGCATTTCTATAGCTTTTCCTTTACCTATGTAATGAATTAATCGTTGTGTGCCTCCATAACCTGGAATTAAACCCAGATTTACTTCCGGTTGGCCAAATTTGGCATTGCTGCCTGCAACCCGGATATGACACGCCATGGCCAGTTCGCAACCACCTCCCAGTGCAAATCCATTGACGGCCGCGATTACCGGAATGGTTAATTTTTCGATTTCAGAAAACAACATCTGACCTTTTCGTCCCAGGGCGATTCCGGATTTTACCGTTAATCCTACAAATTCAGATATATCGGCACCGGCCACAAAAGATTTAGGTCCGGAACCGGTTATAATCAAGCCTTTCAGATCAGATATTCTTTCCTGAACCTCATCAATGGCCTTGTATAATTCGTCTATTACATTATGATTCAGGGCATTCATCGATTGCTCCCTGTTGATGGTCAGGATACACACATCCTGTTCGTATTTTATCATTACTTCTCCCATATCCTTGATTTTAAACCGCAAAGATATTCATTGAATGGAAGTACCCAAGTGTTTCCAGGTGTTTCGGAATCGAAATGAGTTATGTGATTTACGTTAAAATTGAAATAATCTTAATATATGTTCTAATTTTGCCCGAATTTTAAAATCAACTAATGAAAAATATCAGTTTAACTTTTGCTTTTTTATTGACTTTCTTTCATTTATATTCACAAAGTGGCGATCTCAATATGAAAATCATAGCCCATGTACCGGCTCCTCAGGGAGGTAGTGGGATCTGGCATTATGTAGATAAAAATGGCATCGAATATGCCGCCATCGGCACCAAAACTTCCTTAATTATTTATAGTCTTGAAGATCCCACTAAGCCCATCGAAAGAGCCCGTTTGGATGGTGTCAACACCACCTGGCGAGAAGTGTATGCTTATAAAAATCATATTTACGCCGTAACAGATAGCCGCTCTGATGGCGTGGTCATAGTCAACATGGAAAATGCACCAACTAAAATTACCAGCAAATTCTGGACTGCTAATATTACCGCAAACAACCAAACTGCAGATATTACCACTTGTCATACGGTATTTGTCGACGAAAAAGGTATTTTATGCCTGAATGGCTGTAGTCCCTGGCAGGGCGTTTTGTTTTTTGACGTAAACCAGGATCCCGAAAATCCTAAATTTCTGGGCGCTGAAACCAAGCGCTATTGCCACGATATGTATATGCGCAATGATACCATGTGGTCATCTGATATTCTGGATGGATTACTCTCTATTTGGAATGTCAGGGATAAAGCCAATCCCGTTGAAATGGCGACAATCAGGACACCTCATGCCTTTACTCATAATAGCTGGATCTCTGATGACGCTAAATATGTATTTACAACAGATGAACGCAGCGATGCATATGTTGCAGCCTATGATGTTTCTGACTTCAGTAAAATTAAACTGATCGATCAGTGGAGACCAAAAGATACAGAAGGCACTGGCGTAATCCCCCACAATACCCGATATCTCAATGGCTATTTAATCACAGCGTATTATACCGATGGCGTAAAAATAATCGACGCCAATAAACCCGATAATCTGATTGAAGTAGGATCCGTAGATACGTATTTTGGCAATCAATCTGGCTTCCATGGTTGCTGGGGTGTGAGCCCTTATTTACCAAGCGGTACCATTGTAGCTTCAGACATCGAAGGAGGACTTTTTGTGATTCAGCCAGAATATATCAGAGCTTGCTATTTGGAAGGAACCGCACGAGACAGTATTACCAATGAAGTATTGTCTGGCGTTTCTGTAACCATCAATGCTCCCAGAATCAATAATGAACAAACAAATTTAAAAGGTGAATACAAAACAGGTTATGCGGTTGCAGGAACTTATACCGTCTCTTTCCGCCATCCAGAATATATTCCGTTGGATTTGGATGTCACACTTGAAAATGGCGTGGTAACCATAAAAAATGTAAAATTATTAAAACTCAAATCCGTCACTCAACGCTTTATAGTAAAAGACAAATCCACATTAAGCACCATTTCAAATGCCCATGTTTTGGTAAAAAATAAAAGCCGCGCCATTGAAGGACTAACTGACACGGACGGAATTACTACTTTGGCAGTACCTCAGGATCTTGAATCGTATGATTTAATCGTTGGTACCTGGGGTTATATACATAAAGGAGAAATTTATAATTCGCTGACACCCAGTGCGGAGATTACTATATTAATCGAAAAAGGTTATCAGGACGATTTTGTATTTGATCTCAACTGGACTGAAAAAGGTACTGCAACTGCCGGACGTTGGGTACGCGCAGAACCTGTAGGTACCATGTCAAATGGAAATATTATACAATCAGAAGAAGATGTGGATGGAGATTATGGCGATGAGTGTTATGTTACCGGAAACGGTGCAACAGATCCATCGGTGGACGATGTCGATGGTGGATATACACGTCTTACAAGCCCGGTGATGGATTTAAGTACTTATAACGAACCCCTGCTCAATTATCAATATTGGTTTGTCAACGGTGGCGGAAACCAACCACCCAATGATAAACTGAGCTTTAAATTGGTCTCAGGTAGCGATACTTTTCTCGTAAGACAGATTACCAGTAGTGCCCCGGATTGGAGGAAAGAGGAAAAATTTAATATCCGCAGTTTGACAAATAATCTGGATTCTGTTTATTTTATTGCAGAAACCGCTGATGACAATCCAGGTCATCTGGTAGAGGCTGGTCTGGATGCTTTTCTAATTACTGAAGGCAATCCGGTAAGCACAAAAACAGCTGCAGATCATGTTGGAATTCAAATTTATCCATCCCTGTTTTCCGATATCACTACGGTGATTTTTAAACAGGTTTTGGACCGAAATATTCAAATTCAGATATCCGACTTAAACGGAATAATAGTCGAACAACTAGATATGGCTCCCGGAAGCGCAAGTGCCATTATTGGTAAAAAATTACCTGCCGGTATTTATATCGCGCGGATTTCTGATGGAAAGGAATTGAACAAACAAATAAAACTGATTAAAATCTAATCAAGAAAAAGTTCAAATTCTATTTTCCAATACTTCATTGTTGAATAATTTGATGAAAGTCTGATCACTTAATCCGGATGCATTTTTTATCGTATTACTTAAAATTACAGACAGAAGCGTAATTTTATAACCACCGGTTGCAAGGATATTTAGAGCTGCTTTGTTAAATTAGCCTATATACTCGAGCCTTGACAGTCATTGTTAAAATTCCAATATAAAAGCTTTGATTTAAGGTGCAAACAATCATCTAAATGAATATTTCTGTATCTTAGAGCGTAATGCAGATTGCAACTTGTTGGATGCCACTGCGTGTTTCAAAAAAAATTTATAGATCAATTATGAAAAGCCTGCTCAGTTCATTTGTTTTTATAGTATTCATATTTCAAGCAATTTCTCAGGATACACTAACCGTCCAAACATTTACCCGTGACAACAACAGCCGGCGAGGTGTCTTTGAATTTCCGGATAACGGAGATAGTTATCGAAAAATTCTGATGTATTACAATATGCGTTGTCATGGTGCTTTGGTTGGCAACGGAAATGTAGGATGTTATGAATGGGATTATAGCTGTAATACCTTTTTAACAGATAGCAGTCGTGTGGATAGTATCCAGGCGAGTATTGGTTCCTATGTTATTTCCGGGTTTAATGGATTGCAATTTTATTTTACGACACAACCTGTTAATACTTATTATAAATATATTCAAAAAAATTCGGGTTATACTTCTGTTGTTTCTGAACAAAGACGAAACATTGGCACCGGAACGATTGCCAAACGCCTACAAAATGACCAGGGAACGTTTCGCAGTCAATATGTGTATACAGCACAGGAGCTTTTGGCAGCGGGTGCAACAGCAGGTGCTATTACGGGCTTGCGACTGAATGTGGCTGCTGTGGGTAGTACACTCCCACATTTCAGAATCCGCTTAAAATCGATCACTAATAACATCATCACTCCCGAATCACCGGAAACTGAAGGACTCACAGAAGTTTATTTTAAAGATACCGAGTTTAATAAATCGGGCAGCCAACATTTTCAATTTTATACGCCATTCCAATGGAATGGCACTTCATCTATCCTTGTCGATTTAAGTTATACGGATTTACAAAAAGCGATGGGACCTGAATTTTCATTTCATGACACAGGTAATGCGAAGCAGTCCATCGCAAGCTCCGGTGAAGAAAAGTCATTGGTTTGGGATGGTTTGAATATCAAAACTGAAGGTGGTAAGCTCAATTCCATTTCAACAGAATTGACGGTATGTTTCTGGTCTTATGGTACAGCACATAATCAGCCAACAAATGGTAGCCTGATTGAAGGACTTGATAAAAACGGACAAAGAGCTTTGAATATCCATCTGCCCTGGAGCAATGGAGGAATTTATTTTGATTGTGGATTTGAAAATGGTGGATATGACAGAATAGAAAAAGCAGCCATGGTAAACGATTATGAAGCTCAATGGATTCACTGGGCATTCACTAAAAATGCACTTACCGGAGAAATGAAAATCTACCGCAATGGTGTATTATGGCAAAGTGGTTCCATCAAATTAAAACCTATTCAAATTTCACAATTGAGTATCGGCGCACCTCTTAGTTACAATGGTCCTTATTATGGTCGAATGAGAGCATTAAGTATCTGGAATAAAGTATTGGACTCTGCAACGATTGATCAATGGAAACATCATACACTTGATGCGACGCATCCGCAATACGCCAATTTGTTATATTATTATGACATGCAGGATAACCACGGCACGCTCGTAGAAGATAAAGCCCCGAATCCTGAAAATTTATACCTACCAGTGGCCCTCAAACGTCATCAGGAGCGAGGTGATAAAATGGTTTTAAATTTTGAAGCATCCTCCGAAAGACCTAATATTACTTTTGTACAGGGAGTTTACTCAGGAACCAAAGTAGAAGACATGGCAATTCTCGATTCAGTGCCTTTGGGTCCACGCAAAGTGATACAACATGCTGTTGTTAATAATGACCTGGTGATTGATTCTATTTTCTATGTCTATGCTGCCGGATTTGATAACGTGTATTTTGAAAATGGAAACATCGCCGAAAATATTTTGATCGATCCCGAAGACTTTCTAGAAGTAAGTAGTTTGAAGTATTTTAGAAAAACACCGGCTAAATATGAATTGATATCTTTGGTGACTCCGTATGGTAATGGTCTGGATTTAGGCATAAACGGTAAAACATTTGTTTTTGATGTCACTGACTTCACACCTTTGTTAAAAGGTAAAAAACTCTTATCCATGGAAATGGGAGGAGAAAATCAGGAAGAGATCGATCTCAAATTTGTCTTTATCAAAGGCACTCCGGAACGACAGGTTTTGGATATTTCTAATGTTTGGCCTTTCCAACGGGGTGGGTTTGGAGAAATATTACAAAATACCCGATTTGAGCCGCGTAAGTTAATATTAAATAAGACTGCCACAGATTACAAACTACGTTTTTCTGTTACCGGTCACGAACAAAACGGTGAATTTGAAAAGCGAAATCATTTTGTAACAGTTAATGGAAATGCTACAAAAAAATTTCCATTTACAGTTTGGAAAGAATGTGGAGATAATCCGATATATCCACAGGGCGGTACCTGGATTTTTGATCGTGCCGGTTGGTGTCCGGGAGCTGCTACAGACCTGCATAGTTTTGATATCTCCAATCTGATTCCCGGCAATAAAGAAATTACCGTAGATTATGGAGTTGAACCCCCACAACTTGATGCAGCCAATTATCTTGTATCCAGTCAATTGGTTGCTTATGGTCCTATGAATTATGCAGTAGATGCCGCCATAGAAGAAATTTTAAAACCCAGTACAGGTCGCGTAGAATTTGAAAGACTCAATCCGTCTTGTAATAAACCTACCATTTTGATTCGCAATTCCGGATCACAGATTTTGAATAGTTTAAAAATTCGGTATGGTATTAAAAACGGAATCAAAGAAGAATACAGCTGGAGCGGAAGCTTACAACCCACCAAAACAGAAATTGTAGAATTACCCATTACGAAAAATGATTTCTGGACACCCGGTCCGGATAGCCTTTATGTTTTTGAAGCAGAGCTTTCAGAACCTAATCAAACCCTTGACCAAAACATCGAAAATAACCGGATGGAATCGCCATTTAAAAAGGTGGATTCATATTCAGTGAGTTTGTTTTTTGAATTTCGCACCAATAATGTGCCAGCTGATAATGATTATCGCATTACTAACCGTATGGGCGAAATCGTTTTGGAACGAAGCAATATGATGGCCAATACAATTTACAGAGACGAATTGTTGTTACCTCCTGGTTGTTATACTCTTTGGGTAAATGATGTATCTGATGATGGTTTATCGTTTTGGTTTTTTCCCGGAAATGGAAACGGGGGCGTCCGACTATTGCGTAAAGTAAATAACGTATTTATTCCAGTCAGACAATTTAATCCTGATTTTGGTGCCGGATTTCAGTATGATTTTGTCATTGCCGGTCCGGTAGCTTCAGATGATCATGTCTCAGCCATGCGCCTGAGTATAATTCCCAATCCTGTCACCGACGATCTACAGATTGAATACGAAACATCAAGCAGGGAAGACGTTCAGTTGAGAATAAATACCATGGAAGGAAAGCCCATTGTCGATGAGAAGCTTCAAAGACTTGGCGACAAATTTATCTATCAGAGTAATATTCAAAACCTGAAACCCGGAGTGTATTTTGTGCAATTAATTCAGAATCATAGAATGATTACGCGGAAGTTTGTGAAAAATTAAAAAGGGTTTTGCAAATTTTAGTTTTATAAAGAGTGTATGTCTTTTCTTCCAAAAGTCTAATGTCAACTTGCGACCGCGCGGGATTTAATTATAACAAAAAATTAGGCTTTTAAAAGTAGAGCATTAGACAAAAAGGGATCCTAACCATAGATCAAATCATTCCACTAAAATAAAAACTCAGCCACCTTATCCGGATTGTTTAATTTGTAACTTTTCTTCTGACCTGCATTGTTGCAGTGAATGATATTGGATTGTGATTCGATATGCTGATACAATAGAGTATTGATGATTTTGTAGTGGGAGGGTTTGGAAATTTCATCACTTTCAAAATAGGACCAGATCACATCCTGGTCTTTTTCATAGCCGAGAAATTTTACCGGAACTGGTTTTCCATCGGCAATGATTTCTAAATTTTTTCCAATATATTCCCTAACGAATTGATTCATTTGATTGATGTCCCTCGGATTGATCAGATCGATGGATTGTTTGTATTGAGCCCGGAGGGCATTTTCAAAATCATCTGTAAACATCCGGACACTGAGTTCGATTCTTTTGGAATCCGGATTATAGTTTATTTCTGTTACACTCAGATAAAAGGGATGAGTAAAAGCCCAGAATAGAATTACAAAAAAAGCTAAAATCAAACCGTGTACCCATTTCAGTGCATTATTTTGATAGTTTTGCATTTCGTAAAAATAAACAGAATGTCTGATTTTCAATTATGGTTTAGTACCGGCATTGAACATATCCTGGACATAAACGGGTATGATCATATTTTATACATCATTGTATTGAGCATTTTATTTAATCTAAACCATCTTAAAAAACTGGTACTTCTGGTTACGGCATTTACCCTTGGCCATTCATTGACGCTTGCTTTGTGTACTTTAGACATTGTCAAAATCGATCAAGCACTTGTTGAGCTTTGTATAGCCCTTACGATTATCATTTCCTGCCTCCTGAATTTAAAAGATCTTAAAAAATCTACCCTGAACTGGCAATCAAGATATGCTATCGCATTGGTCTTCGGTTGTATTCACGGTTTGGGGTTTTCCTATTTATTAAAATCCATGCTGAGTCGGGAAGATAATCTTTTATTCCCTTTGCTCAGTTTTAATCTGGGTCTGGAAGCCGGTCAATTGATTATCCTGGCAGCAGTGCTCATTGCGAATGTTATTTTACAAAAATATCTGCCAGATTATCAAAAATTCTTTGCAAGTACGATAACTTTCGTAATTTTGTTGTTATCCGTATATATGTTTGTAAATCGACTCCTTACATTTTTCTGAATATGCTGAAATTTAGTTATTTATCCTTAGTTATCTTATTATCAAGCCCTCTTGTAGCTCAAAACATCAGGAATAACCCTAATTCAAATCACGGGAATAAATTCGAGCAACTGGGTACGATTTTACCCAGTCCTAACACCTATCGGACAGCCTCAGGTGCTCCTGGCCATGACTACTGGCAGATGCAGGCCGATTACCAGATTAAAGCCCGGCTGGATGAAACCAACCTCCGACTTCACGGCACAGAATGGATAGTATATCATAACAACTCCAGAGATCCTCTGTCTTTTTTATGGCTGCAGTTGGATGAAAATGAACACGATCCTACGGTACCCAGTAATTATGCTTCGAGTGAAAGTAAAACTGGAGAAAAAATTTCTGAAAATGATTTGGTCTCCCTGGATAACCGCTTAAAACTGATGGGTCATGGCGTCAATATCGAAGAAGTTCTGGACGAAAAAGGCAGGGCTCTTCCTTATACTATTAATCAGACCATGATGCGAATTGATTTGCCTCAGGTTCTTAAACCTGGTAAAAAAGTAAAATTTTTTATCAAATGGAATTATAAAATTCCAGACCGGATGAGTATTGGCGGACGGGGTGGTTTGGAATATTTTGCTGAAGACGGCAATCATTTATTTACCATGTCACAATGGTATCCCCGGATGTGTGTGTATTCCGATTTTCAGGGTTGGCAGCACAAACAATTTACAGGTCGGGGTGAGTTTGCCCTGGCTTTTGGCAATTTTGAGGTAGAAATGACAGTGCCGGCAGACCATGTCATTGCTTCAACCGGAGAATGTCAGAATTATAAAGACGTATTGACACCCTCACAACTGGCGCGGTGGGAGCAAGCACAAACCAGTAAGGATGTTGTTGAAATTGTGACGCTGGATGAAGCAAAATTTGCTGAAAAAAATAAATCGCCCGGAACAAAGACCTGGAAATTCAAAGCAAAGAATGTGCGGGATTTTGCCTGGGGTAGCTCGAGAAAATTTATCTGGGATGCAATGCCGCTTGAAGTAGAAGGAAGGAAAATCATGTGCATGAGTTTTTATGCAAAGGAAGCCTATGCCTTGTGGAGACCTTATTCTACAAAAGTCGTGGCGCATACTATTAAGACCTATTCCAAATACACCATTCCCTATGAATATCCTGTTGCCATTTCTGTAGAAGCGGCCAGCGGAATGGAATACCCAATGATCTGTTTCAATTTCGGCCGGACAGAAAAAGACGGAACGTATTCTGAAGGATCTAAAAATGGAATGCTTGGTGTAATAATTCATGAAGTAGGTCATAATTTTTTTCCGATGATTATCAATAGCGATGAACGTCAATGGACCTGGATGGATGAAGGTCTAAATACTTTTGTCCAGTTTCTAACCCAGGAAGAATTTGACAATGATTACCCCACAGACAGAGGTTCTGCTTCGCGCATTGCAGATTATATGCGACTTCCCAAGGAACAACTCGAACCTATTATGACAAATAGTGAGAACCTGGTGCATTTTGGAATGAATGCCTATGCCAAAGCAGCCGCAGGATTAAACATTCTCAGGGAAACTATCATGGGAAGAGAATTATTTGATTATGGATTAAAGGAATATTCCCGGAGATGGGCATATCGTCATCCAACACCGGCCGATTTTTTCCGCACCATGGAAGATGCCTCCGGTGTAGATCTGGATTGGTTTTGGCGAGCCTGGTTTTATGATATTGAGCCTGTCGATATTTCCATAGATAGTGTTCAAATCAGAATGACGGATATCCCTGTAGCACGAATACCTGTGACCTATTATACCCAATCTCAGGATCCAACAGAGTCTGTAACAAAATACAGAAACAGAATTTCCGGCATGCAATTTTTAGTCGATCAGGATACCACCCTTCGCGATTTTTATTATTACCACAATAAAAATAATGGCAAATCTAAAGTGAGGTATAATCCTGAACCAGCTCCAGAAGAATTACAAAAAGGAGGAGACAGTACCTATTTGTATGAAGTCTATTTTTCCAATAAAGGAGGAATGCTCATGCCAATATTGTTGCGATGGAATTATACAGATGGCACATATGAAGACGAGCGTCTCAACGAGCAAATCTGGCGAAAAAATGAACATCAGGTAACCAAAACATTTATTCGCAATAAGGAAGTACAATCCATAGTACTTGATCCTTTAAAAGAAACTTCCGACATCGATGTAAGCAATAATTACTGGAATACCATGCCGCCCGCTTCCCGCTTCGAGCTATTTAAAAGCCAGGGCGAACAACGCAGAAGACGAGGTGGTGGTGGTAGTGGAACCAATCCAATGCAACAATCCAGAAGGGAGAGGAGTAATTAATAATTAACAATGTACAATTAACAATGTACAATTAACAATGTACAATTAACAATGTA